>JAGBXP010000022.1 GCA_017629215.1 bacterium | reverse complement strand
TAATGAACCATACCTCATCGCAATTAGTTGTGATAGACCACAAGGTTCAAATAGTGATGGCATTAAGAAGAAATCAGAACCAGCGTAAATACGATTTGCTAAATCTCCTCTATATCCAACATAAGTTCTAATATTAGGCGTGTTATTTGATAGCCAAATAAATAGATTTTCGTATTCTTTATCACCAGAGCCTAAGAATATAAAATCCGCATCTAAATGAGTTAAGTCGTTTTCAACTTGACGAATTAAGTCAATACCTTTTTGTTCTACCAAGCGTGAAATCAAGGCAATTAAAGGTCTTTCAGGTCTATATTCTAAACCAAATTCTTTAAGAATAGCTTTTTTATTTTCTTCTTTGTATTTAAAACTTTTTACGTCATAATTTTTCACTAAAGATTTATCAGTGCTTGGATTAAATGCGTCGTAGTCTATTCCGTTTAAAATACCTTCAATTTTGCCTCTATGTCCTCTTAGGGTATAATCCATGCCTTCACCAAACTCTGAGCCTAAAATTTCTTCTGCATATTTTGGTGATACAACAAGTACTTTATCAGAATAATTTATAGCACCTTTCATCCAATTTACACGTCCATAATGTTCGCATCCCCATTCATTATAGACAATATCCTTACGCATATTTGCAAAATCTAATATATCTTCAAACCAAATTCCTTGATATGCTAAATTATGGATTTCAAATACATTTTTAGTATCTTTCCAGAAATCATCAAATTTATAATTTGCTTTTATATAAAGTGGAATCATTGCTGTATGCCAGTCGTTTGAATGGATTATATCAGCTTTAAAGTTTAATTGTTTTGCATATTCTAGAGTTGCAAGTGAAAAAGCAATATATCTTTCGTGTTCATAACGAGTATCTAACCAACGTGGATAAACGTCTTGGAAACAAGAAAAATACCAATCGTTTTGAACAAAAAACACGTTAATATTAGTATTAGGGAGTTTTGTCATAAATAATTTAAACTTATGAGGAGCATTCCCAAAAGTTATCCACATTTCAGAATTATCAAGCTCTTTTATTGCCCATTTATCTTTGTCAATACAACCATGTAATGGTGTAAAAATTGCAATTTCAGCATCTTTTTCTAAAGCCTTTGGCAAACTTCCTACAACATCAGAAAGCCCCCCTGCCTTTGAGAATGGTGCAACTTCTGCAGCAGCAAACAATATCTTCATCGCTCTACTCCTTCTTTTTGGGTAATTTTATTTAGTTGGATTCTTAAAACTCTCTTTTATATCGTTTATTGTAAACTATTGTAAAAAAAAAAGCAACACTTTAGCAATTTTTATAAATTACAATACTTAATATATGTAGAAAATACTTTTGTGTGTAACAAATTATTTGAAAGGTGTGTAGTATGACTCAAGTTTCTCAATTCCAACCAAGCAATCAATATCAAAACAATAATTATCGAAAAGCTAATTATGGAGGAGCATTAGTTTCTGCTGGTATGGGTGGTGCAACCTGGTTAGCCATTCATTATATGTTTAATAAGAGACCTTATTTAGATAAAAATACTGATATGTTATCTGATTCATTCGTAGCTTCTGTTAAAGATGGTCTAGATATTAAAACTGAAACATTACCAGACTACACAAAACTTGAAAAGAAAATTGAAGGTTTGACTAAAGAGGGCTTAGATGACTTTTTAAAAGATAACAAGCTTGATTGTGATAAATCTATAAAAGACCTTTTTGGTAATGTTGAAACTATAGAAGAAGGTAAAACAAAATTAAAAGAAGTTGCTAAAAACGATTGTGAAAAATCACATGTACGAGAGCTTTATGATAAATGCTGTAATGAAAAAGGTAAATTAGTTTACACAGAAGGGAAAATTGATATAAAACAATTTAATGTAATCAAAAAAATTGCTAACAAATTTAGAAGAAATAGTGCTTTATTATCTGCTGCTATCCTTACAGGCATGAGTGCTTCTTTAATGTGCATGATTGAATTTTTTGTTGGTAGAAAAGCTAAAAAAATGGAACAACAATAATTTCAATTTGTTTTATTAAGAATTGTATATAATTACCCTTTTAAATAGCAAATTTAAAAAATTTAGTGTATTATATACATTAGTAAAATAGCTATTAGCAAAAGGGAATTCATAATTGTCAAGAACTAGCATAAAAACCAACAAAGAATTGAAAATTAATGAAGTTGTAAAAGTAAAAGCTCCAATTGTGGAAGCTTTGAAAAATTCAGTTGAATATCCATCATATCAGTTTCACATTCCTGGACATACAAAAGGTAGAGCAATTTTTTCTGATTTCAAAAAACTTATTGGAGAAAAAGCACTTAATGTTGACACAACTGATGAATTTGACAATTTAGGGACTTTGCACCCTGCTACTGGACCAATAGGAGAGGCACAAGAACTCGCAGCTCAAGCGTTTGGTGCATCAAAAACCTTCTTTTTATTGAATGGTTCTACAGCGGGTAATATGGCAATTGGAATGGCTTGTACAAAAGCTGGTCAAAAAGTTATTATTAATAGAAATTGTCATCGTTCAGCGCTAACAGGGTTAATGATATCAGGAGCAGAGCCAATATGGATATGTCCTAATAGAATTGAAGATTGGTCAATTTGGGGAAATCTTGATGCTCAAGTAATAGAAAAACATCTCCAAGAAAATAATAATGTAGGCTTAGTTTGGATAACTAACCCAACTTATGAAGGAGTTGTTTCTGATATAAAATCGATAAGCAAAGTTTGTAAAAAATATGGAGTACCACTTGTTGTTGATGAAGCTCATGGCTGTTTATGGAATTTTAATAAACATCTTCCTGAAACAGCTTTAAAACTAGGCGCAGACGCTGTATTACATTCGCTTCATAAAACTGGTGGTAGTATGTCTCAAAGCTCTATGCTTCATATAGCAAAAGAGTCATTAATTAACGCAGATGCAGTTGAAAAAGCATTAAAAATGTTACATACGACCAGTCCTTCATTAATGTTATTAGCAAGTCTTGATGCCGCAAGAGCTAATTTGCAATCAAGATCAGGTCAAGCGTTATTAGAACGTACGATTGAAAATGCTAAATATCTTAGAAAAAGATTAGATAAAATTGAAGGCTTACATCAGCTTAAAGCAGATTTTGGTTATAAAACTGATGTTACTAAAATATTTATTAAAATGGATGGTTTATCTGGTAAGAGATTAGAATCTATTTTAGAAATTGATTTTAATATAGAAGTAGAATCTGCTTCAGATATTGGAGTTTTATTACTTTGTAATTTAGGTAATAAACGCTCAGATTTTGCATATCTAGCTGATTGTTTAGAAAAAATCTCGAAAAGTGAGTATAAAGACATATATTATTTAGAAAAACGTAAGCACATGCCAATGCTTGAACCAATAATAAGAATGAGCCTTAGAGAAGCTTATTATGCAGAAAAAGAGGTTATTGCGAAAGAAAATGCTATTGGTAGAATTTCAGCAGAGCTTGTTGCAGAATGTCCTCCAGGAATTTCTATTTTATTACCAGGAGAATTAATAACCGAAGCGCATTTACCATATTTGAATGATTATAAAACTCTTGAAGTCGTTAAATAAATTAATTCTTCATGTATTTGTTAAATCGAGGAATAAAACATACAAGAATTAATCCTGTTATGAATGATAAAACCGTTAGCGCACCAAATAGCTGAACGGTTGTCAGCGTTTCAAATTTCCCTCCCCAAAATCCAGCAATAAGGTTTCCTAAAAAGCTAGTTAAAAACCAACATCCCATAACAAGTGATAAAAACTTTTTAGGTGCTAATTTAGTTACTAGAGATAAGCCTATTGGTGATAAACACAATTCTGCAATCGTCATTATAAAATATGCTAAAACCAACCATAATGGAGAAACTAAGTTTGTTTCAGACAAAAAGCCAGCATAGGTTAGTATTAAAAAAGAAAAAGAGATTAAAAGCAGTGCTATTCTAAATTTTTCAACTGAAGTTGGTTCTTTAGAATATTTTCTTAGCCATCCCCATAGAAAGCTTATTAAAGGCGCTAATGTTATTATGAATAACGGATTTAATGATTGGAAATAACCTGTAGGGATTTCAAAATTAAATAAATTACGATTTGTATGATACTCTGCAAAAAGAGTTAATGATGAACCTGCTTGTTCAAAACATACCCAAAATGGAATAGTAAATATCATAAGAGCTAATAGAGCTTTAAGAGATTTGGATTGGTTTTCTGTGTTATCAAAATCTTGCTCTATGTTGTTAATTGTTTTGATTGGATATTTTCCACTTTCTCCAAGTAATTTATTTTCCAAGCTCTTATATAAAATAAGAGATATTAACATTCCACAACCTGCTGCTGCAAATCCATATTCATAACCAAATTTTACAGCAAGAGTACCACAAACTAACGGAGAGAAAAACGCTCCTAAATTAATTCCCATATAAAAAATTGTGAATGCTGAGTCTTTTTTATCATTATCATTTCCATATAATAATCCTAATACAGAACTTATATTTGATTTAAAAAATCCATTTGCGATTATCATTAGAAATAATGAGATAAAGAATAAAGTTTTAGGACCAAACGCCAATAAAAACAAGCCTAATGTCATTAATATTGCACCTATTGCAATACATTTTCTTTGCCCTAAATACCTATCTGCAATATATCCACCTATTAATGGTGTTAAATATATTAAGCCTGTATACCAGCCATAAATATTACCAGCTTTTTCTGCTGAAAACATAAGAGTTTGTATCATATACAAAACAATGAGCGCACGCATTCCATAAAAGGAAAAACGTTCCCACATCTCTACAAAAAATAATAAATACAACCCTTTTGGATGATTTTGTTTAAATAAATTAAGCATAGTTTAATTCTAGCACTTTTTTTATAAAAAACCTAGACGTCATCAACTATGCAACGCAAAATTCTATAAATTTTTTCTAAAGTATTTGTGTTTTTTTTAGCTTTATTTATAAGTTTATCTATTTCATAAATCAATTCTTGATTTGTCTTTATATGATCATTCGCAAACAACTCTTCTGTTGTTATATTTAACGAATCTATTATTTTTTCCAATGTCTCAGATTTAACAAAACAAGTTCCCACCTCTATATTACTAAGACTTCTTGGTGAAATATCAACCATTTCAGCAAGCTCTTCTTGAGTTAAATTTCTCAATTTTCTTACACGTTTTATTTTTTCACCAAGCTCTTTTTTTATATCCATTTTTATTCCTTTAGAAGTAAAACATCTATTTTTTGCAAAAATTCAACTTACAAAATCATAATATATTAAGTTTTATGAAGCTGGAATGTATTACCATTTCTATATTTCATAAAATTAAGAAGTTTTACATTGAATATTTAGGCAATTATGAAGAATTAAATGTTTTTATATAAATATAAATTATGAAATCGATTTCAAATAAAAAAACGAGGATATTTTAGAAAATATCTTATAACAAAAATTATTAGTATTACACAAAGAAAAAGGAGGAAAATTATGGCAAATATAACAGGTCTAATTAAAGGGATACAAAGATTAACAGGCTCATCTGTTAAATTAACATTAGGGAAAAAACAGATAATGAATAGTGTCTCAAAGGGAAATACAGAGTTGGCAGAAAAGCTTGCAGGATATAAAAATTTAAAAGCAGATGTTGCTTATAAAGCTTCAGATAGAGGCTACGTTGTAGGTGCATTTAATCTAAGGGATGGAAAACAACCAATTGCTAACATCTATGGTTCAATTACAGGCGCAGGAACAGAAAATAGTTTAATAAAATTGCGAGGAAACTTTGACGATGCACTTAAAATTAGAAATTGGCAAGATTTTGCACAAAATCCGACATTACAAAATGCAGAATTCTCAAGCTCATTAAAAAATGGTATAATAAAATATTCTGGGAAAAATGGAAACGCTCGTGCAACGGATATAGAAGCTGATTTACCAAAGCTTGCTGAAATATTTGATATAAAAGAAGAAGGCGCGTTGAAAGTAAAAAAAGTAGATAAACTTTTAAGCAAAGTAACCAAAATGGCTAGAGACTTATTTGCAGGAAAAGAAGTTAATATTCCGAGCCGTAACAACAAAAAAGAAATATTGAAAAATTTTTCTGATAAAGACCTTATGGAAGCATTTAATAAATTAAAAGATAAAATGCCAAAAGCTTAAAAATAATATATTAAGTACATTAAATAATAAAAAACCACCCTTTCTATAATAAGAAGGGTGGTTTTGTTTTAAATCTTATCTTGTATAAACTCTTGGCAACCTTACTTTTAATCTACAAGTAAGTTCATAATTTATTGTTCCCAAAATTTCTGCCCAAGTATCAAGAGAAAAATGCTTATCATCCAATAATGTTACAACATCTCCGACTTGAGCTTCTGTATCACCTAAATCAAACATCATCTGATCCATTGTGATATTTCCGACTTGGCGAATTCTTTCTCCGTTCACAATTGCTTCTATTTTGTTTGATAAAAGTCGAGATACGCCATCAGCGTAGCCAATTGGAATTGTTGCAATGCGGGTTGATTCATAAGCTTTGTATGTGTGTCCATAGCTTACGCCTTCTCCAGCTCGTAGTTCATGGATATTTGTAATTCTAGCTTTTAAGCTCATAATCTGCTTCAATTTTGGCTTATTTATTCCAGAAGGTAATTCAGGATATAGGCCATATAAAGAGATTCCAATTCTTACCATATTTGAATTTATATCGTAAGTAAAAGTGCCTGCAGTATTTTGAATATGCAAAAGTAAGTTTGTTGTATCGACCTGAGCAAGAATTTCATCCCAAGCATTAAACTGTTCCCTTGTTGGTTCAAATTCCTCTGCAGAAGCTAAATGTGTAAATATACCTTCAAAATTAAGATATTTAGCGTTGCTTACTTCTTTTATAAAATCAACAGCTACTTCTGGTCTTACTCCAATTCTATTCATGCCGGTATCAATTTTAACATGAACGCGAGGTTTAATTCCTGTACGATTATAAACCTCTTCACAAGCGCTTAAATGAGCATCATTAAATATTGAAATTGCGATATCATTTTGTACCGCAGTTTCAACTGCCCACACAGGAACTGCCCCAACAACAAGTATCGGAGCTTTAATTTTTACTTGTCTTAAATCAAGTCCTTCGTCTATTGAAGATACTCCAAAACAATCAACACCTGAGGCAAGCATAGTTTGTGCAAGCATTTGAGCACCGTGTCCGTAGGCATCTGCTTTAACTATCGCCATCATTTTTTTATCTTGAGGTATCATTTTTTTTATAGCTTGAATATTTTGGGCTAAATATTCAAGATTAATTTCAACCCAAGCATCTTTATGTATGTTTATGTTTGATTGTCTGATGTTTTTCATATTTATTTACCAAGCTTGTAGGTTGATTTATCAATATGCTGTTCACTTCTTATTTTATCAAGCAATCTATAGCGAGCTCCTTCTGGAGTATACTTATCATTCGCAGTAAAAATGTAAGAGTCTGAAAGAACTTGATTATCTTCTTGACGTACGACATGAATTGATGTTGAAGAACCAAAGCTATCGAAGCTAAAACTTTCACCCAAATATTGTACAAAAACATCAAACTTTTCAGCTAAATTTTTAATAAAACGATTTTCTGCAAAAGCTTCTTTCATAATAGGAGTTAATTTAGCAGAGTTATCTTCAACATATTTTATTCCTGACTTTGTTATTTTTGGGTTTATATAATCTATAGCTTCGCTTCTCATCGGAATTGTTTTTGTAAAATACAAAGCTTTCATGTTTGGATTATAGCTATTTTGTTGTTGAATTCTCATTGAATATACTCCTTTTGCAAATTCTCTATATAAGTTCTCCGTTCAAATACCAAGTTCTTGCATTTGTTATTTTTACCATAACAAACTCACCTGTTAGATCTTTATCATGAGGAATGTGAACAATCTTGTTATTACGAGTTCTGCCTGTAATAACAGTCCCTTTTTCTCCTCTGTCTTCAAAGTTTTCAATAAGAACTTCTAATTCACGACCAAGGTACTTTTGATTAGATTTCAAACAACAATCTCTATTTTTCTCATTTAATCTTGCAAGACGTTCTGTTTTCACATCTTCATCAACATATAAATCAGTCCATTTTGCAGCAACAGTTCTCTCACGAGGAGAATATGCAGCTGTATTAGAATAATCTAACTCTAATTCTTCCATTCTATCTAGCATTGTCTGGAATTGCTCTTCTGTTTCACCAGGAAATCCTGCAATAAAATCACTTGTGATTGTTACATCTTTAACTCTTGAACGCACGTGGTCAGCTATTCTTTTATATGTAGCATAATCATATTTTCTATTCATTTTCTTTAATGTATAATCATCGCTATGTTGCATTGGAATATGGAAATATTCGCAAACTTTATCCAACTCAATTACTGTATCAATTAATTCATCAGTAATATCCGTAGGATAAGATGTTACAAAACGAATTCTAAATTTACCTTCTAATGCATTGATTTTTCTTAAAAGCCAGGATAAATTAATTGTTTTACCTTCGTCATCAGTAGCCCAAACATTATCAATTGTTGTTTTAAACCCGTTTTCTGTTTTTACTAAGCCCTTTCCATAGCTATCAACATTTTGTCCAAGAAGTGTAATTTCTTTAAAACCTTCAGAAAGAGCTTTTTTAATTTCAGTCAAAATTAATTCTGGATTTCTTGAGCGTTCTCTTCCTCTAGTATAAGGAACAATACAGTATGAGCAGAAATTATTACAACCTTCCATAATCGGAACCCAAGCATTCACAGATTTTACACGATTAATTTGAATATCATATTCTTCAAATTGTTCTTCATTTGTAGATACAATTCTTTCCCCAGCTTCAATTCTTTTCACTAAATTAGGTAATTCATATAATCTTTGAGTACCAAGCACTAAATCGACATAAGGAGCTCTAGCAAAAATACGTTTTCCAACTTGTTGAGCTACACAGCCTGCAAAAATAATTTTCAAATCAGGTTTTTCTTTTTTCCATTTGCCCCAAACACCAATAGCACTGAACGCTTTATCTTCTGATAATTGTCTTACGGAACAAGTGTTAATAATAAGCATATCTGCATCTTTTGCTTCTTCTGTTTGATAATAACCCAAATGTTCTAGCATACCAAACATACGTTCAGCATCAGATTTATTCATCTGGCAACCCATTGTCTCAATATATACTTTTTTCATTAAATTTCCCTATTCATTTATACTGCAAATTTTATCGCTAAATAAGAGACTCAGAAATAAGAAAAGAAGCTTACAAGCCTTTTATATCCCTTTCTCTTCAAGTTGTTCTTGACGTAATAACTCTTTTTTAATCTTGTCTAAACCATTTTGAATAATTCTTGAAATTCTTGATTGAGAAATATTAAACTCTGTAGAAATTTCTTTTAATTTTTTATCGTAAAAAAACTTTGCTTCTATTAATTCTTGTTCTCTTTGAGGAAGATATTTCATCACTTCACGAATACGATTTTTAAGCTCTATTATCTCAGCCTTTTCCTCTGGACTACGGCTTGTATCTTTTATTATTGTTGGATTTTCAGCTTCAGCCATTTCTTCTATAGAAAGAATTGTTTTATAGACAGCATCTTTGATTTGTTCTTGTTCAGTAACTTCATCATTTCTTGATGCGTGCCACTTAAATCTACGTCGCATTTCGTTCCTAACAGCCCATTTAATAGCCTTTATTAAATATGCGTCTGTATACTCACCTTTACCATTATTAATTAAAAAATGAACTGTATAATTTGCAAGGTTTATTACTTCTGGTAACTCAATAAGCCCTAGTTTTGAGAACTTCTTATACTCAACTTTTGATATTGTTTCAATTAAATTTTTATACTGAGAAAGATTATTTCTTTCAATTCTCTCTCGGTTAATTGTTTCTATGTCTTTCATATTTTATAATATACCAGAAAACAATTTGTTTATCAAATTGATTTTTATTAATAATACATGTTACAATAAGAACTGAAGAAGAGGTGAATAAATGAAATTTTACAGATATATCAAAACATATTGTTTAATACTTGTATGTGCAACAATATTAACAACAAGTAATATATGTACTGACGAAGCAACTGCACAAACTGTAGTTCCACAACAAGCTACAACTGTAGTATGTAATCCAAACTCTTTACCATTAGAAATTGTAGCTTCTCCAAGAAGTTTTCTTAATAAAAATGTAACTTTTAAAGCTAGGTTTGATAAATTTTCTACATTAGGTCTAGATTATAAACCAGCTTTTAAATCTTCAGAAGAATATATTTCTTTTTTAATCAAACGTGATGATACTAATTTTGACATTCCTCTTTCAGAATTAAAGCTTTTTATAAAAAGAAAAGAAGCTGAAAAACATATTGATTTAAAATCTAATGATGAAATCCAGGTTTCTGGAGTTGTATTTTCAGATGCCTTAGATGATGCTTGGATAGATGTATCAAATTTGATTTTAATAAAAAAAGCAACAGATAATAATGGAGTTTAATGAATATATGGAAAATCTTGAAAAAGATAAAAATAAAGTTTTCTTAACGGTACATGGTCATTTTTATCAACCACCGAGAGAAAATCCATGGCTAGAAGCTATCGAACAACAAGATAGTGCTTTGCCAGCTCATGATTGGAATGAAAGAATAAACAATGAGTGTTATAATCCAAATTCTGTTTCTAAGATTGTAGATTCTCAAAATCAAATATTGAATGTTGTTAATAACTATGAATATATGAGTTATAATTTTGGTCCAACATTGTTGTCTTGGCTTGAAGAATTTGCGCCAATGACTTATGAACGCATAATAAAAGCTGACATTACAAGTCGTAAATTACATAATGGACATGGAAATGCAATCGCTCAAGTTTATAATCATATAATTATGCCTTTAGCAAATGAAAGAGATAAACAAACACAAGTTAAATGGGGTAAAAAAGATTTTGAATATAGATTTGGACGAGAACCAGAAGGAATGTGGTTAGCTGAAACAGCTGTTGACGATGATACATTAAGGGTGCTTGTAGAAAATGGTATAAAATTTACAATACTTTCACCATACCAAGCTCAAAGAATTAGAAAAGATGGTGAAGAAAACTGGCAAGACGTAAGTTGGGGTAATATAGATCCTGCCAGATCTTATAGATATTATATAAAATCTGCACCTGGTAAGTTTATTGATTTATTTTTCTATGATGGTGCAATTTCAAAATCTGTTGCATTTGATGAGCTATTAAAAGATGGCAATAAGTTTATTAACAGACTGAATGATGGGATTTCGACTCTTAGAAATTATCCTCAATTGATAAATATTGCAACTGATGGCGAAAGCTATGGACATCATACAAAATTTGGTGATATGGCATTAGCTTATGTCATGAAACTAAAAGTTAAAGACGCTGGTTTTATTGTTACAAATTACGGTGAATATTTAGAAAAATATAGAAGTAATTGGGAAGTAGACTTAAAACCTGTTTCATCTTGGAGTTGTTTCCACGGAGTTGGGCGTTGGTCAGATGATTGTGGTTGTTCAACAGGAGGCCATCCAGGCTGGAACCAGAAATGGAGAAAACCTTTAAGAGAAGCGTTAGATTATCTTAGGGATGAAACTGTTGCTTTATTTAAAAAGTTTGGTAAAAAATATTTCTTAAATCCAGAACTGGCTCGAGATAACTATATCAGCGTAATATTAGATAGAAGCGAGGCAAGTGTTAAATCCTTCCAAGAAGAATTTTTTGTTCCAGAGCTTGAAAATGAACAAAAAGTTAGAGCAATGGAGCTTTTAGAAATCCAACGACAAGCAATGCTAATGTATACAAGCTGTGGTTGGTTTTTCTCAGAAATCTCAGGTATAGAAACTGTACAGATTATGAAATATGCTGCTCGTGTAATGCAATTATCAAAATCATTTACTAAAAAAGATTTTGAACCAAGATTTTTAGAAATATTATCAGAAGCTCAAAGCAATCTTGCTGAATTTGGCACAGGTAAAGATGTTTATGAAAGATTTGTCAAACCTTCTGTAGTTACACCAAAACAAATCGTAAGTCTTTGGGCAATATCTTCTCTTTATACCGATATAGAAGATGAAGAAATGGTCTATTGTTATAAAATCAAAAAACATTCTTATAAGAAAGTTGTCAAAGGAAATTCTAAATTAGTTATTGGACATATAGAAGTAAAATCAATGGTTACATTAGAAAAATCTAACCTTGTATTTTCATTACTTCAATTCTCTGGAGGAGACTTCCATTGTGCAATAAAAGAATATTCTGACAACTTTATGGAGACAAGAAAAGAACTAATTAGAACTTATCTTGTTTCACCACTTACAGAAATAATCAGAACCATTGATAATTATTTTGGTAAAGAATATTTTACGCTTAAAGATATTTTTATAGAAGAACGTAGAAAAATTCTTCAAACAATGCTTAAAGGTAAATTGAAAAACTTTGCAAACACTTATGAATCTATGTATAACGAAGGGAAAGGGTCTATTTATCACATGCAAACTCTCGGACTTGATATCCCTCACGAATTCAAAATCTCGGCACAATATGTACTTACAAAACAGTTTAACGAGCTTTTTGTTGATTCTAAAGGTTTTATTAATGGAGATATTTTGCAACAAGGTTCTGATATTATATTTGAAGCAAAAAGAATTGGCATTGAGATAGATAAAGCTCCTACTGCCAAAATTTTCAGTAAGAAAATTGCGCAAAACGTTAGCAGACTGGCTTATGCTCTGGACCTACAACAAGTTGAGGCTACGCTAGAAATTTTAGATTGCATAACAAAACTAGAACTAAGCGTTGATATTGCAGAAGCACAAAATTACTTCTTCTCAAAAATTGTAACTAATATTGAAGAACTAATACAAAACATGACTTGTTCAGCTGATAGAGAACTTGTAACAATGCTTTTTGAAATAGGTGAAAATCTAAATATCAACATGGATTACTATAAACAACTATTTAATAAGGCACTTGTTAGAGCTAATAAATAATCGGAATTAATAACTTGGAAGGAGTTTATGTGGCTAACAATTTTGGTATTGATTCTAGCTGGATTAATGCAGGTCTTGATATAGATTTGATTTCAAAAATCATGCTAAAGATTGAAGAAAAAAGAAAAATCTGCGAAATTTTACCGAAACAGGATGATATATTAAACGCAATTAAGTTAACATCTTTAGATAATGCTAAAGTGCTTATTATTGGACAAGATCCATACCCAAGCTCAGAACATGCTCACGGATTAGCATTTTCTAGCCTATCCTCTAAGACTCCAGCAAGTTTAAAGAACATATTTAAAAAGCTTAAAGAGGATTATCCCGAAGGTAATTATTCTTCAAATACACTTACAGAATGGGGAAAACAAGGAGTTATATTACTGAATACTTCTTTAACATTTGAAGGAAAAGATGCTAAGTTACTAAAAGAACATACAAAACTTTGGGAACCTGTAATTAAAAACATTTTTGAGATATTAATTAAAAGGAATAAAATATTAATTGTTATGCGTTGGGGAAACTATGCACAAACAGTAGGAGCTTGTTTTACAAATAAACCCAATATCTACACATTAGACACAACTCATCCTTCTCCATTTTCAGCAAGAAACGGGTTTTTAACCTGTAATCATTTCAAAATTTGTAACGAAATTTTAGGAGATGGTGCAATTTGTTGGAATACATAAAAAAAAGACTCGTGATTACGAGCCTTTTTTTATATTAAAACTTATATTTAGCTCAATGCTAATAATGATTTTACTGAACGAGCATTTTCTTTAACAGATTCGTCTGAGTGTAAATTAATAGTATCATCTAAAATTCTTACAACTTCAGATTTATCTTTTAATGCTAGAATTTCATTAATTGTACTCATAGCAACAGCAGGAGAGAGGTCATTAATACCTTTACCTTGGTTTATGATAACAATTTTTAATGAATCATGTACATTTTTTCTAACTAATGCACGAGAAGTATATTCTCTTACTTCGTTATCAGGAGAATTAGTACCTAATTCTTCTAAAACACGGATTGAATCCTTATCTTCGTGAGCAGTTAAAGCATCGATAATTTCTAGTACGTTTCTATTCATTATTCGATTCCTCCTTCAGCTGCCATGATTTCTTTCCAAGCGTTTTCAATTTCAGCCACAGACATATTTGCATATTTTTGCTTTCCTTGGAAAGAAATTTTAGATGCCATGTTGTTTATTTTTTCAGTAATGCCATCAAAAGCTGAGAATGTCATAGGTGTATTGAAAAATTCACGAGTAGCATTTATTTGAGATTTAATAGTATCTAGACCTGGTATATGAACAGGTGTATTTAAGAACTCTTTTGTAGCTTCTACATTTCTTCTAATACCATCATTAATATTTCTAGCTCCAGGAATAGCTAAAATTGCATCAGAAACATTTGTAGATTTAGCGTAATCCCAAGCTTGAGAAATACCACCTACAACTCTTTTTGCGAAATTAACAATAGATTCAGGTATGATAGATTTAACTTTACTCATGCTTCCAGTAACAGAAGCAGCAATCATTCTTAGTTTGTTTGTTTTTTGAGGTTTAAAACCTTCGAAAACATCTGCAAATTGCAAAGTGTTTCCTTCAAAATTAGTAAACTTAAAAGGGTTAGTTGCTTCGTTTGAATTTCTATGAGTTTGAATAGAACTAGCCTTTTTAGTTTTAGTGGAGGTAAATGTAGGATTTTGCGAACCTACCTTAATAATTTTCGCCATACTATTCCTTTCTACTATGTATTGACTTCTTAACATATAACAGAATAACAATATTAAAGGATTATTAAATCATCTATTCAGATGAGAATTTTTTTTGTATTGGTTTACAATAATTTTAGGTTTTTGTATAATAAATTTCATAAATCAAAGAGGGGTGTCCGAGTGGTTTATGGTGCGATCTTGGAAGGGTCGTGTGGGGGCAACTCCACCGTGAGTTCGAATCTCATCCCCTCTGAATTTAAACCTCAAAGCTTTGCGCAGCAAGGCTTTGAAACGTTTTTACCCCGCCAAATGTGCGCTTTACGGCGATGGTAGTTTTGGATTTATCTCTAAGAGTTGTTAATTTGTGTGTTGTACTTTAGTTTTTATAGGATAATGTATCGTAGAATTCTTTTAAAAATAATGCTCTTTCTTTAATGAGCGCAGATTTCATTCCGACTGTAGAATTTAGAAACATAGTTCCTTGTTTTTCCATGATTACATTTACTGCTTCAAATTCAGAATCTCTATAAGTCTCCCAGTCTTTTTGAGCGTTTAAAATATTATTATAATCTTCTTCTGTTGTAACAGATTTTAGAAGATTGAGATATTTATCAATTTCTTTACTCCAAGAATCCATTGCGATATAAACACATTTATTCATTTCGTGCGTAGCATCTTGCTTCGATATACAATCTTGAATAGCTTTATCGATAGGGTGAATATTGCGGACTTCTTCTTGGACTTGTTGTTCAGCATTGGGCTTAATAATCGTCCCTGTATTTGTACAAGCACAAGTTAAAGCAGATATTAAAATTGATATGGCAATAAGTTTTTTCATAATTTCATTATATATTTTTTTAAAATTCATCTAAGAATTGTTAAGAAAATTTTACATCTAAACCTAGGGGTAAATATGTTAGGGATATAAGAAAAATTGATTGTGTTCGAATGATAAGATATTTACTAAAACACTTGATACTATGTAGAAAGAGAGCAATACTATTAGTACGATAAAGAATGATACAGTATGCTAAAATGGGGCAACTCCACCGTGGGTTCGAATCCCTTCTTCTCCTGTATTTATTCCGACCGACAATTGTGCGGGCGGAATTTTTTGTAGGAAGCCCCGTGTTTGCGCCTCTTGCCGGCTAGTCGGAGACTTTTTCGCATATTTTTCACACTTTTTAAGAGACAAAATTCATCCTCAGTCTCCACTTTTTGCAAGAAAATCTATTTAAGCAAAATATCGGATTAAAGCCTGTTTTGGTGCATTAACAATGCACCCTACTTGCTGTGTATTACTATATATTTATATTTGGGGTGGTGGATATTTATAATTAACTCAGTTGAAATAAATTACCTGAGAGACGTTTTTTATATTTTAGGGGAAGTGTTTAACTTCCGTTTAAATTGGACTTAAACTTCATTTAAGGGGAACACAGCTTCCGACTCTTTTCAGGTAATTTAAAAACAACTTTTCAATTTTGTTTGTAAAAAATAAAATCATTTTTGTTATAATTAATTATATGGATAACGAAAAAATAAAAGAATTATTTTACGAATATTGTATAGATAAAAAGAAAAAAGAAAATATAACAGATATTTTTTTTCGTTATTTTCTAATTTTACTACTTTTATTATTTTGCTTTTCTCTGGTATTTGCGTACCCTGTTTCTACAATAAAATGTGACAAAAGGACTAACCAGTGTTGTGTATATAGAAATTTCTTATTTAAACCGAAAAGCGAAGGTCATTATTGGCCTGAATTTCATGTTGTCCATATTGATAAAATACAAAATGTTGTTACTTGGAAATCTTCTGGAGGTAGAGCGAGCATATTTCAGGGATACAATATAGGTTTTGAATTAAAAGATTCTAAAAAGAATACATTTTATGGAAAAGAAAGAGGGGATATTCACATCCGTGACTATTCTATTACAAGAAAAACAGCAGAAGAATTTACAACTAAATTTAATCAATTTTTAAATAGCAATGAAATTACTAAATTTAATAAAACATATATACCTTTACCAATAATAGAATTTTTACTAATTCCTTTATTTACAGTATTATTTAAATTCCATAGAAGTGGAATAATTTTGGTAGAAGATAAAGAAAAATATTCCTTAAAAGAAGAAGTCGAAAGAATTCTTATATATTCACTTATATTATTATTACTTGTAATTTTTGTAACATTTATAATTGCAAGCTTTTTATAAAATTATCAAACTTACAGATCTTTCTTCTCTAATCGAATTTCAAAATACAACGGACGATGCACATAGCGCAAGTCAGGATAGCGAGTAGATTGAGCCTGTTAAAGCAGGGCTTCTTGGGCGAAACTCTGGGAGCGTGGAGCAAATCCAAGAGAAATCTCATCCCTAATAATGCTAACCTTTTTTA
>JAGBXP010000021.1 GCA_017629215.1 bacterium | reverse complement strand
GCAATAACCCCATCATTTTGTAATATTTCATTTATATTGTTAAACATTTTTCTCGTGCTTCCTTATTCACCTATTCACTTTATCACTGTTTTTATAGTATAATACAACAGTGCAAAAGAAAAAAGGAGAACAAAAATGGTTCAACAATTTGGAACGCCACAAAAAACCAGAACAGCTGTAATACTTTTCTTAAAAGGTTCTGCAACACCAATAGTAATGTACTTTGATAACCCTCAAGCAGTATATTCTGAATTAAAGCAGCTTATGAAAAGTCCAACACCAGTTTTAGTTGAAAAAGAACCTATTGGACCAATTAGAAAACTTTGTTTTGTTTCAACACAGATTGCTGGTTTGCTTCTTCAGGAGGAGCCTTGTGCATAAGATATTAATTGAAGATATTGAACAAGAAGTAAATGGCACGCTTTTTTATGAATTCAATGAATTCATGAATGAATTTAATTCTGAAATTTCAGCTGATTTAACTTTGAAATCATTGGGACAATTTATCAAGATTGAAGGAACTATTAAAGGAGTTTTAAAGCTAACTTGTGATAGATGTCTTAATGAATTTGATTATAATTTAGATATTGAAATTAATGAAACTTTTGCAAAATATTCGCTTCAAGATGAGTATTCTCAAGAGTTTGAGCTACAAAAAGGTCAGTTTATAATAGACTTAAATGGTGAAAAAGAAATAGATATTTATGACGTATTGTATCAATCTGTAATATTAGCTTTACCAAATAAAAAGGTTTGTGGTATAAATTGTAATGAGGACATGTTCATGTCTGATGAAAACTATCATGTGCATGATTCTAGAATGGATGTTTTTAAAAACATCAAAATTGAAAAAAAAGATTAATAATAAAAATGTAGTGGCATTGTAAAAAAGTCTAGAAAGGAAATATAAAAATGGCAGTACCTAAGAAAAGAACAGGGCATAGCGCTCAAGGAAAAAGAAGATCAAATTGGAAAGCAACAAAACCTACAACAACAAAATGTCCTAATTGTGGAGCAGTAGTATTAGCTCATACAGTTTGCACAGCTTGTGGTCAATACAAAGGTAAAGTTGTTTCAAGAAAAGCTGAAGGCTTTGTAGAAGCTACTGAAGTTAAAGAAGCTAAAAAAGCTCCTAAAAAAGCAGTAAAAGAAATTGAAGCTCCAGTTGTTGAAGAAGCTAAAGCTGAAGAAGTTGTTGAAACAGAAGCTGTTGAAGCAGTGGAAGAAACAATTGAAGAATAATAACTAGGTTTATTTATTATTGTGGAAGGCCTAAAAGCTTTCCACATAAATAAGTAAATATAGAAGTGAATAAAAAGAGGTGAGGATGACAAGAATAGCAGTTGACGCAATGGGTGGTGATAATGCACCATTTGAGATAGTTGCAGGTGCAGTATGGGCAGCATCAGAGTATGGTGTAGCGATAGAACTTGTAGGTAAAGAAGATAGAATTGAGAGCTGTCTAGAAAAAATTCAAAAAGAAGGCTTTTTGTCAGATTGTGGAAAAGCTGGTAGAAAAAGAAGAGTTCATATAGATGTAAAATCTTTAGATATTAAAGTTACACATGCTTCTGAGGTTATTGAAATGGGTGAAGCACCAGGACAAGCTATTCGAAAGAAAAAAAATTCCTCAATAGTATTGACGGTAAACTCAGTGGCAACAGGAAGTTCTGATGCGTTAGTAGCGGCAGGCTCTACAGGTGCCGCAATGGCTTCAAGCTTATTTGGTTTAGGTAGAATACCAGGAGTTGATAGACCTGCTATAGCAGTTACATTACCAACAATGAAAAAACCAATCGTTGTTATTGATGGTGGCGCAAATAGTAATTGTACTCCACAGATGCTTAAGCAATTTGCGATTATGGGCATGACTTTTTCTAAGAATGTTTTAGGTATAGAAAATCCTAGAGTTGGTGTTTTGAACATTGGCGAGGAAGCAGGAAAAGGTAATGAACTTGCACAAGCAGCTTATAATTTATTAGAAGAAGAAAAAGAAAAATTTAATTTCATGGGCAACGTAGAAGGTCGTGAATTATTCTTAAATGTTTGTGATGTTGTTGTCTGTGATGGTTTTGTTGGTAATGTTGTTTTAAAAGTTACTGAAGGTACAGCAACATTATTATTCAAAATGATAAAGAGTACATTCAAGTCTGATTTCTTAGGCATGCTTGTTGGATTACTTGCAAAACCATTCTTAAGAAGAATTTATGGAAGAATTAATTACGAAGAGTTTGGTGGATGTTTACTATTAGGCGTTAAAGGTATTACAGTTATATCTCATGGAAGAAGTAAAGCTTACGCTATAAAAAATGCTGTGAGAGTGGCTAAAAATGCTGTAGAAACAGGAGTAAACGCAAAAATTTCAGAGATTATTGAATAATCTTATAAATCGTTTTTTATTTCATAGAGATATTGTATAATATCTCTATGAATATTTTTTTGCAGGAAACTATAAAGCTTGTACCAGAACAACCTGGTTGCTATCTTTATTATGATAAAGATGGTGAGATTATTTATGTCGGAAAGGCTAAAAATTTAAAACGTCGAGTTTACAGTTATTTTCATAAACAACATGAAAGTGCAAAAACTACAGTTTTAGTTTCTCAAATTGAAAAATTGGAATATATTATTACTGATTCAGAAGCAGAGTCATTAATCTTAGAATCTCATTTAATAAAACAATATAAGCCAAAATATAATATTCTATTGAAGGATGATAAAAAATATCCGTATTTTTTAATAACAGATGAAGATTTTCCACGAATTCAAGTTGTGCGTAAGAAGAATTTAAACCCAGACAAAGGCAGGTTTTATGGTCCTTATACGGATATTGGTGCGATGTATGCAACATTAGATTTCTTAAAAAAAATATTCCCATTAAAGCAGTGTAAAACACCAAAATTTTCAAACCGTCCTTGTCTATATTATCATATTGGAAAGTGCCTAGCTCCTTGTCAGGGTAAAGTAACTCCTGAAGAATATCAGAAACTGATTAAGCAAGTGGAGTTGTTTTTAGGAGGTAAACAATCAGAATTATTAAAGCAAATACAAATACAAATGCAAAAATACGCAGAAGCTGAGCAATTTGAGAAAGCTGCAAAAATGCGTGATAGCTATTTAGATTTACAAAAAACTCTTGAACGTCAAAAAGTTGTTTATGAAAACACTAAGCTTAATGAAGATATTATTGCAGTTCTTTATGAAGAAGGAATTTTAGCTATTGTAATAATGATGATTAGAGAAGGTCGTCTTATTGATAAAAAAGACTTCTCTTATTTTGTTGATAATATTGACAAAACTGAATATTTTGAAACCTTTTTTAGAGATTATTACACTAATTTAAAACTTGAATTTCCAGATAAAATTGTATCAAAAGATTTAACTGGTATTGGAGAAAAGGAGCTTTATGAAGATTGGCTAAAAATTCTTTCTGGAAAGAAGGTTCAAATAAATTATGCCTCAAGAGGCAAATATAGTGAGCTTTATGAATTAGCCCTCAAAAATGCTACAAATCTTTTAGAAAATGCTAAATTGAAAAAAATGGCGCAAATTCGTGATGATTTTAATGATGTTGGTTCATATTTAGCTGAAAAATTAAAATTGCAAAATTTCCCAAATAGAATTGAATGTTATGATATTTCACATATCCAAGGAACAAACACTGTTGCATCAATGGTTGTATTTCAAAATGGTTTACCTAAAAAAACTGCATACCGTAAGTTTAAAATCAAATCTACTGAGGGTAAGCCTGATGATTTCAGATCGATGAAGGAGGTTTTAACTCGAAGATTAAATAAATTAGGTCAGCCAAAATGGGAAAAGCCTGATTTAATTATTATTGATGGTGGCAAAGGACAGTTATCTAGTGTAATGCAAATAGTAGAGGAATTTGGAATTGCCGATATTGATTTTGTATCACTTGCAAAAAAAGAAGAAGAAGTTTTTCTTCCTAACGATTCAAAATCTATTTTATTGCCAAGGGAAAGCAACGCTTTGTATTTAATCCAAAGAATAAGAGATGAGGCTCATAGATTTGCAATAACTTATCATAGAGATTTGCGTTCAAAGTCAATGAAGTCAGAATGAAGTTTTAGTTTAGATGTTTGTTTTTTTGTGTGAACGTTCGTATTGAAAAGTTTCTGCGAGGAAGGATGAAATCCGACGAAGCAGTCCAGTGAAATATATTTGATGATATAAAGAGCTGGATTGCTTCGCATTCGCTCGCAATGACGTGGTTTTATGATTGCAATGACGGGATTTGCGCCAGCAAAGATGATTTTTTATTTTTTGTGAAAAAATCCCTCAAAAAATCAAAAAGATTACTTTCAATTTCAGACAAAAATCATCAATTTTTGTAATGAAACTTCACAATATCCTCCATTGTAACGATTTGTAAAGACGAGTTTTCATGAGGCTCAAATTCAGTTATAATGCCCTATATGATATGATATGATATGATGTGAGGGGAGGGGAGCAATTTCTTTTTTTTGAAAAACTTTATAGCTATGTAACGAGTGATATTAGTTTTAAAAAAGGAGAAAAAATTATGACAAATAGAATACCACCTCAACCTATTGGTTCAAAGATAGAGACTCATTTTGCTAATCCATATAATCTGTCTAAGCAACAAAAAAGGAGTTTAGATATATTTTCATCTCATGACGTTGATCGTAAAGTTACTGATCCTATTGAACAATTAAAACTTAATGCATTACAAAATGGTGATAATGTAATAATTAAATTTAAAAAACCAAATACTGATAATATTAAGTGGGATGGAAATAAAGGAACTATTGAAACATTTAGAGAAACAGATAATTATGATGAATATGTAAAGTATAATTTTACAAGAAATAATGGTAAAGTTAAGTTAGAAAATTGTGAAGCTCGTTATAGATCAACGGGATATGATCTTTCCAAGCGTTTTGTAAATGTATATACTGATAATGATGGTAATTTATCTATAGATGACGCACAATCAATAGTTGAATATCTCAAAGAAGACGACAGGAGATCAATTTCTAGCTCAATACATATTATTGATAAAGGTTTTGATGGAATACCTGAT
>JAGBXP010000020.1 GCA_017629215.1 bacterium | reverse complement strand
ATCTTTTAGAGAAAAAACTTCTATCGACAACCGTGCGCTTGCTAAAGCCGAAGCTGAATATGAACATAAATTAAAACAAATTAACAGCATTGATAAAAAATACGATTTAGATTTATCTAAACTAGAAACAGAAAGAAACGCACTAACAACAGAATTAGATACAGTAAAAACAGTAATTAAAGATAACGTAACTCGTTCGTTTAAAATCTTCAGCTAATAGCTAAATGATTTTAACGTGGAGATTTTGTGTCTTTAATTTAACAAAAAATTTTAAATAAATCCTTAATAAAAAATATTAATAATCCCTTTTCCCTTTTCCGCTTGAGTTAATGCTCAAGCTTTTTTTTGCTTATTAAAGAAGAAAATTCTCACAACTTTTCAAAACTTTATTTAACATTTCTTAACAATTAGGCAATTTTTTTCAGACAATTGTTTTAAACATGATAGTAGTATATTTTATTTGTGTAAGGAGTTGTTATGACTAAAGTTGAAAATTTAGGAATTAACTTAAAAAATAAGCCAACTATAATTGAAGATAATTCAAAGAATGTTTATAAAATTAATTTTAAAAATGATAATGCTTCTAAGAATAATCAACGTGTAACACGACCTGCTATATTACAGCAACCAACTCAAGACTCTTATGTTCGAATGGTAGAACAGCAACAAAAAGAACAAAAGAAAGCTAAAAACAAACAAAATCTTTCTTGGGGACTAGGGATTGCTGTAAGCGTAGCATTCTTAGCAGTTCTTATACCACAAATATTTGGCAAAGGTGGGGTAAAGCAAGAAGTACAAAACTTAACTCAAACAGCAATTAGATGGAAAGATTTTGCAACAACAAATGGCAAACGTCAAACTGCTGAAATAACTGCCGGAACGACTCATAAAAATCTTTGTAAAGAATATGAATTAATTAAAAACCAAAAAACTTTATCAGAAAAAGCAAAAGAATGGGTTGGTATTACTGAACAAGCAGATGTATATTATACGTATGGCTTCGGTGGTACAGGTAAAACATATTTCCCAGAACAAATTGCAGAAACAGAAAAAGCTATATTTGCTTGTGTAAAATATCCAGATTTAGGCTCTCCATATAAAGATGCTGCATCAATGAAAATTGCCAGCTTTTTTGATGAAATAGTATCAGTCGCAAATAAAAACTCTGATCGTCCAATTGTAGTTTGTATTGACGAATCAGATGCTTTAATACAAAAAGTTGCAGAATCTCACGCATCTGAAGAAGCAAAAAAGATAAGAAGTGCTGTAATCACAGGTATTGATAAAGTTATGAAAGAAGCAAAAAATGTTAAATTATTCTTAACATCAAATTATCATCCTGAAAGTGGCTTGGTTGACGATGTAGTACTAAGACGTGTTAATAAGAAAATCAAAGTAGATTTACCAGATTATGAACAAGCTGATGCTTTAATTCAAATGTATTTATCTGGTAGAGGAGCAGTAAAACCTGAGTTATTTAAATCACCAGAATACAAAGATTTTGTTAATAGCATTATTACAAAAGAAAAAGATCTAGGCTATTCTGGTGGTGAAATTAAAAATATTGTAAAAGAAGCTATAAATAAATTTGCTTCAACAATAAAAGGAGTCCCTGATAATGAATTAGAAAAACATGTATTTGATGTCAAATACTTAAAAGAAGCATTGAGCACTGTCGGAAATCCAGCAGCTAGAACAAATACAACAATGTTGACTAAAGAAGAAAGAAAACACCTAATGCATTAGTAAAATAATAATAATCAAAAATGAGTTTGATTAAAATTATCAAACTCATTTTTTAATTCCCATAATCTTTTTTAACTCAAGAAATATTTTCCATAATTTAATATTATGATATAATACTCTAAGTATGATACGTTTCTTGAGAAAGCTATTTCCATTATTATTTATTCTATCTATAGCAGTACTTGGTTATTTCTACAAAGATAAGCTTATAGAACAATATAATCATGCCAAAGGTGTTTATTACATCCATAAAGGCGATCAAGCATATTCAGCTGATAATATAGGGAAAACTCTTGAATACTATCTAAAAGGTCTTGAACTTTACCCTGGACACTATGAAGCTTGGTTTAATTTAGGTAATATCTATGCAGTACACGAAGATTATTATTCTGCAATTGATGCCTATGAACACGCTATTAAAGCAAAACCTAAATACGTTCTAGCAAGAATGAACTTAGGAATTGTATTATCTGATGATTTGGGATTTTTTGACGATGCAATATCTCAATTTGAAGAAGTGTCAAAAATTGATTTATTCAAAATTTGGATTCCTTATGTGTATTCAAATGTAAAAAGCTCCAAAACAAATAGAGGACTCGCACATTATAACAAAGGTGTTGCATATAGAAGAAAGGCTCTATATCTACCTTTAGATAAACAACATCTTGTCTATGAATACTTAGGAAAAGCTATTGACTCATATACACAAGCATTAAAAATATTAACAAAAAGCTATGATGTCTATTACAACCGTGCAGTTACACATCATCTGCGTGGAGAATATAAACAAGCTGGACTTGATTATTGCAAAGCTATAAAAATTAATCCTATGAACTTTGAAAGCCATTATAACTTAGCATTATTACTACGTCGAGTTAATCGTAATCGAGAATCGATAGCCGAACTTGAGAAAGCAGCTATTTTAATCTCTGAAAACCCTACCTCATCAGAAGTCCAAACTGCATATATTTTCAATCTATTAAATGAAGTTACTCGAAGGCACATTACAAGTGATGAGTATCAAAAACAAATCACTGAGAATAATCCTGCTGAAAATATTAAATATACCTATGTAGATGGACAAATTGTTTTAGATGAAGATTTTGATAAAGCTATCTATGATAATTTCCAGACTTGTGCTGGTATGGACTATTTTGAGGATAATGAATAAATGGATAATAAACAATTATATTTCTTAAATAAAACATCAGATATTTTAATTAAAGAACTCGATGCCTATGACTTAGTCAAAGAACTAAAAGAAGTGCTTTTAACCTATATAAATTTAGTTGACTTGAATATTTATGTCTTTGATCCCAACACTTCAACATTAAGAAATTATGCACAAAACTGGTGCGTAATTGATGAAACAATGAATGATGATATCAAAGAGCCTATTTATAACGCATATAACGATATTCACGGCAACGATTTTGTAATAAATAATAAAGCTTTTAAATTACCACAAACAATTAGTGAAATTAGTTTTAAAATAAATTCAATATATATGCCAATCGTTAAAAATGGTATGGTTTTTGGAATAATTGAACTCCTTTTTGATGATAATACTGATATCGATATGTCATCACTATTTATAATGAAAATTTTTGGAACTCAAATTTCATTAAAACTACAAAATATTGTATTAAATGAACAATCACAAATAAACGTAGAATTTCATGATTCAATGAAAAATATTGCGAAGATTATCGAAACTCAATACGAAATTAACTATATTGTTCCACTAATTGGTGAAATGCTCGATAGATTTATTTCTGACCATTTAATCTATGTGTTCTTAAAACAAGAAGATTGTTTTAATCTGGTCTGGCCAAAAGCTTGTAATGATGAACGAGTTTTTGAAATACTTAAACAGCTCGATAAAGATTACCCTTCAATGCTCGCCTTTGATGATAAAATCGGTGCATTCCCTTTATTGTCTGATGAAGAAATTACAGGATGTATCGTCGCAAAAAGCATGATAGAAAAATTATCAAAACGTGATATTGATTATCTTGAACAATTAACAAGACAAGCTGCTGCAACAATTAATCGTGCTAACTCTTATTCAACAATATTACAATACGCAACCTTAGATGCGTTAACTAACTTAAATAACAGACGACAATTTGAAACTCGTTTAGGACAAGAAATCTCAATCACAAAACGTCAAGGCAAGCCACTTTGTGCAATGATGATTGATATTGATTTCTTTAAATCTGTAAATGATACTTATGGACATTCTGCTGGTGATGAAGTATTAAGGTCAGTCGCTAATATTATTAAACAAGCACTGCGTGAATCTGATATCCCTGCAAGATATGGAGGAGAAGAATTTGCAGTACTTCTACCATTTACTCATATAGATGAAGCTAAAATAGTTGGTGAACGTCTAAGAAAATCTATAGAAGATGCGTCTATTACCATTAATCAAGGCTTAGAAAATGAAAAACTTATTAAAGTTACAATAAGCATGGGACTTGCAGAATTCAATTCAGTCGAAACAGGAGAAGCACTCTTCGATAGAGCTGACAAAGCTCTTTATTGTGCGAAAACAAATGGTAGAAACCAAGTAAGAGTAAGTGAATAATGGAAAAAGAACCAAAAAAAATTATAGCTCTAATGTCTGGAACATCATGCGACTCGATTGATGCAGGACTTTGTGAAGTCTATCCCGACATGTCAGTAAAACTTATTCAAGGAATTAATTTCTCTTATCCCGAACATATTAAATCAAAAATCTTTTCGGCTTTTCGTGGCGATATTTCAATAAAAGAATTATGCCAACTCAATTTTGCAGTCGGAAAATGTTTTGCCGATGCAGCAAATGTTTTAATTAGCGAATTTGGAAAACCTGATTTTATTTCTTCACATGGTCAAACTATCTATCATTATCCCTTCGATGAAAAGCTGGATAATATTTCATTAAAAAGCACGCTCCAAATAGGAGAAAGCTCAATTATAGCAAAAGAAACTGAATGTATGGTAATTTCTAATTTTAGAGAAATGGACATCGCTTATAATGGTCAAGGCGCACCTCTTGTTTGTTTTGCAGATGATCGTTGGTTTCGCAAATCTGACGAAAATTTTGCAATTCAAAATATTGGTGGAATTTCTAATGTAACAGTTGTGTCAAAAGACTGTGAAACCTTCGGGTTTGACAACGGTTGTGGAAATATAATGATTGATTACTGTGTTCAAAAATTCTTTGGACAAAAATATGATAAAGATGGAGAAATTGCTTCACAAGGTAATATTTGTGAAAGCTGGTTAGATTGTCTATTACAAGATGAATATTACTTTCTTGAACCACCAAAAACTACAGGCAGAGAATATTTTTCAACAAAATATGTTGAAAATATATTAAAAACAGCTCCTCCAGAACCAAAAGATATAATTAGCACACTTACAACACTTACTGCAAAGTCAATTGCTCAAAGCTATGAAAGATTTATTTACCCTCAAATAAGCATAGATACAGTAGTTATTGGTGGCGGAGGTGCTTATAATAAAACATTGATGAAAAACTTGCGTTCATATTTACCTAAAAGAATTAGTCTTAAAACTCACGAAGATTTTGAAATCTCAAATAATTTTAAAGAAGTTATGGCATTCGCGCTTTTAGGATATTGCAACTACTATGGCATACCTAATAATTTACCAAGCTGTACTGGTGCAGAAAAAAGAATCGTACTCGGAAAAGTTACTTATTAACAATGATTTATAATTAACATAATAATAAAGAGGACTTTCAAAAAAATGAAAATCCTCTTTTTAGTTCTTATACTAAACTTGTATAATCACAAGTTAATCTATTCACCTCTAGGTATTCTCATTGCATAGAATGAACGAATTACAAATACCAAAGCAAGTACTAAGAACACCCATCCTGCAATCTTTGCATAAGCTTGGAATGCTGGGTTAATAGCAATTTCCATCGCTAATAAACCAAACAATGTAGTGAACTTAATAATTGGGTTCATAGCAACTGATGATGTATCCTTGAATGGATCACCAACTGTATCACCAACAACTGTTGCTGCGTGTAAGTCAGTACCCTTTTCAGCCAAGTCAACTTCAACAATTTTCTTTGCGTTATCCCAACATCCACCTGCGTTAGCCATAAATACTGCTTGGAATAAACCGAATACAGCTATTGCAAGTAAATAACTTACAAAGAATGAAACAGGAGCTGAATCTGTACCATTTGGAGATGATAGACAAGCAAGTGCTAAAGCAAATCCAAATAACGCTATAAAGATATTATACATACCTTTTTGAGCATATTGAGTACAAATTTTTACAACTTCTTTTGAATTTGATAAGTTAGCAGATTTATCATCAGTTTCACCTAATTTAATATTATTCTTAATAAATTCAGTAGCTGAATATGCACCAGTAGTAACAGCTTGCATAGAAGCACCTGAGAACCAGTAAATAACAGCACCACCAGCAATAAAGCCAAGAAGTGTGTATGGATTTAATAAATTCAATATCATTTCAGGTTGGATACCAAGAGTTTCTTTGATTACAAGAATTAACGAGAAAATCATAGTTGTAGCACCAACTACAGCTGTACCAATAAGAACTGGTTTAGATGTAGCTTTAAATGTGTTACCAGCACCATCGTTTTCTTCTAAGTATCTCTTAGCGTTTTCAAAATCAGGTTTGAAGCCATAGTATTTTTCAATACCTTCAGCTACATTAGGAATTTCTTCAATTAATGATAATTCATAAACTGATTGAGCGTTATCTGTTACAGGACCATAAGAGTCAACAGCAATTGTAACAGGACCCATTCCTAAGAAACCAAATGCAACTAAACCAAATGCAAATACTGATGGATAAATCATTGTTTCAGATGGAATATACAAGCTTGCGAAATAAGCTAATCCCATTAGAAGAACAACAATTGCACCAATCCAAAATCCAGAGAAGTTACCTGAAACAATACCAGAAAGAATTGTTAAAGATGCTCCACCTTCTCTTGAAGCAGTTACTACTTCAGCAGTATGTTTTGCTTTTGGCGAAGTAAATACTTTTGTAGCTTCTGGAATCAATGCTGCCCCTAAAGTACCGCAAGAAATGATTATAGAAAGTGTTAACCATAAATTATTTGGTAATTCAGCTAATAAAGTATGGCTCACTCCAAATGTCATAATTATTGATAAAATAGAAGTAATCCAAACAAGAGATGTTAATGGAGCTTCAAAATCAAACTTTTCAACTTTTGGTGCAAAGAATTTAGTAATAGCACCGTTTACCCAATAAGCAACTACTGAAGTGATAATCATTAAAAATCTCATCACAAAAATCCAAGCAAGTAATTGAACTTGGTTTTCAGCACCTGCAACTGCAAGAAGGATAAAGCTTACTAATGCAACACCAGTTACACCATAAGTTTCAAAACCATCTGCTGTAGGCCCAATTGAATCACCAGCGTTATCCCCTGTACAGTCAGCGATAACACCAGGGTTACGTGGGTCATCTTCTTTAATGCCAAATTGGATTTTCATTAAATCTGAACCAATATCAGCAATTTTTGTAAAAATACCACCTGCTACACGAAGAGCTGAAGCACCTAAAGATTCACCAATCGCAAAACCGATAAAACAAGCACCTGCTAATTCGCCAGGAACGAATAATAAAATTACAAGCATCATAATTAATTCAATTGATACAAGTAATACGCCAATGCTCATGCCTGCTTTTAAAGGAATATTCATTATGTCAAGCGGGTTGCCTTTAAGTGCGGTAAATGCAGTTCTTGAGTTTGCAAGAGTATTCATTCTGATACCAAACCAAGCTACTAAATAAGAACCTAGTATACCAAGCACAGACCATCCTAAGATTGTGAATACTGCGCTTGCCTCCATTCCTTGTAAGTACCAGAAATAGAATGCAATACACAAACCAATTAGAACTTCTAAAGCTAGCAAGAATTTACCTTGTTGAATAAGATAAGTCTTACATGTTTCAAAAATAGTGTTTCCTACTTCTGCCATCGCAGCATGTACTTCAACTTTTTTAACTTTGAAAAACTCAATTAGTCCAAATATAACACCAACTACTGAAACAATTAAACCTATCATAAGTAGGTTATAACTATCTAAGCTAATGTCTTTAATATTTGGAACTACTAAAGAAGCTTCTCCTGCAAAAGTCGGAGCACACATCATTGCAAATAATGAAGCAATTAATGTTTTTTTCATAAATTCTCTCTCCTTTTAAGTGTAATTCCCTTTAAAACACTAAATACTATTTCATTATATACAATTATTAAAAACTGAACAAGAGGATATCTGAAAAATTACAACAAAAGATTGAATAAAATCTAAAAAAACACTATAATCAATCATAAATATTTTTATTCAAAAACAAACGTGAAGCCTATAACGATATGAAAAAAATTGCAAAATTGTATTTAAAATATTCTTTAGATTCTAATGAAAATAAACCGTCTTTTACTTTCAAAGGTGTCCCAGTAGGTGTAAGCAACATTAGTTTTAAAATTGTTGAAAAAACTTCAAATTCTAATTATCAAGTTGCATCAAAATCCTATGCAGATAAAAATTTTAATAAAGAGGATGCCCAAGGTGTTTTAGTCTCTTATGATTATAATGGCAAAAAATTCTATATACGTCTTATGGTAGATACTGACGAATAAAAGGAAAATCTAAACTCAAAACTTTTGAACTAAGATTAAAAATATGATATAATTTTTCCATATTAGATACCCAAAAGGAGCTTTATAATATGGAAAAATTTATTTATAAATTAAATCTATCAATGGAAGAACTAGAAAAACGCACGCACAAAGATTACTTAACTACAAAAAAAATGTTAGCAACTGACGCACCTGAATATCTTAATTTAGAAGAAGGAGACAAAAAAGCTCTTAAACATTTAGTAAAAGCTGCGTCTGTTCTCGATAAAATCAATATGCAATTAGATAATCCATACAATTTACCATTTAAAGAATTTTTAGAAAAAGAAATTGAAAACGGTAATGAACAAGCACGATTAACAAAAATCCTATTTGATGGTCAAAAGGGTGTCTGTGCATTAGATAGAGAATCTAACATGGTTGAGCTACTACAAGGAGTTTCAATGCGCGAAGGCAAAGGTCTTTATCCACTTGATTTAGAAAAAAATGAGTTTCATTCAATTTTAATAAAAATGATAAAATCTGGAAAAATTAACGAAGTTAAAACAATCCTTAATCAACGTTCTGTTGTTGAAAGAAATGGTGAAGAATTGATAGCCATTGATTATATCGACAAATTTAAGGATGATTTTAGACACATGGCAGAAGAATTAGAAAAAGCTAGTGAAGTCTCAACAAATTCTGATTTTAATGAATTTTTAAAGCTTCAAGCAAAAGCATTAAGAGAAGCTGATCCAATGCTTGATGCTTACGCTGATAAAAAATGGGCAACCTTACAAAATACTCCATTAGAATTTACAATCACTCGTGAAAACTATTCTGACGAAATGACTGAAACAGTTGTAGAAAATCCTGAACTAAAAACTCTTTTAGATGAAGCTGGAATTATACCTATAGCTAAGGATTTTTTAGGTGGCAGAGTTGGAATTATTAATAAAAAAGGAACTGATGCTATATTAGGTGTAAAAAATTATTTACCTTTAATGGCGCAAAATATGCCTTTTAACGATAGATATGAACAAAACATTTCTCCAAATGGAGATTCAAAACAAACAATGGTTGATGCAGATTTAGTTGCAATTACTGGAGATGTTGGAGAGTTTCGAGCTGGAATAACCCTAGCAGAAAATTTACCAAACGATGATAAATGGTCAATTACAAAACTTGATGGCGGAAGAAGAAATGTTTATCATAGACAAATCCGACTTATCACTTCAGAAGATGCTAAAGAAAAAATGCAAAAACGCTTAGATGCAACATTAAATAAAGAACTTCACAAATTTTATAACGATGAAGCAGATCATTGGTTTACCATAGGTCATGAAAACGGACACTCACTTGGACCAAAATCTGGCACTGAAGGCTTAGGAAAATATAAATCTATTATTGAAGAAAACAAAGCTGATATGATTTCACTAGCGATGGTTGATGTCTTAACCGAAGCAGGCATGTATACTTCTGAGCAAAGAAATCAAATAATTGTAACTTATGCCGTTGATAATATGATGATGTCAAAACCTACAATGAGCCAAGCTCATAGAGTTCGCTCTGTTATGCAAAATTATTATTTTATAAAAGAAAATGCTATCAAAATTTCACCAGAAGGAATTTTAGATATTGATATCGAAAAAATAGTTCCAACAGCTAAGAAAATGCTAGAAAAAGTTATTCAAGTACAATTATCTGGAGATTTCGAAATTGGTGAAAAATATGTATTAGACAACTTCGTTTGGACTCCAGAAATGGATATAATGGCTAAAAATATCAAAAAAGTATCAAAAACTCTTAATGGAAAAGTTGAATCTCCTTTAGCAGAAGAACTTTTAAAATAAGAAAATACTATTAGATAAAGTTGCTAAAACTCTTAATAGAGTTTTTAGTAACTTTAGTCTTTTAAGCTTTCATGAATTTTTGTTTCAAAATTTATTACTCGTCTAGTTATTTCTGAACCTGATTTTTCACAATATAATTCTGGGATAGAAGCTGGCTCATTTGTTTTCATATTAGTTTTAAAGCTTTCTATCATTTTTTTTGTTAACTCTGGCACATCATCAGGTGCTATACAAGCTTCAATATAACATAGCCTATTCATAATTTGAGTAACTCGAAGAGCTTTATCAAAATCTTCTTGAGTCTCTACCTTAATTGACCAAACATCACCTTCAAAAGCTCTAGCAAATTTAGAATAATTCATTTGCATAATATCATTAAATTCATCACTAAAATTCTCAGAAAGGACTCTTTCTATGGAATATCCATTATTATTTAAAACAATAACAATTGGTTTTATTCCATATCGAAGCATACTACCAAGTTCTAATGCTGTTAATTGATGAGAGCCTTCTCCTGTAAATAAAATAACCCTTTTATCTTTAGAGGCAATACAAGTACCTAATGTTGCTGGAGTCGCCCAACCTATTGCTCCCCACAATGTTTGAGTAACTAACTCTACATTACTTGGAAACTTTATTTGTGCTACTCCTTGAGGAATTATGCCGGTTTCAGCTATCAAAATATCATCTTCTTTTAAATATTCTTGCAATCGTGAAAAAACATAATCAGAAGTCAACTTACCCTCTGGATTTGGAGTTTTTTCATAACCACTAAAGGTTTTTTCTATTGATATCTCTCGAGGCTCTATAACTTTACTTAGTTCTACTAAAACATCAGACATTTTTATATCATTATATCTAATTCCATCAACATAAGTATGTGTACCATATATAGCAATATGCGAGTTAATTTTATATGGTAAATTAAAACCAAAGGAATTCAAATCACTATAAATAGCTCCGACTGCAATAAGACAATCTGTATTTTCAAGTAATTTTTGAGCTGTAGGATTTTTTAAACCTGCAAAATATGTACCAAGATTATTTTTTAACTCAAAATCTAAAATATTTGTACCCATTAAAAAATTTGTTGCAGGAATTCCTGATTTTTCAACAAAATTTTTATACTCATTTCGACATGCAAACCTTTTTATTAAAGTATCTCCTAAAATAACAGGATTTTGTGATTTTCTTATTTTTTCTAATATTAGATTTACAACAATACTAAGATTTTCTGCATTACTTAACCAATTATAATCAACAGGTTTGTCAGCCACTTCCATCTTCGCTATATCAATTGGTATTGCAATATAAACTGGTCGACGCTCTTTAACAAAAATTTTTAAAACCCTATCTATTTCTAATTTTGCATTACTACGATTTACAAAAGCTGTTGTTTCTGTAACATTTTTGAATGCTTCAGTAAAAGCAAATGGCTCAACTTCTTGAAAATTATGATGCACTCGAGTTTTATGTGCAATACATTTTGTAGAAGGTACTCCAACTATATGTATTACTGGTACATTTTCAGAAAAACTTCCTGCAATAGCATTCATCGCACTTAGCTCTCCGACTCCATAAGTTGTTACTAAAGCTCCAAAACCTTTCTCTCGAGCGTAGCCATCTGCTGCATAACCTGCATTCAACTCATTAGTACAACCTATCCAATTTGTTTTTGGATTATTTTCTATCGCATAAAGTATATTAAAATTATAATCACCTGGTAAGCCAAAAAAATCTGTTATCCCAAGTTCTTCTAGTTTTCTAACCAAATACTCGGCAATATTCATCTACTATAGACCTCATTAAATCGCTAATAAAAAAACTAAATAATTAATTATATCTATTATTCTGTCTTTAATAATTATACTCAGGGATTGCAAAAACGCTATTATCTGCGCCCTTATCTACAAATTTTAAGTAATAATTTAAAGCCAATTCTTTTGAATTTTCATAAAATTCTTGACTAATCAATTCACGATGTAATTCCGTTCTATCACCTGAGTAATTACCTAAAACTCGAGCAAATTCACTAATATTTTCTAAGTTTTCTCCACCACCATAAGCCTTAGTTTTTGCATCTGTTCCTGATGGACGGATTTCAATATATTTATCACTGAATTTTAAATATGTACCATCTCCTACAAATTTAACATCGATAAGATTGTCAAATGACAATTCGGCAAAAGAATTATCTAAAACTTTTTTAACAGAATCAATATCTGCTTTATTTTCTTTTATTGCTATTGCTAACGATAAGAAAAATAAATCATTTTTTGTTCTTTGTTTCTCACCTTCGATTTTAGCTTGTTTAAGTTTTTCAATATCTGGTTCTGACTCATTATAATAAGAAATATCTTCACGGATATCATATTTTGCAATAATATTACATTCATCAAATATTTCTTCTAAATATTCAGAAAGAGTTTTATTTTCTTCTTCTAATTTTGCAACAAGAGCAGAAGCAACAATAATAGCTTCCGTTGCACTTTTTTCTCGCATAGCAATAGCTTGTCTGCCACTAAGAGATTCAATTAAATCTTCAGAACCCATAATCATTCCACCAGATTCTTCACCTGCAAATACCAAACGAGGTTGAACACCTAGATTAATTTCATTTCCAAACACATCATCAACTTTTACTTCTGATTTTGGATTTTCACGAAGTTGAAGCTCTACTTTTTTCATAATATTAGCAATTTCTTTAAAACCAACAGGAACATTTACAACCTTTATTCCATGATGCTTTGCCCACTCATCCCAGCTTAAGGCTGAAGCAGTAGTTTTAATCATGAATCTTGGATAATTTTTAAACTTTCCTTGAGATTTAAGTTGCTTAACTCTATAATTCATTAACATCAAGAAAGCCTGATTTGCAGTGTAAACAGTCAAAACTCTTTCATCTGATAATTTTATATATGAAATACCATAATCATCTAACATTGAAATTGCACCCACTGTCTCAATTTGACAAACCGTTAATCTATCATGATCAGGATCAGTAATTAATACAACAGTTCCTAATGGTTTATCAGCAAGTTTTTCTTCATAATGTAATGATTCAATTACAGGGAAAAATTTTTCACCATTAAGTCTTTTCGCTAATACAGTTGCGTCTACTGAATAATCATAGAAAGCTTTATTTCCTTTTGGATCTGTATCATATTTCCCTATTGAATGAAAGAAAGGATCTTCTTCAATATTATTCCATTCATATTTATCTAACACGTCTAATTTTTCTAAAACTCTTGATAAAGTTTTATAAGCACAGCCACCAACACACTCAATAAATAATTTATGTTCCATTTTTTTAACTGAGCTTAAATTTTGTGCCACTCCAGATTTTAAATACTCAACATATAAATCAATCCCGTCATTCAAGCGAGACATAATTTCTTCATCAATAAGCTGATTGTTTTTAGCTGAAATTTTAATTTCATACACGCCTTCTTTTTCTGCTATATCAAAAATTTCTTGAATTTTATTAACAAACTCTAAAGATTCTTCTGGAAGATACTGACTTCCTTGCGAATTCAAATCTTTTGTTGCTGTTTTTACAGATATACCATGACTTGAAGTAATATATTCACCACCAACTAAATCAAGTTTGAATGCTAAAAATGAAGCTAACCATATTGGAATAGTTTTTCTGCCAACAGGTGTTAGAGTTCTAATTCCTTGCGCTGCTTGAATACGAGCTATTGCATCCAAATAAAGCTCAGAATTATAACGAACTTCTGAACCTACAAGCTTTCTAATTTCTTTATTTTGATATTTTTCACAAGCAACAAGAGCTTTTGCTAAAGTCGCAAGCACAATCCCTACTAAATTAATTGGAAATCTTGTATCTTGTGGGTAAAGAATATTTTGAGGTCCTCGAATACCAGCTGTTGAAACTTTTGCTTCCTTAGCATATCCTGCAAACCAATCAAGAAGATTTAAGCCTTCTGGATTTTTTTCTACATCATAAGCATAAAGATGTTCTCGTTTGAGTGTAAAAATAAACTCATCTTCATTATCAAAATTTAATAGATTTGCGTTTTTTATGTAATCTGGTGTCTTTTCATATACACTTGCAAAAAGTTCTTGTTCTAAAGCACAACTCGCTTCTCTCTTCTCCATAATAAAAATCTCCTATAAATAAATTTGATTATATCATAAAACCGATAAAACTGCTATTAATATTGAATAACTGCACAAGTATGAAAAAGTTTCATTTTGTAAACTTTTTATTAAATATTTAACTTATTTATGCTAAAATTTATTGAGAGGTTTTGGAATGCGAATATTAGAAGTTAGAGACAATTATATAAAATTTGAAACATTAAAAGAAGTAAAATTATCTTCATTTATAAAAGCTTGTGATAATTTAAAAACATACATAGCTCAAATTATACAGATTAAGCAATCTGGAGAATATTTTATCGCATTAGCAAAAATTCGTTTCCTTTTTAATGGCAATATATATGATTATGACAATAGCTCACCGTCAAGCAGTGCCAATATTGAACCTTTTGATTTTAACATTTTAAACAAGCATTTTGAAACAAAGAACAAAATAATTGTTGGTGAATTTATTGATAATAATGAATGCATTTCTATTGACAAAGAATCAATGAATAAAAACACATTGATTAGTTTTGATAACCCCAAAAATTGTTCTATTTTTACATCAAATCTAAGAAAACAATTTAAAAAATCATTAGTAATTGATATGATTGGCAATTCTGATTTTACAAAACTTATAGCTGGAGTAGATTTTAAACTACCTTTAAATACCGATGCTTTACAATTTATATTTGAAGATTGCCTTAATGATGCAACTTCTGATAGTAAAAATTTAATAAAAGAAATTTTCCAAGATCTCGCAAATTACTCTAAAACCGTTTCTTTTGTTCCTTTTGGAACTCTAAAATCTATCGTTGACGAGATGGTAGATAAACAACATGTATTTAAACTTCTAGTTTTAAAAAATAAACTTGCTAAGTTTGCTCAACTTGGTTATTTTGCAACAACCAAAGAGGAAACTGAAAACCTTGATAAAATCTTAGCTTCAGAAAATATCACCATTGATTTATCAAAACTAGATATTATATTTCAAAATAGGTATTTAAGCGTTATATTATCAATACTAGAAAATCAAAAGTCAAAAACACAAGTTTTTGTTCTTGCTTCTAATAATATTAACAAACAAAATCTTAAAAAAATTATCAAAGGAGAATTATCGACAGTATTAACCGTTCAATCAAAATTCAAATACTTAAATGACATTAAAACTATGTTTAGTAACTTTGTCATTGAACCAAATTTTTCAAATAGACAGTTCTTTAAGAATTATTCATCACTTTTGAGTTCAATGGAAGAAAATACTTGTCTACTTATTACAAAATCTTTTGACTACCTTCCTTTAGTCTCTTCTATAGTTGAATTAAACGAAATTGAACAAATAAACAATACAAAAGAAGAAAACCAAATTGAAGAAAACACGCTAGGACAAGAAAGTGAAATCAACTCAGATAGTTCAGTAGCTGAAGCAATAAAATCTGAAGAAGAAGAAAGGGCTAATATAGAAGAACTTGAATCTGCATTATTAAAAAATGATAATATCGAAATTGAAGATAGCGCCATAAAAGATGAACAATTAGATTTAATTGAAAAAAAATCAGAAAAATTAATCGAAAAAATTTCTGAAGAAATTCAAAAAAATGAAACAACTAAAGACATAGAGTTGTTTAAGAATGATGATGAAAATTTAGAAATTAACCAAGAAGAAGAAACAAAGGATATCAGCTACGAACAAGATATTACTGAAGAAGATTTAGCTTTTGAAGAAGAAATATCAATTGAAAATAATGACGATAGCGAAGATATAAATGAACTAGAGGTAGAAGCTCTAGAAACCACTCTTAATGAAGAAATAATAGAAGAACCTGTTATTCTAGAAAAAAATAATACTGATGAAGAATTAATTATTGAACCTGAAATAATAAATGAAACAGAAAAATTCTCAACTCAAACAAGCTTTGAAAATATATCTTTAGAGGAAGATGAACAAATCCACGATTTTCAAACTCAAGTCGATAAAACTCGAATTGATGAAATAGAAACAATTGAAATCCCTAGCGATATTATGGATTTAACAATTGAAGAAAATGAAGTGGATGATATATTAGAAACTGAGATTGAAAAAGAAGTTACTTCCAATAACCTAGAAAAAATTGATAATATAGAAGAAGAAACTTCTAACAATGATGAAATTATAGCTATTGAATTTGAAGAAAACAATCCTGAAGCTATTACAAATTCAATTTATGAATCTAACGAAAATGATATTGATGAAATTATAGAAATCGAAGACTCTGAAAACATAGAAGCAGATATCTTAGTAGAAATGGATGACATGTCGCAAGAATCACTTATTGAAGAAGATATTGATAAAGCGATAGTTGAAGATGTCGATAAGGTATTTACAACAATAAAAGATGACACCATCTCTGACTCTGATTTAGATTTTATCGATGAGTTAAATAACGAAATCGATAATAATCTTGAAGAAATAACTATATCCGAAGAATTTGAAGAGCTAACTGAGCTTGAAGAATTTGAATCATTCAATGAAAATGAAGAGAATTTGCTTGAACCTATCGAAGAACATATTAGCACTTTCGAGTCAAATGAAATCGAAGAAGAAAAAGAAATTCTTGAAAAAAGAAATACATCAACTCCAATAGTTCCAGTTTATGAAGCCGAAATACCAACTGAAGATATGGTTGAGTCTGATTCAATAGAACAAGGTGATAATGTAACTCATGCCAAATATGGTAACGGAATTGTCGAAAAAATGATTAAATATGGAACAAAAACCTTATATTCAATCAATTTTGATAATGTCGGAAGAAGGCTACTAGACCCGACTTTAACTGAGATTAAAAAATTCTAAATATAAGACCACCACTTAATCTTGTAAATAATATATGTTACGAAGTTTTGCGCTCTTAACATGCAACCTCTTTACAATAAGCTTTTTTATTTATAAAATAGTTATACTCACAATCCTCATGTGATAAATCAATAATTGGAAGTCATTAACCCTAATTGTTGATTACAAGGAAAGGAAATATAAAATGGCAAACATTAAGTCAGCAAAAAAAAGAGTTCTTATTGCAGAAGCTAACAGACAAAGAAACGTAGCTTTCAAATCTTCTATTAAAACTGCTGTTAAAAAAGCATTAGCATTAGCAACAGAAGGTAACAAAGAAGACTTAGCAGCTGCTATTTCAAATGTCTACAAACTTTGTGATAAAGCAGTTTCAAAAGGTGTTTTACACAAAAATACAGCTGCAAGAAAGAAATCAAGACTTGTTTTAGCTATTAAAAAACTAGAAAAATAGTTTTTTGAGTAACAATAAAAAAGTCTCGAAACTAAATCTTAGTTTTGAGGCTTTTTTATTATAAATAAAATACATAGCAAAAAGGATGTCCTTTATTTAAAGAACACCCTTTTTAAATCTATATCTGATGTTATAAATTATTCAATAATTTTATCTACAACACCAGCACCAACTGTTCTACCACCTTCACGGATAGCAAATCTCATACCTTCCTCGATAGCTACTGGGTTGATTAATTCAACTTCCATAACTACGTTATCACCAGGCATTACCATTTCGCCTTCGAATTTGATTGAACCAGTAACGTCAGTTGTTCTGATATAGAATTGTGGTCTATATCCTGGGAAGAATGGAGTATGACGTCCACCTTCTTCTTTTGTTAGAACGTATACGTTAGCTGTGAATTTTGTGTGAGGTTTGAT
>JAGBXP010000019.1 GCA_017629215.1 bacterium | reverse complement strand
TTAACGATTGATTCATAAGCTCTGTTACGTCCGTTAACATCGTCAGACTTAATAGTCAACATTTCTTGAAGAGTATAAGCTGCACCATAAGCTTCAAGCGCCCATACTTCCATTTCCCCAAATCTTTGTCCACCGAATTGAGCCTTACCACCTAAAGGTTGTTGAGTAACTAATGAGTAAGGACCAGTTGAACGAGCGTGGATTTTGTCGTCAACTAAGTGAACAAGTTTTAGGATATATGATAAACCTACTGCAATTGGCTCATCAAATGGTTCACCAGTTCTACCGTCAATTAGGTAAACTTTACCATCTTCTCTAACCCAATCACAACCAGATTCTTTAATACCACGAACCAACTCAGCTCTTGTTGCGATTTCTGATTGGTTATCACCATATCTTTCATCAAATGAAGGAGCTTCATAGTGATCTTTTGTCAAGTATGCAGCCAAGCCTAATAGACATTCATAAGTTTGACCAACGTTCATACGAGAAGGAACACCTAGTGGGTTCAATACTATATCAACAGGAGTACCATCTGGTAAGAATGGCATATCTTCTTTAGGAAGAATTCTTGATACGATACCTTTGTTACCATGACGACCTGAAAGTTTATCACCTACAGATACTTTACGTTTTTGAGCAATGTATACTCTAATAACTGTATTAGCACCTGGTGGTAATTCATCACCTTTTTCTCTATCGAATACTTTTACGTCAAGTACTCTACCACCTTCTCCATGAGGAACTCTTAGAGAATTGTCTTTAACATCTCTAGCTTTTTCAGCGAAGATTGCTCTTAAAAGTTTTTCTTCAGGTGGATGTTCTGATTCACCTTTTGGAGTTACTTTACCAACAAGGATGTCGTCAGCATAAACTCTAGCACCAATACGAACAATACCACGTTCATCTAAATGTCTTAAAGCTTCTTCAGAAACATTTGGAATTTCACGAGTAATTTCTTCTGGTCCAAGTTTAGTTTGACGAGCGTCTATTTCTAATTTTTCGATGTGAACTGAAGTAAAGATATCATCATGTACGCATCTTTCAGAAAGTAAAATAGCATCCTCGAAGTTATAACCTTCCCAAGGCATATATGCTACCAAGATATTTTTACCAATTGAAAGTTCTCCACAACTTGTTGAAGCACCATCGGCAATTACATCACCAGCTTTAACCTTATCACCTTCATTAACAATAGGCTTTTGGTTAATACATGTATCTTGGTTTGATCTCACATATTTCATTAATATATGTAAATGTTCTTTTCCTGCTTGGTCAGAAATAATAATTTCTTCACCAGTTACACGAGTTACAACACCATCAACTCTAGCAACAACAACCATACCAGAGTCTTTTGCAACTCTTCTTTCCATACCTGTACCAACAACTGGTCTTTCTGTAATAAGAAGAGGTACTGATTGACGTTGCATGTTAGAACCCATCAATGCACGGTTTGCGTCATCGTGTTCTATGAACGGAATCATTGAAGTTGCAACTGAAATAATTTGAATAGGACAAACACCAACATAGTCAACTTTAGAAGAATCACACATTACAAACTCAGATCTGTAACGAACAGGAACTTGAGAAGCTTTAAATGTGTTATCTGGATTAAGCTGAACGTCTGCAGGAGCACATCTGAAATTTTCATCTTCATCTGCTGTCATATAAACTACTTCATCAGTAACAACTCCGTCTTTAACAACGAAGAATGGTGATTCAACAAAACCATAATCATTAACTCTTGCGTGAGTTGCAAGCGAACCAATCAAACCTGCGTTTGGACCTTCTGGAGTTTCTACTGGACAAATACGTCCGTAGTGAGAAGGGTGAATATCACGAACAGCGAAACCTGCTCTTTCTCTTTGTAGACCACCAGGTCCAAGAGCTGATACACGTCTTTTGTGAGTTAATTCAGCAAGTGGGTTAATTTGGTCCATGAACTGTGATAATTGAGAAGAACCGAAGAACTCTTTTAAAGAAGCAACTAACGGTTTTGTATTCAATAAGTTCAATGGAGTTAAAGTTTCAGAATCTTGTAGAGTCATTCTTTCTTTAACAATTCTTTCAATTCTTGATAAACCTACTCTGAATTGGTTTTGTAATAATTCACCAACTGAACGAATTCTTCTATTTCCTAAATGGTCGATATCATCTAATGAGCCTTCATCATAAGTTAAATTGATTAAGTATTCAATAGAAGCAATAATATCTTCTCTTGTAAGTGTTCTTACATTATTAGGAATATTTAAGTTTAATTTTTTATTTAATTTATAACGTCCAACACGTCCGATGTCATATTTCTTATCATCAAAGAATCTTGATTCAAGAATTTGACGTCCACCTTGTGCAGATGCTGGATCACCTGGACGTAATTTTTTATATAAATCAATTAAAGCATCATCAGTAGTTTCTGTAGTATCCTTATCTAATGTCTTTTTCAAGAATTCAAAATGAGTAAATAAAGATTCCATTTCAGAAACAGTGATACCCATAGCTTTCAATAATGTTGTAGCTAAGATTTTTCTATTTTTATCAATCTTAACGTATATTAAGTCATTTGAATCTGTTTCAATTTTCAACCACGCTCCTCTATTAGGAATCATAGTTGCGTTGTATAATCTCTTACCTGTTGGAGAAACTTCTCTCTTGAAGTAAACACCTGGAGATCTAACAATTTGAGAAACGATTACACGTTCTGCACCGTTAACAATGAAAGTACCTTTATCAGTCATTGTAGGAATATCACCAATGTAAACTTCTTGTTCTTTGATTTCACCACTATCACGGTTTACAAGTCTTACCATTACACGAAGTTGTTTTGCGTAAGTTGCATCGTGGATACGAGCTTCTTCAACTGTGTACTTAGCATTGTCAAACGTGTAGTTAGGCAAAAAGTGTAGTTCTAATCTACCTGTATAATCTTTTACAGGAGAGAATGCTAATAACTCTTCTTTAAGCCCTTCTTTTAAAAACCACTCAAATGATTTTTTTTGCACGTCAATTAAATCTGGTAAATCATCCAAACGTGTATTTGGTATACCCATTGGCGTTACTCTTTTCGCATATTTTGTCGACATTAATTCACCTCATCTATTCTAATGATGTACGCACTATATAAACTTTTTATAATTTTTCTACTTTTATTTCGGACATAATTATCCCATGTACATGTCTGCATGTTATACAATCGTACAACATCAATATACTGAGTCAAGTAAATAAGGGTATAAGTTACAATTTTTCAAGAGGTTTCGTTACAAAAATTTACAATTCTCTAGCTCAGACATGATTAATATAAGGTTATTAATAAAAAAAAAAGAGGAGTTATAGACTCCTCTTTGTTTAATAACTGAATGCGAAGAGAAAGGACTCATAACAAACAGCTATTAAATTTTAAAGTATTTGTTTGTTTAAATTTTAAACCGCCTTAACCTTCAGGATTAGTTTCTTCAGACTCAGTAGAGTCTGGAGTTTCAATATGACAAGGGCTCTCAGACTTAAAGTCGTTTGCAAGTGCATTAAAACCTTTTTTATAAAGATGTAGAGTACAAGCATCGGTTTGATCTGGGAAAACATAACCTAAATTGGTAACAACAAAATAGAACGATTGACGAGCAGATTTTGGTACACCAGAAATATTAGGAGAAAAACGCAATGTAAATACTGCATCTCCAACTTTATCTGTATCAATAATTTTTTGATCTGAACTATTATTCTTTGAATCTGCAACACTATATGCTACTAAAGATGTACCGTCTTTCAAATGCAATATTGGTTTACCTGAACCGGCTTCATCTCCTTTAAGAGATTCATACTTATCATTACCGTTAGGAACAGTAGAGAGTACATAATTACCTTCTACTACATCGAGTTCATCACCATTTGTTACAACAAAAGTATCTTCTAAATATTCTTGAAGTCCTCGAATAGAAGTAGCACCTCCTGCCTCTTCTTTTTCAAAATTATCATTCATAACAACAAACGGTCTTGCTGAATCTTCAATTTGCGCAATAAACTTAGATAATTTTGTACCCATTGTTTTATAGGTATGATTTGTCATTACAGATGGCATAACCATTGTTGCAACAATACCTATTACAGCAATTGTAATTAGCACCTCTGCCAATGTAAAACCTGATTTTAATTTTTTCATAACTTACCCTCTCTTCATATAGATAACTTAATATAACATGTTAGATTATATGCTATTTATTAATGTGTGTCAATAAAATTTTTCCATTTTTATAATACAACACATTAAACAATTTATAATATATAACACTGTACATTATGGTATTTCGATATAAAACAGCTTATCCTTGTTTTGGAGGTAAAAATGACTTCTTTAAAACAGAAATTTGGGAAAAGAGTAAGAGAGATTCGAAAAAGTAAGGGAATAACGCAAGAACAAATTGCTGAGTTAATAAGTATTGAACCACCAAATGTATCAAAAATGGAAAGTGGTCTACATTTTCCACAGCCTGATAAAATAGAAAAGATTGCAAATGCTCTCAATGTAAGTGTTCAAGAATTATTTGATTTTGAACATATACAAAAAAGAGAAAATTTAATTGAATATGTTATGAATTCGCTATCAAGATATGATAATAAAACATTGGAGTTGGTATATAAATTTGTTTATAACTTGAATATCTATAAATAATATTTTTGTGTTAGAATTTTCATGTATTAATAAGGAGATAATTATGAAAATTCGTGCAAGCCACATTTTAGTTGCTTCTAAAGAAGAAGCTAAAAACCTTTTATTAGATATTAAAAATGGAGTAGCTTTTGAAGACTTAGCAAGAGATTATTCTAAATGTCCATCTGGACGTGACGGAGGAGATTTGCGTTGGTTTGGCAAAGGCATGATGGTTAAACCATTTGAGGATGCTGCATTTGCCTTAAAAGAAGGAGAAATTTCTGAGCCAGTTGAAACTCAATTTGGTTGGCATTTGATTAAATGCACAGGAATTGATGAATAAACTGGATTGCTTCGCTTCGCTCGCAATGACGGAATTGTCGCAATGACTGATAAGTTATAATAATATAAAATGCTAAAATAAAATGAGAGAGCTATTAAAAAAACTAAAAATTGATTATCTATTAGTCAATTCTACCAATGAGTTTTTGGTAGAATACTCTGCTTTGTCCGAAAATGCAAGATATACTCTAACAGGGTTTTCTGGTTCAACAGGTGATGCGTTAATCACAAAAGATAAAATATACCTCTTTGTTGATGGGCGCTATCATATACAAGCTGATATGGAAGTGAAGCCAAATATTGAAGTAGTTAAGTTAGAGTTAGGACAAAAACAAGATGATGAAATAAAAAAGCTTCTTAATCCTCTAAAGACATTAGGAATAGTTGCAAAAAAAGTTTCTCAAACTAGGCTAGAAAGCTTTAAAGGTTACAAAATAAAATTACTCGAGTCTGATCCTATTAATAACCATAGCGAAACTCATATTGTTCCTACAATAGTAGCTTTTCCACCAAAGAATTATGAGCCAGAAAAAACAACATTCATTACAAATCTAGAGGAAGTCTCTTATCTCACTGGATATAGAGATTTTACAAAAGATTATAGCTCTAAAATTTGGGCAAAAATGGTTATTAATGGAGACTTAATACTATTTACTGATAATCAAGCGTGCGAAAATTATTTAAAAAACTATAAAGGCGAATTAATCGTTGATAAAAATACAATCAATGCTTATGATTACGCATTAATAAAAAAACCTATTCATAAAACATCTGAAATAAAAGAACTAAAATCTATAAAATCAGAACAAGAAATTAATGCTTATAAAAAAGCGTTTGATGCAACTGATAAAGCAATGATGGCTGTGCGTAAATTCATTGAAACTGAAAATAATATTTCTGAAGCAGATATTGAATGTAGACTTCGTTACGAGTTTAAAAAACAAGGTGCAAAGAATTTGAGTTTTAAACCGATTATTGCTATTAATAAGAACTCAGCACTAGCACATTATTCTAAAAACTCAAAAAATATAAAACTTAACAATGGAGATCTAGTTCTTATAGATTGTGGTGCTTATTTTGAAAGTGGACTCGCTACCGATATAACCCGTGTTTTCGTTAAAGGTGAACCTTGTGAGCTTCAAAAACATGTTTATACAATGGTCTTAAAAGCATTTTTAAATTGCTACAATTCAAATTTGGATACAGGATTTGAGATTGACAAAATAGCGCATCAAATCCTTGATAATAATATTGAAGGGTTTACTTTCTCACACGGCTTAGGCCATGGGATTGGAATAAATGTCCACGAAGCGCCACCTGCTCTTAATCAATCAGATGTTGCTAAAACTCCTATAAAAGATAACATGTGCTTTACTATCGAGCCTGGGCTTTATAACCCTAATCATTTTGGAATTCGTCTTGAAAATTCTTGTTACAAAAAAGATGGAAAAATCCATTCTTTTGTTAAAATGGGATATGAAGGTAAATTAATAAACTTCGATTTACTAACAGATACAGAAAAAGAATGGTTAAAGGATTTTGAAATACTATGAAAATAACATCTGTAAATAATGAGATGATTAAAGAAACAGCAAAGCTTCTTAAAGGTAAATATCGTGAAGAAACAGGTTTATTCCTTATAGAAGGTGAAAAAGGGGTTAAAGAAGCAATCCAAGCTGGATTAGAAATTAAGCATATTTTTGTAGAAAATGGTTATTTAGAATTTTCTGGAACAAATGTAATAGAAACTACAGAAGCTGTACTTGCAAAAATTTCTGACACTAAAAGCGCACCAAAAGTAGTTGCTGTTGCGAAACAGCCAATCACAAGACTTTCTAATCTTAAAAATGCCAAAAGAATTGTACTTTTAGAAAATATTAAAGATGCAGGAAATTTAGGTACAATACTTAGGACTGCTGTTGCGTTTAATATTGACGGAATTATTCTATTTGGTGATACAGTTGATCTATACAATCCTAAAACTGTGCGTTCTGCCGTTGGAAATTTATGGAAAATTCCTGTTATAAAAATTGATAAGCTAGAGGTATTAAAAAATCAGTTTTCAGACTTTGAAAAAGTTGTAACCTTACCTAAAAAAGATGGTGTTATCACTCTTAGTGCATTCAACCCAAAAGAAAAAACATTAATTATGTTTGGTTCAGAAGCTGATGGACTTTCTAATGAATTAATAAATCTAGCAAACACAAGATTAACAATAGAGATGAACCAAACCGTTGAATCACTAAATCTGAGTGTTTCAGTAGCCTTAATTATGTATAAGCTAAGAAACTAATCCTCTTTTTCCATTGCTCGTCTTAATATATTTCTATCAAGCTTTTTTGAAGAATATTTTTTATTAGATGACTCTATTAATATTTCACTTGGCTTCTTATTTTTCTTTTTCCTAGAAATAGAAGAATTTACAACTCTTATTTTATTATTATTTAATTTTTTATACCATAAACTCCAAAGAATTGAACGCAACGGTAGCGTATATTGAATAATGATTTGTGAAATTAAAATTGAAACAAAAAACGCTGAAATCTTTTCTGAGTTTAATGCTGGCAAATGATAATCAACTAAAAACATACTCCATTCACTTATCGGTAGTTGATTTATGATTGGAAGAATTAAATCTGATAAAAATTTTGTTATGTATGTATAACCACAAATCTTATTAATAATTTCTGGTACTAAAACATAAGTCAAAGCTCCTATTAGAGCGAACAACATTAATGTTGACCCAAAATGACCTTTGACAAGTTCTAGACTTCTCTTTACACATCCAATTGGAGAAAGTTCTGGCTCAAAAGTGAAAATTTGAAATACTAAAACGAAATATATTGCAAATACAACACTAACCACCCAAAATAAAGGATTTATAGAAATCAAAGAAAATATACCAAATAAAAACCATAGCCCTACATAAGGAATAGTTCTTCGCTTTATTAATTCTGTATGTGCATCAAAATCATAAACTTTCCCTGATTTTAGCATGTTCTCTAGCATCGAATTAATTGCGCCGTAAGCAACTAAATACTCCCAAAAAGCTTTTGTAAAAATTATCATTCCAGGCATGATTATCAATATACAAACAATTAAAAATGTTCCATAATTACTTAATAATGGAAACGATTGAATTGCATTTGGTAAAATTTTTGACACCATTAAAGTTAATAAAAAAACAATACTTAGACCTAAAAGTTGCCCTAATACAGGAAATGTCATGTATTTAATAAACTTATCAAAATTAGAAAAATATAATCTCAATGATTCAGCAAATATTTCTAACGGAGTTGTATTTTTTGCCATATAATTTCTCCCTATATATTTTTTTAATGACAAATTCAATAAGATTATTGTATTATAAAATTATGGAAAATTTAAGAAAAATTTTAACTTCATTTAAAGAAGAAGATTACCCTAATAATGTTAATCTACATATTCATACAACCTGTTCTGACGGATTAGGTGATTATGCGCAAATACTTGAAAGCTCAAAGAAAAATGGCATGAAGTTAATATCCATTACTGACCATAATACAGTCGAAGCTCATAAATATATAAAAGATTCAATTTTAATAACTGGAGTTGAATTTGATTGCTGGTTTGGTTATGTATTTATACACTTATTAGCTTATGGAATTGACATCAATCACCCTGATATCATCCCTTTTCTTGCTAAAAACAAAAAAGGAACAGAAGATGTTATTCCAAGATTATTTGCAAATAGAAATGTAAAAAAACTAATCAAAGCTATACACAACGCTGGTGGAATTGCTGTCCTTGCTCATCCTGCTTGTTGCTGGGCTTTAAGTCTTAATTCCCTTGTTAAAAATTTAATAAAAATCGGATTAGACGGAATTGAAGTTTATTATCCATATCCTAGATTTAGAAAATTTACAAAATTTCATTCTGAAGATACTGTCTATAAAATTGCAAATAAATATCCTGAGCTTATAAAAACTGGTGGTACAGATTTTCACGAAAAATATTTTAACTAATTTATATAAAAAAAGAACATCCTAATTGGATGTTCTTTTTTACTAAACGATTTAATTAAATTTAATTAAACAGCTTTTTGTACTTTTCCAGCCTTTAAGCAAGATGTACAAACAGTCATTCTCTTTGTTTGTCCATTTACATTAACTCTAATTTCTTGTAAATTAGGTTGCTGTCTGTTTGGAATTTGTTTATGAGAGAATGTTAATTTTGATGATTTTAATGCTGATTTTCCGCATACTTCACAATGTTTTGCCATGACAATATTTCCTTCTTTCTACCAGTGTAAGATTAGTTTACCTTAAACGATTTTTTTTTACAAGGGTTTATGTAAATTTTTTGTAACATTAAGTCAATATTTAAGATTGAGTTGGTTTATCTAAGTATGCAAGTTTCTATTCACAACAATTATTCAACATCTTTTAAAGCAACCAAAATCGCTACTACAAAAAATTTTGCACATGGCAAAACATTTATTGATATCTATAAATTATCAAGTGAAGATAAAAACTTTTTAGAAAAACTTGCGAATAAGATTTCAATTAAAGATTTATGCCCAACATTATCAGAAAGTATACAAGCTAGGTGGCAAAAAGTTTTTAACTACTGTTTACAAGAAGCTAAAGAAACTTTTTCTCATTCATATATTGCTATATCAGATAATAAGCCTTGTGGCATTTTAACTTACCTAGAAAAAGGAAATAAAAACAATTTTTTAAGTGGAGTTTGCGCTATCCCAGACGCCAATGGAAATAAAACTCCACTAACGGGAGTTACTCTCTTATACCAAATGTTTAAAGATTGCACTATTAAAAATGCAGAAAAAGGAATAACTCTTGAAGCAATACACAATGGTCCCGTTGATGTTGTAAAAAAATATGAAAAACTTGGCTTCACAAAAAATTCAGAACTAAAATATTATACAGTTATGTCTATCAATAAATTTAAAGTTCAAAAAGCACTCAATAATCTTCAAAAACAAATTGAATATATTAAAGATGAACAACATTCAATAAACCTTGATTTATTTTTAGACTAATAATCAGATTGTTCAAAATCATCATCATCTCTTAATGATGATAAATCCTCAGAATAATTAGAATCAAAATCCTCTGGTAAATATTCATTGTCAGGCCATATTGTTGTATCATCAAACCTTGAAGCATTAAGGTTTTCAGCCATTGAAAAATCTGAATTTGTAAAATCTGCATCTAACATAATTGCACCAGCTAAGTCAGCATCAGAAAAATTACAATAATCCACCTTTGAATTACTAAAATCTGTACCATTTAAAACTGATTCACTAAAACTACATTCAACTAAATTTGCTCGATTGAAATCTACTGATGTTAAATCACAACCTAAAAACTTAACTTCTGTTAAATTTGAATCTGCAAAAGAAGAAGAGGTGAGATCTATATTATCAAATATTGCACCCTCCAAAGTTGCACCTGAAAAATCTATCTCTGTCATATCAATAGCTTTACCACCAACTTTTTGATTGAAAGCTTCAATATCATTATATAATAAATCAATTAATTCCTCTTTTGATAACATCTTATTTCTCCTAATTAATTAAATCCATTTGCATTGCAAGCAAAACAGCTTGAGTTCGATTTGCAACCTTTAATTTCTTAAAGACACTGTTTAAATGTGTTTTAACTGTTACATCTCTAACGCACAACTTATCAGCTATTTCTTGATTACTCGCACCTTTTGCGACAAGAGTCAAAACTTCCTTTTCCTTTGGTGTAAGTATATCAATATTAACATCTTTATTTAATTTTTTTTCCAACTTTCCTTGAACTTCTTTTTGCCAGCTAGAACGTCTTAAAACAGCTTCAATTCTTGCTAAAAGATTAGGAAGAATGAAAGGCTTAACTATATAATCATCTGCTCCAATTTTAAGTCCTGATACTATTTTTTGATCTTCATTTACAGCTGTTAGCATAATTACAGGTAAAAATTCAGTATTTTTATTTTTTCTAATAGCTTTTAAAGTATCCCAACCATTCATATTTGGCATCATGACATCTAGTAATATTAAATCAAAATGAGACTCTTCTTGATTTAAAATTTTTAGAGCTTCAACACCATCCTCAGCTACTGATACATCATAACCATACATAGGAAGAGCATCTGCTAAGAATTTAGGATTGTCATCAACAACAAGTATAGAAGCTAAACCACCCATATCTACACCAATCTTTCTTTTAAAGCTTTTAATGCAGCCTGCAATCTATCATCGACCTCAAGTTTTTGAAGAATACTCGCAACATGAGCTTTTGTAGTATTTATACTTACAAAAAGCTGATTTGCTATTTCATTATTACTTAAACCTTCAGTTATAAGTTTTAATATTTGAGACTCTCTAGCTGTTAATCCATAATCTTTTTCTGGTGTTACAACTTCATTTTTCTGTGATTTTGCTGCTGCTTCTAAAACAACATGAGCTATACTTGGATCAAACCAAGAAGCACCATCAAGAACTGATTGAACAACCTGGATTAAGCGTTTAGGATTTATTTCTTTGGAGCAATAAGCATTAGCTCCTGCTTTCAAAGAATTTAAAACTTCTTGGGTATCGTTATGAGAGGTTAAAATAACTATTTTTGACTCTGGATTTAATTCTTTTATTTCACTTGTTGCTTCAATACCATTCATGCCTGGAAGCCCTAAATCCATGATTACTAAATCAACTTTATTATTCTCAACAATTTCAATACCAGACTCAGCAGAATCGGCTTCATAAATAACTTCAACCCAATCACAACTATCAAAAGCTGTCTTTAATCCAAATCTTGTTAATTCATGATCTTCAACTATTAAAATCTTACTTTTCATAAACATATTGTCCAGAATTTATTTTTTCTTCATAATCAGAACTTAGCATTGAGCATTTAATCAATGATTGTTTCGATTTTTCAAACTCACCCTTTGCTTTAAATACTAAGCTTAAATAATAATAATATTTAAAGTTATTTTCGTCAATATAATAAGAATTATTGAGATAAGTCTCAGCCATTGAATAATTTTTATCCTTTATTGCTATATTAGCCAAGCTTAACCAAATTTCATTATTCATAATATCAAGTGAAGCCATCCTTGGAAGATAATCATCTGCTCGTTGAGGAAATATCTTTAAAGCTCCTGTTAGTAACTCAATATCATTTAAATCCTTATTTAACATTTTTTCATATAACTTCTTTGATTGTTTAGTTTTTTCTAACGCAAGATGAGATTTTGCTATACCTATTGACGGTAATGAATCGTTAGTTAAACGACGAGCTTCTTTATAAAATTTTAAAGATTCTTCATATTTTCTTTCATCAAAACAAAGATTTGCTAAAGTTAGCACTGCTTCATAATTTTTTCGACTATCTCTATAAGCTCTTTGTGCAAATTCTTGTGCTTTAAGAGGTTCATCATACTCATAATAAATTTTAGATAACAAACCAAAAATTTTTGGAGCATGTTGTTTTGCCTGTAAAATCGTACCCTGAAGAACTTTTATTGCTAGAGAACTTTTTCCTTGTAAATGATAATAATATGCTAAATGATAATCTTTTAAAGGTTCTTCTTTTGCTATCTTATATAAAACATATTCTTCTATTGCTCTTATTTTATCCTGAAAATCAACAGTTAAAAACTCTACTGACTGTATTTCTTTTAAAATCTTTAAAGCTTGTTTTGTTTTACAAGAATCAGCTAATATCTTTGCCTTTAAAATCTTATAATTAACATTTATATCATTTTGCTCTATCGCATTATTTATATATTTGAGCGCAAGACCAAGATTATTTGATTTATAGAAACCTAATGCTATTAAATAATTTTTATAATCACTATTTGAAGCCCTTACACTATTTTGTAATTCAGATGTTGTCTCAATCGCAAGGTTATTATATACAATACTCGCATAAGCATCAGTTAAATATAACGTGTCTTTTACATTCATCAATGCTGATGGATAATAATATTTTCTAATGTCCTTAACATAATTCTTAGTATAAAGATTATTATCAAGCTTAGTAATCAAATCTTCAGACAAATCAAAAAAACCGTACTCAGCCATTTTTATTGCATAAGCCAACAAAACATAATCATCATGCTTTGCCTTAAAAACTAAATCTGCAAAATCATCATGTGAAGCCTTAACATTACCTTGCAAAAATCTATTCTCTGCCGAAGCATATTTAGCCTTAATATAATTATCTTTCATTACTAATGCACAATTAAGCGTATTCTTCTCAGCAATAGAAGCTTGTGCATTTATTGTTTCTGCAAAAGCATTTTGCCATAAACCCAATATCGCAATTGTTAATAAAGACCTTTTAATCAAATTAATCATTTTCAAAATCAATACCTACATAATATTTATTAAACACTAATAACAACTTATTACTACAATTATTTATTATAGAGTAATATAAATCATATAAATTAAACTTTTCTAATACTGTAATGTCATTCACGTCAAGTTGCATACTATTCTCTGTTAAAAACACTTTTACTATATCAACAAGCTTGCTATACAAAAATTTTTCAACAACTGATGGATCAAAATGTTTACCTGAGCCATCCATAATTATACCTATTACTTTTTCAATAGGCATCTTATCACGGTAATGCCTTTTAGATGTAATAGCATCAAAAACATCTGATACTGCTAATATACGTCCACCAAACGGTATTTCCTCACCTTTGAGTCCACGGTAATATCCTGTTCCATCATACTTCTCATGATGAGAACAAGCTATTTCAGCAATTTGCTCAAAATCTTTTGACATGTGAATCTTAGTCAATATATTATGAGTAATTTCAACATGTTCCTGAATATGTTTATATTCTGCTGGAGTAAGTTTTCCTTCCTTTTGAAGAACTGAATCTCTTATACCAATTTTACCAATATCATGTAAAGCAGCAGCTTTCTCTAGAATATACATATCGTTCTTGTTTAGATTAAATTCTCTAGCGATTAACGATGCATACATTTTTACTCGAGTTGAATGACCTGAAGTAATTTTATCACGTGCATCAATAGAAGATGCAAGTGTTTCAATAAAACTATCGAAAATAATTTTTTGTTCCTCTATCATTTTGTTTTGACGTTCAAATAACTGAGCATTTTCTAATGAAATACCTGCGCTAGAAGCAATTGCAATTAACAAATCTTCATCATCAATCGTAAAAGTTTCATCAAACTTATTTAAAACCTGAAATACCCCAATAATTTCTTGATTAAAATTCTTTATCGGCATACACAAAATAGTCTTTGTTCTATATCCAGTTTTTTTGTCTACTGTTCTATTAAATCTTTTATCTGAATAAGCATCTTTTATATTAATAGTTTCTCCAGTTTGAACTACATGACCTGCCAAACCCTTTCTTGCTGAAATTCTCAATTCCTGAAAATCATCAAGTCCTGTTGCAACCTTCGAATACAATTCATCATTCTCTTTATCATATAAAAACACTGTACATCTATCTGCGTTCAAAGCAATTTTTGTTTCTTCTGCAATAGTTTTAATTAAAGAATCTATATTTTTCTCTGCTGCAACTGCTTGACCTATTTTTACAAGTGCTATTAACGGGTCGTTAACTTGTGCATGAGTACTCAAATGTGTAATTGGTGGACAATTTAAAATATTAGCAACTTTTTCAAAAAACACAGCATTTTGAGACTTAATTGCTAATTTTCTAGCCTTATTATAATTTATAGAGTATAAAGCACTATTCTTTTCTTTAAAACTCACATGTCCTAAAGCTAATTCATACAATATATGCGTAATACAATCGTTCGACTGTTCAACCAAGAATTGTGCATCGTTCATAAATTGATAGTATTCGTCATACTGTTTTTTTATAAAAGCACCCAACGCTAACAGTGTAAAACAAATAGCTGTGTCGTTTTGGTACACATTTTTATGTGATATTATATAAGCTTTCGCATTGTCATAATCACCTATGGTAATACTCTCTAGCGATTCATATATAAACTTTTCCAGCGACATTAAAGCCTCTCTCTATGACTAACACTCCAATACTATAATATAACAAAACATAGTATTGAACAAGAGGCGATTAAATATTTAAACTAAATTTAAAGACTACTCAAACAACTCATACAAGCGTTTACGAATATCCTTATCGTCTAATTCCTCTGTTATTTTATTCAAATCCATGGTCATTTGATAATATTCAGCAGCATGCGATTTATCACCAACAGCTTGATAAGCTCTAGCTAAATTATAATAAGCTAGTGTGTAATTTGGATTTATATCAACTGCATTTTTAAAATATTCAATAGAAGCCTTTGGATCACCATAGCCATCAAGATAGACAACTCCTAAGTTGTTTTGCGCAATTTCAAAATTAGGATTTAGCTCTATAGATTTATGAAATGCAACAACGGATTCTTCAAGATAATCTTTCTCCCACAAAGCTAAACCAGTTTTTGCGTAGCTTAAAAAATTTAAAGGATCTACCGTAATTGCATCACAATACACTTTGATAGCTTTATCTAAATCATTTTGCACCATGAACAAATCTCCAAGAGAGAGTTGAATATCAATATTATTAGGATCTAATATCATCCCAGCATTAAATGTTGCTTCTGCTGCTTGATAATTTTCCTTTATTTCTGCATAAATAGCCCCTAAAGCATGGCACACAATAGACGTCCATTCTGAATCAGGATTTAATTTAATGGCTTTTTGATAATACTCAATAGCGTCATCATATAACTCGGCTTTGACATAAGCAAAAGCTAGTGAATTGTTATAGTATGGATTTTCAGGATTTAATTCTTCTGCTAATTTAAAAGCAGATACAGCATGTATTTTATCAGATTTTTTTAAGTACAAATGTCCTAATTCATAATAAATTTTATCAAGATCGATTCCAAATTCCAACAAAGCATTATAGTAATCAATCGTAACATCAACATTCTCTGGGAAATAAGTTTGGCTTAATGTCGCTAACTTTATAAGAACATCTCTGTCTTTTGGATTCATTTTATAAGCTTTTTTATAACATTCTAAACTTGAAGCAATATCATTACATTCAAGAGATAAATCTCCCATCTTTTGATAAAATAAGTTTCCTTGCGCTGTTTTTTCTAGCCCTTTTGAATAAGCATCTAAAGCAGTAGGAAAGAGTTTCATTTTTTCAAAAGTCTCGCCTAAAGTTTTATAAGAAAATACTGAAAAATCGTTTGCTAAAAATTTATAAAACATTTTTATAGATGGACAATCCCACATAATCATCATGCTTCCGGATAAGAAATAATATAAAAATTTAACTATATCTACTGGTGATGAAGATTTGTTTTGAATACGATTTAACAAAACTTTAGAAAGAAAGAGTCTTGGTCTTGCTGAATTTATACCTGACCCATTTATTGCCAGTGTAAATTCTTTTTCAGCTTCTCTGAAATCACCTTGCAAACATTGAAAATAGCCTGTATACAAATGAGCGTTAGGATTAGTAGGTTCAAGACTTACTGCAGTTTTACACTGTTCCAAAGCACCATCTACTGAAATTTGTCCTTTAATTAACAATAAACTCGCAAGTCTATAATAAGACTCAGAAATACTTGGATTAAGCTTGATTGCATCAATATAACATTCAATAGCCTTTTCCAAATCATTATCTTGTTGTTTAATTAAGTATTTTTCATGAGCAATTCTTGCTTCCTCTAACTTCTTTTCAACAGGGTTGCAAACGGATGTTGCAATTGGGGTAATTACTTGTTCTGTCATATATTCTCCGAGCAAAATATTCATATTAAATGTACATGATTATTTTTCGACTATAAAAAAATATTCTTTAACGATTTTCACAATAAATCATCCGTATGGTTGAAAAAACAAAACGACAATTTAATAAATATCTTAAATCATAACTCTCTTATCACATTTTTTTATTTTTGATATATTATTATAGTATTTAAAATAAAGTCCGTGGAGTATTAATAGTTATGAGACAAAAACCTGTTGAACAAGATAAAATACAAAGAAGATCTAACTTTGAGCCAGTAGAATCCAATTTTACAAAAGAACAAGCACTACTTGAAGCTTCAAGATGTTTAAATTGCAAAAACCCACGTTGCGTAAAAGGTTGCCCTGTAAACATTCAAATACCAGATTTTATAAAAGCTATAAAAGAAGATAATCTTGATTTAGCAGGCGATATAATTAGACAAACAAGCATGCTTCCATCTATTTGTGGAAGAGTTTGCCCACAAGAACGTCAGTGCGAAGGGAATTGCATACTTGGGATAAAAGGTGAAGCAATAGCAATTGGAGCTTTAGAAAGATACGTTGGTGATAATACAAATTCTAAACAAATACAAATAATACCAACTGGCAAAAAAGTAGCAATTGTCGGCTCTGGTTGCGCAGGAATTACTGCTGCTGCAGATTTGAGAAAAGCTGGCCATGACGTAACTATATACGAAGCTTTACATAAATTTGGTGGTGTGCTACGATATGGCATCCCTCCTTTTAGGCTCCCTCGCACAGTTTTGGATAAAGAAATTTCTAATCTACAAAAAATGGGGGTTAAATTTGAAAAAAACGTAATCGTAGGGAAATCTATTACACTAAAACAATTAAAAGAGGATGGTTTTGATGCTATTTTCATTTGCTCAGGTGCAGGTTTGCCAAAAATGATGAATATTCCTGGCGAAAACCTAAACGGAGTTTTTTCTGCTAATGAATTTTTAACCCGCGTTAATCTTATGCAAGCAAACGAAATCAACACTCCAACCCCTCTTAAAATTGGAAAATCTGTTGCTGTAATTGGTGGTGGAAATGTAGCGATGGATGCTGCAAGAACTGCGATTAGGGTCGGCTATAAAAATGTCTACATTGTATACAGAAGAACAGAAAAAGAACTACCAGCTCGTCTTGAAGAAATTCGCCACGCAAAAGAAGAAGGAGTTAATTTTATATTCTTGCACGCTCCAAGTGAAATTATCGAAAACAATGGCTATGTTGCAGGCATGCGATTTGAAATAATGGAATTAGGAGAACCTGATGAGTCTGGAAGAAGAAGCCCAAAAGGAACAGGCATTTACAAAGAACTAATTGTTGATACTGTTATTGTAGCATTAGGCACTGGACCTAACCCTATAATCCAAAAATCTGCAGAATTTGATGGATTAAATTTCGAAATTGATAAAAAAGGATATTTTATAGTTAACGCAGAAACAAGAGAAACTTCAATCCCAACCATTTTTGCAGGTGGCGACGTTGCTCCTGTTGGTGCTTCAAATGCTATTAACGCGATGGGCGCAGGAAAAAAAGCTGCTAAAGCTATTAATGAATTTTTATCAAACATATAAATTTTAATAAAATTGATAAATCTTTACAACACTTTTATATTATGATAAGATATCTTGTGTAGATTTATGTGCAAAAGAGGGCTTATAAATGCTTATTAACAAATATTTGGAAGTTGTTGTAAAACAAAGAGGTTCAGATCTTCATATATCGGCGGGATTACCACCTGTTGTACGTATTGATGGTGTATTACAAAGAATGGATGTACCAGCTCTGAAACCAGAAGAAGTTGAGTTACTTCTATTCCCAATGTTAAACAAAGAACAAAGACGTAAATTAGAACAAGATTGGGAACTTGATTTCTCTTATGGTATTCAAGGTCTAAGCCGTTTCAGGGTTAACATTTACAAAGATAGAGGAAATTATGCAGCAGCATTTCGTGTAATTGCATCTAAAGCTCCTTCTTTCAAAGAATTAGGACTTTCTGAAACAGTAAGAAAAGTTGCTGAGAAGCCAAGAGGGTTAGTTCTTGTTACAGGACCAACAGGCTCTGGTAAATCTACAACCCTAGCTGCAATGATTAACTATATTAACGAGACTCGTTCTGAACATATCTTAACAATTGAAGATCCTATAGAGTTTATTCACTCTTCAAAACGATCAATTATTCACCAAAGAGAGTTAGGTCAAGATACAAGAAGCTTTGCAAATGCTCTTAAAGCAGCTCTTCGTGAAGATCCTGATATCATACTTGTTGGTGAGATGAGAGATTTAGATACAATTCGTCTAGCGCTAACAGCAGCTGAAACTGGACACTTAGTATTTGGTACATTACATACGTCATCTGCATCTCAAACAATTGACCGTATTATTGACGTGTTCCCAGAAGGACAACAACAACAGGTGCGTGTACAACTTTCTAACTCACTTGTAGCTGTATTCTCTCAAACATTACTTCCACTACTTCAACCTGATGGTACTAAAAATGGTCGTGTAATGGCACAAGAAGTTATGTTAGTTATTCCTGCAATAGCAAACCTTATACGTGAAGCTAAAGCTGCACAAATTTATTCAACAATACAAACAAACTCTGGATTTGGCATGCAAACATTAGAAATGTCATTAAGAGATTTATATCTAAAAAAGAAAATCACACTAGAAGATGCTCTTGCTCGTTCAAGTCGTCCAGAAGAATTCAAACGTGGTTTACAAAACTCTTAAAAGTTTTTATAAAACAAAAGAGGTTTCCATTGTGGAAACCTCTTTTTTCATGTAAAATTAAAGAATGAAAATATGTGTAATACCTATAGACAACCGTCCAGTTTGCTATAACTTATTAAAAGATATAGCTCAAATTGACAAGTCCATAGAATTATATCTGCCTCCAAGAGAACATCTTGGAGATTTAACAAAAAGTGCAAATTTACCAGCCTTATTTAATTGGCTAGAAAATTGTCCTAAATGTGATGCTATTATTTTATCGCTGGATACAATTGCGTATGGAGGATTAATACCTTCGAGACGTTCAACAGAAACATTTGATGAAATCAAAACGCGTATTGAGAAATTAAAAACTATTTTAGTAAAGAAAGAGGCTAAAATTTACGCTTTTTCTAGCATTATGAGGATTTCTAACAATAATTATAACGAAGAAGAAAAAGAATACTGGAAAGATTTTGGGAAAAAGATTTTTGAATATTCCTACTCTGAAGGTAAAAAGAATTTAAACATTCCCGAAAGTATCTTAAACGACTATTTAAGTACTCGGAAACGAAACTTTGAAATTAACAAGCTTTATCTTGATTGGCAAAAAGAAGGACTCTTCGAAACATTAATTTTCTCAAAAGATGATTGCGCAGAGTTTGGATTTAATGTTGAAGAAGCTAAAACATTAGAATTACTCGGGGGTAAAACTAAAACTGGAGCTGATGAAATTCCATTAACCCTCTTTGCTAAAGCTATAAAAAAAGAAATCAAAGTCTATATAGAATACATAGAACCTGACTGCAAAAATTTAATTTCCAACTATGAAGATATCTCAATCGAAAAATCAATATTAGGTCAGCTAGAGCTTGCTGATATAAAAACTACAAGTTCAAAAGATAAAGCTGATGTTATCCTAATTATTAATAATTTCAGAGAGAAACAAGGTGAATTAGTAATGAATTGGGATACTGGCGCAAGTGAAAATTACATATTATCATTGGATACATATAACAAACCATATTGTGTAGCAGATGTTCGTTACACAAATGGAGCTGACAATTTTTTTATCGAAAAATTCTTGCCTCAAATTAATTTAGAGAAATTTTATGGATACGCTGGGTGGAACACATCTGCAAACACCTTAGGAAGTTTACTTGCTTGTTTAAAAGTTCGTTTTAAGGCTTCATCATACGATGAACACGCTTTTAAAAAACTTCAACTAATCCGTTTCCTAGATGATTGGGCATATCAAGCAAACATAAGAGCTTTAATAGATAAACCTTGCGAAATTGCAAATTTAATGAAACCTTTTGAAGAAAAATTATCTATATTCTTGCCAAGCACTAATAAAACTTCTTTAGAAAAAACCTTTGAAAAAAGAAGCTACTCATTTCCATGGAATAGAAAATTTGAGGTTGAAATTACTTTGTGATAATATCAAATCATGATTAAACCAGAACTTTTAATGCCAGCAGGCAATATAGAAAAATTAAAATATGCAATCAAATATGGAGCAGATGCAGTTTATCTTGGAGTAGTAGATTTTAGCCTTAGAGCGATGCGAAAGGGTGAATTAATAACTCTTGATAATTTAAAGTTTGCAATTGATACAGCTAAGCAAATGGGAGCAAAAGCTTATTTAACATTAAATATTTTTGCGTTTAATAATGATATTAAACTACTTGAAAGCTGCATGGATAAAATTAAAGAGTCCAACCCTGATGCATTAATAATTAGCGATGTTGGAATTATGAGAATGGCACAAAAACACATGCCTAATACTGAAATTCATGTATCAACACAAGCAAATATCCTAAACTATGAAGCTGTTAGATTTTGGCAAGATATGGGTGCTACTCGTGCAATATTAGCAAGAGAATTACCTATAAAAGATGTTGCAGAAATTAAAAACAAAGTTCCAAATATGGAATTAGAAAGCTTTATTCATGGCGCACAATGCGTATCATTTTCTGGGAGATGTCTACTAAGCGATTACATGACAAATGGAGAAAGAAAAGCCAATTCGGGAAATTGTTCTCAACCATGCAGATGGAGTTACAAGCTTGTAGAAGAAACTCGCCCTGGACAATATTATGAAATAGAAGAAAATCCTCGTGGTACACACATTTTATCAACTAAAGATTTATGCCTAGTAAAACACCTTAGAGAAATGATTGACGCAGGTATTGATTCATTTAAGGTGGAAGGTAGAACAAAAAGCTTATATTATGTTTCTGCAGTTGCAAAAGCTTATAGAGAAGCTATTGATGAAGTATGGGAAAACCCTAACACTGATATGCAAGTCTATTATGATGAACTTTTAAAAGTAGGTAATAGAGGCTATACAACAGGGTTTTATCTAGGCGAAGGCTATCCTAAAGATGGATATAGCTATGATATCTCAAAAGGTCTTGCTGGCGCAGATTTTTTATGTGAAATTTGCGATAAAGAAAATGACTGGTATCGAATTAAAATAAAAAATAAATTCTTTAAAAATAAGGATATTGAAATAATTACACCTAGTGAGAAATTTATAACTCAAGTTTCTGAAATCAAAACTTTAAAAGGTGAAGAATTAGAGCTTGCAAACACAAATGATGATTTATGGGTTAAGTTTACTAAAGAACCTATAGAATATAAATTCGCACTAGCAAGAACAATAGGTATTAAAGGTGAAGTAAACGAAACTCAAAACTGCGCTTGTAGTTAGAAATCTTGTTTCTTTTATAAAATAGCTAAGGTGGAGGCTAGCTAAATATGTTTTTAAAACCAGATTATAATTTAAAAAATGTATATGATATAAATTTTGAAGAGCTAAAAAAACAAGGTATTACAAGTCTTATGTTTGATTTAGATAGTACTGTAATGATCTCTAAATCTGCAAGTTTCCTACCTGAGACTATTGATTGGTTTAACACTTTTATAAATGATTTTAATGTCGCTATTATTTCAAACAATAAGAACGACTCATACATTGCAAACGCTTCTCAAATAGCTCCTTGTAAGGTTATTGGAAAAGCAAACAAGCCAAATCCCAAAATTATGAAAGAATACTTAAATTCTATTAATGAAACTCCTAACAATGCTGTTATGATTGGTGATAGACCATTGACAGATATTCTCGCAGGGAAACTCCTTGGATGCAGAACTATTTTAGTAGGCTCTATTAATCCTAATGAAAATATCCAAACTAAAATAGTAAGAGCCTTGGAAAGAAGTGTTATAAAAAATTAATTCTTGATTTTTATTTTTTATTTTATAAGATATAGAAAAGGTAAGTGTGTATTATTAATATATAGGTATCGTAATTTATGAAAATCCCAGCAATCACTAATCGTTATCACTACGATTCAAAAATCAACCAAAAAAATGTTCCAGCACAACAAAAAGTTAATTTTAAACAAATAACACCTAAGGAAATTAAACATTTCACATTAGGTCAACGAATTTCTCACCTTCTACCATTGACAAGAAAAGGTGATGTTATATGTGTTGGCAACTCTCCACAAGAAATCTTGGATAACATGTCAAATAATGTAATGTCTTTTAGAAATATTATAAATAACATAATAATGATTATAACTAAAAATTTACCAACAACATTAGCCTTTATAACTGCTGAATATGATACTCTGTTCAATCATTTCAATAAAGATAATTCAACTCTATCTTTGCAAAATCAAATTGAAGTTATAAACATTGGAGAAAAAACTATTTTATATAGAGATAAATCACAGAACTTGTTTTTATCACCATCACAAGCTTATGTTGTTTCTGATAAAGATAAAATTATCACTCCAACAACAAATATTGATATCAATATCCCAGATTACTCAGATAATAAATTAACCGATGAAGAATTATATTTACTTTCAAATCCGTGGAATTTTGCGAATGCAATATTTTATAGTCCTGATATAAATGAAGAAATGACTATAAAATCTAATGCTACTGCATTAAATATTTATACTCATCAATTACAAACTTTTATAGAAGGTTCCGAACCTAAATCTCAAAATTTAATAGAGAAGCCTGGAGAAAAAGAAACAAATATTGAAAGTTCTACTAATAGAAAAATAAAAAAACTATCATTTAAAGATATCGGAGGATTGGATTCAACGATAGCTGAATTAAAACAATGTATTCTTTATCCAATCAAATATCCTGAAGCCTATGAGAATGTAGATCTTAACAGAGGTATTATATTATACGGAAAACCTGGTACTGGAAAAACTCTTCTCGCAGAAGCACTAGCAGAAGAATCTAATGCAGAATTTATTAAAATTTGTGCAACAGATTTAGAATCAAAATGGATTGGTGAAACAGAGGCTCAGTGGAGAGATATGTTTGCAAATGCAATAGAGAAACAACCTAGTATTATTTTCATTGATGAAATTGATGCTGTTGTTAAAGAAAGAGGAGAAAATTTCGATAGTGGGCATAGCGATAAAGTTGTTAACCAAATTCTTGCATTAATGAGTGATTTAGAAAAAAGTAATGACCAGGTCTTTATTATTGCAACTACCAATAGACCCGATGTTATTGATTCAGCTATTACACGTTCAGGAAGATTTGGTAAACAAATTGAAATTCCAGCTCCTGATAGAGAGGGACTAGATGCAATTTTTGATGTTCATGTGAGAAATAAGCAACTTGATTCTTCGCTTAATAAAGATACTCTAATTGATAAGTTTGTCTCTCGAGAATTTACTGGAGCTGATGTTAAGCACATAGTAAATGAAGCTCATACAAATTCTTGGAAAAGATTTGATGTATATAGCAAAATGGATGAAGGAATATTAAATCCTGAGGATATAAAAAACATTAGCATCACCGAAGCTGACTTCAATCTAGCTATCGAAGAATGGGATAATATTCACAGTAAAAAAGAAGACAGAACTCCTATCGGATATAATAGAAATAAGTAAGCTTTACGCTGTTGCAATTATCACTGTTTATGCTATTATCAATACATAAGGAGAAATATAAAATGAAAAATTATGAATTATTAACAATATTCAAGCCGAGCTTGGATACACAAGAATTAGATGTAGTTGTTGAAAAAATTTCAGAAGAAATCCAGTCATACAAAGGCTCTATTGTTTCTATTGATAAAATGGGACGTAAAAAACTTGCTTATGACGTTCAAGGATATAGAGATGGCTTCTTTACTAATATCATAGCTTCAATACCTGCTGACTCTATTGTTGAGCTAAAAAGAAACCTAAAACTAAATGAAAATGTTTTACGTTTTATGCTTATGGAAGTTTCTAAGAAAGCTCAAACTGTTTAGACAATAGATTTAAGAGGGAATTTTATGTCATTAGCAAAAGCTGTTGTTACGGGCTTTGTATTCAGAGCTCCAGAAAAAAGATTTACTCAAAATAACATTCCTGTATCATCTTTTGTCCTTAATATCGGCGAAAAAGAAGAAATGTTACTAAGGGTAATCGTGAGAAGAACTTCTTTAGATGAAGTAGTTTCTTCAATATCAAAAGATGATAAAGTATTAGTTGAAGGTCGCCTACAAATCACAACGGTAAAAAGCGATACTGGTGCTGATAGAAGAATCTTTGAAATTGACGCAAACTCTATAGAACTATTAGGAGCTACTTCTCCAGCTATTAGCTCAAGCTCTTCAAATTCAGATATCGTAAAATTTTCGAATGAAGAATTTGCGGAAGAATTAATAGGTGAGGACGAAATTCCTTTCTAAAGCTTTACTAATAGATAAGAAATTGCTATAATAAACAAAAAAGTTTGTAAAAAGAATCGCTTTAAGGTCGAAATAAGTAGGTTCAAACACATATAAATAAAACTAGGCTAGAAAGGCAAATACGAAAATGGCAAAAATAGAAAATGATAGAAAAAAACGTAAGTCTTGCTCATTTTGTGCAGATCACGTTGAATATATCGACTATAAAGATGCAGCTAAATTAAGAAGATATTTAACAGAAGCTGGTAAAATTATTCCAAGAAGAGTTACTGGTAATTGTGCAATGCACCAAAGAATGATTGCAAAAGCTGTTAAAAGAGCTAGAGAAGCTGCAATTATTGATTATGTTTTTGACTAATATAAGTCATACTTAATTTTTTAAGGGGGTTGACTTACAAAAGCTTCCCCCTTTTTTAGAAACTACATTAAGCAAAAAAAAGAAGGTTTATTATGGACAGCAAAATAACAATCAGGTCTGACAGAAAAGATGATTACACATTTCAATATAAAGGTGAAGATGTTACCTTGAGAGCAGGAAGCATCGTAAGCATCGCAGATGGTCTTTCAGAAGTAGTTTTACCTACTTGTAAGATGAAAATTGTTAAAAATTTGATTGTAATAAAAGATGATGTAAAATAAAATTTTAATTATCATATCATATTAATCTTGCTAAGATATTAAGTTTTGTAAAGAATTTTAATAATTTTAGCAATTTTTTTTTGTTTTAAAACTTAGATACAATGTGTAGTAAATAGGAGGTTCCACATGGCAGTTAATCCAGTTTCATTTAAAGGTGTATATAAAGTTACCTTGCCTAATGTAAAAGAAGCTAAAAACGAACAAGAGAAAGGCGCATATACCGATATGGCAGTAAATACAGTCGTTATGGCATCTAATGCTAGCGTTGCTCCACCAAAAGTTGCTGACGATAAAAAAAGCGTTTATTTTAAAATAGATGATAAAAATGATGCAAATTTTGAAGCTGGTTTTAAAAACATCGTAGCAGAATGCAATAAAATCTACAATATTGATATGGCTAAGAAAGCATATATCCAAAAGGTTGACGAAGCTGAATATAATAAAGCTTCAGCAATTTAGTTAAAAGTTTAAAAAACTAAATACAAAAAAAGGATAACTTTTAGTTATCCTTTTTTATATTATTTTGTTATAAAATCTAATACTCCATTAATAAATGTAAGTGGATGTACTGGACAGCCTGGTATATATAAATCAATAGGATACTTATCTAAGAACTCTCGATTCAATTCTACTGAATTTTGGAACACTCCACCTGAAATTGCACAAGCTCCAGTTAAAATAACAATTTTAGGATCTGGGGTTGAATTATAGCAATCCTCTAATGCATAAGCCATATTTTTTGTAATTGGTCCTGTTATAACTATACCATCTGCATGTCTCGGAGAAGCAACAAAATCAATACCATATCTTCCCATATCAAAATTACAATTAGAACAAGCATTGAGTTCCATTTCACAGCCATTACAGCCTCCGGCAGAGACTTGTCTTAATTTTAATGATTTTCCAAAAACTCTTTTTATTTCTTTTCTTGATTTAATAGCTAGTTTTTCATAATCCTCAAAAGTCATATCCTTTGTTATAATTAGAGATTCTCTTTGAGTTGTTGCTAATTTATAACTATTTGTAAAATCAACACCTGCTCCTTTACAAGCACCACATAAAGTACATTTCCCTAAATCAATTGATGACGGACTTGATTTCAATGCACCTACTGGGCAAACTGTAACATCTAAATTATCAGATTTTATTACCGGAAAGCCTCTAAATTGTGCTTTCATACTAGCATTTTTTATATCTGGTATGTATTGTTTACCTTGAAAATATTTTAATTTAAGCGTATCTAACATTTTTCTAAACCTCTATAAATCATTTCCACAATAGGAAAGGTTAAAACTCTTGTTACACAATGGAAAATCTGATATTCCATTATTTCTCACTGCCATTGCAAGCATATACCAATTATTAAATGAAGGATCTTTTATCTTATATCTCAGCAACTCACCATTAGCTCCAGTCAATGAGATATGAACAACTTCACCTCTCCAGCCTTCTATTACAGATATCACAAAGCTATTTTCTGACAATTTTAAATTAGGCTCAATTTTTATATCACCTTTAGTTTCTGATAGCTTTGTTAGAAGAGCTTTAACAATTTTCATTGATTGTTTAATCTCCTTATAACGAAGCTTAAATCTTGAATATACATCACCTGTAGCCTTAAATGGTTTAACAAGATTTAACGATGTATACCATTTGTCATTCAAATCAAACCGAGAATCAATATCAACTCCAGATGCTCTAGCAGCCATTCCAACTGCACCAAGAGCCTTAGCTGTTTCTGTACTAACCACACCAGTTCTCTCTAATCTTGAAATAACAGTTGGAGAATTTAACATCACTTTTGTAGTTCTATCAACTGTTTTTGCTACGCCTTCTAACATCTCAACAATCTTGCTTGATAATGCTTCATCAATATCAAAATTTACGCCACCAACATCAATCAAACCTCTTCCAAAACGACTACCTGTAATTTCAAGCATTGTATTTATAACTAAAGTTCTTGTTACCCCAAATATAGAAGCTCCCATCTGATAAGCAATATCACCTGCAATTGCTCCCATATCTCCAATATGCACAGCAATTCGTTCCATTTCTAAAGCAATCCTGCGTATAATTTCAGATCTAATCGGAATTTTTGTATCAGATAAAGTTTCCATATTTTGTGAATAAGCCATATTATATGCTATCACTGAGTCTCCACACACAGATTCCATTAAACGATTATTAAATCTAGAACTGCCTTTTAGTAAAACATCTTCAACTCCACGATGCTGATACCCTAGCATTATTTCTAAATCATAAACTTTTTCACCATGACACATAAATCTAAAATGTCCAGGTTCTATGACTCCAGCATGAATTGGACCTACTGCCACTTGATGAACTTCATCTCCTCGCATTTCAAAAAAAGAATACTTATCTTGATTTTTTCTTAAAGGTTTTAACCAAGGATGGTTTAATGGTTTTATTTTAAATTCCTCATAAAACTCTCGTTCAAAATTATGAAACTGAGAATAACATTGAGTAAATGATTCATATTCTTTTACATTCTTATCAAATAAAGTAGAAGTAATGTAAAGTTTACCATTTTTATCATCCGATAAAACAACAAAAAGCCTAACATTATCATACTCTTGCTTTCCAAAAAATGCCAACAATCTCAAATTTAATTTACAAAAATCAAGTTTGATTTCATCTAATGAAATTGTAGGAATATCATTTGTATTTATTCTATTATTATTCTCTGTAATTATCCAATTCATCCTTTTTAACCTCTAAAATCCTAAAACAGTATTTTTAATCAATATTGTTAACCATTCAGGCATGTATACACCCAATATAAATGCAAATAAAAGCATCACTATCTGTGGCATAAACATAGGCCATTCTATTTTTTTTGCGACTTCCCTTAATTCAGACTCTTTTATATCTAGTGATGTTGAAAAAGACATGCGTATAATTGCTTTTGCTAAACCATATAAAACAATCGTCAAAAGGAAGAAAAATAATATAGCTAAGATTAATTTATTTTGTATAATTATTTCTTTTATTATCATAAACTCGCTAATGAAAAGTATCGATGGTGGAAGTGCTACAATACCTATTAATGAAGCAATCCAAAGCCAAGCTGTTTTATTATCTATGCAAAGCAAACCTGATACTGATTTTATTTTTCTTGTAGAATATATTTTCAAAATATTTCCTGAAGTTAAAAAGAAAGAAGCTTTGATTAAAGAATGTCCTATTAAATGTATTATAGATGCTATAGTAGCAACTCCACCTAATGCTAAACCTATTATTAAAATCCCCATATTTTCAATCGAAGAATATGCCAACATTCTTTTATAATTATTAATATGATAAACAAATACAGCTGTTATAAATAAAGACAAAAACCCCATTGCAAGCATCATTATCCTTGCATAAGTATCACAATTAGCATTTATCATAATTCCAAAAACATTTAAAATCATCAAAAATGCCGAGTTTAAAAGAGTTGCAGATAATAATGCACTTATTGGAGATGGTGCTTCTGCATGTGCATCTGGAAGCCAAAAATGTACAGGAGCTAATCCCATCTTCGTGCCTATTCCAAATAAAATGAACACAAATGATAGTTTCAGCCAAAACGGATCAAAAAGTTTTGCATTAGAATATAAATCCTCAAAATATAACGAGTTTAAACTGCCCGTTGCAAATGTTAAAAGAATAATACCCACAAACGCTAAAGCAATACCTATAGAACAAATAAATACATATTTCCAAGCAGCTTCAATTGAATGTTTAGTCTTATGAAAATAAATAAGATATGCACTCGCTAAAGTCGTTCCTTCTATAAATACCCAGCTTACACCTAAATTCGTACTTAATATCGCTCCAGTCATTGAAAGTACAAAAAATAAAGACATATAAGTATAATGTCTTAACTTTTGTGATGTTTCAGATTCACCTTTCAAATATCCACTGTTATAAATTGCTACAGCTAAAAATACTACCGACATTATTGCTAAAAATAAAACATTTCTTTGATTAATTGCAAAAAATGAACAAGATTGCCATGCTGGTAAAAAATCTTTACCTAAAATTGCAAAAATGGAAACAATCAAATGCAATATTGCATATAAATTTAACATACAAGTATTTAAAAAATCTTTTTTAAAAATATATATAATTAAACACGCAACTAGCGGAAATAATAAAACTAAATTAATCATTGTACTCATAATCCTTTAAATCTGACAAGTGTGAAACTTCTAAATCATGAAATTCGTGATCAATCTCTCGAATTAGCATGCCTAAAATAAATACTGCAATAAACAAGTCTAATAAAACACCTAAATTCACAATAACAGGCATTTCTTTTGCTACTGCCAAAGATAACAAGAATATACCATTTTCCATAGTAATAAAGCCTATAACATTTGATAAAACCTTATGTTTAATAGTAATTAACCATAAACTTATAATAATTATGGCCAAAGATGTACCAAAATACATTGGGTTAATATTTTTAAATTCTGGGATTGCAATATTTGCTACCAAGAAACCTGCGAATAAAATAAAACTAGATATTACGAGACAATAAAAATGAGGAATGTTTGCATCTGTATCTCGATGAGCATGAGTCTTTTTAATAACCTTTTTTAAAAACCAAGGTATAATGTAAGCCTTAATTACTAAAGTCTCAAATATTACAAATAATAGTCCTAGAACATGTGTTGAATTTAAAATAAAAGCTTCTTTATTAGCAAAAATTGCAAAATTAAACCAAGGCTCTTTTGCAAAACCAGCCAAACAAATCCAAAAAAGTAACCAACCTTGTGCTACAAGCATATTTACATGAGCTGATAATCTGCTTGTAGATGATATGTAAATCATTGATAAACCAAGTAATATTATAAAAATATTTTCCATAAATTAATTCCCATATAAACGATAAGTTACAAGTGCTAAAATTAAAAGTGCTGTTAACGACATTATAAAAATAAACTCAAAAATATGAGTCATTCTAAACCTCGCAATAGCTGATTCTACTGTACCTACTATTATTGATAGAATAGTTATAATAGTTAAAAATAAAGCTATTGTTGATATAATTGGCAATCCTAAAGGTATCAACAGATTTGCAATTAGTGCCTCAAATAAAAACATTTTAATAGCAGCTGTCCAAGTAATAATTCCCAAATCAATTCCTGAATTATCTAAAATCATAACTTCATGAATCATTGTTAATTCTAAATGGGTATTAGGATCATCCACAGGAACTCTACATCCTTCAATTAATAACATTATAAAGAGAGTAACTCCCATAAGTGCAATTAATAGATATCCATAAATACCAGCCTCTGATAAAATATATTTGAAGCTTTCAAACGTATAATTTTGGCTCAGTGCAGAAATTGATGCAAGTGCAATAAAGAACGCTGGTTCAACAATTGTTGAAAAACAAGCTTCACGAGATGCACCCATGCCCTCAAAACTACTTCCTGTATCAAGAGCTGAAATGAGTGCAAAAAACTTACCCAAACCTAATACATAAGCAAAAATTATAAATGAAAATTGCAAGTTTATTACAGCTTCGCCATTCGCTAATGGAACAAAAAGTGAGGCAAACAAGACTGAGACAAAACCTATTAATGGAGCAACTCTGAACACCCAAGATGTTGTTTTACTATAAACAGAAGTTTTTTTCATTAATCGAATACAATCCCAAAGAGGTTGAAAAATACTTACCCCTTTTCTACCTGCCCAAAAAGCTTTTGTCTTTTTTATTACACCAATCATAAGAAATGGAGCTATCAATAAAATAAATATATTCAACAATGTAATCAACATTTCCTAACCCCCAAATAGAATAAGTCCAACAATTGCAACTACTAAAAATATCAATCCAAATAAAATATACTGCTGCATATTTCCATTTTGTATTCTTTCAAACTTGGATAAGATTTTTTCATCTAATTTTATAATAGGCTCAACTATATACGCTTCTTCAATATCCTCTATTTCTAACTCAAAATAAGCATCTTTTGGGAATAAATCTTTAGGTTTTTTAATATGAGAAACTCTTTTAAATAAAGGCTTGAGTGTAGAAACAAACAAATTATCAAAAGATGATGGTGTATACTGCATGTGAGCATTAGGTCTATCATAACCACATCCCCAAGTAACATATTCTTTTGATTTTCTATTAATAACTAATCGAAGTGCAATAACAAGAATTAGTATTAGTAAAAATATAAAGAAACACCAGCTTAAATGTTGTGTCAAACTAACAACAGAATAGAACATGTCATTCATCATCTCTACATCTATAAACATCATAGTCGGTACAAGAACTAATTTTATAATGTATTGTGGAAATAGACCAATCATTAACGAACAAAATGCCAATATGCCAATTGGTAAAAGCATTGTGATACCAACATCAGAAATAACATTATTGACTCTCTCTGTACGAGATTCTCCTAAAAAAGTAATACCGGTAGCTTTTGAAAAGCAAAGCATTGCCATTGTTCCAGCAAGAGCTAATGCTGCTATTGAAATTATTAAAACAATAAAAAGACTTATTTCACTAGCAGGAATTCCCAATAACATGCCTGCATATATCAAAATTTCGCTAATAAATCCATTAAAAGGTGGTAATCCTGAAATTGCAACTGAACCTAGGATAAACATCATGCCTGTATATGGCATTTTTTTGATTAAACCTCCTAAAAACTCAATATTTCTTGTATGTGTTTTTAAATAAACACTTCCAGCTGTTAAAAACATTAACCCTTTAAATAATGAGTGGTTCAAAACATGCAACAATGCTCCACTGAAACCTAGTACTGATACCAATGTATTTCCATAGGTCATACCCAACATTCCGACCCCAATACCTAAACCAATTATTCCTATATTTTCTATTGAAGAATATGCTAAAAGTTTCTTTATGTCATGTTGCGTAATTGCATATAAAACACCATATAATACAGTAATCACAGCTATTGCTAAAACCAAATACGATAACGTCTTACCTGGCACTCCTATCATTGAAAGCACTCTTAAAATACCATAAATTCCAGTTTTTATCATCACTGCTGACATCATGCCTGAAACATGAGATGGAGCAGCGGGATGAGCTTCTGGTAGCCAATTATGAAAAGGTACAAACCCTGCCTTTATTCCAAAACCAATAAAGCCAAGAATAAAAACTAAATTAGCAAGCTGAGAATTTTTAATAAGAACATCAGCATATTTTGAAAAATCAAAACTACCAGCTACATTAGTAAGAATAGCAAACATTGTCATCAAAAAGATAACAGATAAATGCATATAAATTAAATATTTAATACCAGCCTTACGAGTCTCTTTCTTTTCTCCCTCAAATAACACAAGAAAGAAAGATGATAAAGACATTATCTCCCATATCACCAAGAAAAACAAACCATTTCTTGCTATAACAACACCATACATCGCTGCTATTAATAACATTAAAAAGAAACAATGAAATGCTATACCCCTGTTCTTAGACAAATAAGGTTCAAGATATTCATTAGAATATAATACTGCCAAAGAACTTAATATAGAAATTATTAAAATAAATAATGCAGAAAGAACATCCATTGAAAAAGTAATCGTACCAAATAAAGGCGAATTAAACATTAATGGAGTTAAAGTCGTTCCAAATATTAAAACCTTTAAGGAAGGTACTAAAGCAAATAAAGATGATACAAAAACAAAGAATGTACTTACTTTAAGCTTCCAATTCTCATTTATAAATAAATTTAAAATAGCACACAAAAATAATAACGCTATTGATAATATTATGTATTCCATGTTTCCTCAAGTCTTATTAGTCTAACTTCTTATAGTTAAGTTATAAAACTAACACGACTAAATTACAACAGAATATTTTTTTTAAAATAAAGCAGCACCCTCAAGTAAACGCATACGTCCATCAAGTAAAAATTTTGCAAAATCCTCTGTATCAACTTGGGCACCTACAATTGACATCAACTCCGAAGGAAGCTCGGTTAACATATCAACTAAAGTTGATTGTTCTAAAACATACATAGGTTTTATCATGTCTGGCTTAAACATCTTGCTAAGCATTTCGACATAGGTTTCATTTTCAAATAAGGTTAAATACTCAGGCTGCTCTTTTGTTAATTGAAATACTAATTGTCTTTGAACATCTGGATCTATTTCTGACATAAATTCTTTAAATTTATCATCACTTAATTGATCTAAATTTCTATAAAAGTTACTAGAACTATTTTCGCTCATAGGACTTCCCGTAACACCTTCGATAAATTTTTGTAAAATTTCAGGTGGTAAAGATTTAATTTGTTCCATTACATCTTCACGTTTTAAATCTCGATGCATAAAGAATTCTTGTATATCTTCTTCCTTATACATCATAACAAGTTTATCCAAAGGAAAAGCTTCTCGAACCACTTTAACTAATTCTTTAATATCTACATCCATAAGTAGCATTAACAATTTTTCTTGCGTGAAAAAATATAAACCCATGACCAAATCTTCTTGCATCAACATTGGCAAAATCTCTTTTTTAGTCCTCTCATCCATGTTACTAATTATTCGGAACTTATTATCAATATCAAATAAATTAAAATACTCTATAAGCTTTTCAGGAGATGAAGAAAATTCTCTAGCAACATCCATTGCTGAGGTATTTCCTCTTGCAGCTTCAGCCTCAATAATTTCATCTACGGTTGCTAATGCATAATCTTTAGACATTCGAGAAGAACTAATACTCATTCTTTCTGCTAATAGCCTCATATTTGCATCAATTACCAATGCCATAGTCTCTCCTTAATTTTTTATTATATATATATAAAGTATACAAGAATTAAATAATTGCCTTTTTTGTTAAGTATTGTAACAGCGTATTTTAAAAGGAATTAACATGATATAATAATATTATATGAAAAGAATAATAATTTTAACATTAATAATATTTTTTGCTTTTACTAATATTGAAGCTCTAACAGCACCGAAATATGCAGAGAAAGAGATTAAAGCTATTGCTTCTGACGGCTTTAATATTAGTGCAACTTTAACTTATCCAAAAATCAAAAACAAAAAAGAATTTCCAACTGTTGTATTATTACATTCACTTGGCTACAATTCAAAGTGGTGGGAAAGCTTACCAAACGACCTATTAGCCAAAGGCTATGCTGTGCTTGCCATTGACTTAAGAGGTCATGGCAAAAGTGTCTTTAACTCAAAACTAACAAAAAACTCTTGGAAAAACATGAAAAACTCTGGATTTGCTAAATATCCTGATGATATCCTAGCTATCATAGCTCAAGTAAAGTATGAAAACTCTAAAAAAGTATTTTTCAATAATTGGGCTATCGTTGGCGCTGATATCGGTGCAAGTGCTGGAGTGTTAGCTGCTGACAAAATGGACATTCATCCAAAAACCATTGTTATGATTTCACCTGTTGTAAAAACTAAAGATTTATATATACCTATTAGTATGGCTCATCTGGATGGAGTTGATTTCTTATCTATATCTGGTACAGATGACATCGCCTCAAAAAAAGCCGAGTCATATTTGACAAAATTCGCTCAGAATGAATTTTTAACATATACCTCAGACTCCAAAACTACAGGCATGATGATGCTAAAAAATGACACAAGTTTGAGTAAAATGATTACAGAATGGATTAGCGAGTACCTAAATTAAATACTAGCTCCACCTTCTTTTATTTTCTTTAAAGCATTCTTACTACTATCAAATTGCTGACAAAGCTTTAAAACAAATTCTATAGCAGATTTATCTTGTTTAATAGCGTCTTTTAGCTTATAAATATCAGCCAAATGAAGCTTTGAAAAATCCTCTTCTTTTGAACTAAATAAAAACTTTTTCAAAAGATTTTGAGACTCTAAATCAAGACCTGCAATTCCATGTTTAAAAGCATACCAATTATAAAAATGATAAATAAAATAATACTTATTTATTGTTCCTTTTTGTAATACAAACATTTCTTTCGTGCTAAACGATAATTTCTTAGTTACAAAAAAGGATATAACGAGAGCTTTTAACCCTTTTTGTGGATAAATGAAACCTGCATTTTCACAAATCATATCTAAAAACTTTTCATTTTCAATATAAAAAACCTTTGTATCATGTTTTTTTATATAATCTAAAACTTCCAAAGGGTCATAATTTGAGCTTTTTAAAATAAGTAGCATTTCTTCTTCTAATTGTTGTTTTTCACCTTCAGCAAGAGCATCCAAGCTCAACAAACAACCATTACGATAAATCTTTCTGTTCTTTGAAGAAGATTTTACTCTAAGCGTCTTTTTAAGACTATTCATTAAAAATCTCTCTTGCAAGGTTAATACATATAAAATAATATTTTTGAATAAGCTCATAGTTTTATTATGACACTAATCTTGTTTTTATACAATATAACAGCATAATTCCTACGCTATTTCAGCACGTTTTTCTTGTAATAAAGCTTCTAAAAAAGTATTCTTTGCATCATTTGCGAAAGTACGTGGTATTTCAGCTATTGTTTTTGTATCAGTTACACTAATGAAATCTTTAAACATATTTAAAGGAGCAAACCTTAATGCAGTCTGCTTAGAGCTTTCTGAGAGATTTTGATAAAGCTCTATTGCTAATTCTGATAATGTTGAAGTTATTGCTTCAATAAGTTGTCCAAAAACATTTCCCTTAGAAGTACTTTCTTGGACTTTAGTTTGGCAAGTTTGAGATTTTGCCAATGGTGAAAAATATGAATTATGACGAGTTGGAATACTCTTTTCTTTTGGCTTAGAAGTTCTATTGTCTACTGCTGGATGAGCTTCTCTAGTATTAGTAACATTTTCTTCAGTAACATAATAGTTATAATTATTGTTATTGTTGTTTACTAATACTTGCTCAGGATTTGTTGATTTATTATCTAGATAATTATTATCAACAAGAATTTGGTCTTCTGGATAAAACTCATTATATATTTGAGTAAAATTACCATCAGTAGCTTCATTTAATAATTTTAAGAAATCATCTATAGGGATTGTTAAGTTATTTTGATTTTCATGCACATACTGAGAAACAGATTTCATTACATCATTATAAAAATTATTACCAGCATTTTTTTCAATCAAACGAACATCTGAAGTTGCTTGTGTTAATAGTTCTACTTTGCAAGGAGTAACAGATGAATGAGAATTGCAAACAATACCAGTAATTGCACCTGAATACCCAGCGATATGAAGATTATCACGTATTCTTAATATCTTTAATTCTTCTTCTGTTAAATCTTCTTTATTTTTCTTTTCAATTTCTGCAATTAATTTACCATTTTCCTTAAAGAAAAGTTCTGCAGCTTCTTTCATATTCAATAATTCAGCTTGGATATCATCTTTATTCAAATGACTAAATATAAGACGTTTTAATTCTTCTGCTTCCTTACTAGACATAAACTTTCCTTTTTCAGCCTTCGATTCACTTGTTACAGCGGCTTCATAATTAATGAGCTTTGCAAAACTAGCTTTTAAATCTTCTGTTTCACAAGAAAGAATACCAGCTTCTGTAGCTTTTATAATATTAGTTCTATACAATGTATCAATTGCTTTTGCTAAAAGTTCTTTTTCACGACCTTCTGGAGTATTATTTAACACTCTTGTAAAGGTCTGGATTTGAATTTTATATTTTTGTTCTTTTTCTGACTGTGTAAGGCCATTTAAATCACCAATAGTCCAAGTGAAAAAGCGTTCCATAGCCATTTTTAACTCAGCTTCATAATTTGGATCACTTGGATCTAAATCTACTGTTAATGCTCCACTGGCTTTTAACCTTTGCATTATTGAAGATTTCGGATGTTTATTATCATACTTAATGTAGTTTTCAATACTATCCCATTGACCTAAAAGAGCTACATTGTATTTGTTAGCTAAGTTAGCTACTGATGTAGCATTAATTTCTTTGCCTTCTTTTTTTAATTCACGAAGAGCATATTTTATACAATCTATTGTTTTATTAATTTCGGATTGATCTACTAATAATAAGCCTTCTCGTTTTATACCTGAGACACGTTCCAACATCCCTAATATTTCATCACTTGATAATGATATACCATAAGGCACTAATAAAGAAGTAACCGAATTACGTAATTCAGCTGCTGTACGTTTTTGTGCTGTTTCAGTATTTGTATTTTTCTTTACAACAGGAGTTTCAAAATTTTGTTCATTACCATCGCCATTTAAAGGTATATAAGGTTGATTTGAAGAATTAGAAGCTTGACTAATCGGTGTTTGACCAGCCTTAGGAGTTTCTATTCTCAAGTTTTGTAATTCAAATGACATAAATATACCTCATATATATAAAGTATATATATTAAACGTGATTTCACGCTATTATTTTTTCGTTACAAAAATTTACAAAACTAACTAAAATAGATTTAATTATTCACAAAAAAAACAAGCTCTAAAATAGATTTTAGTTTTATCTAATATTAGAGACTTGTTCAATTAATTTTTTAAATTAAGGTTTAAGCTTCAGCACCGTCTTTTTTTCCAAGCATATCTTGAAGCTTATTCATGATTTCTTCACTTTTTTCTTGTGCATCGGAGACGATATCATCTGCTTTTTTTTGAATATCTTTCACTGTAGCATCAGTTTTTTTCGCTAAATCTGAAGCCATTTCACCTAACATTTCTCGAGTTTCCTCTCCTGATTTAGGAGCTAGAAGTATACCTGCTACAGCTCCAATTGTAGCACCTATCGCAAAACCTGCTAAAAATCTCATTACTGACATATTATTTTCTCCTTCAATAGTAGTTTAACTTTAATATCTAAAAATTATATTGGTAAGTTGTTCTAGCTAATTTGTCTATTTTTTGCTAAACATTTTGAAAGCAGAACAAAGTCCACTAAAGAAACCTTTAGTTGCCTTTCCTGTTATTTTAGATACTTTACCTATAAGCTGTAAAGGTGTCTTTGAAATAAATTTTCTAACCTTTTGTATACCTTCATCCGTTTTAATTATGACGTTACTTATAATTTCAACAGATTTATTAATATTCTTTAATGTAGGTTCTAACTCTGTTTTAATAATTGTTGCAGTCTCATCTATATTTCTAGTTAATTTTGAAATATCAAATAACACTTTTACAAGCATTATACCAACAAGAATAACAATAATTCCTGTTGAATAAGATAAAAATGTTAGACCTTGATATAATTCAGTTGTTGCCATATTTTCCTCTCTATGTATTCATCCATTAATTAAAATCATAGTCGTTTATTTCTTCTAACTCTTTAGCTTTTCTCATTTTCTTTGATTTAATCATATTACCAAGCTTTTTATACTGTTTTTCTAATTTATATTTTAATAAATCAACGGATTCTAAAGCTTGTTTTTTTGCCTCACTAACTTCAGGAGAATATTTTTCTGCTAAATCACAAACCGTGTCTTTTACTTTTTCTCTCATTTCAGAACCTGGACATGGCGCATATAATACACCTGCGACAATTCCACCTACAATGCCTGCTAATAAACCTAGCCCAAAACCTATTGAGGATTTTTCTTTACCCATTATCTACCTCTTTTCATTATTATTACTGACTCTATTATACCATATTTTCCAATATCGACAAACTCTTTGTAACTATTTTTGCAATCTTAGATTTTCTTATATTTTTTACTAATTTAAAATTAAATCTTACTACAAGCATGCCTAAAAGAGCCTTTGAGAACTGCTTTAAAAAAATATTTTCAGCATTTTCCTTAGCCTTATCAAATATATCTTGAGAAATTATTTCAAGTTGCTCAGATATTTTACGAGTCAACATAGAAATATCAAGAATAGAAGGCTTTAAAGCAGTTATCTTTTCATTCAAGTTAATAATAGCTTTATCTAATTTAAGAATGTTTTGAATTACTGTAATTGCAATAATCAATTCTGCTATAAACACTATAGATATTAAAATTGTATAAACCATGGTTTTCCCATCTTTTTTTGTATTATTATATAAATTATATTTTATTTAATTCAAAAATAAAATACGCTTGGAGGATTATTTCTTGATGAAATTCAGATTTTACTTATCATTAATAATAGCTAGATTAGCTTATTTCTTTTTAAAAATTACAAAACTCTCAAGTGGAACTGCGATTATTGGGTTAATTGCACTTAAAATATGTCCAGATTTTTTGAGTTATGCAAATGAATTTATTACAAATGCAAAAATAAATATTACAGGCACTAATGGAAAAACAACAACATCTGGTATTATTTCTCACTTAATAAAAAAAGAAAATAATTCTCTAATAAATAATTCAATAGGAGCAAATATGCTCAATGGAATTATAAATACATTAGCGTTAGAAATAAATCCATTTAAAAAAGCTCAATTTTCTGTTATTGAAACCGATGAAGCATTCATTACAAAAATTTATGAAAAAATGAATGGAGATTATCTCCTTGTAACAAACCTTTTCGAGGATCAAACTGATAGATTTGCTACCCCTCTTATAACTAAAGATTTAATACAAAAAGGGATTTGTCTAAAAAAACAGGTACAACTAATCTTAAACGCAAACGATCCAATAACTGCAAGCTTAACTTCTGCTAAAGAACCTATTTTTTACGGAATAAGAAATGTAAAAGAAGAAATTAAAAATATTTCTTCAAGCTCTATATCAAATATTAATTGCCCTCTTTGTGGTGAAAGACTTCAATATGAAAAACATTTTTATTCACATATTGGCAATTACAATTGTAAATGTGGCTATAGAACTCCTAATATTAAATATTTAGCAGATGTAACTTTATACGAAAATCATTCAATTATAAATATTGCAAACGAAGAATTTAATGTCCCATTAGCAGGACTATATAACGCATACAATGCTTTGGGTGCAATAGCATTAGCTAAAGAACTTAACATTAAAAACATACAAGAAAATCTAAAAACATTTAAAACTGCGTTTGGCAGAAGCGAAAAAAGAACTCTTTTTGGACACGAAACTGTTTTACAATTAATTAAAAACCCTGCTGGAACAAATGAAGTTTTAAAAACTATTGACTTAAATTCAAATATCTTAATCGCAATCAATAACAATATTGCAGACGGTACTGATATATCTTGGATTGATCAAGTAAACTTTGAAATACTTTCAAATACTAATAAAGAAATAATAGTTACAGGACTTTGTGCAGATAGCGTTGCAGATAGGCTAAAGAAAGCTAACGTAAAAAATATTAAAACAATTTCTGATATAAAAAAAGCTGTAGAATACATTGGAAAAAATGCTAACGATAAGATTACAATATTATCCTCATATACAGCCTTATTAAAAATTAATAAAAGCAAGGAGATAAAAAAATGTTATTAGGAGTAAATATAGACCATGTGGCAACTCTTAGAAATGCTAGAGGAGGGATTGAACCTGATGTAATTACAGCAGCTAGAATTTGCAAAGTATGTAATGTAGCTTCAATTACAACACATTTGCGAGAAGATAGACGTCATATTAAAGATTCAGATGTTGAAGCTATAAGAATGCTCCCACGAACTAGGCTAAACCTTGAAATGGCGATGACAAAAGAGATGCAAGAAATAGCTTTACGCCTACGACCACATGCTGTATGTATAGTTCCTGAAAAAAGACAAGAAATAACAACAGAAGGAGGGCTTGATGTTGCTGGTCAAATCGACTGGGCTATTGAATTTACCAAACCTCTTTTAGAAAAAAATATTGAAGTTAGCTTCTTTATTGATCCTGACGTTCGCCAAATCGCTGCAGTTTCAAAAACTGGAGCGCCATTCATTGAACTTCACACAGGAACATACTCTGAAGTATATGGAACTCCTGAAGAAGAAAAGGCTTTTCAAGACCTAAAAGGAGCTGCTCTTTTTGCACAAAACCTTGGACTAAAAGTTAATGCAGGACATGGACTTAATTATCAAAATGTTCATAGAATGCACGAGATACCTAACCTTGTTGAATTAAATATTGGACATTCAATAATCTCTAGAGCAATTTTTGTTGGACTAGAACAAGCCATAAAAGAAATGAAAGCTTTATGCGATGGAAAAATAGACTAACACACATTCTATAAAATAGAGAATAAAACAAAAAGGATATAAATATGTCAAAATCAAAAGAAGAAATAATAGCAGAAATGCAAGAAGTAGTAGAGCAGATGCGACTTGATGATATAGAAGAAAACCCAGATTGCGAATTTGAATATTTCACCTGTAACGCTTGTGGAGACACAAAATCTTTAGCTGGTTCTGTACAATATGGTCCTTATAGACTTTGTAACGATTGTGTTTTATATGCTGAAGTTGGATTTGAGTTAGGACAGATTAAAAACATTGATGATTTAATTGATGCAATGGAAGATAAACGTCTTGAAGCTGATTGCGAATTTATCAAAAATGAAGAGAAAAAATTACAAAATTAAAATTAAATAAAAAGACCAGTAAAAAAACTAATATTTATGGTAAAATAATAAAAAAAATCCAGCTAACACGAGGTAATGACAAATGTGGGATTATTCAGAAAAAGTAATGGACCATTATAGAAATCCAAGGAATGTAGGGACTTTAGAAGATGCCGATTTAATAGGAGAAGCAGGTTCTCTAGCTTGTGGTGATTCATTAAAATTATTTATTAAACTTGATGGAGATAGAGTTATTGATGCCAAATTCCAAACCTTCGGATGTGGTTCTGCCGTCGCTGCTTCAAGTATTTTAACAGAAATGATTATTGGTAAAACTCTTGATGAAGTAAAAACTATAACTAATAAAGATATTGCAAACGAACTAGGTGGACTTCCTGCTCAAAAAATGCACTGTTCAGTCATGGGAAGAGAAGCTCTTGAGGATGCTTTAAAAAAATACTATGGTGAAAACTCTGAAGAATGGAAAGAATTAGAACTAGAAATACATTCTCATGACCACCCAGGAAATAAAATCGTATGTACTTGCTTTAATGTTAGCGAAAACCAAATTTGGGAAGCTATTAAAGTTAATGGACTGACGACTGTTGAAGAAGTTACTAACTACACAAAAGCAGGTGGAGCTTGCGGTCGTTGCAAGGGCATTATTAAAGATATTATTGAAACATATTTAAAAAAGAATAAAAATGAAGAAAAAATAGAGCTAACTCCAACTCAAAAAATTCTCAAAATAGGTAAAGTAATTGAACAACAAATTTCACCACAGCTACAAAAAGACGGTGGTGATATTGAATTAGTCGATATCGAAGGTAATATTGTTAAGGTTAAACTTATTGGAGTTTGTTCTGGTTGCAAAAACGCATCAATGACATTGAAAAATTTTGTAGAAGCAGAACTAAAAGAAAAAATTGATAATAAAATTATTGTAGAACAGGTATAAGCTATGATTTATTTAGATAATAATGCAACTACAAAAATTGATAATATAGTTTTAGAAGAAATGATGCCATTTCTTACTAATGAATACGCAAACGCTTCAAGCATGTATGAATTTGCACGCAAACCTTCTAATGCACTTAAAACAGCAAGAGCACAAGTTCAAGATTTTTTAGGTGCAAAAGATGAAAAAGAAATATTTTTCACTTCTTGCGGATCAGAATCAGCAAATATGGCGATTAAAGGAGTTGTAAACTGTAATAAAGAGAAACGTCATTTAATCACAACAAAAATTGAACATCCTTGTGTTTTAAATGTTTATAAAGAATTTGAACAACAAGGATATGAAATCGATTATATAGGAGTTAACTCAGAAGGAGAACTTCTTATTGATGAATTGAAAGAAAAGCTAAGAAAAGAAACTGCTCTAGTTTCAATAATGTGGGCGAATAATGAAACAGGAGTTATTAATCCTGTAGAAGAAATTGCAGATATAATTAAGACACGTTCTCCAGAGACTAAATTTTTTGTAGATGGAGTTCAAGCTGGAGGCAAAATAAAAATTAATGCTAAAGATACATTAATTGATATGATTGGGATTTCTGGGCATAAACTACACGCTCCAAAAGGGATAGGTGCTTTATATGTAAAATCAGGAACTCGAATTACTCCACTTATAAACGGTGGACATCAAGAGCGTGGACTTAGAGCTGGCACAGAAAATGTGCCATATATTGTAGGGCTAGGAAAAGCTTGTGAATTAGCATCAGATGCCTTAGATTTTGAGCTTAAAGAAGTTAAACGACTACGAGATAAATTGGAACAAGGAATTTTAAAGAATGTATTTAATGCAAGATTAAATTCTAACTCCTTAAATAGAGTTCCAAACACAACAAATATTGGGTTTCAATATGTTGAAGGAGAACTAATACTCTTACATCTAAGTGATCTCGGAATTTGCGCAAGCTCAGGTAGTGCGTGTACATCAGGCTCTCTTGAACCAAGCCATGTACTTAGAGCAATGGGAGTGCCTTTTACAGCTCTACATGGTTCTATTAGATTTTCTTTATCAAGATTTACAACGGAAAAGGAAATTGACTTTGTGATTGAAAATTTACCAAAAATTATGGATAAATTAACAAAATTATCACCTTATCAAAAAGAATTAGAACTTTTAAAAAATAAATAATAAAGGGAAAAAAGAATGATTGAAAGTATGATGACTCAGATTAGTGATTTTTTTATGGCACATAAAGGAATTGCATTAATAGTAAATTTTTTGATTAAGCACGCAGATTTTATATTTGGAGTGCTTATAAACCTAATTTTAATATTTGTATTTTGTAAACTTACAGATACGTTTAATAGAAAACTTGAAAAAAGATTACTAAATAAACATCCAGATTCTCCACTAATCAACTTAATGCCAATATTAACTAGAATTATAAAAGTAGTTATTATCTTTATAATTTTAGCTAGTTTTCTACAAAGTTTTGGCTATAATGTAAACTCATTAATCGCAGGTTTTGGGATTACTGGTTTAGCTGTTGGTTTTGCAGCAAAAGAAGCTATTGGAAATGTTTTTGGATCAATTGGCTTATTAGCTGATAGAGTTTATAAAAAAGGTGATTACATTTCATTTGATAATTATGAAGGAACAGTTATAGATGTTAACTTCCGTTCGACTACAATAAAAACAATTCAAGGTTTTGAAGTTAATATCCCAAATAACTTGCTTGCTAATAATGAAATAACCAACCTTTCAAAAGCAACAGAGAGAAGAATTGATTTAACAATAGATATTGAATACGGAACTCCTAACGAAAAGATAGACCGTGCTTGTGAAATCCTAAAAGAAATTGCCGATAAAAATACCCAAATAAAAGAAGGAGCAATCTCTTTTATTGAAAACTTAGCTGCTAGTTCTATTCAAGTAAGACTTATTGCTTATACTACAGATGGGACTCTTGCTACAGCGACAAACGCTAAAAGTGATATTATAAGAGAGATCATTCACAGCTACAGATTAGAAGGAATTGAATTTGCATTCCCTTCTATGAGCTTGTACAATGGCAATCCAGACCAAAAAGTTTTATAATTAATCAAAAGTTTAAATACTCTATACTTCAAGACACTTTTTGTATACTTCATTTTTGTTGTATTCAAAGAGTGTCGCCAGTATTATGGCAATATCCTTATCCCTAAAACCTTTGTCTTTAAGCTTTTTAATCCGATATTCCATTTTTGTTGTATCAAAATCTTTAATAGCATAGACCATACAAACAATTTCACCTTTTATTCCATCTTTAAAATGGCATAAAATACTTGAGATATTATCAACTAAAACTTCCTCAAAAAGTTTTGATAATTCACGTCCTAAGGCAACTTTTATATCTCCACGAACTGATTGAATTATCTTTAGCGTTTTCAAAATCCGTTCTGGAGACTCATAAAACACAAAATTATGGTCTGTAAGTTTTTTTGAAACATCTTCTATTTGTTTTTCACTACGAGGCATAAACCCAATAAATGTAAAATTTTCATTATCACGAGGAATTTCAGACAAAAAAGTTGTAATAGCACAAGCTCCTGGTAATGATGAAACAGAAAATCCTGAATTAATTAATTCACTTACAATAACAGCTCCTGGATCACAAATCATAGGAGTACCAGCATCTGAAACAAGCGCAATTTTTTTACCATCTCTTAAAACATCTAAAAAATATTCAATCCGTTCTTTCTCATTATACTTATGATAAGAAATACATTTTGTGTTAATATCATAATGATTTAAAAGCTTTTGTGTTACTCTTGTATCCTCACAAGCAATCAGATCAACAGTTTTAAGAATTTCTATTGCTCTTATTGTTATATCTTGAATATTTCCTATAGGAGTTGGTACAATATAAAAATCAAATTCTCTAGCCATAATCAACCTTCTAGAAACTTAGAGAGTCCAATCTGTTTTATCAAGGAAAGCTTTTATTGCTCCATTCAAATCTTCTGGTATTTCTAAACTTTTTTCATCATCTAATATTTGAGTTTGGTAAAAATAATTTTCTCTTATTTTGTTATACAAAGATAAAATAAAAAATAAAGATATTGATGATACAGCGACAGCCCCCATAGCAATTAAAAACTTCTTAGCAATTTTACGCTTACTAATAGGTTGTTTATAGAGTTCATTAGCCTCTTTTTCAACTGCCATATCAAGATCTTCATCTAACGTATTAACAACAGGAGCTTGTTCAATACCATTCAAGACATTATCATCTGCCAGTACGCATACTGGCAGAGATAATATACATAATAAAATAATTGTAAAAATCTTATTCATTAACATCTTTCTTTGTTGTCTTTTTTGTTACTCTAGGCTTTTTTTGCGAATTTCTATTTGGACGTCTTGAACGAGCAGCTTTCTTAGGTTTTTCATCTATAGCTTCAACAACTTCTTGTGAGATTTTCTCAATTGAAACTTCTTGAGTAGGTTGTTCTGGAATAACCGGTTCAATTTCAGCTCCTTCAGTAATAACTGTTTGAGCTAAGTTTTCTTCACCTAATTCTTGTTTTGTTTTTTTGCTTAGAGCTTTTTTATCAAAGCGTTGTCTGCGTGAATTTCTCTTTTTATTTTCTTTTTCTTCTTGAGCTTCTTTTACTTCAATTTGAGCTTCAATTGAAGGATTTGAATTTTGTTCAAGTTTTTCTTCTTGCACTGGTGGAAGCTCTTTTATTTCAACACTCTGAGATTCATTATTTTTATTATTTTTATTAAATTTATTTTTCTTATTATTAATAGGAAGCTTTAATTTAGCAGCTTTCGCTCTATACTCACCTTCAGAAGTAGATGATGCAAATTTAATATCTTCCATAATATAACCATTACCTTGGCAGTGAGGACAACGCTTAGCAAAAATTTCACTTATTGCTTGTCCTTGTCTATGACGAGTCATTTCAACAAGTCCTAAATCTGATAACTGACCGACTTGTGGTTTTGCTTTATCAGCTTCCATCGCAACTTCTAACTCTTCCATCATAGTTAATTTATCAACACGATTTGTCATATCAATAAAGTCAATAATTATCATACCTCCAATATTTCGGAGTCTTAATTGACGAGCTATTTCGTGTACAGCTTCAATATTAGTTTTCAAGATTGTCTCATCTTGAGTTGCAGAATTTGTAAACTTACCACTATTAACATCTATTACAGTAAGAGCTTCAGTTGTCTGAATAAACAAGTAACCACCAGAAGGTAAATTTACTTTCATCGAAAGAGCAGCTTTAATTTCCTTATGAATATCCATTGCAACTAATAACGGTTCAGATCCTTTATATAAAGTTACATTGATATTTTTATTCATGTGCCAACTTTGTAATATATTCTGAACACGATTTAGAGCAAAACCTGTATCTACAATAATATCTTGTGTATTTTCATTACAGCATTCGCGAATAACTCTATATAGTAAATCTTGATCTCTATAAAGCAAGCTTGGTGGCTCAAGAGTTTCAGCAGAAGTTATAATATTATTCCATTTTTCCAATAAAATTTCTAAGTCCTCTTGGATTTCAGCTTCAGATTGTCCTTCAGCTTCAGTTCTTACAATAACACCTACTCCAACAGGTTTAAGAAGATTTACGACAGATTTAAGCCTAGCTCTTTCTTTAGCTGAAGTAATTTTTTTACTAACACTCACGCCAACCTCATTTGGCATTAGAACTAAAAACCTGCCTGGAAGTGATACTTCAGTTGTTACACGAGGACCTTTATGCCCTGTAGGTTCTTTTACCACCTGAACAACAAGCTTTTGTTTTGGTTTTAATTTATCCTGCAAAGCTCCTCTACCTGAAACATCTTGTGCATGTAAAAAACCCATCTTATCAGAGCCAACATTAACAAACGCAGCTTCTATAGATGGTAAAATATTCTCTACTTGTGCTAAAAACACATCGCCTAAAATTATTTCTCCTCTGTGTACGAAAAATTCAGCAACTTTTCCGTTTTCTACAACTGCAGCAATATTATCACGCTCAGCTATAATAATTTTGTTACCAACATTTGTTTCTCTCATTTTTCTTAAATCCTTTACTACTATAATTCTCTCAACTAATATCAAGGAACTACTATGTAATATTAGTTTAAAACAGCACTAACCACTACATTTTCAACCTTGACTGGTTTTAAGATATATGAACAGATTATTCATTCTCGAACCTATATACTCTAATAGATTGCTTAAAATCTGTTGTTTTTTCTAAACCTTTTTTGTTTTTCTTCATTCTAAACATTATTTGAAGATAAAACCCAATTATATAATACCTAAATTTCACAAAATTGTAAAGAATTATTTATTTTAAGACTAAATGAATAAACCTTTATAAAAAAATAGTGGAAATTATTTAAACTTCCACTTATTTAACCTTACATCTTAATCTAAACTTATTATTAAATTTGAGATTTTCTATGATTCAGACGCTATATCAGCTTCTTCTTCCTCGTCATCTTCTTTCTTTATAATCTCAATAACATTTTTTGCCATTTCTTTAGCGATTATACTTCTTGTAGAATCTGGACAGTTTTGTAATAAACTTATTGCGGTTCTCAATGTTCCGTCAATATCATACCAACGTCCTTTTTGAGTCGAATCAAGAATATCCTCTGTTGCTGATACAATATCTTCTACAGATTCGTATTCAGAATTAGAGATATTATGTTCCGTAATTATTTTAATAAGATTTAACGCAATCTTGATTTGAGTCTCATCATCAGACTCTTCTAAGGTTTTCATAGCAGAAGATAAAACAGGATCCTTATCATACCATCTTCTGGCATTAGTACTAAACTCTTCTTTCATAAAACCTCCTAAACACTTATTTTCAAAGACAAGTTAATTATACAATATTTTTTTAAATTTGTAAACTATTAAAAATATAGCTATAACCAAATAATAATGTTATTTTTAACTATTTTACAAAAAAAAGATGAGGATAAATTAATTATCCTCATTTTTTATATTACATCTAAAGATTTTTACTAATTATTATATGCCCAAGTTGCTGCAGGTCCTTCTGGAACAACAGATGTACCACGAAGTCTTAACGCAAATCTATCTCTAATTACACGATCAGTTTTTGAATTACAAGCAGCCACATCCAAATTTAATTCTGTAGCATCCTCATCTTCTTCAGCTAAAGTTTGCGTTTCTAAAGCTCCACCAGATGTTCCCTGACAATTAGACATGATATTAGGTTGTTTTGCACCATTTGTATCATATATAACAACAAAACCAACTGGTAAACCATCAGCTGCTACAGTTGTATCAACTGTTCCACTTTCTTCATATAAGACAGAAGTACCATCTCTAAAAGGCACCTCATAATAATTTGCATCTAAACCACCTTCTCTAGCAGTTGCAGTTACATTTAATCTGTTAAAATCAACAGAAACTCTATTGTTCAATATTGCAAAAAATGTATTAGGGTTTTCTTCTAGAGTAGCTGAATCTGGCGCTGTCAATGAAGTAAAAGTCGAATAATCAACACCATTCAAAGCTTGTTCAGTTGCAGCTGCTTCTGTTAAAGTGTTAATACCTTTTTTAAGACCTGTTTTAGCTTGTTGTTCAGCTGAGTTGTTCATTAATGCTGGTAATGTCATTGTTGCAACAATACCTATGATTGCCAAAGTGATTAAAACTTCCGCAAGAGTAAAACCGCGTTTTTTCATCGCAAAATCCTTTCTCTTCTATAAATTATTATCTAAACAAATACTTCTAATATGGTAATATTACCAAATTATTTCAAAATAGTCAATAGTTTATTTTATTTGTAGCAAAAAAGATAAACTAAATAAAAAGCTCTATTTCTTATACTAGAAATAGAGCTTTAAACTATATTAAGAATGATTTAGCTTATTATTATGATTGGAGAGCTAAATTAGCTTCTTTTTCTTTACGTTTTTTATCAAGCATGTTTGTTATGTAAATATTTAGTTTTGGAATACCAACACCTAAAACAAGTCCTGAGAATGCGTAACCTGCGAATTGCGCCCAATTCAATGCTCTGAGTTGCTTTTTAATAGCCTTTTTCTCAGCTTCATTTGATAAATTTTTCAAATCCTTCATTAATTCTTTGAATTTCTTAGCTACGACTTTATCACCATCATTTTTAGTTACATCCACTCCATTTCTAGAAAGTCCTTCAATAAGAACCTCATCACGAGTTTTTAATTTAGACTTAAATACTTTTGTGAAAATATTTTTCTTAGCAATATCATCTGTTCTATTCATTACGGATTTATCAATTCCTTGAGCTACAAATTTATTAACAATATCACCAAGAACAAGCCAGCTCATATAGCCTAAAAAGTCTTTTGTCAAAGATTCACGCAACTCATCTTTATCTCTAGCAGAAATTAGTCTTGAAATAATTGTAAAGCCATAGACACCTTTTAATTGGCTAATTGTAGGCCAAAAGCCTTTAAACGACATCTTACTCATGAAACCTTTTAAGCCAGTTTGTAACGCACCTAATACAACCCCAAAGAAACCTAAACCTGCTGCACCTTTAAGCACTTTAAAACCTACACTATCATCTTTTGAACGGCCTTCAACACCTACAAAGCCATCAGAGCCAGTTTTCTTCTTTGTCAAGTACATATTAATTGGCTGAACAGACATACCAATTCCACTTGCAATCATAAGCCCAAGCACTGAACGATGGCTCATGAATTTTGTAACTTTATGAATAAATTTATTTTTTTCTATTGGCAAGTTTGAACTTATTTGTTCTTCAAAACAAGTCTTAACTTTATCCTTATTGAAAGCATCAGAGACTTTGAACATATCTTCTAAGAATGTCTTTAAAGAAGTTTCACTTGTGTTTGAAACATTTTTTTCCTTTATTCCTATCCTTATTCTATGTTCTAGTTCTTTTGACTCTATACTATCTAGATTTTTTTCTATAAAATAAGTTTCTTCGTTTAATAAGCTTAATAAATATGTTGACTCAGCTCCTGTATCTGCAATAATTTTATTCATTAATAATTCAATCGAATTTGCATTCTTTACTGAGCCATTACCTGCAAATTTTTTGTAATCTGCTGTATTTATAGCTTTATCTAAAATTTCAGCAACTTCATCTATTGTCTTTTCAGAAAGGTTTACGAAACCTTTTGTATCTGCTCTTTCAGATCCAGGGTTATAACCTTTCAAGTTTGACAAAGTTCTTTTTATATAATCTATTTGTTCTTTATTATTCTTTAACTGCCAAGTTTTATTTTCTGCAAGGATGTTTAAAGTCTCAGGAGCAACATACATTTTATCAACATTAACTCCAAACTTACCCTTCATTCCATATAATAAAGCTAAAGCAGCACCTAATGCACCACCATAACCACCTATTAAAGTATGGTTAGTAGTCCCAGCTGCTTCACGCCTAAAGGTTTCAAAACCAGCTTCTGTTCCACGACCAGAAAAATCTGTTATAGTTCTTGGCAACACCATAAAACCTAAGTCAACAGAGTTTGCTCCAACTGCTTGATTTGTAGCAAGAAATCTGAAGAATTGATCTCCTAAACCTTTAAATCTTGGATTGTTTTTTTGTTCAATGTTGTTTTGTCTAATTAAGTTTACTTGCATAATTTACCTTCGCTAGTGATTAATGGGATTTTTTATTAAATTTTACTATTATCAGATATTACTATATCTGATTTACTATTTATGTTTCTGACGATACTACTTGAAAGTTTTTTTCGCTATTCGCTTGTCTTAAAGCTTCCTCGTGCTTTTTCTTTGTCTTATTACGAGTCCATAATGGCACGACGAATCCAAGCAATATTAATGATACACCTAAATTAGTAGCTTGGCAACCATAGCGACAATTTTTCGCTTTCTTAATTTCTTTTTTAATAATTTCTAGTTGACGTTCATCCGGCTTTATTTTGCGTTCTTCAAGTGTCTTAGCAGTTTTACTTACAACTTCTTCTGAAGATTTAATGTTAACATCTTTAACCCAATGCCAAAATCTTCGTAAAATATTTTCATCACCATTAAGAGGTTTTGTATCATTTAAAAGGCTAACCTTCATTCTCTTTTGAAGAATTGTAGCCATTGCTTTTCCTGCATAATCACCCAAGAAATACAAACCTGAGAATGTTGCAATATCTCTTACTGTAGCTTCTGCTAACTCGTTTTTATCATCTGCCACAGCCATACGAGAAGCAAAAGTTGTTGTTGAAATAACCCTAGCTTGATCCATAGTTGGGAACCAACCCTTAAATTCTAACATACCCCAACTTGGTCGTTTCATCATTGAAAGCAAAGCTACACCTATCATTGAAGATATTGAAATAATTTTTTGCTTCAATAAGCCTTCTTTTGATTTCTTACGAATTTCTTCATTATCATTAGTACCAAAATCTTCATATATTGGAGCACCTTTTGTACCAGAAGCTTTTTCTGTTATCCACCTGTTAATATACTGCATAGAAGCTGCTAAAGGTAATATTATAGTTAAGCCTATAGCACTCTTACCTTTTACCAATTTCTTTCCTTTTTTAGCAAATTCTTCTATTGTAATATTATTTTCAACATTTTTATACGCTTTTAAAAATCTAACTGTATCATCAAGAAGCGCGTCTAAAGATTTAATATTAATATCTTTATCAGCCTTCACCTTTATATTTTCAAAAATATGAGCCTTATCTGCAATTTCCTTCGCTATTTTCTTAGTTTCTTTTGAAATATTTTCTTTTTTATTTGATTTTACTAATTTGTTTAATCTTTCACTATAACTATCAATATTCTCCTTGATTGCCTTACTAAGACTAACAGGATCTTTTCCATCAACACCTTCAACATTTAATAAAATTTCTTCGATAACAGCTTTAGACTTGTCATTAGCATTAGAATTAGAATAGATATCTGTAATTTTATTAATCAAAGAATGTTCTGCCCAGCAACTGCTCAAACTTGCACCCTTAGGCATTATAAATTTATTTAACCCAACAGCTCCAAGCCAAGCTATAGCTCCTGGAATCATACAGTTTACAACAAGCCCAGACGCTTCACGTCTAAAAGCTTCAAAGCCTGCAAACCAGTTTGTCTTTGACTCAACATAAGTCCTTGGCAAAATTGCCGACATCATATCAACAACTGCTACATTTATCATCGGGTTTTCTTCACACTTTTGCATACCCCAGAACAAAGCACTCAAAGGTGATACGCCCTTAAAGCTTGGAGTTTGTTCATTTCTAATACCTTTGTTGTTTTGAGCGTTAAAACTTATGCTATTTATATTTCGGTTTTCTACACTAAGTTTTCTAATCATATACTAATCTTCTGGCTTTATATGTCGATTATATCAATAGACACAATTAAATAAAACCCCATAAAAATAAAAATTGCCTACTTTTTGGACTATGTAAAGAAAATGTAAAGATAAATTTTTGATTATTTTTTTTGTATAAGAAAACTTTATGCGAGAAATCATAAAACTAAGTTTTTTATTTTAATAAAATGTAAATTTTATTAAAAATTAGACATGCTTTTCCTTCAAAAATTATTGTAAATTTTTGTAACAAAATTTTAATTTTTAATAAATTACATGCAAAAAACTAGCTAATTCATGAAAAATAGCTAGTTTTTGTTTTTTAAAATTTAGAATTATAACAATTCTCTTAAATAATTTGGAAGTGCAAATCTCGCATTATGATATTCTTTATTATAAATTTTGCAAGATTTAGTAATTTGCTCAGCTCTTTTTTCATCAAAGTAAGAAAGAGGTTTTACTATTTCAGAACAAAAAGCCCAAGCCCAATATCCACCTGGGTAAGTTGGTACATTAGAAGTAAATGTTGAACAAATTGGGAACACTTTTTTAAGAAGATTATACATTTTTTTAATTTCCTCTTTGTTCACAAATGGTGATTCAGATTGAGCAGCAACAATTCCACCTTCTTTTAGAGATCGTTTAACATTAGTGTAAAACTCCTCTGTAAATAAACCTTCACCTGGTCCCATAGGATCTGTAGAGTCAATAAGAACGACATCAAACATGTTTTCTTTGCCTTTTATATATTCTATTGCGTCCTCTACCAAAATTTCACATTTTGGATTATCTAATTCACAAGCAATCGTTGGCAAATATTCTTTACAAGCTTCTATTACCAAACCATCAATTTCGCAAAGCACAACTTTTTCAACGGTATCGTGTTTTAACACTTCTCTTACAGTACCACCATCTCCACCACCTATTACAAGAACAGTCTTTGGATTTGGATGATGCATCATTGGAACGTGCGCTATCATTTCATGATAATGATATTCATCACCTTCAGTTGTCATCATTAAATCATCAAGAGTTAAGACTCTTCCTAATGCACTTTCAGTTTCAAATACTTCTACCTTTTGAAACTCTGATTGTTTTGAATATAAAACTTTACCTGCTTTAATTGCAATTCCAAAACCACTAGGTGTAATTTCGTGGTAATATCCATTTTCTAAACCATTTTTCATGTTAATAAATTCTCCCTGCTAATATGTGTATATGTAAATGAAAGACTTCTTGTCCTACATCTTTTCCTGTATTAATAACTGTTCTATAAGATTTTATTCCGAGTTTTCTTGTAACTGCTTTGACACAAAGCATTAATTCCCCTAATAAATCTTTATCATCTAGTTCATTAAGAGATTCTACATGAAGTCTTGGAACAACTAACAAATGAGTATCAGCTTTTGGATTAATATCTTTGAATACAACAGCAAATTCGTTCTCATACAAAAACTCAGTTCCAAAATCACCATTTATAATCTTACAAAAAATACAATCGCTCATAAGCTTCTCCTTTAATATCAGATATTATAACATGGAAAAATTTACTAATTGAATATCTAAAAATAAAATTTTCTAAACTCTCCAGCTAAACAAACCACTTGCATTCAAAACTTGTTTAATATAATATATAACTTGTCAGAAAAACCCACAACTAAATAATTATTAAACTCGATGTTTTACGAGTTTTGTTTCTTTGATTATTAAGTTGTTTAAAACAAAAAAAAGTAGAACAGATATTTAAGAAAAGACAGAAAGGTAAATTATGTCAGAAGAAAAAATCATTAATGAAGAAACTGTTGAAACTGTAGAAGCAACTGAAGAAGTTGTTGCAGAAGCTGTTGAAACAGAAGAAGTTGTTACTGAGCTTCCAGCTAAGAAACAACGTTCTAGAAAGAAAAAAGTTGAAACTCAAGAAGTTAAACCTGAATCAGAATGGAAAGAACAAGTTGTTCAAATCCGTCGTGTAACTAAGGTTGTTAAAGGTGGTAAAAAACTTAGCTTCCGTGCAATCGTTATCGTTGGTAACCAAAAAGGTCAAGTTGGTGTTGGTTGTGCTAAGGCTTCTGAAGTTATCATCGCTATCCAAAAAGCTATCGCTGATGGTAGAAAAAATCTTATTACAGTACCTATTTTCAAAACAACTATTCCTCACCCAATCACAGGTAGATCAGGTGCTGGTGCAGTTATGTTAAGACCTGCTTCTCAAGGTACAGGTATTATCGCTGGTGGTGCTGTTCGTTCAGTTCTTGAGCTTGCTGGTATTGAAAATATTCTTTCAAAGTCTTTAGGTTCAAAATCTCCACTTAACGCTGCTAATGCAACTCTAGAAGCTTTAAAAGCTCTTAGACCATTCAACGAAGTAGCTAAAAAACGTGGTTTAACAATGGCTGAATTATTAAACTAGTAGGCTATTAAATATTAGTTTTTAAATAATAAAATTAGTAAAGGATAAAATAAAATGGCAAATACAAAAGTTGTAAAAATAAAACTTGTTAAAAGTTTAATCGGATCTTCAGAAGCTCAACGTAAAGTTGCTGCTGCTTTAGGTCTTAAAAAGTTAAACCAAGTTGTTGAGCACCACAACAGTGCAACAATTATGGGTATGGCTAACAAAATTTCTCACTTAGTAGAAGTTTCAGAGTAGTAATAAATTATTAGAAAAGGAATAAAAAAATGGCAGATAGAATTACATTAGAAGATTTAAGACCTGCTGAAGGTTCAACAGGAAAATCAAAAAGAGTAGGACGTGGTCGTTCATCTGGACACGGTAAAACATCTTGTCGTGGTCATAACGGTGAAGGTCAAAGATCTGGTAGAAGTTCTAAAAGAGGTTTCGAAGGTGGTCAAATGCCAGCTTATAGAAGACTTCCTAAACTAAAAGGCTTCCAGATTATTAATGCTAGAAATTATGCTGAAATCAATGTTGGCAGATTAGCTGAATTAAAGATTGATGAAATTTCGCTAGCTTCATTAAAAGAAATCAAAAAAGCTCATCCTTCTTGTGATGGTTTAAGAATTTTAGGTAACGGCGAAATCAAAAAAGCTATAACTGTTAAAGCTGACTATGTTTCTCCATCAGCAAAAGAAAAAATCGAAGCAGCAGGCGGAAAGGTTGAATTAGTATAATGGCTAATGGAATGAGAATACCAACAGCGGCTGATTTAATGTCAATGTGGAACGCTTCTGGATTAAAAGAGAAATTAATCTTTACTTTTTTAATGTTAGTATTGTTCAGACTTGGCATACATTTACCGTTATTTGGTGTTAATAATGAACACTTTGCTAATCTAGCAAGCCAAAATAATATCTTAGGATTTTTAGATTTATTTTCTGGTGGAGCTCTTGGTAAAGTTTCTATTTTTGCGTTGGGTATCGGACCTTATATTACATCATCAATCATCATGCAATTGATGGCTGTAATTGTTCCAGCTCTCGAAAAACTTCAAAAAGAAGATGGAGAAGCTGGCAGAAGGAAACTTTCTCAATACACAAGAATATTCGCAATTATTCTTGCAGCATTCCAAGCTTGTATATTCATGGGCTTTATGGCTCATACAAATGCTATTACTGCTGGTGTTAATCATACAATGTTTTACATTTCTTCTGTATTAACATTATCAGCTGGCTCAGCACTTGTTATGTGGATGTCAGAATTAATTACAGAAAAAGGTATCGGAAACGGAGGTTCTCTGATAATTTTTGTAGGTATTCTATCAGGTATTCCGCTATATACAAGCAAAACAATGGATTTAATTTCAAATAACACTTCACTAACTTGGGGCTTACTAGGACTTCTTGCAATTTTCTTCATAACAATGATTTTTATTGTAGTTATGCAAGAAGCTGTTAGAAAAGTTATCATCGTAAACCCAAAAAGACAAGTTGGAAATAAAGTCTATGGTGGAGTAAATACTTTTATTCCATTCAAATTAAATCCTGGTGGAGTTATGCCAATAATCTTTGCAGTAGCAATTTTATTGTTCCCATCTACAATATTAAGCTTAGTAGGTCAAGCTAACCTACCAGCGGGCTGGGTACAAGAATTTGTTATGGTTTTAAACAAGATTTTCAACCCAAGTGGTGCTACATATTATGCAATTTACTTTTTGATGATTGTAGCTTTGACATTCTTTTATGCTTCAATAATGCCAAATATGCAACCTAAAGAAATTGCTGATAATCTAAAAAAATATGGTTCATCAATTCCTGGTATCAAACCTGGCAGACCTACAGCAGAAGCTTTGGATAAAATCTTGACTAAAACAACATTTATTGGTGCAATGGGACTCGGTATCATAGCATTAGTACCTGCACTTGCAAGTTATCTAACAGGAATAACAACTTTGCAAGGTATTGGTGCAACATCTTTAATCATCATGGTCGGAGTTGCGCTTGATTTAATTAATCAAGTAAAAACCCATTTACTCGCAAGAAACTATGAATCATTCTTAAAAGAATAAATAATTAATTCATAAAAAAACAGAGGATAGGCTGAGCTTATCCTCTGTTTTTCTTTTTATTAGTATAATATTAAGTTTTGTAAACGTCATTTTCCTTGATATTATTGGGTTTAAGAATATTCTTTAAAAAACTTAATTAAAAAAAGCAATTTTTCAACAATAAATAACTTTATATATATAAGGTTAGTTAAATTAAAGGTATAAATTATGGTTCTTCCAGTTTCACAATTAGCGAATATGGAAATGGCACTTTATGGTGGCTTTGGCTCTAATGCAAATGCGCCAAGCTATTTGAATGGGTATTCCTCAAATAATAGTTATTCAAACCCATCTTTTTATGGCTATAATAACTATGACCAAACATTTGGACAAAACATACCTTATAGCAATAATATGAACACATCTCAAACTCAGCCTCAAAATTCAATTTTCCAAGGCTTATCTCAATCTGAGACTCAAGCTCTAAAAGATGACTATAAAAAAAGTTTGAGTCCAAGTGAAGGTATTTTAGGTGCTGCGGCTGGTGGTGCAGCTTTTGCACTTATTCAAAATCCTCGATTAATTTGCCATCCAATAAATTCTTGGAAAGCAACTAAAGCAACCAATGCTGCTTTTGCTAGTGTAAAAGGTAATTCTGCATTAAATAAATTATGGAATAATCCTAAATATAGCAATATTCTAAGAGAAGCTTATTTACAATTACATAAAGCAGAAGCAAGAAAGATGACAAAATTTGGAGCAATAAGAAGAAGCTATAAGGCTACAGGAGATGTTGAAAAAATCGATAATATAGTAAACAATCTTAAAAATGCCCTAAAAGAAGGTAAAATAGGATTAATAACAAAACATACTGCAGAGTTACAACACGCATATTCTGTCAATCAAGGTTTTATACCAAGGACTTGGAATAAAATAACTAAATTCTTTACTGGAAAAGAAGCTGCAACTGTTACAAGCAAATTAAATGATAAGAATGGTATTCTTAATAGATATAAAACCCTCAAAAATACAACTGGAACCAGTATGAAGAGTATATTAAAACGTGGTGGTGGAATAAAAGGTGGTATATTATTCTTCGCAATGGAAATTTTAATGAACCTTGGAAAAATCAAAACCGCATTTGAAAAAGACTCAAATACAGGTATGAAACAACTCGGACAAACAGCAGTTAAAGGTACTGGTAACGCAGTTGGATGGGCATTAGGTGAAGCTGCAAGTGTTTGGGCATTTACTAAATGGGGTGCAAAAATTGGTTCTAAAATACATCCAATACTAGGAACTCTAATTGGTGGAGCGGTTGGTGTAATAGGTGGTACAGTTGGCATGTGCCTTGCTGGTAAAGCAACTAAAGCTCTTGTTGGTCAAGATGTAGCAGATGATATCGATGCCAATAAACTAGCTCAAACTACTGAAGGTCAAGAAGAATTACTTAAAAACACAATAGAAAGAATGCAAAGAGGAGAAAAAGTATCTCCTGAAGCTCAACAAGCAGTTCAAAAAATAATAAATCAATATTATGCTTAATTATTTAAGTTAAATAAATATAATATCCCTTTTCTATGTTATTATATAGAAAAGGGATATTTTTATGAGAAGTAATAACATTAAAAAAGGGATAGCAAGAACTCCACATAGAAGTTTGTTGATGGCTACAGGAGTTAGTAAAAAGAATATGGACTCTCCATTTATTGGAATAGCAAGCTCGTTTTCTGACCTAGTTCCTGGACACATTGGAATGCGCGATTTAGAACGTCAAATAGAAAAAGGTATCCACTCAGGGGGAGGTCAATCCTTTATTTTTGGTGTACCAGCAGTATGTGATGGGATTGCAATGGGACACGATGGAATGCGTTATTCTCTTCCATCTAGAGATTTAATCGCTGATTGTATTGAGACAGTAGCAAATGCTCATCAACTAGACGGATTAGTACTTCTTTCGAATTGTGATAAAATTACACCTGCTATGCTTATTGCCGCTGTAAGATTAAATATACCAACTATTATTGTAACAGCTGGTCCAATGCTTGATGGCGAAAGTAAATGTGAAAAGCTTACAATGATTTCAGGCTCGTTTGAAGCAATCGGGAAATTCAGAAACGGAATTATTGATGAAAAACGGCTTATAGAATTAGAAGAAGCTTCATGTCCTTCTGCAGGCTCTTGCCAAGGATTATATACAGCAAATACCATGGCTTGCTTAACAGAAGTACTAGGAATGAGCTTACCTTGGTGCGCGACCTCAGCGGCAGTATCTTCACATAAACGTAGAATAGCTTTTGAGTCAGGAATGCAAATTGTTGAACTTGTAAGACAAAATAAAAAACCTTTAGATATAATTACTCGTGATACTTTAAGAAATGCAATAATAGCAGATTTAGCAATGGGTGGCTCTACGAACTCGTTTTTACATATACTTGCAATAGCGACAGCTGCTAATCTCAATGTATCGCTCAACGATTTTGAGGAGCTCTCTCATCAAATCCATCAAATTGTAAAACTTGAACCGTCTTCAGCTATTACTATGTCAGGTTTCTATCAAGCTGGTGGAGTAAATGCTGTTTTAAAAACACTTTTGAGAGATGTTCCTCTTTTTAAAGATTTTATTGGAGTTTCATTACAAAAAACAAGTGATATCATTAAAAATTCATATATCGATGAAAATGTCATCCACCCTTACACTGAGCCTTATACAACAAAACCAGGGTTAGGAGTTTTATATGGCAATATTTCACCTAACGGATCTGTAATTAAAATTTCTGCAGTAGATGAATCTTGTTACGAATTTAGTGGTAAAGCAAAAGTTTTTGATAGCGAAGAAGAAGCTATGTCAGCTCTCGAAAACGATTTAATCAAAGAAGGCGATATTATAGTTATTCGCTATGAAGGACCAAAAGGAGGTCCTGGCATGAGAGAAATGCTTGCTCCAACATCACTACTTGTAGGTAAAGATTTAGGAACTAAAACAGCACTTATTACTGATGGAAGATTCTCTGGTGGTACTCGAGGAATTTGCGTAGGACATATCTGCCCTGAAGCAACAGAAGGCGGACTTATAGCTTTAATAGAAGATAACGATATTATTGAAATAGATATAAATAAGCGTTCGCTAAACCTAAAAGTTCCAGAAGAAATTTTAGAAGAGCGTCGCAAAAAATTTGTACCAAAGACTCCGAGAGTAACAACTGGCTATCTTGCAAAATATGCAAGAACAGTTCAAGACGCATCGCATGGAGCAATAGTATAGGAGCAAATAAAAAGCTTCCCCTCTCCTCGGGGGAGGGCTAGGGTGGGGGATAGTTTTGAAACAAGAACTTCGCAAATGGGCAAAAGAAGAACGCAAAAAACTTGATATCAGAAATTTAAGCCTTATTTCTGTTGAAAAAATTATAGAGCTTGAAGAATATAAGCAAGCTCAAAATATTATGCTATTTTACCCATTAAAATATGAAATAGACTTATTAACGCTACTTAAAAATCAAGAAAAAAACTTTTATTTACCTAAAATAGAAGAAAATAATCTATTATGCTGTCCTTATAAAATAGGAGAAAGCTTATGTAAATCTTGTTTTAACACATTTGAACCATTCTCTCAACCTGTTAATAAAACAACCTTAGATTTAGTTGTTGTACCAGCATTAGCTGTTGATAAAAGCAATTATAGACTTGGTTATGGAGGAGGGTTTTACGATAGATTTCTCAACGGACTAACATGCACAAGCATAACATGCATAGCTAAAGCTCTTGTTCTAGATACCGTATACCCTGAAAAACATGATATGCAAATTGACAAACTAATAATTATTTAGCCTAAACCTTATAGCTGAAGGATTCCGAAATTCCTTTTGATACAGCACCCCTACAAGATTCTAATTCTGCATCGACCATGCTTAGTCGATTTTGGAACTCTTGCATTTGTAAATCTAATCTTTTTTCAAGAGCTGTTAGTTTGTCTCTACGAGCTTCTAATTGTTTAACAGCAGGATTATTTGGATCTAAATCATTACCCAAAGCCATGATTTCATCGCCTGATGCAACAAGTTCCATCTTTGCTGATGATATCCATTGAATTTTCGATTGCAACGTGTATCTATACGCTGTCAAATACATCATTCTGTAGCTGGAAGTAATTAATCCCATAACACTTGTCCTTCTGGTTTTACCTTGTTTCGTTTAGATTTTTGCCTTTAAGGAATGTGTGTTCATTACTTTCTGCTATCAAATTTTCCATTTTGTAAAGCTGATGTTTGTGATAATTTACACGATACTTAGCCATTTTTAACTTTTGTCTAATTGTAAGCATTTCCTTTAAGCTAGAAACTAAACTTATGATTAATGCCTTAAATGGGTTGTTTCGTTTAAAAAATGAACGAGCAAATGCCATAAAGTTCATTAATCGTCTTACATTATCTTGTAGTTCTTCACGCATGGTTCTTGTTCTCCATACATTTAGGGCCTACATATATTATAAAACCAAAAGTGTTGAATAATTGCTTAATTTTTGAGTTATTTGTTACATTTTTTAACATCTTACTTGTAGTCAACTCCAGAAATTTGTTTTTTATTAAATATAAATCTATTACTATATGTCGTTTGATATTCCTTACTATTATTTAACGGCATTTTTTTCAAAAACTTTAATTCTTTTTTGTAATAATACTGTTGTTCGTTACAAAAATTTACCAAAGCAACAATAGCCTTACAAAAAGCATTGTTAATAAACAAATTATCTGCCATTATTCTAAAAAAAGTACGTCCACGCATATTATTAATTATTACAATTCTCGAATTTCTTCGCTCTTACCTTCTAAATCTTTTTTAAGCATTTTTCTTACAATATCGCTTTGTGTATCTAACATCTTACATACAGTTTCTATATTTGCAACTTTTTGTGAAAGAATTGTATCAGCATTTGATAGCACATTTTGAGAAACAGATTGATATGCAGAAAGAGCTGCTGAAGTTGTACCTTGCATCAAGTTACCCATAACAACAGCAGGCAAACCAAAAGAGCCTAGATAAGGAGCTGCTGCAGTCATTATACCACCCCAACCAGATACAATACCAGCAAGAGGCATTAATATATTCGCAGCACCAATTCCATACCCATTTGCCGTACCAACACCATAAGCGGCTGTACTTGCAATATCTGCAATACTACCAATACCAGAAGCAAAGCCCGTAGGAGTTCCGTTTGATGAGCCATAGCCATATAATAAATTCCCTATGCTAGAAGCTCCTCCAGTTGCATATCCACTTAAACTAGCTGCATAACCACTTGGAAAGCCTGAATAATTACCTAGGCTATTAACTCCAAAAGACGAATATGTACCAGTTAATCCCCCTGCACCACCTGAATACTGCGTCCAGTAAGAAGTACCAGGGATATTCATCGCTGTATTTCCACCAAGTGTTGTCATAAAAGCTGATGGAGCAAATAAACTTGCAAGCTGGTATAAAAATCCTCCTGCTGCTTCAAATCCAGTACCAGAAGAACCTGAACCTGCAACAGTTAAATCTCTTAATCTGTCATAGGTTTCATATAACATAGACTTAGCGTCAGAGGAAGCTGAGCCGTATCTATTTGCTATTACTAGGTATCCGTCATTCTTGTATGCCATATTTTCATAAGTGAATAAGTAAATAAGTTTTTACTTTTTTATAGACTATTTCTTATTTAATTATTCGTTCCTTTCTTTCTTTTGTTATTTAACTGGACAAGTTACATATAACTATTATTTACTTTAACCACCGAATGTTTTAAATGTATTCTTGACGTTTTCTTGAACTACTTTTTGTACAGCATCCATTTCAGTAGAAAGGGCATTGTGCTCTGTATCAAGTTGCTTTAATCGTAATTCTAACTGTTGATCTTGCTGATGAATAATTGAAGTCCTAGCATTAATATCTTGAATCATTTTATCGTATTTTGCATTTTCATATAGATATTGGTTCATAGCATCTTCATAAGCTACCTCATCAGTAACAGATTCAGTATTAAGAGTATAAGTTACGCTATCATTTTCAAATCTAACACTTGTAAATCGTCCATTACCGTCAGTCTCTAATAAAGCTCGTTCGGTTTCTTCAATCATTGTTTTAATATATGTTGCATTATAATAACATAGCTTTATTTGACCATCAATATTATTTATGCCTGTTCCTGAGGTATAAGACTCTTTCAAATCTTCTAATGTTGTATAATACGTTACTCCAGCTAATGAGAATGAGAAAATCCCTCCTAAGTAATTACCATCAGCATCAAAGCAATTTTCAAGCTCATTATCTATTCCTTCAGCTCTTAAATCTTCTATTACCTGATTTATTTCTGCTAATTGAATATCTGACAATGTTGATAATGGAGTCAATTCGCAATTACCTACATAAGTTGGTATACATAAATTTTCATAAGCATCTAGCGCATTATTATAAGCTTGCCAACAACTATCTTCTGTTGATTTAGCAGTTTGAAGTTCTTGATCCAACTGCGCTATAGTGCCATAGTTATAATAAGTTAAGCTTGTTGATGTTCCGGTAACTCCGTTAACTCCGGTAACTCCGTTTAATTGGACTAAATCTCCTTCAAACGCAATATTCAAGTTATCTGGAAAAGGTACTGATGGGTCTGGGTCAAAAGAATAATAAATACTATTATAATGATCTAAAGCAGAACCTGTTAAAAAACCTTGAGCTATTAAATCGTTCAAAATAACATCGATTTCATCCTGAATTGAAGTAGCAATAGCAGAGTTATTTATTTGCGCTTCAGCAAAAGACCAATAATCGGTATTGGATGTACCGTCATTAATCGTATATGTACTTAAACTCTGTGAAGTACCTGGTGTAAAACTAGCTAAAGATACTGGCAAAGTAGAGGTATAATTACTCAAATCAGCTTTTGCAGCTTCAGCTTGATCAGTCGCTAATTTAGCAGCTTCATACGCTTGATATGCAGTTTCTATATTTTTTAACGCTGCTTGAATTTGAGCTGTAGTAGCAAATTGTGATTGAGTATTTGAAAATTGAACTTGAGGATCACTTAATTTCTTTAATGAGCCAGTATAACGATCTGTATAATAGTAATGGGTAACAACATAATTATAATCTGGATCGTTTGCTAATTGTTGCCAATTTGATATAGTAGAAGAATTAAATCCATCAGTATACGAATATTGAATTCTTGTAAAGTCCTGAGTACTAGGTGGCACTGGCACTTGAAGCCCCAGCATTTGATTAAATAAATTTGCACTCTGATTTGACAAGGCTGTCCTTGCTTGGTTTATTTGCTGCCCTTCAAATTCACAATTTGATTTTCTTGCAACAAGTGCTAAATATCTTGCTTGAGATGCTGCCATACCCATAGGTGTAGCCTCCTATCGTTTCTTCTTCTATATTTATAATGGGATTATTTTAAAAGTCAATTTTCCTACCATTAACATTATATATTATCTTAACTATTTTTTACTGTTGATAAACACAAAAATAATCCATATAGTGTAGACATCTTGCAAAAAATAATCCTTACAGATGAACAAATTTATGGTATAATATTTTTTATGAGGTTTAAAACTAGCTTACTTGTTTTATTATTTTTAATAGTATTCATCCCCTATTCTTTTGCTGTGGATGAGGTTGTTTTAGACATTGATGGTATTGAAACAGAAGGCTTATCAGATTTTGCAGTAATAACAGACGACGAATGGTTTTTTGATTTAAAAGGAAAAACCTTGCAAGAAAAGCTCAAAGAAATTAAAGCAAAAGAAGTCAAAGATATCTCAAAAACTCATTATCTATTTGAAGAGATTTTGACTAAGAATTTTGAAGATTCTTTAGTTGAAAAAATGCAAGTTTTTACATATTACAGAGCAAATGCGAGCATGGATTTTTATCCAGACGATAATGATTTTATGTACGGATTTAATGATCTTGATATTGGAGCTTTAGGTAAATTTAAAGGTGGTAAAAACTACTACGAAGCTAGGTTTAGACTAACTCCTCAAAGTAATTATAGCTTTTTACAATATTTACCTAGCAACATGTATATTGCAAACACATCTATTCCACACCATACGATAATTTTGGGTAACACAAGAGTTGCAACAGGTCATGAAGGTTCAAAATCTTCTGTTGTCATCCCGTTAGTTGCACGTTCGCAAATCTCAAGAAATTTTGGAAACACAAGAAAACTTGGGGTTCGTGTTAAAGGTAAATATGATTTGATTGAATACGATATAGGTGGTTATAGCTCTGATACGTATTTTAGACAGTTTTTCCCAGGTGCAGAGTTCGCAGGTTGGGTTACTTTGAAACCACTTGGCAAAACAAAAGGTAAATATGGAAAGCTAAAACTTGGCAGTGGCTTTACAGCTGGACAAAATGATATTGATTACTCAGTTATTGGAGCTTATGCTAGTTATGAGTATAAAAGATTATACGCAAACTTTGAATGGGGTAAAGCTAATGGGTATAATGGAGCAAAAACACTTACCTCCAACAATGCTGAAGGTTTATATACAACAATAGGATATAGAATTACACCAAAAGTACAAATAGTTGGTCGTTACGACGAATATAGACCTAATCTAGATGTTGCAAATAATATGCAAAGAGAGTATTCTGCAGGCATAAATTATTTCCTAAAAGGTCAAGCTATGAAATTAATGCTTAACTATGTATATTGCAACAATGAGTCAAAACCAGATTCTCATAGAATTATCTTAGGCACACAGTTATTGCTCTAAGCAAACTTTGCAAGCGCATCATCTTTTATTTTAACATCTAGATGCGCAGTTTTTCCATGTTGCTCAACCTCAACCCTGCTAAAATATCCTGTATTCAGAAGTTTTGTTCTTAATTCTTTTGCTTTACTAGGAGTCAAATTTCCAATATCAAGCTTTGGATTTATTTCATCATAATGACCACCATTTTTTACATGTGGCGAAGATTTTGTTCCTAATGCAGACGTTATAGTCAAATGAACACCTAATTCCTTAGCTAGACTATCTAAAAATCGATTTATACCTCTTGCAGCATACGGAATATCATTTATAAAAGAACCTGACGACACGCTCCAATTTTTTCCACCTCTTAGTTTTTCTAAATTTTTATCTTCGCGTGCTTTTTTTTCAGCTTCTTGCTTTGTTAACTTTGCATAACCAGTAAAGTTTTTTAAGCCCATTTTTTTTGTTATATTAGAAGATTTTTTTAATGTCGTCTGATTTGAAATATTTGGAGTATAAAAACTGTAATTATTAAAACACCCATAATTATAATTTCCAAATGAATTTTGAGAAAAGAAGTCTAGAGTATTTGGATTAGAGAAACTAGGCCAATTTAACATAAAAGAGTTATTGTTAGACTGTAAAAAAGGCGTAAAACTATCAAACAAGCCAACCCCCTGTGTTGCGTTAAAATTAGGCTGTAAAAACGGGGTAGAACAATTAAACAAACTAACTCCCTGTGCAACGTTAAAATTAGGCTTAAAAAAATCACCAAAGCCATAATTAAAACTCATTGAGCCTGAATTTGAATTTAGAAAATTTGTAAAATAATCATGTAAAGCCATTTTTTCTCCTAAATATATAAAGTATATACAAAACAAATAATTGCTTAATTTTTATTAATTATTAAAATTTTGTAACATTTTCTACATTTAATAAAGGATTTTAAAAACGCTATAATACGTTATTATAAAAATACAAAAAATATAATATAAGGAGATTTTTATGAAAAAAGTAATTATAGCTTTAGGATTAGCGTTATCAGTATCTTGTGTTGCTTATGCTGATGGAAATGCATTTACACCATTAAATTTTAATGATACAAGTTATAGTGGTTCTTCAAACCTATCTTCTTATTCTTCGCAAGCTGCTTCAGCTATTGCAGAAGCTGAAGCTATTGGTAATGGTAATATTCAAAATGCTATTACTCAATTAGAAAATGCTCAAATTGATATAAGAAATGATTTATTGAATTGCAAAACCAAATTTGCAGATGTTGATGCGCAATATAAACTAATAAAAGCTGAAAGAACTGCATTAAAAAAACAAGTAAAAACTATTGAAAGACGAATTAAAGATATCGATAAAGCAAAAGAACGTATTAGAAAAAATATGTTATAAACTATGTAGGGGGAGAGTATCGTGACGAAAAAATTTTTACTTATTGCAGTCGCAATGTTTTTTTTAGGATACACTGTTAATAATATAGCAGTTAGTAGTGATGTATCAAAGATAGCGGTTATTGACG
>JAGBXP010000018.1 GCA_017629215.1 bacterium | reverse complement strand
TTATTATCTACAAAATTATTCCATTAACTATGGCTGCAAATTACGCTTATACGCATCAGGTGTTACTGATGGATGAGTTTGCACCTGCTGATTCTTATTATTTTTTTTAGATGACATACAAACTGTATCACCCAAACGCAAAAATTCAAACCACCAACCAGCAACCTCGGTTTCTTTCATTTCAATGTTGAAAAATTCCATACCGTCCATTTTAAAGTTTCCTTTCTTTGCTTGTGCTGAAAACTTATTCCAGCTACTACTCTATACATGTTCAGTATACGGCATTTTTTCGGAAAACTTTAATCAAAAAAACAAAAATTCTCCCCATCACATCATATCATATAGGGTATTATAACTGGATTTGAGCCTCATGAAAATTCGTCTTTACAAATCGTTACAACAGAGGAGATTGTGAAGTTTTGTTACGGAAATTGATGGTTTTGATATGAAATCTGAAGGTGATTTTTTTAATTTTTTGAAGCATTTTTTCAAAAAACAAAAATCGTCTTTGCGAGCGAAAGCGAAGCAATCCAGTTTTTAATTTCTGTCATCCTGAAAGCATAAATGGTAAGATTCTGAACAGCTTGAAAATTAAGCCTTTGCAGGCTCATTTTCTACGCTTTCAGAATGACACATAAGAATGAATTTAGAAGTTAAAAAGGTGTTTACATAGACTCAAACAGAATTTCAATACTATCTAATTAAAATAAAATCGCCAATACAGTTATTATCAAAATTCTTCAAGTCTGATAATTTCAAAATCTGATATTTGTTTTTACAACTTTTTAGGCTAAAATTATAATTACTGGAGAGTTGAAAATGAAAGAAAAGATTTTAGTTTTAGGATTATCAAAAAGTGGTATATCATCAGCAAAACTTGCTAAAAAATTAGGCTATGATGTATATCTCACTGAAGGCAAAGCTGATATAAATAAACAACAAGTTCAAGAGCTTGAAGCTCTTGGAATAAATGTTGAATTTGGAGAACATTCTGATATTTTTATAGAAAACTCTGTTCTTGCAATAACAAGTCCTGGTATTCCTCCTAAATCTGAAATTTTCAAAAGAATTCAGGATAAAAATATTCCAATAATTTCAGAAATAGAATTCGCTTATCTAAACTCAGACTCACCTTTTATTGCTATCACTGGAACAAATGGAAAAACCACTACTACTGCATTAGTTTCGCACATATTAGGACAACATTTTAAAGCTCCTGCTTGTGGAAACATTGGACTTCCACCATCATCTATAATTGATGATGATAATGATTTTTTAGTTTGTGAAATAAGTTCTTATCAAGCTCAAATGACAAATACTTTTAAGCCTTTTATTTCTTGTTGGACAAATTTTACACCAGATCATATTGATTGGCACGAAGGCCTAGAAAACTATTTCAATGCAAAAGCTAAATTATTTTTAGGTAAACAAGCACCTAACTATGTAGTTTTAAATGCAAAAGACGAAAAACTTTTAGAATTTTCTAAACAATGCAAAAAATCAAAAGTGTTTTTATTTGATACAGAAGATTATTCAAATTCGTGTTTTATAAAGAATAATGCAATTTGGTATAAAGAAGATGATACAGAAGAAAAAATTATTGATTTAAAAGACTCTCCACTCGTTGGACATCACAATTATCAAAACATTATGTGTGGCATCATCTGCGCAAAAATATCTAATATAGAAAATGAAATAATTAGAGAAAGTATTATGTCTTTCCAAGCACCAGAACATCGTTTGGAAAAAGTTAGAGAACTAAATGGCATAACTTTTTATAACGATTCTAAAGCTACAAATCCTGAAGCTTCAATCGTTGCTATTAATTCATTTAATAATGTAAATGTTGCTTTAATTCTTGGAGGACGTGATAAAAATACTGATTTAACAGAAATGTGCAAATCTATTAACGAACACATAAAAACGGTTTTATTAATAGGTGAAGCTACTGAACGATTTGAATTCGAACTGAAAAAAAATCATTTTAATAATATAATAAAAGAACAAAATTTAGAAAATGCTATTGATAAAGCTATTAGTTTAAATCCTGATATTGTACTTTTATCTCCAGCATGCGCAAGTTTTGACATGTTTAATAGCTATGAACATAGAGGAGAAGTGTTTAAAGAGTATGTCTTATCTAAATAATGAGTATCAAAACCAAAAAATAAGCACTCAAAACATGCAATCTGATAGACCACTTTTGATTGCAGTAATATTTCTTGTCGTAATAGGACTTATGGCTATATTTTCAGCGAGCGCACCTAAATGCATAGAAATGGGAGTTAATCCTGCAAGATTTTTTATACAACAGTTACTAGGTGTAACAGCAGGATTTGTTGGACTCAAAATATTATCAAATTTTCACTATAAAAAATTAATATCATACACATTACCTTTTGCTTATTTTGTTATTTTTATGCTGATTCTTGTAAAAATTGCAGGTGTGAGTGTAAATGGTGCGCAAAGGTGGATTAATTTTGGACCACTAAGCCTACAGCCTTCAGAATTTGCAAAACCTGCAGTAGTACTCCTTTTAGCTGGAATATTTTATAAAAATGCTGATATTTTTGATAAAAATAAATTTATAATTGCATTTTTACCAATCTTAATAATGATGGCACTTATCTTTATCCAACCCAATTTAAGCATGCTACTACTTTTGCTATTCACATCAGTTGCAATATATCTCTGTGCCGGAGGTTCGATAAAGCTTTTATTAATCGGTGCATCTTGTGCAATTCCCTTATTTATAATGAAAGGATTGCGAGGCTATCAATCGTCAAGAATTATTACTTGGTTAAATCCAGAAGCTGATCCACTTGGTGCTGGGTATAACGTCATTCAATCATTAATAGCTTTTGCTACAGGTGGCTTTTATGGAGTTGGTTATGGTAGCTCAAAACAAAAGCTTGCTTGGCTTCCAGAAGCTCATACCGATTTTATATATGCAGTAATAGGAGAAGAACATGGGTTTATTGGATGCCTCTTAATTATTTGTTTATTCTGGACCATTCTTCAACGAGGCTTCTTAATTGCAACAAAATGCCAAGATATGTATGGAAAATTACTTGCACTTGGGTTGACTTTCTCAATTTGTTTTCAAGGATTTTTAAATATGTGGGTTGCAAGCTCTTTTGTACCTGCAACAGGAGTTCCAATGCCATTTATTAGTTATGGAGGTTCTTCAATAATGGTATCATTATGGATGGTGGGAATTTTATTAAATATATCAAAAGATAACATAAAAAGAATAAGGAATTATAATAATGTCAGAAACTTATAAAAAAGCTTATTTTGTTACTGGTGGTGGAACTGGTGGGCACATTTATCCTGCAATAGCCGTAGCTGACGCTTTAAGCAAAGAAACAAAAGTTTATTATATTGGAAATAAACGCAACATGGAATTTGAATTAGCAACAAAAAAGGGCTACAAATTTTTACATGTTGGAATTTCTGGGATGCCAAGAAAACTAAATCCTAAATTCTTTTATTGGGGAATAAGATTAGTACGTGCAATATTATATTCAATACGATATATCAAAAAATATAAACCTAATGCTGTTTTTGCAACTGGTGGCTATGTTTCAGCTCCAATGATTTTTGCGTGCATAATAACCAAAACTCCATATATGATGCACGATTGTGATGCAATGCCAGGATTAGTAACAAGAAAATTATCAAAACGTGCTAAATTCGTATCTTTAGCTTTTGAAAAAGCTAAGAAATTTATCCAAAACAAACGAGTTATTGTTACTGGTAATCCAATTCGTCCTGAATTTCAAACATTATCAAAAGATGACGCAAGAAAAAATTTAGAACTTAAAAATAAAATAACAATGACAGTAATGGGGGGTTCACAAGGCGCAAAATCTATTAATAATACTGTTGTTGAAGTTTTAAAGGAATTTGCACAAGATAAAAATCTACAAATAATTTTTCAAACAGGTAAAAAAAATTATGATGAAATTTTAGAAAAACTAAAACTTGTATATCCAGCGTGGGAACAAGATGGTAATGTTATTCTTAAACCTTATTTTGAAGATATGATATCTGTTTTAAAAGCTTCTGATATAGTAATTTCAAGAGCTGGGTCGTTAAGTCTTTCCGAGATATGTGCTTCTGAAGCTGCTCCAATATTAATTCCTTATCCACATGCAGCAGCAAACCATCAAAGAATAAATGCTAAATATTTTGTAGAAATGGGAGCTTGTATTTATATAGAAGATAAAGATTTAGATCCAAATAAGCTCAGAGATTCTATATATTCACTCCTAGATAATCCGATAAAAATGGAATATTTGAAGCAAAATTCTTCATATCTTGCAAAATTTGATGCTACAGAAAAAATTGTTGAATGTATTAAATCTTTATAAAATTGATAATAAAAAAGCTCTGAATAGCAGAGCTTTTTTATTCTTAATACCTAGTTAAATATTTATCTAATTCCCACTGCGAAACATAAGTTCTAAATGATTCCCATTCAATCTCTTTAGCTGTTACAAATTCATCTACAATATGCTTTCCTAATGCAGCTCTTGCTATTAATGAATTTTTCATACACCAAAGAGCTTCTTCAAGGCTACCAGGAAGAGATTCGATTTTCATCCTTTTACGTTCTTTTTCTGTAAGTTTATAAATATTTGCCTCTACAGGTTTTGGTGGTTCTACTTTATTTCTTACACCATCTATACACGCTGCAAGTATAGTTGCAAAAGCTAGATATGGATTGCAAGATGGGTCTGGTGAACGTAATTCAACACGAGTTGAGACTCCACGCTTTGCTGGAACTCTTAATAAAGCGCTTCTATTTGCAAGCGACCAAGCCATATAAACTGGTGCTTCATACCCTGGAACAAGTCTTTTATAACTGTTCACAGTAGGATTTAAAATCGCTGTTATGCTTTTAATATGCTTCAACATTCCACCAATAGAATATTTTGCGATATTTGATAATTGATATTCTCCTTTTGCATCATAAAAAGCGTTTTTACCATCTTTAGATAATGAAATATTACAATGCATACCAGAACCATTCATTCCATAAATAGGTTTTGGCATAAATGTTGCGTGTAATCCGTATTTAGCTGCTATGGCTTTAACTGCAATACGGAAAGTAACAACATTATCAGCCGCTGTTAAAATATCAGAATATTTAAAATCTATTTCGTGTTGTCCGTCTGCACCTTCGTGATGAGATGCCTCTATATCAAAATCCATTTCTTGTAGAGTATTGACAATATCAGATCGTACAGTCTCTCCAAGATCATCTGGTCCAACATCATAATAACCAGCTTTATCATGTGTTTTTGTCGTAATAGCATCATTTTCATCTTTTTCAAACAAGAAAAATTCTGCCTCTGGTCCAATATTCATTGATAAACCAAGTTTCTTTGCTTCTGCCATTAATCGCTTTAAATTACAACGAGGACAACCTTCAAAAGGTGTGCCATCTGCATTATAAATATCACAAATTAATCTTGCTGAGTTTTTTCCATCTTTTTCTTGCCATGGTAAAATTTGAAATGTATTTTTATCAGGATAGAAAAACATATCCGAAGTTTCAATATCCCTAAAACCTTTTATTGACGAGCCATCTAACATTATATCATTGTTTAAAACTCTATCAATATGTTCAGATGGAACTGCTAAATTTTTAACTTGACCATTTATATCAACAAACTGTAATTTTATAAATTGAACATTATATTCAGTAATTAATCTTTTAATATCTTCATCAGTATAACTTAATCCACTCATCGGTACATGTTGAAATTCCATCCAAACCTCCATTCTTATTATGTTTAGTATACTTTTTTTTTAAACCAAGGTCAAGAGATTGTTCTAATTATATATATTAAAATCGCCCTTAAAATTAATTTTTAAGAGCGATTATTTTTAAAATTCTTTACCATTTCTTTTGTAATAATCTTCAATAAATCCAGTATTAAATTTACCACTTATAAAAACTTCATCCTCAACAATATCTTGATGAAATGGTATAGTAGTTTTTATCCCAAGAATAACATATTCTTTCAATGCTTGATACATTCTACGGCGAGCTTCGTTACGAGTTTCACCCCAGCATATCAATTTACCAATCATTGAATCATAATATGGTGGAATTTTATATCCTGCATAAGAATGCGAATCGACTCTTACCCCAAATCCTCCAGGAGCTAAATATGCTTCTATTGTACCAGGACAAGGCATAAATCCATTATCAGGATCTTCTGCATTAATACGACATTCGATAGCATGACCACGAAGCTTAATATCATTTTGTGCATAACTTAACTTTTCACCTGAAGCAACAAGAATTTGCTCTCTTACAATATCAACTTGTGAAATCATTTCTGTTACACAATGTTCTACTTGAACACGAGTATTCATTTCCATAAAATACCATTTTCCATCGTGATCAAGTAAAAATTCACAAGTTCCAGCACCTTCGTAATTAATAGCCTTTGCAGCACGAACTGCAGCTGCTCCCATTTCTTGACGTGTTTTTTCATCAATGGCTGGAGAAGGAGCTTCTTCTAAAAGTTTTTGATGTCGTCTTTGTATAGAACAATCTCTTTCACCTAGGTGTATAACATTTCCATACGCATCACCTAAAATTTGCACTTCAATATGGCGAGGGTTTTCTAAAAATTTTTCAGCATATACTCCAGGGTTTCCAAAGAATTTTTGTGCTTCCTGCTGGCATAATATCATATTTGATTCTAATTCATCATCAGAACGAACAATTCTCATTCCTTTTCCACCACCACCAGCTGTAGCCTTGAGTATTATAGGATAACCTGCTTTTTGTGCAAAAGCTCGAGCTTCTTCTACTGTATTTAAAATTCCAGTACCAGGTGTTACTGGAACATTATTTTCAATCATTGTTCTTCTAGCAGTTGCTTTATCACCCATTTTTCTCATAGATTCTGCAGAAGGACCAATAAACTTAATACCGTGTTGAGTACAAATATCAACAAAATCAGCTCTTTCTGACATAAAACCATATCCTGGATGTATTGCATCACAACCAGTCATCATAGCCGTTGTTATTATGGCAGGAATGTTCAAATAACTTTCGCCACTTGGAGCTGGACCAATACAATACGCATCAGTTGCCAATCTTACGTGTAAAGATTTTGCGTCTGCTTGCGAATATACTGCAACAGTTGGTATTCCTAATTCTCTACAAGCACGAATAACCCTTACTGCTATTTCACCTCTATTTGCTATTAAAACCTTTTTAAACATAATTTTACCTCAAAAGTCATTAAAGCTTTAAGACTTTAAGTCGTTAAATTCACTAATATAAACGAACCTAATATCTTAGCATCCTAATATCTTAATGCCTTTTATTCTACATACATTAATACTTGGCCAAATTCTATTGGATCACCATTTTTAACACAAATCTGTGTAATTCTTCCAGAATATTCTGATTTGATTTCATTCATTAATTTCATAGCTTCTACAATGCAAACAACATCACCTGCAGAAATTGTCTTACCAATTTCTACAAAAGGTTCTGCATCAGGAGATGGTGCTGCATAAAAAGTACCTACCATTGGAGAAGTAATTGCAATTCCCTTTGGATTTTCTTTTTCTACTTCAACAACAGCAGGATTAACAGTTGTTTGACAAACAACAGGAGCAGGAGCTGTAGCTACAGGAGTAGCAGTAGTTACAACTTCAGCCAAATCTTTTCTAATAGTGATAGCTTGTTCGCCATCTTCTAAAGAAATTTCTGTCAATTCATTATCTGCAATAATTCTTGCTAATTTTTCAATATAATCTATTTCAAATTTCATTTATTTACTCCTTATCAACAAAGATTCCAGGGCTATAAGGCATTAAAACTTTAAGCTCTTTGATTATAATAATGAACTTAAAGTCTTAACGACTTTATTAAACTCTATCTAAATATTCATTGCTTCTGGTATCAACTCTTATCACATCGTCATTTGCTACAAAGAAAGGTACTTGAACAACAGCACCAGTTTCTAAAGTAGCTGGTTTTGTACCACCTTGAGCTGTATTTCCTTTTTCAGCAGGAGGTGTGTCAACAACCTTTAATTCAACGTGTGCTGGAATATCAACACCGATAATTTTTGTATCATGCATTAATACTTGAACAATCATATCTTCTTTCATGTACTTAACACCATCTCCAACTTGATCTTTAGTTAGTTGAAGTTGCTCGTAAGATTCCATGTCCATCATAACAAATTCTTCACCAGCTTTATATAAATATTGCATTTCCTTGCGATTAAGCATAGCTTTTGCGACTTTTTCACCTGCTCTAAATGTTTTTTCTAAAACACTACCAGTTTCTACGTTTTTAAGCTTTGTTCTAACAAATGCTGCACCTTTACCAGGTTTAACATGTAAAAACTCAACTACTGACCATAAACCATTGTCTAATTCAAGAGTTAAGCCGTTTTTTAAATCGTTTACTGAAATCATAAATACTCCTTTTAATACTTGTATTCTATCTAATTTTCTTTGATATTACCATAAACCTATTTTTAGGGCAAGATAAGCTTTAAACAATTAAAAACAGTGTATTAAGTTTTGTAAACTTTGCTAGAATTGTTAAGTTTTTTCTTAACAATTCTAGCTTTTTTAAAGATAAAAATCTTAATTTAGTAAATATTTATTAAGCATTGTAACAAACTTCTTAAACAGCCTAAAGAACTCAAAAAATATGTCGATAACACTATTACAAAGGGTTATTTTAAGGAGTTTTAGATATGAAAAAGTTGTTATTAGTAGTATTAATATTTTTCACATTTACAGCAACACAAGCATTCGCATATAATTTAAAAAGCTTCACATCTGATGCTAAGATAATGTCAGCTATGCAATTATTAATGCAAAATGGTGAAACTGATGTTTTTAGAAATCTTCAAAAAAATGCTGTAAAAGTAAAATTCTATCATTTAACAATGAATAATGTTTATGCTGCTAATGCTTACGATGAATTTGGAAGAAGAGTTATATTAATAAATTCTATGTATAAGGATGCTCCTATTGAACAAATTGCTTGTTTAATCGCACATGAAAGTTATCATACTGCAAGAAAAGCAACTTTAGAAGAAGAATCTCTTGCAACATCAAAAGAAGCATCTTGCTGGACTAAGCTTAGAAAAAAGGGAGTTACATATTCTCAAACTAAACTTACAAAAAGATTAGATAAGATTGCAGGATTACACTTAGCATCAATCGAAGATGGAAATAATTATATAGAAGATAAAATTGCTAATAGCAGTTTTTATAGATCACAATTTGGGTTAAACTAAAATTTTATATATAGACTCATTATTATCACTCTGATATAATTTTTCTATGGATTATGAGATAGAAAAATTACAAAATATGCTCAAGCAAGATCCTTCTAATTTTCAAATTAGAAGAGAGCTTTCAATTTTATTGTCTGATAGAGGTTTTAATAAAGAAGCTTTGTCTAATATTAAATACTTAATAAAATATTTTCCAGAAGACGATGAATTACATTATAATTTAGGCATTTTATATGAAAAAATTAAAGATTTAAAAATGGCAAAGTATTCATATCAAAAAGCTATTAAAATATCTCCACAGGATGATTATTATTATAATCTTGGAGAGGTTTTGGTATCTTTACAGGAATGGGATTTAGCAATTGAAGCCTTTAATAATGTTCTAAAAAACGACAAAAACGATGGAAATTGTTATTTTAATTTAGGTTTATGTTACTACCACAAGGATGAAACAAACTTGGCTATTGATTATTTTCAAAAAGCTATAACTCTTAATCCTAAAGATATTTTTGCTCATTTCCATTTAGGCAACATTTATCAAAACAATAAATTAACAAATTTTGCTGTCGAATATTATAAAAACGTATTAAATATTTCACCAGATTATAGTTGGGCATATTATAATTTAGCTTCAATCGCTTATGAGAATGAAAACATTGAAGAAGCTTTAGATTATTTATTAAAAACTATTGAATATAACAAAAATGATATAGAGGCTTATAAACTTCTTACAAAGATTTATATAAAAGAAAACAATGCAGAAGAAGTTATTAATATTTTAGAAACACGATTAAATAATGATGAGAATGGAGATTTATACTATATATTAGCTCAAGCGTATAAACATATTGGCGAACAAGATAATTATACAAACAATCTTAAACGTGCAATTGAGTCTAAATTAACACTTACATATCCTTTGCAGATTGTAAAAAAAGAATTAGAAATATATAAAACACAATCAGAATTAGAGGTTCAAGAATTTCCTGATTACACATCAGATGATGACAAAATTTCTAATGAAGAATTTGAAAATAATGACGATGAATTACAAAATGATGAATACACTGTTGATTATGAAGAAGATGATGATGAAAATGATTTTAATGATGATATAGAAGAAGATTTTGATATCGAAGAAGATAACGAAGATTATGATGACGAAGGTTAATTATGTTAACTAAAATTTTTATAAAAAATTATATATTAATAGATGAATTAGAATTAGATTTTTCTAATGGTCTAAACATAATAACAGGTGAAACTGGTGCAGGTAAGAGTATTTTAATTAATGCTATTGATATTGCATTTGGAGCTAAGACTGGTAAAGAAGTTATTAAAACTGGTGCAGATAAAGCGATAATTGAAATAACTATTCAAAATGAGAAGCAAGATATCACAAAATTATTTGAAGATAACGGTATTGATTTATATGGCTCTGAGATAATACTTTCAAAAGAAATTACACAAACAGCTTCAAGGTCAAGGATTAATGGTTGTTTAGTTAATCAAGAGTTTATAAAAATATTTAGAGAGCTTTTTTTAGATATTCATTCTCAACATCAAACTTATTCTTTTTTGCAACCTAAATATCACATAACCCTTTTGGATTCATATATTAAACATCACAATATAACTGATTATCGATTAGAATATGAAAAATATAGAGATTTATCAAATCAGCTAGAAGTGCTTAAAAAGAATTCTCAAAAGGCAGAAGAACAAATTGATTTTTTAAGATTTCAAGTAGAAGAAATTGAAAATGCTGAACTAAATTCTATAACAGAAGACGAGGATTTGAATAATGAACTTTCAATTTTAGAAAATATTGAAAAATTAAAAGAACTAACAGGAAGCTCGTATTGGACATTATCAGAAGATGACAATTCAATTTTGAATGTCTTATTCCAGATTAAAGCCACGATAACAAAAGCTTCTGGCTTAGATAAAACGCTCGAGCCTATGCAATCAGAATTAATATCAGCAATTGAAAGTATTAAAGATGTTTCATCAGGACTTAGAGACTATTCTCAATCCTTAGAAAATGACACTGAACGTATTAATGAAATTCAAGAACGCTTATTTTTACTAGAAAAGCTAAAACGTAAATATGGTGGAACTATAGAAAAAGTTATTGAAACAGGTCTAAAATTAAGAGCAGAACTAGATGGTATCGAACATTCAACACAAAACATTGAAGAACTTGAAAATCAAATAAATAAGATAAGACAAAACATAGAAAAACAAGCCATTGAAATTTCTGATATGCGAAAAACTCATGCAAAGGAATTATCGTTGCAGATAATAAACAAGCTTGAAAAATTAGAATTACCAAAAGTTAAATTTGAAATCGGATTTGAAGCTTGCGAACTAGGAATTAATGGTATAGATAAAGTTGAATTTTTAATTTCAACAAATATTTCTGAAGGATTAAAACCTCTTGCAAAAATTGCATCAGGAGGTGAGATATCAAGAGTAATGCTGGCAATAAAAACAATTTTTGCACAATCAGATAACATTGGAACTGTAATTTTTGATGAAATTGATACAGGTATTTCTGGAAAAACTTCACAATCAGTCGCAGATGAAGTAAAAGAATTATCTAAATTTATGCAAATTATAATGATTACACACCAAGCGATTATTGCGTCTAAATCCGATAAACATTTCTATGTTAGAAAAACACAAAATGACAAAACAAATGTGGATATTTCTATTTTGGGAAATGAAGCTAAACTTAAAGCAATTGCAGAACTTGCAGGTGGTGAAGTTACAGAAGAATCTCTTAACTTTGCAAAAACATTAATTAATTAAAAATGCGGCTGGAGGGAGTCGAACCCACGGCAGACAAGGTTTAGGAAACCTCCGCTCTATCCTACTGAGCTACAACCGCATAACTATAAGATATATATTAACACAATTTTATTTTATAATAAATACATGACAAAAATCTCTAAAATAAATAATGAATATAAAAAGCCGTTTTTAAATCCTAAAAATACTGGATACTTAGCAGCTGGGTCAATGTTAATTACCACTGCAAGATATGTTTCTTCTTCAAAATCTATTAAAAAATCTCATAAATTTTGGGATTATTAACCTCTATTTTAACACTTTTACATATAGGATTGGTAGAATACCTTAATCATAAGTACAAAAAAATGTAACAAAAATACACTTATTATCTAAAAAGGTATTACTTTTTTAAAATGTTTGTTATACAATCTATTTTAGGTTATGGGTGATAACATAATCATAAGAGGTTGAAATGTTTAATGAGATTAAAACACACGAAATTACTGTAGACATTGTTATTTTAACAATAATAAATGATGCCTTGCAGGTATTATTGGTTAAACGTAATAATGAACCATTTAAAAATAAATGGGCTATTCCAGGTGGCTATGTTAGAATGTCTGAAAATCTCGACGAAGCAGCAATAAGGGTTCTCAAAGAAAAAACCGATGTGGAAAATGTATACTTAGAGCAATTATATACATTTGGCGACCCTCTAAGACACCCTGTTTCTCGTGTAATCACATGTGCATATTTTGCATTAATTCGTGCAGAAGATTTTGAAATCACTACAACTTCAGATGTTGCATGGCACAAAGTATTTGATTTACCACCTTTAGCATTTGACCATAAAGAAATTATACAATATTCATTAAAGCGTACTCGTGAAAGATTGGAAATGTGTCCAGTTGCATATCAACTTTTAAATGAAAAATTTACTTTAACTGAAATGCAAAAAGCTTATGAAATGATTATGGAAAGAAAGCTTGACAAACGTAATTTTAGAAAAAAAGTAATAACAACAGAAGGTTTAAGAGAATTAAATGAATTTTCAAAATTATCATCAAAAAGACCTGCTAGATTGTACACATTTGATAGTATTAAATTAAATTCAAAAAGAGCACATTTTATTAGAGGTGGTTCTCGATAAGGCAGTAAAATTAATTTTATTTAGTTAATTCAAATATAAAAAGGAGAAAAATTTTGTTTATATTTACATGGACAACGCAAATTATATCAGCATTATTATTGATTATTCTTATTTTATTACATTCTCCAAAGGGTGATGGTATCGCAGGGATAGGAAACGCGGCACAAGTATTTTCTTCTCAAAAAAGTGCAGAAAAAGGATTGAATAAATTAACATACATTGTTGCTGGTATATTTACTATCTGTATATTTTTACTTGGCTTTGGAATTGTTAAATAAAAACAGTTTTAAACTGGAGTAGATGTTGCAAAACAAACAATATTGTTTATTTCAAATTTGTTTAATTCATTTATCATTTCTTCAAAAGTCGTACCAGTTGTACAGATATCATCAATAATCAATATTTTTTTATCATTGTAGTAAGTTTTATCAACTTTGAAAGCGTTAGAAAGGTTTTCTAAGCGTTGGCTTCGATTGAGCTTATATTGAGGTTTTGTGTCTTTAACCCTTTTTATCAAATCGAAATTACACTCAAACCCTGATAACTTAGAAAACTCTTCACAAACCAATTCCATGTGATTATATTTTCTTGATTTTATACGATTTGAATGTTGAGGAACTGCGATAATTTCAAAATCAACATTCTGTAAAATATCAATATTTTTAAAATATTCATACATAAACTTTGCTTGAAAATATGCTAAATCTTTTTGTCTATGGTATTTAAGACCTCTTATTAATTTTTGAAGTTCCTTTGTATATACACCGGCACAAAATATATCTACACCATTTATAACCCTATTTGCTTCATAATTATTAAATTCTAATTTTTCAAAACATTCTGGACACATCTTTATAGAATATTTTGATTTTCCACAAAAATAACATTTTTTTCTATAAATTAAATCTAATAATGAGTTTAAAAACTTTTTCATAAAAAAATTATAATTGAAAATTTTAATATTACCAAAAACTTTTAAGAGTATTCAAAAATGCTTAGTTGACAATTAATATTCTAATACTATAATTACCAATATTTATTGTGTATTAAATAGGGTCTAGGGAAATGAAAATAACAGCAATTAATACTTATGATATTAATTTTATGCAAAAGAGAAAAAAACAAGCTGTTAACAAAAATCATACTTATAAAAAGCAAGTAATAGGAGCTCTTGGTGTTTGTTTTATTGGAATAGGAAGTATTATTCTATACAACAAAACAAATATCTTAAATCAAAAAATAATGACCGAAAATGATAAAAAATTTTTCAATAATATTTTAAAAAGCTTAAAAAAAAATAATATTGATGCCAAAATAGAAGATTTAAAAAGCATTGTTGCGCCAGATGAGTTTAAAAAATTAATAAAAAAATATAAACCTGAACAATTTCAAGTTGGTATGCAAATTTCTGAAGCAAAAGCTCAAAATATACCATTAGAAGAATTTTATAAGAATGCTATTGATGGAAATTTTAGAATTTCTTTACATACACATTCAAACTTTTCTGATGGCAATGCAACAGTAGAAGAATTTTTAGAATCCGCTCGAAAATATGCCGATAAAGTTGCAAAATTAAACAAAAACGACGGCTTACCACCTTTTACTATAGCACTTACTGATCACGACTGTATTAAAGGCTGTCAAGAAATCATAAAAATTATAGCCCAAAATCCTGAAAAATATAAAAACCTAAAATTTGTATCAGGTTGTGAGTTTAGTGTACAAAATGGTCTTATACATCATGACATAACAGGATTAGCATTAAATCCCTTTGATGAAACATTATTAAAAGTTTTAGAAGATTTAGCCAATAATCGAATAAATACAATATGCGAATTTTTAGATAAACAGCCCGAATTCGATGGTAAAAAAATAAAATATAATGATTTAGTTAAATATGAGAAAGAATACAATGCTTCTCATAATAAATCTAAAAGATGTGTTGAAAATGGCTCTGGAATTGTTGCGATAAGACACGCAATAAAATTTTATTATAAGATGACTCAACAAGATGTTAATCATAGTATTATGAACAAGCTTGGCGATAAAGATATTTTATCAATAAAAAAAGTTATAAAATCTATTAAAAATAATGGAGGTTATGCTTCATTGACTCATCCTGTAAAAAGTTTTTGGGAATATATTGGAGACGATTTTCTTACAAATCTTAAAATTCTAGGAATTGATGGAATTGAAGTTAACCATCAATATACTCCATCAAAAATAACAAAATTAGGTAAAAATAATAATAATATCTCAAATGCGGATAATTTATTTAAAGAAATCACATCTCAATATAAAAATTTTGCTGAAAAAAATGGTTTATTTTTATCTGGAGGAACTGACAGTCATAAAAAACAGATTTTTTCCAGACAACCTGAAATAACAAAAGAAATTTTAGAAAAAATCTATAATTAATACAATGACTGTTTTTATTTAACTGAGAATAAATTATGATTTATTATTTAGATAATCTGTTTTCCCGTCTTTGAGAACGAAATCCCCCCCGTCTTTGCGAGCGAAGCGAAGCAATCCAGAAAAAAATAAAACCTTGTAAAAACATAATTCAGATAAAAAATTCTGCTGGGATTTTATCCCAGCAGATCAGTTTTATTTAATTTTTAATATTGCTTCTAAGTCTTGCGTCAATTTATACAATTGATTTAACTCTTTTTTTGACTCACTACCAGAAAATATTGCTTCTAATTCTTTCAATATATTATAAAATTTTTCCTCTTGTGCAGAGCTCATCGCAAGACTTTCAATCAATTTTTTTAAATTATATTGCAAGTACTCCTCATCACTAGGCAAGTTTGACATCAACAATTTAATTCCTGGGTATTTTTCAAACTGTTTATTTAATCTATAATCACGTATATCTTCCACAATTTTATTATCAAAAAGACTTTGAGAAATATCTGCTTTTGGATCTTTCTTTACAACATTCTTTGATGGTGGGTTGCCTACATTTTTATCATTTACAGATACTGAATTGATTAAAATTGACATAAATTTTTCTCCTTTTTCTTTAATAAAATAATCTCGCGTAAAACATGTGTTACACAGATTTAAAGTTTTTCAAAAAAAAGAAATTGCTCCCCTCCCCTCACATCATATCATATCATATCATAT
>JAGBXP010000001.1 GCA_017629215.1 bacterium | reverse complement strand
TTACATTGTCATTAATAATTCACGAATAACTTTTGTTGCAACAGCTGTTGAAGCTCCACTTGAGTCGTAATCTGGTGCAAGCTCTACGACATCTGCACCTATAATATTAAATTTTGATAAATATTTAAACCAAGCAACAAGCTCTTTAAAATCTAGTCCACCTACCTCTGGAGTACCTGTTCCTGGCATGATTGAGGTATCTAAAACATCTAAATCAACCGTAATAAAAATGGATTTATCTTTTAGGCAATCTAATTCGTGATGTTCGTGAATAAGAGTATTATATTTTTTCATTAATTCAAATTCTTCTTTCATGCCAGAACGAATTCCAATTTGCTTCAAATTTTCAAACCCAACAATTTTTGCAGAATGACGAATTACTGCAGAATGAGAAAGAGGTTCTCCAATATATTCTTCTCTTAAATCTGTATGAGCGTCAAAATGTACAATTGCTAAGTCTTTATAAAATTCGCTAATAGCTTTAATTTCAGGAAGTGTTACTAAATGCTCACCACCAATACCAAAAACTCTTTTTCCATCTTTATAAATTTGACGTACGTTTTCCTCAATAACGTCAAGCGATTTAACTGTATTTCCAAGAGGAAATTCTAAATCACCAGCATCATGAAAATTACAATCTTCTAAATGTTTATCATAATAAGGAGAGTATTCTTCTAATCCCCAACTTGCAAGACGTATTTGCTCTGGAGCAAATCGAGAACCTGGTCTATAAGAGACTGTTCCATCAAAAGGCATACCTAACATTACAATGTCTGAGGACTCATAATCTTTGTTTTGTCCCATCCAATTTCTATCCAAAAATGGTCCTTTAAGCATTATTCACTTCTCCTTTATTAAAAATATAAGAATGATTGTTACATTTTATTGCTTAAAAGTCAAATGGAACTTTTATATATAGCTCTCTCTTCTTTGATATTATCGTTTAAATAAATCCAAAAAGCTTAGAAAATCTAATTCTTCACCCTTTTGGTTATAACGTGTAGTTAGCTTAATTGAATCCATAAAGCCTGAACCGTGAATTTCTTTTTGACTTTTAATAACTCCATTATCGTGGAATTTATTAATATCTGTCCAAAAGCCACCATTTCTATTGAAATTTAATTTATTATTTTTTCCAAGAGCAAATGTAATTGATCGACTGCCATTTTCATCCAAAAAAGTTAATTTATTTTTTTCTATATATGCCACTTCTTTATTTTCAAGATTTTTTATTACAGGAGTCATTCCTGAATGTCTTGAAGTTACTCGAAATAAAAATTCTTCAATATTAAGTTTATTTTGTTGAATACTAGACTTTAAAGCTCCCATAAAATCAGGATTAATTTTGCTAGAGTTTGATTCTAATTCTTTCACCATTTTTACTAAAACATCGCCGACAAGATTTTTATTATTAATTTTTTGTCTAATTGTTTCATTGAATACAGATTGATAGCTTTTAAAATTTACGTTTTCAGAAACAGTTTTTGTTTCTGGAACATTTGACGATAAAATGTTACTAGAAATTGACGATACTTTCATGTTAAATCTCCTTAAATAATTGATTTGGAATAATTGTACACACACATTGTAATATATATTTTATTCATAAAAAAAAGAAATGCAATATTTTTTATAATCCCCCCCCTTGAAAGCTTTATAATTTTTATGTAGAATAGTTTATACATATATGTTAAGAAGAGGAATTTTATAAATGTTCGAACGATTTACTGAAAAGGCAATCAAAGTTATTATGCTTGCTCAAGAAGAGGCACGTCGTTTAGGTCACAACTTTGTTGGAACTGAACAATTTTTGCTAGGTTTAATTGGTGAAGGAACAGGTATTGCAGCAAAAACTCTTAAATCAATGGGAGTTAATTTAAAAGATGCTAGAATCGAAGTCGAAAAAATAATTGGTAGAGGTTCTGGGTTTGTTGCAGTAGAAATCCCATTTACTCGTAGAGCGAAAAGAGTTTTAGAGTTGTCTTGGGATGAAGCTAGACAATTAGGTCATAATTTTGTTGGCACTGAACAAGTATTATTAGGCTTGATTGGAGAAGGAACTGGTATTGCTGCAAAAACTCTTAAATCCATGGGAGTTAATCTTAAAGATGCAAGAGTTGAAGTGGAAAAAATTATAGGTAGAGGTTCTGGCTTTGTTGCTGTAGAAATACCTTTTACTCCACGTGCAAAAAGAGTTTTAGAATTATCTTGGGATGAAGCAAGGCAATTAGGTCATAATTATATTGGCACAGAACATTTGCTACTAGGTCTAATAAGAGAAGGAGAAGGAGTAGCTGCTCGTGTACTTGAAAATTTAGGTGTTGATTTAAACAAGATTAGAAGTAATGTTGTTAAAATGCTTGGGGATTCAAAACCAACTGCAAGTGCAGGTGCTGGAAATTCTTATTCTGCAGCGGGAGCTTCTTCATCACAAGCAAGCAAAGTTAAAACTCCAAGTTTGGATGAGTTTGGTACAGATTTAACTCTTGCAGCATCTGAATTGAGATTAGATCCTGTTGTTGGTCGTGAAAAAGAAATTGAACGTGTTATTCAAATTCTTGCAAGAAGAACTAAAAATAATCCTGTTTTACTTGGTGAACCAGGTGTTGGTAAAACAGCAGTTGCAGAAGGTCTTGCTATTAGAATTGTAAACTCAGAAGTTCCAGATATTTTAGAAAATAAAAAGATTATCCAACTTGATATGGGTTTATTAATCGCAGGTACAAAATATCGTGGTGAATTTGAAGAAAGACTTAAAAAGATTATGGATGAAATTCGCCAAGCAGGAAATGTTATTCTTGTAATTGACGAAATGCACACTCTTATTGGAGCTGGTGCTGCTGAAGGTGCTATTGATGCAGCAAATATTTTAAAACCTGCATTATCAAGAGGAGAAATTCAAGTTATTGGTGCTACAACATCTGACGAATATAGAAAATATATTGAAAAAGATTCTGCATTAGAAAGAAGATTTCAACCTGTTCTAATAGAAGAACCTTCTATTGATGAAACTATTGAAATTATTAAAGGTTTAAAATCAAAATATGAGGAGCACCATAATTTATATATTTCAGACGAGGCAATTGTTGCAGCGACTAAACTTTCTAGTAAATATGTAAATGATAGATTTTTACCAGATAAAGCAATTGACGTAATAGACGAAGCAAGTTCAAAAGTTCGTTTAAAATTCTGCACGCTTTGCCCAGAAGGAAAAGAACTTGATAAAGAGCTTAAAGAAATCATTAAAGAAAAAGAAGAAGCGATTAGAAATCAAGAGTTTGAACGAGCTTCTGCACTTCGTGATGACGAAGCTAACATGAAAGATAAAATTCGTGAAGTTTCCGAAGAATGGAGACGTCAAAATGATGCTAATAAACCAACTGTAAGTGAAGATGATGTTGCGCAAGTTATTGCAATTATGACAGGTGTACCAGTAACAAAACTTACTGAAGGAGAGTCTGAAAGACTTTTAAGACTTGAAAACACTTTACATGAAAGAGTTATTGGTCAAAGTGATGCTGTTGTTGCTATCTCAAAAGCTATCAGACGTGCAAGAGTTGGTTTAAAATCACCAAATAGACCTATCGGTAGCTTTATTTTTTCAGGTCCAACTGGTGTTGGTAAAACTGAGTTAGCAAAAGCTCTTGCAGAAGCTATTTTTGGTAGCGAAGATAATATGATTCGTGTTGATATGTCAGAATTCATGGAAAAACATTCAACAGCGAAACTTATTGGCTCACCTCCAGGATATGTTGGCTATGATGATGGCGGGCACATGTCAGAGCAAGTTCGCAAAAAACCTTATTCAGTTATTTTGTTTGACGAAATTGAAAAAGCTCACCCTGATGTATTCAATATTATGTTACAAATTCTTGACGATGGTCGTTTGACAGATGCAAAGGGTAAACATATTAATTTCAAAAATACAGTTATAATCATGACATCAAACGTCGGTGCAAGTATGATTACTACTCAGAGCAAACTTGGCTTCTCTGCTAGTGCAGATGATGCAAAAAAAGATAAATACGAAAAATTAAAGGATACAGTTAATGAAGAATTGAAAAAAGCGTTTCGTCCTGAATTCTTAAACCGTATTGATGATATTATCGTATTCTCTCACTTGAGTAAGGAAGAAATCAGAGAAATTGTTGATTTAATGATGAAAGATTTATTCAAACGCTTGAGCGAAAGAGAGCTTTCTATTGAAGTTACTGACGAAGTTAAAGACTATCTTGCAAAAGATGGTTATAATGAAGCTTATGGTGCAAGACCACTTCGTAGATTAATTCAGAAGAAAATCGAGGATCAGCTTGCTGAAGAAATATTGACTAATGCTTATGAGGCAGGTGATACAATCTTATTAAAACTTGATACTTCTGAAGGCGAAGGTAAAGAAAAGCTTGTTTTCGAAAGAAAAGCTGGACAAGCTGAAGCTGTATCAGCAGATGTTTAGTTAAATATTATAATAAATTTTTAATAAAAAGGCTTAAATATAAAAATTTAAGTCTTTTTTTTAATAAAATCATTATTTTGTTAATAAATTTTAAGATTTTAATTTACTTTTTTTTGTTTTTGATACAATAGGAAAAATTACAGTGTGTAGTCAAAAATTTTTAAGGAGAAATTTTATGAGAATTGTCCCAATTGGGTTTAATCCATTAAAAACAACAATGCAAAAAACTTCATTTCAAGAAAAACCAATATTACCAACATTAAAGTGTGATACAGTGAGCTTTGGTGCTACTGCAAATCAAGCTAAAAAAGTTATTATTCTTTTAGGAGCTCCTAATAGTGGTAAAGGCACTTATGGTAGAAAAATTGCAGAAAAATATGCAATACCTCAAATTAGTACAGGTGATATTTTGCGTGGTGAAGTAAAAAAGATGTCAAAATTAGGAATAGAAGCTAAAAGATATATGGAAAGTGGCGGGCTTGTACCTGATGAATTAATAATGAAAATTTTTCAACAAAGAATATTAGAAAAAGATTGTCAACGTGGATTTATTTTAGACGGTTTTCCACGCACAATAAATCAGGCAGAACAGCTTGATGAAATTTTAAAGAAAGATAAAAATATTGCGCTTAAAATAATTAATCTTGATGTTGATAGAGATATTTTATTTGCGCGTTCTGCAAATAGATATATTTGTGCAGATTGCTCAAAAACTCATGCTGTTAAAGAAGGATATAATCCAGAAACATCAAAGTGTGATTGTGGTGGGAAGTTAATCAAAAGAGCTGATGATACTCCTGAAGTTCTAGCTAGTCGCTTAGACAGCTATGAAAAACAAACGTTACCATTAGTTGATTATTATGGTGAACAAGTTTCTAATGTTGGAGTATATGGCAAAGACTCTCCAGTTGATGAAATTCTTGGTAGAATAAATAAAATTTTAGAGAAATAAAAACTTACTAACTTTAAATTAAATATAAACAAGGATACTCAATTTTGGGTATCCTTTATTTATACAATAAACCGTCTTTGTAGATTTTAAAAAATAAAACTATAAATTAAAATCTAATAAATCACAAGCTCTCATATCAAAAGCTTTTGCGAGTCTAAGAATATTTGAATACTTCACATCTGTTTTACCAGTTTCAACATTACTAATTCCGTGTATAGAGATGTTTGAAAGTTCTGCTAATTGTTCTTGAGACCAATTACGTTTTATTCTTTCAAATTTAATTTTTTGTCCAAATTTTATTAACTCAATATCATTCATTACTAAATTCTATCAATTTGACATGATTAATATAACAGATTATAATGAATTTAAAATCAGTATACTGAATAAAAAACTGTTTTTATGAAAAGAATATTATAAAAAATTATATTAATAGAGCTAGGTTATACCTTAAATCAATATAACCTCTTTAATTATCTAATGAGCAAAAAAGAAAGTGCAAGGTATTTGAGTGGGAAGTTACTCAGAAGAAAAATTTTTTCTTCGTAATATATTAAATAAAATTGCAGTTAAAGAAGCTATTGTTAGCCCTAAAATTTCTATAATAGTAGTTACTTTAAATTCTGAAAAGAATATTGCTAATTGTCTATTCTCTCTTGCTGAACAAACTTTAAAAGAGATAGAGGTTATTGTAATAGATAGGGGTTCTACTGATGATACTCTCAATTTGCTTGCTGTATTTGAACAGGTAGATGCGCGATTTAAAGTTATAAGACAGAATAAATTAGATATATTTGAAGCTAAAAATAAAGGTATAGAAATTGCTCGAGGGGACTACATTTCCTTTGTCGATACAGAGAGTTTTGTCAAAGAAAATACTTTCAAAAAACTTTATTCTACTGCAATTAAAACCAATCATAGCAAAATTGGAACTTTTGTTTTAAGCAAGAAAAATAAATTAAAATACAAAATTCAATATGTAAAAATCTCAAAATATAAACAAAAAGGAACATAAGATATGAAAAAAGTCAGTGTTGTAATTCCTACTTTGCAAAAAAAATTAGAAATATTAAACAATCTTATTAAAATGTTAGATAGTGATAATTTTGTCACTGAAATTATTGTTATTGATAATTCTACTAAAGGCTATATATATGAAAGTAATAAAGTAAAAGTTATCGTTCCTAAAGAAAATTTATTTGTTAATCCAAGCTGGAATTTAGGAGTTAAGGAGTCTAAGGAGGATATTGTTGCTCTATTAAATGATGATATTACAATCCCTGAAAACTTTTGTAAAAATGTTGTATCACAAATGAATGAAAAAATGGGAGTTGTAGGTTTTCATAGAGATTATATTATTAATATTCCAGAAATTATGCCGACTCCAGCTTCGACGGAAATTGCGTTAGAAAATGCTACTGGCAGATGTGGTTTTTTTGGAGTTGCAATGTTTTTTTATAAAAGTTCCTATATCGAAATTCCAGAAGATATTAAAATATTTTGGGGTGATGACTGGTTGTATTATCAGAATAAAAAAAGAAAAAGAGAAAATTACTTTATAACAAAACAAGAAATTTATCACTATGGAAGCTTATCTTCAACAGATAAAGTTATAAATCCATATTCTGAAAAAGATAGTAAATTGTACAGAAAATATACAAGAAAATGGTGGCAACAAATTTTCAATATTGAATCTGTTTACAAGGGGTTTAGATTGACTATTCTGGGCTTAGAGTTATTGTACCACTATGATAAAAAACATTAAAAGGGGATTTGTATGCCTAAAATTTCGGTCATAACAGCAAGTTATAATTATGAAAATTATATAAAGGAAACTATTGAAAGTGTTATTAATCAGACTTTTCAAGACTGGGAAATGATTATTGTTGACGATGGTTCTAAAAATAATTCGGTCGAAGTTATTAAATCTTATTGTGAAAAAGACAATAGAATTAAGTTTTTTCAACATGAGCATGGTGTAAACAAGGGGCTAGCAGAAACTATTAAATTAGGCATTGAAAAATCAACAGGTGATTGGATAGTTTTTCTTGAGTCGGATGATACTATTGTGCCGGATTATTTGGAAACAAAATTGAAAATTATTGAAGAGAATCAGGATGTTAAATTTATATTTAATGATATTAATATGTTTGGTGAACAAAATATCATAGAAAAATATGATTCGTATTTTAAGAAGCAAAAGAAAATTTTATCAAAACTTAATTTTCCAACAAAAATGTTAAAAGCTTTTAAGAGCACCCATACGAATCTTATACCGACATTTTCTTGTGTGATGGTAAAAAAAATATCATGTAAAAATCTTAATTTTAACTGTCCTATAAAAAAAGGCTTAGATTTATATCTATGGCTTCAATTATTAAGAACAAATGATTTTTATTACATAGATAAAAAACTAACAAATTGGAGAATGCATAAATCAAGTTATATGAATTCTGAAAAAATAAATGATTATGATAGTTTAAAATATGATTTCAAAAGAATTTATTATTTGTGGGGCCCTTTTGCAATTCTAAGATATTTATTACTATTTATAAATTTTCTAAGAAAAAACTTTATAAAGATTCGTATAAGTAAAAATAAAAAAGAAATAATTATTTTAGGGTACAAATTTTAATAAAAAGAGGTTAATTAAGTGAAACAAAGCAATTATTATACAAAATAAACAATTATCTTTAAAGGAAAGGGGTTATATATGGGTATAATATTAAATCAACTATTAAAAACAACAATTATTCAAATAAAAGGATTTTTTATTAAAAATAAAAATTTACGTAAGCGTTGGAAACGCTTTGCGACAAATATTATAATAAAGGAGATTGTATCCAAAAATAAATGGGGTGTATCTTATTCGGTTTTTGATAGTGAAGAACTATTAGAATATTCTATTAAAGCTATACGTAATCAAGTTGATTATGTAAATGTTGTTTATCAACTTGAAAGTTGGTATGGAAATCCTGCTAATGATACTTTACTACCTCTTTTATACAGTTTAAAAGAGAAAGGTTTAATTGATGAGATTATAGAATATGAACCAAATCCTTCTATTAAATCGCTAAAACAAGAGCGTAATAAGAGAAATATAGGTTTAAAATATGCAAAAAAAGCAGGTGTTAACTATTTTATGACTATGGATTGTGACGAATTTTATATAGAAAAAGAAGTTGAAAGGGCAAAAGAATTTATTATAAAAAATGGTATAACTCATAGTTATGTTGATATATTTAATTACTATTCTCCAACATTACGTTATCTCACTCCAACTTATAGTTACGTAAATTTTTTTTCAAAAATAAAAAAATATAGTAAATTGACTTCACATAATAGTAAAACTATAACTTTAATTGATCCTACAAGAAAAATAAGTGATTTTTGGAGTAGCAAATATTATTTTTTACCAAGAATAGCCATGCATCATATGACTTATTATCGTAAAGATATAATAAGCAAAATAATGAATTCTACAGGTAGAGATTTTATTAAATCTATTCCAGAACCATATAATTGTGTTGAAGTTCCTGACCTTTTTTCAATTAATGGTATTTTCTAGCATATTTATTAGTATCCATTGAGAACTTATATTTTTATATAAGCTTTAAAAATCTTGTTTGAAATAGTATCTTCAAAGGCCTGTTGGATATTATCCAAAGAATATGTTGTAGTTAAGTTTTTAACATCTACTTTTTCACTTGAAAGTAGCTCAAAAGACTCTTTTAAATCTTCAGGTGATGGAGAATAGCTTCCCATAACAGTTAATTCTTTATAATAAATTTCGTTATTAGCGTAACCTAAATTATTTGGTGTACTTGAGAATACAAGAATTTTTCCCCCCATTTTTATCGTCTTTAGAGCAACATCAATTGCTTTATCTGCGCCTGATGTCATAAATACAGCATCGACTCCAAAGCCATCTGTTTTTTCTTGTATAATTGCATTGAACTCATCTAAATCTAATGAGTTAAAGGATTCAATATTCTTATCATTTGCGATTTTGATTCTTTCTTCAAGTAAATCACAAGCATAAACTTTATATCCCATAGCCTGAATAGCTTCAGCCATTATTAATCCGATTGAGCCAAGTCCAACGACAAGAACATTATCGCCAGTTTTTAAATCGCATCTTTTGATTGCGCGAACACAGCACCCTAAAGGCTCATAAAAAGATATCTCTTCGTTGCTAAGATTTGTAGGAACTTTGTGTGCAACATTTTTGAGGTGCTCTTCGCTTAAATAAACTTTTTCACTAAATCCGCCTGGAAGAATGTTTGTTTCTTTAAAGTGCGAGCACATTGAAAAGTTTCCGTGTTGACAATATGTGCATTTAAAACAAGGTATATGGTGAGAGCTTACTATTTTATCTCCGATAATGAAATCGGTATCAGAATCAATTTCTTCTATAAGAGCCACAATTTCGTGGCCTAAAACAGCTCCATCTTTAACAATATTATGTTTGAATTTAACAATATCTGAACCGCAAAGTCCACAACCTAAAACTCTAACGATTGCGCCTTTGCGTCCATTGAGTTTTAAATCTTCAACATTTTTTATAACTATTTTTTCTTTATTTACTTGTGCTGTTTTCATTTTTTCCTTTCTTTCCCTCTCCTCGGGGGAGGGGTAGGGAGGGGGTTATTTTACCTCTTTGCTCCTATTTATAATATTCAGTGTTTATTTTTGCAAATTTAGTATTTGCGTAGAAATATTTTAGAATTTGATATGCGTTATATCCTTTTTTAGCTAAATTATTTGCACCATATTGGCTCATCCCAACACCATGTCCATTTTTTTTAATCCCATCATCAAAAGAAGGAACAGCTTTAGTATAAGCTAAATCTTTTGTCCAAACTTGAGATGCACTTTTAGTTTGTCCACCTGCAGAAGCAGAATAATATGCAGGTATTATTTGTCCGTCATATATAAGCACAAGTCCAGAGGTTTCAGCAACAGCATCATTTGTTTGAGTTGTCTCTGCAGTTGCTCCACCATAAGCTTGATCTTCTGGTGTATCTTTTAAATCATACCCATGCTTTGCTCGCTTGCCAAGATTAGCTATTGCATAGCTACGAGCAGCTATAGCTTGAGCTTTATGAGCATCATGCTCCCAAGATGAAGGCATCTCTGATGGAACAACTCCTTGTAAGTATAATTCAAGGGGAATATCATTAATAACAGTAAGTCCTTCGCCACTATTTATTAACTGGAAATGTCCACGATACCATTTTCTTTTTGCACTAACAAAACCATTTTCTTCTGGTTTTATAACAATTTTATTACTATCAATTTTTTTATATTCACCATCGACCTTAATTGCTATAATTCCACGATGAGGCTTAAATTCATACCCTTTCATTTCATCCATGATGAAAATTAATTTATTAGTCTTGCAATCAATTATTTCAGCTTTTGTAGAAGCTCCAATATAAGTTCTATTAACATCAGTTTCCAATCCTATTTTTATTGCCAAACAGGGTTGTATAAAAAATAGTAAACAAAACAATATAAAAAAAAGTCTTTCTCGCATAAAAATATTATACTACATCAATAGCAAAAATTTTTTTTTACGGGTTTTACATAAGTAAAGAAAGGTTTTTTTATGCACATTAATTCTATAGCAAACATTAATTTTAATGGTAAAGTATCATCACAATTACCACCAATACGGTTCAGATTTGATCTTCAAGGAAGAGAAGGAAAAGGATCAAAACTTATAACAAAAGTCTACGCAGATAAGCACAATCGTATAAAAATTATTGATTATAAACTTAAACGTTATAATGAAACATTAGAAGAAGGTTCGTATAACAATAAAAAGGGATTTAGTGAAGAAGCTCTTGAGAATATATGCAAACAAATTCAAGAAAATGTAGCTGAAAAAATTGATTATGCTGCAGAATTTTTCTATGAATTATACAGACGACATCTATAAGGAGATGATATGAACATTACAAATAGTATGCAAACAAATTTTCAAGGATATTCTGAATTTATTCTTAGAGTCCCAGGAAAAAATGATACAACATTAGTAAACACAATTAAAATTAGATTTCCTGATAAAGGACCTTATAATGAAAAAATTGTTGGAATTTCAAGTAATATCATGCGAAAAGGAAAAGTTTTAGATAGCTATTCTTTTCAAAACAAATCTGGATTTAAGCCAGAAAGATTTGCTCGTATTTGTGGAAAAATTCAAACCCATGTTAAAGATGGATTTAACTTCATGGAGGAGCTTTTTGTAGCTTGTGCAAGAAGGTTTTGATAATTTTATAAGTAGAAAATGCAAAGAATTCGTATTTCTAAATCTTACATTTTCTTTGTATTAATTTATATAAATACTATTATCCTTTGAGCATAACCATCAAAACTGAAATATCAGCAGGTTTAACTCCGCCAATACGAGAAGCTTGTGCTAAATTTGTTGGTCTAATTTTTTCTAATTTTTCCTTTGTTTCTGTTGAAATATGTTTGATTTGAGAATAATCAATATCAACAGGGATTTTGTATTTTTCTAATTTTTCAGTAGATTCAACTTGTTGTTCTTGACGAGCAATATAGCCATCATATTTAATTAGTACTTCGACCTCACCTGTAATATCTTCGCTTAGATTTAAGTCTCTCGTTGCAAAATCTATTTCTCTAAACACATCATAATTAATATTTGGACGTTTTAGAAGCTCTGCCATACGCATACCTCTATCGATATGTTCACCATATTTTGCTAAGATTTCGTTTACTTCTTCTGTTGCAGAAATTTTTACCTCTCTTAACCTTTCGATTTCTTTTTGAATATTTTCTTGTTTAGTTTTGAAACGAGAATATTGAGTATCGTCTATTAATCCAACTTGATGCCCTATTTCTGTAAGACGAGCATCTGCATTATCTTGTCTTAATAATAGCCTATATTCAGAACGAGAAGTAAGCATTCTATAAGGTTCTTGAATATCTTTTGTAACTAAATCATCGATTAAAGTTCCAATATATGATGAGCTTCTTGGAAGCTCTAACATATCAGATGAGTTTAAGTATTTAACAGAATTTATACCTGCAATTAAACCTTGTGCAGCTGCTTCTTCGTATCCACTTGTACCATTAATTTGACCTGCGAAGAACAAACCATTAATATCTTTTGACATTAAAGAATGAAGAGTTTGCACTGCTGGAACGTAGTCATATTCTACAGCGTAAGCAGGTTTAATAATATGAGCTTTTTTTAGTCCAGGAAGCGAGCGCAACATTTCTACTTGAACACAAGCTGGCAAGCTTGTTGAAAAGCCTTGGATATAGACTTCATAAGTATTCAAACCTTCTGGTTCAATAAAAATATGATGTGAAGGATTTGAAGCAAATCTAACAATTTTATCTTCGATTGATGGACAGTAACGAGGACCAACTCCTTGAATTAACCCTTGATACATTGGTGATTTATCAAGGTTTTCACGGATTACTCTATGTGTATCTTCGTTTGTTCTTGTTAAATAACAAGGGACTTGTGGACGAACAGGACGATTAGGCTTAAAAGAATAAAAACTTAATTTATCATCGCCAGGCTGAATTGTCATTTTTGAATAATCAATTGTACGTTTATCAACACGAGCAGGAGTTCCTGTTTTTAGTTTTTTGGTTTGAATTCCGTTTTTGCGTAGCCAATCAGAAAGTCCATAAGCTGCAGCTTCGCCTAATCTTCCTCCAGGGTAAGCTTGGAGTCCGATAAACATTCTTCCTTCTAATGAAGTTCCTGTTGTAAGAATTACTGCACGACAAGAATATTCGATACCGAATTCATCGACTGCACCACAAATTGCACCATCTTTGGTTTTAAGTCCTGTTATACAACATTGTTTAAGCCAAATGTTTGTGGTGCTTTCTATAATATTTCTCATGTATTGAGTATATTCTTTTTTATCAGATTGAGCCCTTAATGCTCTAACTGCAGG
>JAGBXP010000017.1 GCA_017629215.1 bacterium | reverse complement strand
TTGCGTTTGGGTGATACAGTTTGTATGTCATCTAAAAAAAATAATAAGAATCAGCAGGTGCAAACTCATCCATCAGTAACACCTGATGCGTATAAGCGTAATTTGCAGCCATAGTTAATGGAATAATTTTGTAGATAATAAAAGGATGCCTACTTTAGTGTCATCCTTTTATTTCTTATTTTAGTCATAAGGTAATTGTTGAGGGAAAAATGAGATTTAGTCAATATAATATAAATATAGATACCGATTATGGACTTCTTTTGTATAATACAAATTCAAAAGAAGTTGTAAAAATGAAAAATGAGAGTTTGGTAAAGGAATATAAGGATTTACTTAATTCTGATAATTTGAGTTTTGATAATAAATTGGTGCAAGTTTTATATGATAAAAAGTTTATTGTAGATGATAATGTAGATGAGTTTGAACAAGCAAAAAAATATCAATATGAGCTTTTAGATAGAGAAGATAATAAGGCTCATATTCTAATTCATACAACAGATAATTGCAATTTTCGTTGTACATATTGTTTTAAAGAAGCACGACCAAAAAATCTTTCTGATGAGAATTGGAATAATTTATATTTGTATTTAAAGAATAATATAGAGTCTAAGAATATTAATCAGGTTTGTTTAGTTTTTTATGGTGGTGAACCATTGTTACGGTATGAAAAAATTGTTGAATTCATGAAACGAGTTAATTCTTTAAAAGAAACTTTTTCAGATTTAAAAATTTTTTATAGAATGATAACAAATGGTTATTTATTAACAAAGGAAGTGTATGATAATTTAGCATTGTTAGGGATGAATCAATATCAGATAACTTTAGATGGTTTTGCAGATTCACATAATAAAATGCGACCATTGGTTAATGGTAATGGTACTTGGAATAGAATTGTAGAAAATTTACGCTATATTAATACTCAAGATGATGATATAAGTATCCAATTAAGAACAAATTTTAATCAGATAAATAAAGATGAAATGGAAGGATTTAATAAATGGTTAGAATTAGAATTTACTAATAAAAAATTTGTTTTTTTTAAGGCTTCTATATGTAAGTTTTCTGAAATTGTAGATGATAATTTAATTCTTGATAGTAATGATGATTTTGTAAAATCGCAATTGTTAGAAAATTTGAAATTAAAACATTATTTAGGTCTTAGTAATCATGGAATGATTTGTAGGTATAGTAGAAAATATATGTTTGCATTATCTACTTCTGGCAAGATTTCACATTGTGAGGAAACCGATAATGAAGATACTATAATTGGAGAATTAACATCTGGTGGAATAATAAAATATCATATACCTTATGAAGAATGGCGATCACGATTAGAAGTTGATAAGTGTAAAACTTGTGTTTTGTATCCACTGTGTTTAGCTCGAGCTTGTTCTAAATCGTTGGTGTGTGATTCTTTGTTTGATAATTTCGAGGTCATAAAAAAATATATTAGTGAGAATAATATATTTGATTAATAAATTGTAGTCAAGCAAAATAACTCTGAGAGACCACGTCTCTGCGAGGAAGGATGAAATCCGACGAAGCAGTCCAGTGAAATATGTTTGATGATAAAAATTTTCTGGATTGCTTCGCATTCGCTCGCAAAGACGGGAAATAATAATTAATATCCATTGTCATGCTGAACAAGCCGAGCAGAGGATGAAATCGGAAGCGTATCCGTTTAAAGCGAGGCGCGTTTCAGCATCTTGCCAATTTGGCGTTTAGCTTGGGTTTTGGAAAGAGCCTGAGGGGTAAATAAATTAAGTTTGGTATAATAACTACAAATTTGTAAGTAAAGTGTAAAAAATTCAGGATGACAATTTAATTATTTATTTCTGTATTTTAACATCTGCGCTTTCAGAATGACGCATTTTTCTGGATTGCTTCGCTAACGCTTGCAATGATGTGGAAAATTACAATAAAAAAAATAAATTTTTTCTCAATTAAAAATATAACATTATTGACTGTATCCTCTGTTGTTTGTAAACTATACTTAAATTAACTTTTGAGGAGGAGTTTATAAATGGGTGAGAATGCTTTGAATAGGTTTACTACTGCAAAATTTATTAGCTTTGCGATAGGCTTTTTTGGATTGCAATTTGCTTGGCAAATGAGAATAATTTTGTCTGGTCCTGTAACAGAAGAGCTTGGAGCATCTCCTTTTATATTCGGGTTAATTTGGCTTGCAGGTCCTTTTACAGGGATGGTTGTTCAACCTTTAATTGGAGCATTATCTGATAAAACAAGAACTCCTTTGGGCAGAAGGAGACCTTATCTTTTAGGTGGAGCTTTGCTTTCTGCTATAGCTTTATGGGCGTTCCCAAACTCTGCATATATCACAGATTGGTTGAGTACTCTTTTGAATTTGAGCTTTGCACCTTGGGCAGCTTTACTTTTTGCAGCAATAATGATATGGGTTTTAGATGCATGTGTTAATATTGCTCAAGGTCCTTATAGAGCTTTAGTTCCGGATGTTGTGCCTCAAGAACAGCACTCAATTGCAAATTCTTATATTAGTTTAGCTATAGGATTAGGCTCTGTCGTTGCAGCTGGTACTGCGCCGTTTTTAAAATGGGCTTTTGGTTATCAAATGTCTATAAATGCTCAGTTTATAATGGCAGCTTTGGCATTTTCTTTAGGTATGGCATGGACATGTCTTGCAATAAAAGAAAGAAAGCTTGAAAAATTTGAAGATAGTAAAGAAGAAAAGTTTAGTATTGTACAGTCTTTGAAAGACTTTTTTGCACTATCACCTGAGGTTGGTAAAATTTGCTGGATGCAGTTTTTTACTTGGATTGGAAATATGTGCATGATGATTTATTTTACTCAATATGCTGTACATACAGTTTTTGGTGTTCCTGATTTATCGAACGTAAGCGATATGGTTAAATCATCATTTGATTCAGCTATATTGAGTGGTACAAATTTTTCATCAGTTTGTTTTGCATTATTTAATCTTGTATGTTTCATTGTAGCAATTCCAATAGGAATACTTTCTGTTAAATATGGTAATAAAAAAGTCCATGTCGTTTCTATGTTGTCTATGGCATTAGCATTTTTAGGCATGGCATTTACAGTAAACCCTAAACTTATTGCAATATTAATGGCATTATCTGGAATTGGTTGGGCGAGTATTTGTGCGTTGCCATTTGCGATGCTTTCACAATATATAAAACCTGGAACAGAGGGCTCGGTCATGGGTATATTTAATATATTTATTGCTGGACCTCAGGTTTTTGTATGTACTCTCGTTTCTTGGTTTATTAATAAATGTTCTTTTATTGGTGAGCATGGACTTAATTTCCACTGGGAATATACTTTTATAATTGGTGCAATATGCCTTATAGTAGCTTCTGTAATAGCAACGAAGGTGAATGAGCGTTTTGTGAATAAATTGTAAAACAAACACTTGACAATAAAAAAACTTCAGGTTAGAATGAAAGAACGCGCTTGAGAGGTGCGTAAAGAAAACGGTTTACACTACGAGCCGAAATATAAAGATAGCACTTTGAAACCCTATATTATCAGAATGTAACGAAATGTAAAAACAGAAGAAACAAATTAGTTGACAAACGA
>JAGBXP010000016.1 GCA_017629215.1 bacterium | reverse complement strand
TGAAAACAGCTTTGATACCGCCTTCTAATTGAAGTTGAGCATCATCTGGGAATTCTGTTCCGAGAACGTTTTTGATAGTAGCTTTGAAGCTTTCTGCTAATGCTTGGAGTTCTTCAGCTGTGATTTCTGTATCTGATTTGTAACCTCTTTCTTCTTTGAAGTTATCTAACATTTCGTCCAAAATCTTACGGATACCTTTGCCTTCAGCTGGTTCTTTGTCTTCTGCTTTTTCCATAACAACGTCAGCATACATCATGATGAGACGACGGTATGAGTCATAAACGAATCTTGGATTGTTAGTTTTCTTGATTAAACCAGGGATAGTTTTTGAACAAAGACCTATGTTCAAAACTGTATCCATCATACCTGGCATTGATTGACGAGCACCTGAACGGCAAGATACTAATAATGGATTTTCAGCATCGCCATATTTCATGCCCATAATTTCTTCCATATTCTTGATACCTTCAGCGACTTCTTCCATAAGTCCTTCTGGTAATTGGCAGTTGTTAGCATAATAAGCTGTACAACATTCTGTTGTAATTGTTATACCGGCTGGAACAGGTAAACCTAAATGGCACATTTCTGCTAAGTTAGCACCTTTTCCACCTAATAAATTTTTCATTGTGGAGTTTCCTTCAGCTGTACGATTGCCAAAAGAATAAACATACTTAGTTTTTCCCATTGTGTTAAAATTTTATAGTGTTTTTAAAATAAATTCAGAAATATCTCCTTTTACGGAAACAGTTTGCAAATTTAAGTATTTATTTTTTGAAATAAAAGAGTAAATAAAAAAATATTTTATACAGAAAGATGACGATTTAGATGCCATCAACCAAACGACAATAAAAGTTAGCCGTTGTAACTGATGTTTTATTTATAGTTTTCTACAAATTGTTTTTAGAAAGATTTATGAATTTGTATTTGAGGAAATTCTGCTATAGCGCTATATGATTTAAAGAAATATGAAAAGATTCCAATAAAAAAATCTCGAAAAAGTTAATCTTATGAATGACTAAATAATAAAACTTGGCACTTACAGATGACATCATAAAAGTTTAAACTTTTTGATATTTTTAATATTTTTGGAATATAATTTGTTCTAACATTTAAACGTTATTTTAAATAAAAAACAGTAATATTTATGTCATCATTAATAGCTATTGCAGCAGTCGCATTCATCGTTTATTTTCTTTTTAGAAATGTAAACAAAAACCAAAATTCATCTAATTATAATAGAACCAACGATCCAGGACAAAGTTATCAAAGACGTAGAGGTCGTAATTATGGCAAATGGATTGGAGGCGGTTTAGGATGGGCATTTGGCGGACCATTAGGTGCCATCATCGGATTTGCATTAGGTTCAGCTTTTGGTAACAATTCTAATACAGAAGAATATATAGGTGGAACAACTCAGCAACGTGATTTTAATGTCAGTCTTTTGGTTCTCTCTGCTGCTGTTATGAAAGCTGATGGCTCAGTAAAGAAATCTGAATTGGATTATGTAAAACGCTTCTTTTTGAGTAATTTCGGACAAGAACGCGCTGAGAAATATATACTTATGCTCCGTGAAATTTTAAAGCAAGATATTCAAGTATATGAAGTCAGCCAACAAATTGGCAGATTTATGGATTATTCTTCCAAACTGCAACTTATACATTATTTATTTGGAATAGCATCAGCTGATGGTTCTACACATGAAAATGAAGTCGATGTAATTTCTATCATAGCCAAATATATGGGAATATCAAGTTCAGATTTCCAATCAATAAAAGCTATGTTTGTCCAGCAAGTTGATAGCGCATATAAAATTCTTGGAATTGACTCCAATGCAACTGACGAAGAAGTCAAGAAAGCATACAGAGAAATGGCTAAGAAATACCACCCTGACAAAGTGGCGTATTTAGGTGAAGACGTTAGAAAATCAGCCGAGCAGAAATTGCAAGAAGTTAATGAGGCTTACGAAAAAATAAAAAAGCAAAGAGGTTTCTAAGAACCTCTTTTTTTATTTATACAATCTCCAATTTATTCCAAAACATAATCTACTATCTCTCATAGGATAATGCGGAGTTGTGAGATATCTATTATCTTTTGTTAAAGAATACATATTAGTATATAGAACATAAATATTAGCGCGTTTGATTTTAAATGTTACACATAAATCAATATAAGGAAAATTACCTATTTGAACTTCATTCTGCAAATAAAACGTTCTTAATGCAGGCATATATGCATCAGCATAATATTTTGTAAAATATTTAACAGCTATACTTGGTTGCATCATAGAATTGTTTTTAACCAAAGTTATGTTATATGCGACCTTGAGTTTAGCCTGAAAACTTGGAATATGCAAAACATCTTCATTATTTGTAGTTTGTAAAGATGCAAAGCCTATCATTTCAAACTTATTTAGACTTAATTTAAATGTAGAATACAAACTGCTAACACTTAATACATCAGAATATTGTTTTGGCTTGGCATCTAAACCGAAATAAATGTAATTATCAATTGTAGTCTGCTTAAAACCAATAGTCAAAAAAGGTAATTCGTATGAACCATTAATTAATAATGACGTTGATGGAGCAAAAGAATTATTCCATCTAAAATTATTGGAATAATAATACTCTTCAAACCAATCAGGTGATTGTCTATTTAAGTTCACACCAAATTTTAATGCGCCTAAATTTTTCTTCGAATTTCCAAAATATTGTTTCCATTGACCTTCTATAAAGAAATCACCAGAATGGTATCCTGATGTAATAATTTCAGCTTTACCTGTTATTTTAGTTGTTCCGAATAAATTTATAATTATTCCAGCATTGGCTCTTAGATTAGAAAATTTTTGTTCGTTAAAACGTTGATGAGTACGATAATCCCAATATCCGGCATGATTTGTTAAGTTATGTTCAATACCTAAAGTTAAATAAAAAGGAATATCATCGTTATATTTATTATAACCTAAAGAATTCCAATACAAAACATTTTTTATAGTATGAAAATATACACTATCTGATGTTTTCAATGAATCCAGAACTGAATCGTATTGCTTATAGAATGATGACAAAGGTTTATTATCCTCGTAAACATAGCTATTTCTTTGATATACAAAATGATGATTTATTCTACCTACATTTACTTTTCTTTTAAAAATAGATGTGTCTAACGGACTATCATTTTTAGCAGACAAAATGTTAAAATATTGATTTATGGCAAAACCAGATACCTTAATTAAATTTGTTGCAGCTATTAAATTAACATCGATAACAGACTTATCTGTTTCTAAATTATTTAGAAAGATTGAATCGTAAACAATTCCACCATTCTCCTGCACATCAATTTTATTATGAAAATATGCTCCATTAATTCCATATCGTCCACCTTTTGAAACATATCTTAAATTACCATTGAAAAAAGAATTATGCATTCTACTTCTTTTATAAATTCCAGGTGAAAAATCAACATCAAAATTTAATGATACAAAAAAACGAGGCAAAAATTCCCTTGTAAATAAAACTTCTAAATGCTGTTCTTTTTTGTCGCCACTCATATATTTAATTTCAGAAAATGGCTGATAAACGATTGGATATTTTATATTATCAGCAACTTTTAAAAACGAAGCGTAAGATGTTAAATTATGATTAAAGCCTAAATTGATAGGATAAAAAAAAGATATATTCTTATGAGCAAGTCCAGAATTGGTTAAAGTTTGATATATGACAAATTGATTTTCAAGAGGCTCATAATATGACGAAAGAAGAGTTGTAGTATCATGTGTGTATATATGACCTAAATCTAAATTTTCTAAACTGCCATAAAAATATCTAACGTGGGTAGAATCAACAAATGAAGTATTATTTTCAATAAATAAAGATTTTGACGTCAATGACAATTGACACAAAATTAAAATAAAAGATAATATAAACTTTAAATTTTTCATTTAGCAAAAATAGTCAAAAAAATAAATTAATAATCAAAGAATAAAAAAAACTCTCCGAAGAGAGTTTAAAAGTGTGGAGGATGAAAATTAGAGCGATGGTGTGGTAAAACCTGAAACTAATAATCTCGTATTACTCCACACTATTCCATCATATATACCTTAAGTCATATTGACTTATATTATAAATCCTTGTTTCATTTGAAAATACCACTTTTCGCTCAAGGATAGTATATATTATCTAAATTCACTCCCGCAAATATACAACTTATTTCTAAAATAGAGTAAATAAAATATAAAAAAAATTAAGAAGAAAAATAATTAAAAAACAAGCATTTAAGATTGTAAAGCAAAATATAAAGATATTATCTTGGGATATTTTTATCAAATTATGTAACTAATACGACAATATATGTAAAATGGCTAAAGGCTAAAGACTAATGGCTAAAGGGAAGTTAAGGATACGAGCGGATGCTAGTGATATGCGGAGACTGCATAAAACAGGTTTTGCTGAGAGCAATTGAAAACTGAAAGTCAGCTGTTAATTCCCTCCGCGCCGGCCCTGCGTCTCTGCGAGAGAAGGCAGGCGCATAAAAACAGAAAAGCCCCAGCGCTGTGCTGAGGCTTCCGCTTTAAGGGTGGCGACGACCTACTTTCCCACAAATTGATGCAGTATCATCGGCGCTGCGGGGCTTAACTTCTCTGTTCGGAATGGGAAGAGGTGGACCTCCGCGCTATAGTCACCATGTCGTATCTCTGGATGTCTTGACATCGTACGGAAGAAGGACACTCTACAACTCAACCG
>JAGBXP010000015.1 GCA_017629215.1 bacterium | reverse complement strand
CTTCGTAATCTTCTTTCTTATTATTCAACTTATCTGCAGTTTTAAGATATTGTCTAGTTAAATCATCTCCACCAGTTACTAAACCATCATATCGAACATTAAATATATATTGATCGGCATTTTTAACAGCACTCTTATTTAGTCCTTCTCCATCTCCATTTATATCAATTGTGATTTTATAGTTTTGTCCATAATAATTAACTTTGTCTGTTACTGGTTTCTCTTCAAGATCACCGTTCGTTTCAATAATCCATTTTATAGCATCCTTAGGTGGATTAGTATAAGGTACGGCAACTCCGTCTTTTGTATAAAAACTCGAAGCTTTAATATTATCATCATAAGACGAATTTTCTTCTGGTTTACGAGTAGCATGTAAGCTTTCACCAAATAAAATGATAAATTTATTATTTTTGTCTATAGATTTACCATCAAGAGCTTTTACATCAGTAGTTGTATCACCTAAACCAACGTAATAACAATATTCATCGTCTGGACAAACAAAAGAAGTGTCTGTAATTTCTCTTTTTCTATATTTCGAAGGATCATTTAGCAGTTCTGCAACGGTATCATTAATTATTTTATATGTCTTTAATACTGTAATTTTATTTTTATCAGGAAGTATATTTCCTATTAACGGAGCTGTAATAACTGCAATTACAGAGACCAAACCAAGTGCAATAACTATTTCTGATAAAGTATAGCCAATTTTTTTCATCATACAACCTCTTCTTTGAATATATTATATTATTTTCTCTTCATATAAGCAAGCCAGAAAGTTCCAACTACAAATATTAATGCACCAATAATATTACCTAATGTAACAGGAATTAAATTATCAATTAAAAAAGCTTTGATACTTAAAGTTGATAATTGCTCAGCTGTAAATCCTGATGCCACAACAACTGCTTCTGAAGTTTTATTCAAAAGCCCATTTGTTATCATGTACATATTAGCAACACAGTGTTCATAACCACACATTGCAAAAGCTGTTATTGGAAATAATATTGCCCAAATTTTTCCTGACACATCTTTTGCAGCAGCTGCCATCCAAACTGCCATACAAACTAACCAGTTACAAAGAATACCACTTGCAAGAGCTTGTGTAAATGTTAAATTTACTTTTCCATAAGCAACCTTTAGCCCTAAAACACCTAATACTTCGTTTGTGCCATGATAAGCATTTGCATAATGGATTAATGTAGCAACGATAATAGCACCAATAAAGTTTCCAATATATACCCAAAACCAGTTTCTAAATAGCTTATCTATAGAAATTTTCTTCTCTAAAACTGATATACCAATAAGCACATTTCCAGTAAATAATTCTGCACCTGTAAATACAATCATCATAAGCCCAGCTGAGAAAATCATCCCACCAAGGATTTTAGCTAAACCAAAAGCTACGGCTTCTGTACCTGCCATAGCTGTAAGCGAAGCTTGTGCGCCAAAAGAAATAAATGCACCAGCTGCAATTGCTAAAACTAAAGTCTTGATTTTTCCGTAAGAAACTTTTGCTGGCATAGATTTTCTTGCAAATGTCTCTGCTATTTGCTTTGGCTTTGCACACATTTCAATATCAATATTTTCATTTGACATAATAAATACCTCATTTATCTTTTTTAATATTTTACCAGAAAAAAAGCTCTATAGAGAGCTTTTTCTTATAAAATCTAATTTTTTAATCCATAAAAATGAGGATAACCTTCATTAAAAGCCTTTACTATAGCTTTAGCAAATCGTTTTGGAGTATCCCAATAAGCTAAATGCGCAGTTACAAAAGTTCTTGGAACATAATTATTTGATTTATTATATATAAACCCATTGTGTCTTTTTTTGCTTAAACCTTTAGGCATTACTTGAATAAGTTTTTCATAAGTAAAGTTTTCGGAGTTTGAGAACCCAAATGGATCATTACTATAATTAACTGTTAAATAAAACACATCATTTTCTATAACTGATTTTGCCATAAGGCTTGAAATATAATTTATGCTAGTTTTTTCATCTAATAAATCCGAATAGAAAAGCCTAGCAGGTGATGCAAAACCAACAATCCCTTTAATATCTCCTCCTGCGAAACACGCTTTTTCTGTATAGCTATCAAGCTTTGAATAATTTTCCTTAAATACTCTAATATCTTTATTTGGTGAATATTTATTCGTTTCTATATTGTACTTAATCAAATCGGCATCTATTAAAGCATCAAAACAAGTTGGTTTTACAGTGCTACTAAGTATTATATCTTTAACATCAAGATTAGAATAATTTTCTACAAGTTCAGAAGGAATAATTGAGTTCGACTTCTTCATATAATATTGATATGTTACAAAAGAGCCTGCGCTATAGCCCAGAAGCACAACTTTATTACCTTTTTTTATTTCGCTATTTACAACCTTATGAAGCTCATCTAAAACATTAGCCATATTTTGAGGCTTTTGCACCCAAACTGCATCATGCAAACAATGTGCAAATATTGAACGAGCTTGATGTGCAATTCTTGGCGAGTATTTACTAGCAGATTTTAAATCTCTATCAAGAGTCTCTACTACTTTTAGACTTTTATCACCCCAGTAAAAAGCAATAGGCTCTTGGTTAATTCGATAATTTCCATTTTGCAATACTATCTTATTTATTAATTCATCTTGCTCAAAGCGTTTTTTTATCTGAGGATGAAGCTTTTTTACATTTTCAACAAAAGCAGTTTTGAACTTTAACCTATTATTATAAGCTAAGTTATTTGAACCATTTATATAAATAAACGTTATCCCTGTTTGTTGCTCATTAGCTTTAACAGAAGTTATTCCTAAAAATAAAATCAAGATTATTAAAATTAAACACTTTTTCATACAAAACCCCTCAATTATTGAATAATTATATCAATTTTAAGAAAATTTTGCAAAAATAAAAGCTTTCTAAAATTTAGAAAGCTTTGTATAAAAAAGAAAGAAAATTTAATACATCTGAAGTTCCACAAAATTAGTCTGAGCTTTGCTTGTTGTAGACTCAAAAAACATTTCTAATAATTTTTCGATTTTACTTTTTAAAATACGAATTTCTTCTTTTAAAGCTTCGTATCTTTCTTGTTCCCTTTTCTTTAATACTTCTTTTAATCTTTCAAAACTATACATCTTTTTAACTCCTTAACTTACATTCTACTTACAACATATATATCGGCATATTTTTGAAAAACTTTAGGATTTTAAATGTAATTGTTACAAAAGTTTACAATATTTGTAAAATTAAAAGCTTAGATTAAAAAACATAATTTTATATACCAAATTAAAAAAAGTTTTGTAAATAATAAATTTAGAGGTTTAATACCCTCTCAAATTCTAATTAGTTAAGGTTTTTGTATCGTTTCTGACTATAATCTCGTAATTTTAAGCTCTATAGATTAGGTAAAACCAAGCAATAATACTGATTAGAATTAAATTAGCACACTAAAAACGTAATTCCTTTTGAACCTCCTAATTTCTAAATTAATCTTTAATTTTCAAAAAATAAATTCATAAATTCAATATCATCATAATCTATGTATGCAGTTTGCATGATGTTTCTGCCTGTTTTTATCGTTACTTCATTAACTTGATTTTTTCTTATTAAAACTGGTGGTATTTTTATTTTCTGACCATCACCATTAATTTGTATTTCTGAAATTTTATTCCCATTAAAATAAACTTCTGGAGGAGATGCAAATGCATTATTTATTCGATTTTGCCCAAGTGAACGTGCTAAATTTGTATCTATTCCTATAATAGAGCCTATCACAAGGAAAATTGGCTTGTTAAATTTTACATTCTTGAGTAAAAAGCGTTTAGTATAAAAAGGTCCAATACTTTCTAATCTAAATTCACTTGCATTTGCTGATAATTCAGAAAAGCTATTATCGCCTAAATGGTACATGTTAGAGTCAAGAACCATTCCATCTGCGCTAGTTTTTTCTATTCCTATAACTATTGGTGCAGAGAGTGCTTTCTGGTTTAACGTAATAGAAAAAGGTTTGTAATTTTCTTTTTGTACTGACATTATGGTTGTACCGTCAATATGCGTATTTAATTCAAAATATCCTTCTGAATCAGTTTCTGTAGAATATTTTTGTTTTGGTAGCTCAATTTTAGCTCCACCAATGCCAACTCCTGTGTTTCTATCAACAATCCTGCTTGAAGTTCCACTTCCCTGTTCGCTTACGCCACCTTGGAATGTTGTAGAATGAGCTGGTGCTAATGTATAAAATATTAAAAGTATTAGTGTTAATAAATTTTTCATAAACATATTATTTGTGCTATTTTGGTTAAAAAACATTACTTTTATGATAATTTTTAAGAATATTTTTATAAAAGTAAAAAAAATAATTGAAATCTTATTTTTTTTTTGATTAAATATTAGTATTGATAATTAAATATGCCGATGTGATGGAATTGGTAGACGTGCTAGACTCAAAATCTGGTGTAGGCAACTACGTGTCGGTTCGACCCCGACCATCGGCAAATAAAAAAAGGCTCTTTATGAGTCTTTTTTTATGTTAATTTTTGTAAAAGAAAGGATTTATATAAGCAAGTTGTTAAGCTTTTTTGGTTTAATATATGTATAACAATGAGAATGATAAGAAGGAAAAAACATGCTTAAAACAAGAGTCCATCAAAGTCCAAAACACAATTTTGACAATAAAAATGTAACAAACGTTCAGAGAGTTAATCATTATATTGAAAACCCTCAAGAATATAAAGATTTTTCACAAACTGTCAACAAGCTTATGTTTATAGCTCTTGCTATTACAGCTGTAACACTTTTTTATAAAGCAATTTCTTCACTTATGTTATAAACTGTTTTCGCTATGAACTAATGGTCTGCCAACTAATCTCTCGATATTTGCAGCTTCAGAGTTGTAATCTAAAAGAGCTTGAAAATATTCAAGTTGAGCATTTAGGTATGTGTTTTCAGAATCTTTTAGCTCAATTGCATCACCATATCCAGCATTATAACGACCTGTTGCGTGATAACTTTGTGCTTTCGCTTGTTCTACGTTTATTTCAGCCTGTTTTACAGATTTCTTTGTGCTATCAAGATTTATATATGATTGTTTAACATCTAAATAAACTTTTTGTTTTGAACTTTCATAATCTGCGAGAGCTTTTTCATAAGATTTTAATGCAATATCGACTTCTTTTTTTGTTTGCATTAAATTACCAGAATATGTTAGATTTACTCCGAGTTGGAAGTTAGATTGGCTAACAGAATCTGTTTCACCTTTGTAATAAGAACCATTTGCCATTAAATCAGGTAAATAGCCTCGTTTTGCACTTCTTATTGTTAAATACGCTGCCTCTACAGATTTCTCTTGGCTTAATAAATCAGGTCTTATTGTAAATGCATCGTGTAAAAGTACTTCTAAATCTACGTCGTATTCTAATTTTGATAAATCATCTGCAAGCTCAAATTTTGAAAGCCCAGGCAAGCCCAATGTATTAGCCAAATTAACTCGTGCTACTTCTAATGTGTTGATAGCTTTTACCAAGTTAAGTTTTGCATTACCTGCGTTATATTCAGCTATCATAACATCAATTTGTGGTTTTTTACCTATTTCAAAGTATTTTTTTGCAACTTTTAATTGAAGCTCAAAAGAGTCAATAGTATTTTTATATACTTCAATTTGTTTTTGCGCAAACAATAAATTGTAGTATGAGCTTTTTACAGCATATATAATTTCATTGATTGAGCTTTCCAAATTAAAAGTACTTGCTTCATAATCTGTTTTAGCTATATCCACAACTGTTTTAGTTTTACCAAAGTCGAATAACATTAGACCTGCTGATAGATTAGGCACATAATGTGATGCGTAATTTGATTTATATCCAGCCATTTTGCTATTGTATTTACTAAAATCTATTCCTGCTGAAAAGTTTGGAAAATATGCAGACCACGCTTGGATTATTCTATCTTTATATACATCAGTGCTTAATCTTGCAGATAAAATATCTGGATGTTTTGCTAAAGCTATACCGATACATTCTTTTAATGTTAATTGTACTGGCTGTGATGTTTCATCATTTGGATCAGCATTTTCGATTTCATCAATAAGTTTATCAATTAGCCTTTCATTTTCTTTTACAGAAAACATAAGTGTTCCGTCATCAGATTCTATAATGTCTTTGTTTCGATAAAAATCTTCTAATGTAGATAATTCTTTTCGTTTATATTTATCAAGATAGATGTCGTTATTAACATCATGATTTAGATATTTTTCATTTTCTATAATATTTTGTATTTTTGTTAATCGCTTTTCTTGTTCATAAGAGTTTAAGTCATCTGTTTGTTGGTTATTATTAGTTTTAGTAAGGTTTTTCCAAAAGCTCTTTTTCTCAATAATGCTTTCTTTATCAAATTCATTATATTCTAATTCTTCTGATTTAACACTTGTTTTATTTTTATCTTTTGATTTCAAAGAGTTTAATTTTGATTGAAAACTTTTACGTAAAGATTTTGAAGAATCAATAACTGCAGGGTAAATTACAGGGATTTCTTCTGTAACTTCATTATTGTCTATAATTTCAGTATCTAGAGTTTCTGTATTAGCAAAACTTATTTGTGAAACTTGAATAATAAAAGCTATTATTACTAGTAAAATTATTTTATTATAAGTAGCTATTTGCATTATTTTTAGCTCCTTCGTCTTTTTCATCATAATATTCTTCTTCAATATTCTTTTTGTAAACTTTATCAACAAATGCTTGTATCATAGCGTAGAAACCTGGAGTTAGGATTGCACCAAGGCTCACAGTAGTTACCATACCACCAAATACAGCAGAAGCTAAAGATATTCGACTATTTGCACTTGGACCTGCAGCAAAGAGCATTGGAAGCACACCAATTAGGAATGATAATTCGGTCATTAAAATAGCTCTAAATCTCATTTTAGCTGCAATAATTGCAGCGTTTTGAATACTTAAGCCTCCTGCTTCTTTTTGAGACATTGCAAATTCTACAAATAATATAGATTGTTTAGCAGCTAGACCAATTAATGTGATGATACCAACTTGAGAATATATGTTAAATGGTAAGCCAAGCATTAATTGGAATATCATAGCGCCTACTATAGATACAGGTGATACAATTAATACAACTATTGGAATTGACCAACTATTATATAACGCAACTAAGAAGAAATAAATAAATAAGAGTGATAATGCTATAATGCCAGCAGTTTGTCGAGATGATTCAAGTGCGATTAAAGAATCTCCAGACCATTCATAAGAAATACCTTTTGGTAAAATTCTATTTGCACAATCTTCTATAATATCTATTGCTTGACCCAATGAGATACTTTCTGAATTTTGTCCCATTAGTTTTACTGAACGGTTTTGGTTAAATCTAGAAATCTCAGCTGTACTATTTACTTCTTCTAAATCAATGACAGCAGTAACAGGAACCATTGTTCCATTCATACTTCTAACATAAACTTTATTTAGGTCCTCTTTATTACGTCTGAAATTATCTTCTGCCTGCATAATAACTTGGTAATTTTTACCATTTCTAGTGAAACTACTTACTGGACTTGAGCCTATGTATGTAGAAAGAGTTGATGTAAGCTCTTGAACACTAATATTTAGAGCCATAATTTTTTTATAGTCAATATGCATTATATACATCGGATAAGTGCCTGTGTATGTATTATAAATATAATCAAAATTTTTGTTTTCACTTAACTCATCTGCTATTTTATCTGCATAATCAGATATTTCTTCAATGGTATACATATCAGAGCCTATTAAATTGAACTCTAATCCTGATGAACCTTGAGACATCGCTTGTGGTGAATATACTTGTATTCTTGCATCATTTATATCTTTAAGTTTTTTATTAATTTCTGTCTGTATTGCTACATTAGACAAGCTTGTAGGGTGTTTGTTTATTTTGCGAACTATTTTTTGTGGAATAGATAAGTTTCTTTCTTGCCAATCTTTAAGTTGTACATAGATTGTGCTAGAACCTTTGCCCCCCATAACTAATAATTTTTTTGAATCAACCCCTTCTACTTCTTGAATTCTGTTAACAATTAGTTTTGTAAGTTCTTTGCTTTTTTCAACAGAAGCATTTTCCATTATGTACGCTTGAACATATACTATACCTTGATCCTCATTAGGTATAAATGATTTAGGAAGTAGTTTGTATATCGTAACCATTAAAAATATAACGAATAAATAAGTTAATATTGTTACTTTTGAGCTATATACAAAAACCCTTACACATTCTGTGTATAATTCACCTAATTTGTTAAAAAGGTTGTTAAACAAGAAATATAACTTTGAAAGAAGTCCTTTTTTGCCTTGTGCAAATAATTCAAAATCGCTGTCTTTGACCAACATAACTGAAGCCATTGCAGGAGATAATGTTAACGCACAGACTGCAGATAATAAAATGGAAGCTGATAAAAATACTGCAAATTGTTTGTATAAAATTCCTGTAAAGCCAGCGATAAAGCAAATTGGGAAAAATACTGTCATTAAAATTAATGACATTGTAACCAATGTAACTCCAACTTCTTCCATTGTAAGTTGAGTCGCACGTTTAGGAGTACATCCCTCTTTAATAAATCTATTTACATTTTCTACAACAACTATTGCATCATCGACAACAACCGATACTGCTAATATCAAAGCAAATAGCGTAAACATATTAATACTCATTTTAAATAAGTATAATATACAGAAAGCGCCTATTAATGAAACAGGAATTGTAACACAAGGAATAAGTGCTGAAGCACCATTACCTAAGAACAATAAAATTACAAGAATAACAATCGCAACTGTTATAAATATTGTTGAAACAACTTCGTTAATAGATTCTTTCATATAAATTGAGCTGTCATAAATAATGCTCAAATTTAATTCTTTTGGAAGCCAATGTGAAATTTGCGTAACCTTTTTCTGTAAAGCATTAGATAATTCAACCATATTCACACCAGCAGCTGGTATAATTTGGATTAATGCAGTGGTTTTATCTCCTACCATCGCAAAAGAACCATAATCTCCCGAACCAAGCTCTATTTGTGCAACATCTGATAAATAAATTTGCCCAGAAGCTGTATTTGATTTAATAACAACTTTTTCAAATGCCTCAGCTGATGATAATAAATTATCAGCTTTTACAATCATTTGTATATTTTGAGGAATTTTTAACGGTGGTGCTCCTAATGTTCCAACAACAAACTGACGATTTTGTTCACTTAATGCATATTCGATATCGGAAGTTGTAATACCTAATGCTGCCATTTTTTGAGGATTTAGCCATATCCTCATTGAATAATCTCCACTACCAGATAAAACAACATCTGATACACCATTGACCATTTTTAATTTATCAACAATATTTGATTTTGCATAATTTGCAAGGTCTAATTGTTCCCAGTTATCATTAATAGCTGCTAAGTTTAAAATGATTGCACCTTTGTCGCCAGATGTAGTAACAGCGTTCACACCATCTCTTTGTACCTCTGGAGGTAATTGAAAACTTATTTCTTGTAATTGGTTTTTTACATTAAGCAGGTTTACGTCTTTATCCGATCCTGTATTAAAAAACAATTCTGCGCTGTAGTAACCATCACCACAAACGGATGTTATATATTTAATGTATTCTATACCCGTCATTGCTGATTCTATAACATTCGCAACGGAAGTTTCCATTACACTTGCGCTTGCACCAGTATATCCTGCAGAAATATAAACCCTTGGAGTGCTTGTATCAGGATATATTTCTTGAGGTAGGCTTTTCATCGATAAATAACCTAAAACAACAATTAAAAGAGATAATACAACTGCAACTCTGGTTTTCTTTATAAAAAAGTACCAATCCTTTTTCACAATTAAGAATTTCCTTTCTTATCTGTTGAGTTATTTACGACTACAGATAATTGTTCCATATCAATAGGTTTATTAGAATATTTTACAATTTCATCATCAATATTAACGCCACTTTCTACTATCCAATCGTTTTCATGGCTTCCACCTATGACAAGTCTTTTCTTTTTAGTTTTTCCATTTTCAACAGCCCATAAATAATAACCATTAACAGCATCTCCACGAGTAATAGACTGAGGAACAACTAATTTGCGTCTTGGCTCTTTTGAAGTAATAATAACTCTTACATAATCACCTGGAATTAGTATGTTTTCAGAATTATCAAAAACAGCTTTTAAGGATAATGAAGCTGAATCTGACGATACAATATTATCTAAGAATGTTATTTTACCAATTTTATTATATTTAGTATCATCTGACAGAAGTAACTCAACTTTTGCTGTTGCAATATCAAAATTACCACTATCTCCACGTTTCATTCTTAGGACATCAGCACTTTTTAAACTAAAATTAACAGATATTGGGTTCATTTTTGCAATAGTAACAAGTGGACCAGATTGTAGCCCTACATAGTTACCATTACTTAGATTTATTTTACCAACTTTGCCAGAAATCGGTGCTTGTATTTGGGTATAACCTAAGTTTAACCTGGCTCTAGCAAGAGATTGCCTAGCAGCGTCTAATGATGCACTTGTACTACTTGCTGTTGCAACTATTGAATCATAATCAGATTTACTTATGAAATTTTCTTTAACAAGAGCTTTTGCACGTTCTAATTCTTGTAAAGAATTAGTGTGTACTGCTTGTGCTTGTGCCACTTCTGCCTCAGCTGCTCGAACAGAAATCTTGTATTCATTTGGTTCAATGGTAAAAAGTAGTTGTCCTTGTTTAACAAAATCACCATCTTTAAAATAAGTTTTTTCAAGGTAACCGTCAACCCTAGCTACAACATCAACTGATGATTCTGCTCCAATAAGCCCTGTTACTTCACTGACATCATACAAATCTTTATAAGATAACTTTGTAGTTTTTACTGTGATTGTTTCATTTTCAGCAACATTATGGAACATTTGCCAATAATCTTTAACATTATGGTATATAATTGGCACAGAGATTATAAAGAAAATTATTGCAAAAAAGGTTACAATTTTTTTTACTTTGTTTTCATCTGGCTTATCAATATCTACAGATACATATTTATCACTATCTTGGTTTAAATTAGATGTACCTGTTTGTTCAGCGTTATATAATGTTGAAATATCCGAATTCAAATCAATGCCATCAACACTAATTTTCGGTAAATCATTCCATTCCCCCGACATATTAAACCTCTTCTTTTAAAAGCTTCCAATACTCTTACACTTTATCATAAAAATCACTATAAATCAAATATTATAGCTCTAAAACAGCGTCTTTTTCTTATGATTATGCAAGATGATCAAATGGTAATATGTATTTGAGTTTTATAATTGTAAGGCCATTGTTTTCTTCTTTGCTTAAACACTCAAATCTTGAGCTTCTTGGAAAAACAATTTCCTCTGCTCCTCTTGAAACTCTTGCGCCTGGAGGAATTTCTATTTCGTATAATATACCTTTTCCATCTTTTAGATAACCTTTGGCATACTTGATATTAGTAGCAGAATACGCATATTCTGGCATATAAACTTTATCACCTTCTTTTACATTTAAGCTTTTCGAATATCTTTTATATGATTCTAAAAATTCAGGTTTTTCTCCAATACATCTATAACTTATAATTTTTTCAGTAGTCTTTGGCAAAGCTTTAAATTCAACATCTGTTAATACCATCATATCTTGTGGTGTTATACCATTCTTAAAAGGGATTTTAAATCCATTAGATGGCGCACCAAGAAAGTAATGATTAATACCATTTAAGTCTTTATGATGAGTTACATAACCACATTTGCGAGAATAATATTTACTAGACAAGTCAAAATTCTTCCATACTTTTTGACAAAAAAGTTGTTTCGGTAGTATATTTTTAGCTACATTGATTGCTGCTATATTTACCATTTATTTCCCATCCTTATATATAATAAACCTTTAATGAAAGTAAAATTGCTTATTTTTGCAAAAAATGTAATAAAAGTTTAAAATTTTAAACAAGCTGAATAGTGTTTTTGTGATTTTTCTTCTAAGTTTGGGATTTCAATATCACATAATCCTTTTTCGTAATAATCACATCGTGGATGAAACTTACAGCCAGCAATTTCTTCTTGTATGCTAGGTGGTGCGCCAATAATGGTTTTTAATTTTAAATTTGGATTTGTAGTTGGTAAAGAGTTTAGAAGAGCTATAGAATATGGATGCTTCGGATTACTGAAAAAATCATACACACTGGCTTGTTCCACAATATGTCCCGAATACATTACTGTTACAAAGTCTGTATAATTACTTACAAGAGCCAAGTCATGAGATATTAAAAGTATCGTAACTCCAAATTCATTTTTAATCTCGTATATTAGATCCATAATCTGTTTTTGAATAGTAACATCTAAAGCTGTTGTAGGTTCATCTGCAATAATTAGTTCTGCGTTGCAAGCTAAAGCCATGGCAATGATTATACGTTGTTTCATTCCTCCAGAAAATTCATGAGGATAAAATTCAAGTTTTTTTTCTATATCGGAAATTTTGACTAAATCCATAACCTCACGAGCTTTTCTTAGAGCTTGTCTTTTTGTAACATTTGAATGAGCTTGTATTGATTCTACAAGTTGGTCTCCTATTGTATACAAAGGGTTCAATGATGTCATAGGATCTTGTGGAATAAGTGCAATTTTATTACCTCTTAATTCACGCATCTCTCTTTCGCTTGAAACCAGAAGGTTTTTACCCTTAAACAATATTTCTCCATTCTTAATAAAAGAATTTTTTGGCAATAAACGCATAATAGACATGGCAGTCATCGTTTTTCCACATCCTGACTCGCCTACAAGCGAATGAATTTTTCCTTTTTCCAGTTTCAAATTGATACCGTATAATGCTTGAAATTCTCTATCGTTGCTTCTAAAAAATAGATCTAAATTTTTTATTTCTAAAATATTATTCATAAGAACCATTTTAAACAAATATATTTTTTTTACTACACCTTAACGGTTGATTTTTATTTTTTACTAGCAAAAAGAAGGAACTTAATTTTCTAAGATTTCAGCCAGTTAATTGAAAGATTGGATTTATATTTTGAATATTATTTAATATTTTAGAGTTTGAATTAATAAAAAAACATTTGACATTAATTTTTTTTTAGGATAACATAGAACATGCCGAATGAATTAGGGCGTTTAGCTCAGTTGGTAGAGCGTCTCCCTTACAAGGAGAGGGTCAGAAGTTCGAGTCTTCTAACGCCCACCATTACATACAAAGACCGATTTCAAAATCGGTCTTTTTGTTTGTTAATATTAGATTTTAGTCTTGTTAAAAAACTCAAAATGATGTAATAAGCTATATACATTTTGTCATGCTGAACAAGCCGAGCAGAGGATGAAAGCGTAAGCGTATCCGTTTAATGCGAGGCGCGTTTCAGCATCTTACCAATTTAGCGTTTCAACTATAATTTTGTAAGATCCTGAACAGCTTGAAAATATACCTTTGCAAGCTTATTTTCTACGCTTTCAGGATAACAAGAATATATGCTATAATTTTTTAATGAACAAAACCTATGCCGTTTATATTATGACAAATTACTCAGAAACTTCTTTGTATATTGGTGTTACTAGCAATCTTCCTAAAAGAGTTTGGGAACACAAAAACAAGGTGGTTGAAGATTTTACAGAAAAATATAACGTAGATAAGCTTGTCTATTTTGAAACAACCGACTCAATAGAATCAGCAATAAAAAGAGAAAAACAGTTAAAAAACTGGCATAGGGAATGGAAAATAAATTTAATAAAGGAAAATAATCCTGATTTTAAAGATTTGTCATTAGATTGGACATAAATTGTTTTCTGGTAAGGTCCTGAAACAAGTTCAGGACGACAGAAACATCGGTCTTTTTGTTTGTGCAACTAAGTATTTATAACCACTTTCACGGTTCGAAAATTATATTCTATAAGGAATTGAGATGCAAAGTTTTTTAATTTGGTGCATTAAAATGCACCCTACTAGCTTTGGTTATCGTGTATTTTATTATATTTCAAAGCAATTCAGCAATTTGATGGTCGAACGAGATGATGGGATAGGGTTTTGTTAAAAACCTAATTTATATATCTCAAAGTCATTGTTTCAGTTACATCAGGGTAAAAATCAAATTTTTTTCGCCCTGAATCTGACATTTCCCATCTGCAAATACGTTCTAATTTATTACTATTTTCTTCGTGAATCCAAATTGTACTTGTTAAAACGTCTCCATTATTGTCTATTACATCAATTTCAATATTTTTAGAAATTTCTGGATATTCTTTTATATTGTATTTAATATTATTCAACCTTAAATATGCTAAATATTCTTGCGGAGTTGTTTCATAAGTTATTCCTGCTTTTGTTAAGCTTTGAATATCATATTCTGTGTTGTTGTAATCTTTTGTTTTAGTTAAATAATTATAATCACAAATCTCTGTTTTATCTTTATCAAAACTAATTCTTCGAACTTCTTCTTCAGTTTCATTTAACTCAGATACTGCAACCCATGGAAATTCTTCATTAAATTTATTTTCACCATAGTACCACCAATATCCTCTTACAACTTTTCCGTCTTGATCATATTCTCTTAAAGTTACAGAGCGATTATTGTCTTCTTCACCTTCATATTTAACTTTGTACTTAATATTATTTTTTTCTAAATAATTTATAAATTGTTCAGGCGTTGTTTTATAATTTATACCAGATGTAGTAAATTTTTCTTGAGGATAATTTTCTTTATAAAAAATGTTTTCAGAATATTCAATTCTATCTTTACTTCGACTTATACGCTTTACTAATTTATCATTTTTATAAGTGCTAATATATGAACCTGCAAATTTTCCATCAATATATTCAATCCTATCAGTTACGTCCCCGTTTTTATTCATAATCTCAAGCCAATGCTTATCAGGTCCATTTTCTTCAAGAATAAAATCAATACCCTCTTTACAATCTTTCATTTTTAGTGAGTTTAAATGCTCCTCTAAAGATTGATTTACATAAGCAGGAGTTTTATCTGATACATTAATACTAAACCTATTATAATTTGCCAAAGCATCTATACCATCCATAGAAATATTAGAGTTTATAGGATTCGTTACAACACTATTGCTTACCTCTTTTTGTTTAAAAGTAGGTACATAATAATTGTTAATATTATAAATTGGATTAATATTATTCATGAAACTATCCTTATACTTATATAAAGTATTTTTCCCTATCAAAATTGTTTGATTTATTACGGAATGTAAAGTGTCAAAAGTCGCATCATTACATGACTTGCCAAAAAGACTAATTCAATTAAATGATTTAGTCTTGAATTTGCACATGAAGCCTGTTAAAATATTAGTATTAGTGCAGACCAAGCCTCTTTACAATGCTCAAATGGGTCTGCCTTTTTTGTAGATAGAGGTGATATCTTGGAAGTTTTTGATAAAGAATCTTTGACTGTTGAAGAACAATTAAATTTGTTGATAAAGAGAAATTTAATTGTGGAAAATTATGATTTTGCTATAAATATTCTAAAAAGGGTTGGTTATTATCACTTGTCTTCATATATGAGATTATTTCAAAGTGGTAAAAATCACGAATTTAATGAAAATATTAGCTTTAATCAATTATATGATTTTAGAGATTTGTCCTTAGATTGGACATAAATTGTTTTCTGGTAATGTCCTGAAACAAGTTCAGGACGACAGAGGCGTCGGTCTTTTTGTTTGTTAATATTAAATTTTAGTCTTGTTAAAAAACTCAAAATGATGCAATAAGCTATATACATTTTGTCATGCTGAACTTGTTTCCACTGCTGTCTATAATAAATTTAGAAAAGACCGTATTGAACTTAACTATCACTTTTTGAAAAAATAAAGCTGTAGTTTCTCCTCTTCATTGGGAGAGGATAAAAATTCTGTTTGAACCTGTGAAAACTTAAGTTTCTTGGTGAGGGTTGATTTTATAAATTTCAGAATAACACATTTTACTCATTTTAAATATAAACTGGATTACTTCGCCTTCACTATTAATTATACAGCCTGTATTTATTTTTTAACATTTTACCATAATTCATAATATTCTGATTTATTTAAAATCCTATCATTACGCCAATATGTATTCATAAATTTAGCTTTTTTTATGATGTCATACCACATTTGATAATTCTTCATAAAATCATCTTTATCTTTATTAATATAATGTATACTAACAATTCCACTATGCGCTCTAGTTGCACGAAAAAACTCACATTGCGAATGAATACCTTTATAATCTTTGGTACATCTACCTGCGATAGATTCATTATCATTAAGTCTTAGATATTTATAAGGAGCTGTTGGATTGTTTTTTGCCATCAATGCAATATTATTCGCCATAAAAACAGTTACTGGATAATAAACGTGATTATATGAATGAACAATTATAGTTCTATTCCAATTTTTGTGCGTTTGTCCCTTTGGAACATATTGCAAAATGGATTCTGTTCCAACTTTTTTATAATATGCTTTTTCCCAAATTTCATTTTGTGGAAATTTTATAATAACAGTCTCATAAGCGAATACAGCTAAAACTGTCGTTAAAAAAACAATACTAACTAAAAGGACTTTCTTCATAGGCAATTATTCCTTTTTCGTCTAATCCAGTAATTTCTTTTAAAAGTCCAACTGAAAGAACTTCACTTTCAAAATGCCCGATATCGTATATAACCTTATCCGACTCAACGGCTGTATGATATTTAATATCACCAGTTACGAACGCATCACAAGGTGTGTTTTTTATAAATTCACTCCCTGAACCTGCACAAAAACCAATTGATTTTATTGTTTTAACTTTTTTATTATTAACAATTCTCAAATGAGGCGATATCGGTAATAATTTAAGCTTTAAAAACTCAACACTCATTTCATTTTCTAAATTAACTATTCTAACAAAATCATTATAATACTTGCTCTCTAAGCGTAAAGCTTTAATAAGATTATCTGTAGTACCACCTTTTGCTTTATCCAAATTTGTATGAGCGCAATAAATATTTATATTACAATATCTCCACGGAACAAAAAACATTGGATGATGACAGATTATCATATTACAATTGTTTTTAATTGCTTGTTCTAAAACATTCTCTGTTACAGTTAATGCAAACAATACCTTATTAACCTCTAATTCAGGCAAGTCAACAATCCAACCACTTGCATCCCAATCCTCTTGAGTCTCTATTGGTGCAAAATTTTCAATCCGTTTTACAATCTCATACTTATTCAAAAATCTTCTCCAAAATTTTATGTGCAATATTCATCTTATCATCTTTTTCAATATGATTTATATTCAAATTCTTATCAAGAATATAGACTTCATTCATATTACTAGAAAAACCAATATCCGATCTTGAGATATCATTTGCAACTAAATAATCACAGCCTTTTTTTTGAATTTTTATTTTAGCATTTTCTATAAGATTTTCACTTTCTGCACAAAAACCAACAATCTTTGCTTTTACATCCATTGAAGAAATTTCTTTTAAAATATCTGGGTTTTGTATTAACTCAAGAGTTAGACCATCGCTTGAAAGCTTTTTCATTTTTTGTTCAGAGTAATTTTTTATCCTATAATCTGCAACTGCTGCTGCCATTATGACACAATCTTGGGTTGAAATTTCTGATTTTACGACTTTTTCCATCTCCTGAGCAGATTCACTTACAATATTTTTATATGGTTTATTAACACTAAATGTTGAAACTAAAGTTACATCAGCACCCATCATATAAGCTGAATCAGCAAGTGCAATTCCCATTTTCCCAGATGAACAATTTGTTATATATCTTACAGGATCAATTTTTTCCTTAGTACCACCAGCTGTTATTAAAATTTTTTTACCTTTTAAAATTTGTTTTTTGCTCAATAACTCAACAGTCTTATCAAAAATATCTTCTATTTCAACCATTCTACCAGTGCCTGATGTTCCACAAGCAAGAAAACCTGATTCAGGATTTAATATACTATATCCATTTGATTGTAGTTTAGCGATATTTTCTTGAACAAACAAATTTTCCCACATGCCTGTATTCATAGCTGGTGCAATTAAAAATTGTTTTTTAAACGCACAAGCTACTGACAATAACAAGTTATCACAAATACCATTTGCCAACTTAGAAATTGTATTTGCTGTTGCTGGAGCAATAACAAAAATATCAGCTTCATCTGCTAATGATATATGCCCAGGTTTATATTCATCTGCTTCAAAATTTTCAATAAAAACTTCATTATTAGAAAGCGTTTGCAATGTCAATTTAGTAACAAAGTTCAAAGCTGAAGGCGTCAGTATAACCTTAACATTTGCTCCAGCTTTTTTATACAAACGAATTAACGTACAAATTTTATACGCAGCAATTCCACCTGTTATCCCAATTAAAATATTTTTGTTAGTTAACATAAAATAATTATACCATAATAATTATAAAAAAATTAACCAATCGTAGGTGCAACAAAAGTTCTAGTTGCTAAATCTTTATCAAGCAACAACAACGCTTTTTTATCATCTTGAATTAATCTTAATGTTGCTAATACTCCACCAACAGAAGCCTCTTCTTCTACTTGTTCATTAATATACCAATCCAAAAACTTCATTCCAGCTCTGTCTTTTACTTCTTCAGCTACATCATATAAAGAATTTATACTAGCAGTAACAAACTCTTCGTGTTTTAAAACCTCTTCAAAAATTTCTAAAGGAGAAGAACCATTAAAAGATGGCTTATCTATTTGCATTAATTCAATAGCGCCACCTCGTTCACTTAAATAATTAAACATTCCCATTGCATGAGCGTGTTCCTCCTGAACTTGAACATCAAACCAATTAACAAATCCCAAAAGATTTTGTTCCATAAAATATGTTTTCATCGCTAAATAAAGATATTCTGAGTACAATTCTTTATTTATTTGTACATTAAACGCTTTTTGCAATTTTTCATTAATCATATAAAATCTCCTATCTAACTATTTATTATATTTTATCATCTAAAAAACATATTATAAAATCTTTATAAATCTTAATAATTAGCTTAAAACACTCTTTTGTATTACTATTAAAAAGGGAAGGTATCTACGAAGGGGATTTTATTAATCAATTATTAGATTAATAATATTTTATGGGAAAAGTGAATTTTAGAAATATATTTATAGCGTTATTATTCTTAACATTGAGTATACAAAATGTTTTTGCAGAACAAGCATCAATAAAGTTTGAAATAACATTACCAGAATATTTAAAAATAGAAACAGTAACAAGTGCTGTATTAACAGCAAATGTAGTAGACAAAACAGGCAATTTATACATACCATTGTCAACAAGATTTAGAGTTATTTCAAACACAAGTGATACAAAAACCTTATATCTTAAATCGACTTCAATAACTAAAAATGGAGTTGAAGAATCAATGTTTAATGTTGGTAATCAAGTTTATGTAGCCTTTACAAATATAACAAACATTCCTGACTCTGAAGCTTTGATTAATTGTAAAATGGGCTCACATCCAAAATTAAGCCCAGGAGTTGTTGCTTATCCGATAACATCAATTGTTGGAGCTGAACATAAATATCAATATGGAAAAGGAAAATATGAAATTTACGTAAATAATGGTGAAACAAACGTAACGGTAAATCTAGGTTCGCACGTTCTAAGAAATTCTTTTGATAAAAATGATCCTTATGGTTTTTATCAAGCAACATTAGCTCTTACCGAAGCTGATATCTAAGATGAATAAAAAAGTATGAGAGAGTTCTGCAAATTAAATCATTATATAATTCAAAAGCTGATAATATTTTTTCTAGTATCAGCAAACTTGTCCTCTCCTAAAGCTTATGCTGATGGAGAATTCTTTTTCCCTGAATTTATCCCACAAACAACTCCAAAATTAATAAATCCCATATACTTAAATACAAATAAATCAAACAAAAAAACATTATCTACAACCATTCCTCATCAACTCCGTGGTGATTTTGATGAAGCAGATTATTTTTCATCATCAGCACATGATATGAATTCGGTTTCTTTTGATGAAATGGATTTAAAAAACCTTCCTTCTCCTACAGAATATAAAACAGTTCATTATAAGCCAAACGAAACCAATGAAACTAAAACAGTTTTTATATCTGAGAGCGAAAAATCTTTTGAAAATGAAAATAACATTAATACAAAAGAAGAAATAATAAAACCTTTTGAAATAGTAGATGATTTATATGTTGCAAACCTTGCATCAGATTTTTCAGATGAAAATATTGAAGGTAAAAAGATTTCAAAAATAATGATTAATGGATTAAAAGCTGTATCCGTTGATAAAATAATGAATTGTATTCAAACCCAAGTTGATAATAAATTTAATACTGAAATCATACAAAAAGATTTACAAAATATTTATTCACTTGGCTTTTTCACAGATGAAATGTCAGTTGAACCAATTTTAAACACAGATGATACTGTTACCCTTGTTTTTAACATAAAAGAAAATCTTTTAATAAATAATGTTTCTATTATCGGTAATAACGAAATTCCAACATCAGAGTTATTACCATTAATTTCTGGACTAAAAAATTTACCACAAAATATAAATAATATTAATCATGTAGCAAACTCCATAAAAAATTATTACAATGAAAAAGGGTATATTTTAGCAAAAATATCATCAATAGACGATGATGCAAATGGAAATCTTGTTTTTAATATTCAAGAAGGCATAATTAATCAAATACAGATTTCTGGAAACGAAAAAACTAAAGATTATATAATCGAACGAAACATAATGACAAAATCTGGCACTGTATATAATGAAGAATGCCTAAAAAAAGATTTGTCTAAAATCTTTTCTACTCAAATTTTCGAAGAAGTAACACGAGAAACAAAGCCTTGTGAAGGAAATAATGGCTTATACGATGTTACTATAATAGTAAAAGAAAAATCCACTAATAGTATTGGATTTGGTGGTGGTATTGATACTGGACTCGGCGCATTTGGTTCAATCAATTTTAAAGAAGATAATTTCTTGAGTAGAGCGCAAAAGCTCTCCTTATCAGGAATTCTTGGATCGGGAATTTTATTAAACGATGCTTCAATTAAAAACCACATGAACTATCAAGCAGAACTAAGCTTTTTTGAACCATATTTTATTAATGCAGATAATTCTTTAATGTCAAAACTTTATTTTCGTGAAATGGGAAGCTGGAACATTCCACTTGCTATTGAGCAAAGAATAGGATTCAAAACAGGAATTCAACACAAGGTTAAAGGCTATGACCATTTAACAACAAGTCTTACTGCAGGAATTGAGCATATTGATATGAAAGAAGGTGATTTTAATAAAATCTCTCAACAATTTGCTAAATATGGAATGAATATCTCTGAACGTGCAAAACAACTAACAGGAGGTTTCTTCTTCAACCTAACTCCAGGAATTCGTTATGCAAATATCGATAATTATGATGTTCCAAGAGAAGGTATTATCGCTCAAGCACAATTTAATGAAGCCTTCGGCATATCAAACTTTAACAATACACATGGTAAATTATCAGGCTCTGTAACAAAATTTTTCCCTGTTCTAAAAAAATCATCTATTTCACTAACTGGTAAAGCAGGAATTAAAGTTCATGGAGATAACATGCCTGAAGTTTTAGCATATAGATTGGGTGGTCCGTATTCAATAAGAGGCTTTAGGATGCACGGTGTAGGTGCAGGTGATTCATTTATAATGGGTTCGGCAGAATTTGCAACCCCTCTTCCTCTATCAGATAGACTAAATTGGGAATTTATCAAAAAAACACGTCTAACCTTCTTTGTAGATGCTGGTAAAGTCTTTGACCCTGTTTCATCTAATATACTATATGATAGACCTCTTCACGCAATTACTGCAGGTATAGGTCTAAGGGTTTATATCCCTGGAATAGGTCCTATGTCTATTGATTATGGATTACCATTAATCAACCCTGGTGAATATGGTTCAGAACACGGATATTTTACGTTTGGAGCTGGTGGACTAAATGGATATAACTATTAAAAGGATTAATTCTATGAAAAAATTACTTACTATCATTTTCATTTTATTTCTTACATCTCCTTGTTTTTCAGCAGGAGTAGGTTTTATTAATTATGAAAAGGTTGCTTACGAATATCAATTTGCAAAAGCTTCTATGCGTGAAATCGAGACCAAAGGTAAAGAAATTGAAAACTATTTAAAAGCTAAAGAAATTGAATTTAGCAAACTTGAAACTCCTTTACAAAAACAAAAATTCCAAGAGATAGTTCAAGCAGAAATGAAAACGAAAGAAAAAGCATTTAACGATTTTAGAAACAAAAGAGAAGAAGAAGTCTACCAAAGAATACACGCAGTAGCAGAAAAAATTAGACTTGAAAAAGACTTAGACATATTATTAGACGCTAGGGGTGTCTTTTCTGGTGGTATAGATATTACAGATTTATTAATACAAAGATTAAATGCAAATGGAATGAAATAAATTTTCTTAATTATTTTCTTGCAATCTAAGTTTTAGCCAATAAAATTAAAGTGTACATATTACACTAACCTAGGGAAAATAATTATGGTAAAAAATATTAGAAATATCGCAATCATTGCACACGTTGACCACGGTAAAACAACTATGGTTGATTGTATGCTTAAACAAGCAGGTGCATTTAGAGAAAACCAACAAATGCAAGAACGTGTTCTTGACAGTAATGATTTAGAAAGAGAAAGAGGAATTACAATCCTTTCTAAAAACATTTCTATTGATTATAAAGGTACAAAAATTAATATTGTAGATACTCCAGGACACGCAGATTTTGGTGGTGAAGTAGAACGTGTATTAGGTATGGTAGACGGTGCTTTGTTAATTGTTGACGCAGCAGAAGGACCAATGCCACAAACAAGATTTGTACTTTCAAAAGCGTTAGAATTAGGCATTAGAATTATTGTTGTTTTAAACAAAATTGACAAACCTGCAGCTGATCCTGATAATGCTTTAGATAAAGTTTTTGACTTATTTACAGAACTTACAGATAGAGAAGATTTAATCGATTTTCCATATATGTACGCAAGTAGCTTAAACGGTTTTGCTATCAAAAACCTTGATGATGAACGCAAGGATATGATTCCACTTCTTGATTGCATTATGGAAAACATTGCAGAGCCTCCTGGAGATGCAACAAAACCTCTTCAATTCAGAGCAACAACTCTTGACTATAATGAATACGTTGGAAGAATCGTAATTGGTCGTGTTGTTAATGGTGTTGTAAAATCTCAAGATCAAGTAGCTTGGATTGATGCAGAAGGTAAAGTTAGCAGAGGCAAAATAACTAAGTTATTTGGTTTTAAAGATCTTGGTCGTGTTGAAATAGATTCAGCAGAAGCTGGTGATATTGTTGGTATTGCAGGTTTCCCTGATATTCAAATTGGTGAAACATTATGTGATCCAAACAACATTGAAGCTTTACCTTTGATCAAGGTTGATGAACCTACTTTACAGATGAATTTCTCTGTAAATGACAGCCCTTTTGCTGGTCAGGAAGGTAAATTTGTAACTTCTCGTCAATTGAGAAAAAGATTATATGATGAGTTAGAAAAAAATGTATCTTTAAGAGTTGAAGATACAGATTCTACAGATTGTTTCAAAGTAAGTGGCCGTGGTGAATTGCACTTAGGTATTTTGATTGAAACAATGCGTAGAGAAGGATATGAATTCCAAGTTTCAAAACCAGAAGTAATTTTCAAAGGCGAAGGCGAAGATTTGCAAGAACCATTTGAAAACCTTCTTGTCGATGTTCCAGAAGAATATGCAGGTTCTTGTATTGACCGTCTTTCTGGTAGAAAAGCTAATATGCAAGAAATGAATAATGCTAACGGTAGAACTAATATGAGATTTTCTATCCCTGCTCGTGGTTTAATCGGTTTCCGTTCGGAATTCATTCGTATGACTCGCGGTGAGGGTATTATGTATCATACTTTCGATGACTACAAACCTTATGCTGGTGATATTCCAAAACAAAGAAGTGGCTCAATCCTTGCTCACGAACAAGGCGAAGCAATTCCTTATGCTTTGGCTCAGTTTGAAGACAGAGGCGTATTCTTTGTAACTCCTAAAACAAAAGTTTACAGAGGAATGATTATTGGCGAAGGTAACCGCCCTCAAGACATCGTGGTTAATATTTGCAAGACTAAAAAACTTACAAATATGAGAAGCGCAACAGCTGATGTTATGGTAACATTACAAGCTCATAAAGAATTGACTCTTGAAGATTGTCTTGAATATATTGCAGAAGATGAATTAGTAGAAGTAACACCTCTAAATGTTAGAATGCGTAAACAAGATTTGGTAAAATTTAAAAGTATATAAATAATCATCCCCCTTTACAATTATACCTATTTGCAGGATAATTTTGGGGTAAAGTTAGTAAAAAACTGGATTGCTTCGTCGCTTCGCTCCTCGCAATGACGAACGCATATAGAAAGGAATAAAAATGAGTGAAGTTAGAGTAAGAATAGCACCATCTCCTAGTGGAAACCTTCATGTAGGCACAGCTAGAACTGCACTATTTAATTATTTATTTGCAAAAAAAAATAATGGTAAATTTGTATTAAGAATAGAAGATACTGATGCTGAAAGAACTTCTCAAGAATATGTTGATAATATTTTTGATTCACTTAAAGCATTAGGACTAAATTGGGATGAAGGTCCTGATGTTGGTGGTGAATATGGACCATATACTCAATCTGAAAGATTTGATATTTATCCAAAATATATTCAAGAGCTTTTAGATAAAGGCTTCGCTTACGAATGTTTCTGTACTCCTGAAGAATTAGAAGCAGAAAAAGAAGAAGCTACTGCTAATAAAAAAGCTTATGTTTACTCTAAAAAATGCGAAAATTTAACAGAAGAAGAAAAAGCTCAATTAAGAGCTGAAGGCAGAAAACCTGCTATTAGATTTAATATTGCAAAAGCACAAAAAGCTTTTCACGAATCTTCAATCTTAAAATTTGATGACCTTGTAAAAGGTGAATTACAAATGGATACTAATTTAATTGGTGATTTTGTAATTATGAAATCAAATGGAGCTCCAACATATAACTATGCTGTTGTAATTGACGATGCGTTAATGAAAATAACCCATGTAATTCGTGGTGAAGATCACATTTCTAATACTTACAAACAAATCCTAATCTTTGAAGCATTAGGTTTTGATGTACCAAGATTTGGACACTTAGGAATGATTCTTGCACCAGATAGAAGCAAACTTTCAAAACGTCATGGTGCTACAGCTGTTTCTGATTTCGTTGAACAAGGATATTTAACAGAAGCTCTTGTAAACTTCGTTGCACTTTTAGGTTGGGCTCCTTCTGATGGAGAAGAAGTGAAACCTGTTGAAAAAATCGCTGAAGATTTTAGAATTGGTGAAATTTCATCATCTAACTCAATTTTTGAATACGATAAATTAAAATGGATGAACAGCCACTATATCAAAGCTCTCCCTATTGCAACTTTAAAAGAAATACTTAAAAAATATCTTACTAAGTACAACTTAACAGAATTATCTGATGAGCAATATACAAGAATGGTTGAAATTACTCGTGAACCATTAACTTTACTCTCAGATATCACTGAAGCTGTTTCATATTTCTTTGGTGGTAAAAATGTTGATATCGAAGAAGAAGTACAAACTACAGTTCTTGATTTGCCTGAATCTCAAGATATATTAAAAGCATTTGTTGAACAAGGCGAAGGCTGGGAATGGACAGAACACAATTTACATGAAAAGCTTGATGCTTTCCGTGGTGAATTTAAAGAAAAAGGTATTAAACCTAAAGCTACAATGTGGGCTATTCGTGGTGCTATAACAGGAAGAACTCGTGGTGCAGATATGACTGCAACACTTGCAATTCTTGGTAAAGAAAATTGCTTAGAACGAGCTAAAAAATCAATAAAATAATTGGATATGTAATTTTATAATAAAAGAGGTATAATTTAACAAAATTATGCCTCTTCATTAGCAAAAAATAAATTTATGAGTTTTAATATAAATATGCAAGTCGAAATATATAAGTCAAATCTACATAATATACGATATAACTATAATTCCATACCTTCAAAAAAGCCTATTCCAAGTTATGATATAAAGTTTGAAAAAATGGATTATAGAACGAGTGTTGCTTTTAGAGCGAACGCAAATATCCAAAAAACCATAACAACTCAAATTCAGGGTGAAAAAACAAAGTTAATTAATAAATTAAAAGAAGTTTTATCCACTGAAGTTTTAGTTTTATCAGAACAAGAAAAACTACATGAATATATTGAACAATATCTTAAATTTTTAGAAAAAGGGTTACAACGTCGTGTTTATATTGCAAATGAACTAAAATCATACTTAAATTCTAAAAATTTTACAAAACACATGAGCGACAATGTAAATAAATTAAAAAAGGAATTTAATCATTTACAAAAACAAAAATTCGTCGCTCCGAAACCCGCACAACCTTCAAAAGATAATTACGATTATGTATTAGTTAACAAGTTTAAAAATGCGATAATAGATGGTAATTACGATTTAGATAAGATCGAAGAAGAGCATTATTCTGCTTTAGAAAATATAAATACTATTAATGAATTTAAGAAAAAATATATTTCAATAAGAATTCCATCTACTCCTATAGAAGTGATTGCTGATAAAATTATAAAAACATTAAATGTAGATTTTTATTGTGATTTAGATGATAAAATCATAGATCACGGCCATGGTGCAGCAGCAGACTTTTTAATAGATTATTTCGAAAAATATTCTGAAAAATTATCAGAACAATTTCCTTCAGAGCCTTCTAATACATTATTATTCAAATTAGAAAGAGAGTTTGATAACAAAGTATTATGTAAATATGAAGAAATTTCAGTACGAGCTAGAAATAACGACGTAGTTCAACTACCTAAACAAGCTACTATAGCGAAATTAAATGAAACAGATATAGAATTATTAAATATTGATTTTGATAAATTGGTACTTGATACTATTAAAAAATTATATCTAGAAAGAAAAAAAATTAACGAAATTCAATATCAAGAAGGCGATAAAACTATTAATATATCATCTATCAAAGCTTCTGAATATAAATTTGAAAAAATTCCTGAAAAAATGAAAAAATTTATTCAAGATGCAAAAAAGATTAAAGAATTAGAACGAAGCTATGAAAAATATACAAATGAAGAATTAAAAAATCGACTAAATAATTATTTAGATATTAATATCGAAGAAAACGAAAATTTCTTTAATACATTTTTAGACTTTAATAATTGTAAATTTACAGATGGTGATAGACAATATTTAATCAGATTTTTACGTTTATTAGACCAAATTTCTGATAAAGAATTAAGTATTTCTGACGCATATAATATTATCCAAAAAGAAAATATAAAACCTTATGGAACAATTGAGTTTAATATTCAAGAGCGTAAACGCATTGAAGAAGATTTAAAATTAAAACATAAAAAAAGACAAGAAATTATTGAGCTTAAAAAAGATTTTGATAAAGCTATTAATAGTCTATATGACTTAAATCTTTCTTATACTGCTGAAAAATTTGCAAAATATTACCCAGAAAGTTTAACTGAAGAAGATATTGAAGTTGCAAAACGCATTATCAAAATAATTAACGACAGCTTAAAATTAGAAGATGCAAAACAAATAAATACAAGAATATTAAGATTAGAAATGCTTAATAATTTTAAAAATAGCGAAGAAAGAATAGAAAACTATAACGCAGCATTAAAATATGCAGAACAATTTAGCATAGATGATAGAGATGAAAGAGCTGGACAATATTTACTTAATAGCAATATAATAGCAACTTATCCTGATAGTTTGGAACTATTCTCTAATCAAGAGGTTTTAAAGCGAATAATGGAAAAATTAGGTGATAATGGTAATGAAGCGACTATAGCACTGTGCAAATACGAAGATTATTTAGATTTAAAAAATATTAAAAAACAATCTATATTAGATATTCTTGACATTTTTGATTTAAAAAATCCTAATGACAAAATCGTTTTAAAAGATATTATAGAAAATAATTATATAAATTGTGATACCGTATATAAAACAAAAAATGATAGCAAACAAGAAGATGTAAAAACTGTAATCGTATCAAAATGCAAAAGAGAAATTTATGAAAAATACAAATTCCCAAATTGTATAGATTATTTTAAAGCTTTTGAAATAGCAATGAAAACATTTGCTTCAGAAAAAGGATTTGCTGGAATTAAAAAAACAGGGTTAAATAATAATTCTATAGATTACAAGATGGAATTAAAAATCAAAAACTACACAGATAGATTATTCTCAAGCAATAATGACTATGTATTTGACATTTATTCAGAAAAAGGTTTGCATTAATTGATTTTTATACCAAAGCAATATTTACACGATAATACCTTTTTTAATTAAATCTTCTCTAATTCTTTTTTTAGTCTCAAATTCTTGATTATCATCAGATGCAACTCTATTTATTAACATTATAGCAGGCGTAAGCACACCTAAAGCTAAGATGCTTGAACCAATATTAGTAAGTATAGAGCCTCTTTTAAGTTTTTTAACTTTACTAAAAAATTCTTGTGAAGTCTTACCTTTTACTAAAGCTTCTTTATATTGTCCATAAAGCTTTTCAATCTTATCTTTAACTCCCTCAAACTCTTTAAGGTCAATATATTTTCTTACATCAATTTTTCCAGTTTCTTTATCCATTTTAATAATTTCAGATATTTTCGCTGTTTTAACGATTAAATTATCAGGATTTTTATGTATAAATTCATATAAATCAGCAGGAGATGTATTAGCCATCTTAAATTCTGCAAGACTCTTTTCAATAGATTTATCATTAAAAGCATTTTTCAAAAAATCACCTTCAAGCACTCTTGCATCAAGATTAATAGAAATATTATGTCTTTTTTCAGCAAAATATTCTAACAATTCTTGAATTTTCCCACCTGCATAATACATAAAAAACAATATAGAAGCCTCTTTTATTGCATAACCAATAAATTCTTGTTTTGTTCTAGAATCTTTTAATCTTTCTCCAGTAATACATCCATCTAATACCCACATATTTTTTACAGGACTAAATGCTAAACTTTCTATAACTGAACCAAGCCCTTTGAATGAAGGCTGAATGTTACTTTTTTCTATATCTTGTTTAGGAAGGTTTTTTATTTGTGAATTTTGATATTCTTCTATTAGATTTTTTCTAATTTTATTATCAGTATAATTTTGTTTGAACTTAGTAAGTCCGATATAACTTACAACAGCTAAACCTGTCGAAATAAAAAATCTAGACGTTGCTGTGTTTTTAAAAACTTTTTCTTTTTTTATTATCTTATCAATATTGTTTTTAATATCATCTGTTTGTGCATATTCTTTAATTTTAGCTAGAACACTTTTATCTTTAAGGTTTCTTGCATCAAATTTTGAATCAAGATCAAAAGCCTTAAATACAGTTTTATTATACAACCATTTAAAAAAAGGAATGCCACAGAGCCAAATAATTTCTGTGCCAACTTCATCAATTAATCTATCATGACCTTCTTCTTTTCCTGTAATATAAGAACCAGCAGTCATACCTGCAGTCGAAACAGTATCTTTAATTGCTAATGGGATAAGAGAATTCGGATTACCTAGTGTAGAAAAAATGTTAGCTATAGTTACCATACTTATAGCCCCCATCTTAGGTTCATTAATTTTTTACAGTTATTATTAATCATATTGACCTTCCGTTTCTTTTAAGTTTTATGAATACTTAAAATTGCCTAATTCTTTACAAAGTTTTACATAAATTATTTTTTGAGGACAAAAGAGGAGCTTCGCTTTGGCGAAGCTCCTCTTTGAATATCTTTTTTAAATCTAACCAACTAACTCAGTGTTATCAGATTCAGAAGCTTTTACCATTATTGCGTGTTCTACAGGGTTTTCTTTCTTATAAGAATTTTCTTGGATAGCTTCATCAAACCCAAACTCGTCTCGAGCTCTTTTCATTTGAGTTTCATCAACTAATTTCTTAGCTAATTCTGCAATCTCATATACTAATCTGTAGCGATTATCAGTATTTTCGTTTAAATCCCAAGCTACTTTAATAATTTGATCCATTTTTACCTCGTGATTAAGATATTAACAATTATTTACAATAATATAACAAGCAAAAATTTTTGTCTAGTACATTTCATTATTTATAAGAGCAAAATATTATATACACTAGATATTTTTGAAAAATGATTTATAATATAAATGCAAGGTACAATTTAAAGGCGAAAAAATGTCTTTTAATTTTGGAAGCAACAATATCAACCAATTTAAAGCTCAATCTGCTTATAAGGATGCTAGTGGAATGGGTGGTGGTGGAATGTATATGAGACAAGAAAAAAGAGAAAAAAAGGACGAAGAACAAGAAGATTTATTCCAATACAATGATGAAAATGATAATTCAGATTTTCCTTTTGGCTCAGACATAACAGAAAAGGATATCCCACAAGATACCCTTTTCAACAAATTTGTTAATTGGTTTAGATTAAAAAAGAATAATTAATCCTTTTTCTTTTTAAATAATCCAATAAATTTATTATACCAGCCTACAACAGTGTCTTTAGCTGTATTTGTCCACTTTTCACATGTTTTACCAACTCCTTCAAGGTTATTAAAAATCTTTTTCCAACCTTCATTACCCTTTAGAAGTCCTTTACCATGGGCTACGCCTAAACCAACAATTGCACCACCTGCTAAAAGGATAGTAGATGCTATGCCAAGAGCAATAGATTTTTTCTTCTTCTTTCCATCATACGCATCATTTCCTCTGAAACAAACTTTATCGCCAGATTCAAGATCATTTCTTAGATAATAATTTGATGCTACATTGGTATTTGGTGGTGTTTGCTCTGATTTATTTTTACGTTTAGCAACCGATCCTGCAGATTCTGTACCACAAAAATTTAGATAATTTATACTTGACATCTACCAACCTCCTTAGGTCTACTACATCTACTACATGAAAAACAACATATTCTAAAAAATTGCCTATTTTTATCATACAAAAAAGAACAATTCGCTAAAACTGAGCAATAACAAGAAAAATTGACATTTACAAAACTTTACAAAGAGTAAAATCTTTAAAAGATATTGTTTTAACAAAAATTATTTATTTACTATACAAAAAAAATTTAAACTCAATATTTACAAGCCTTTTGATATGTCGTTGTAAAGTTATGTAACAATTACTCAAAAAAAGCTAAAGTTTTTCAAAAAAATGCCGATATATAACTTGTAAGATAAATTAGAAGAAGCAAAAACACGAAAATTGTTAGTAGTTGTTGATTTAAGGATGGTAGTTATGGGTTACGACGAACATGAAATGTTAGTAGAATATTCAGAAATGACAGCATTTAATTTTAATTCCAAGGAGTATCAAGAAGCTAAGAAAGACTTTATTGAATGTAAAGACGTAGCCCATGGATTTGAAAATTTTATTAAAAATCTAGCAAAAAATTTCAAAAAAGAATTAGCTGTATAGAATTTTAATATTTCAGTTTCTAATGTGCCAAAATTTATAAGGGTATATGTATCATGACAAATAAAAAAGATTATTTGAATAAATGTTTTTCTCCAAATTGGATAGAAGTCGATTTGGAAACGGTTATCAGTCAACAAAAGGAGGTTATTGAAGTCAGAGAAACTGACAAAAATTTAGTTTGTAGACAAAACAGAAAGGATAGCTTAGAGACAAAACAGCGAAAAGATCTAAATACATTATTAAAAGAACTTGAAGAAATTAAACAAAACATCGAAAGAGTAGCTGAAAAACAGCACCGTTTGGCAAATCTTATGAGATTTTATGAAGAGGATTTTGCTTAACATAGACAAAAAAAGAGGATGTCTTAAAAGACATCCTCTTTTTTGATTTTTCACTATTAAATCTTTAATAATTCAGATAATTCCCCAAATTGTTCAATCGAAAGCTTTTCACCTCTGATATTCTCATCTAAATTCATTTTGATTAAAGCTTGCGTAACTTTTTCTTTATCAAATCCACCACCAAGTAGACAATTTTTTAAAGTTTTTCTCCGTTGAGCAAATGCTGATTTTATAACCCTTCTAAAGAAAGTATAATCGCTTAATTTAAGTAAAGGTTCTTTTCTAACTTTTAAAGAAATTAAAGCTGAATTAACTTTTGGTGCAGGGTAAAAAGAGCGTCTACCAACAACTCTAATAATTGAACAATCTGCCCAAAACTGAGAAAGTATTGTCAATAGTCCATACTGTTTAACTGAGCTTTTTTCTGTTGCAACAACTCTTCTTGCAACTTCTTCTTGCACCATCAAAATAATATCATCAATTACTGCTCGATTTTTATTAGTCAAATCATCAATTTCACCCAGTAAATGTGCAATAATTGGTGAAGTAATATAATAAGGAATATTTGCAACAACTTTTATTCGTTCACCCTTGCAAATCTCCGAAATATCAGTTTTAAGAATATCATTATGAATTAGCTCTAGATTATCAGCTTCTAGTTTCCTAAGCTCTTTTATAGCTTCTTCATCAAGCTCCACTGCTATAACTTTTTTTGCATGCTTAACCAACTGTTCTGTAACAAAACCAACTCCTGGGCCGATTTCAAGCACAGTGTCCTCTTTTGTAATCTGTGCATAATCAAATATATCCTCAATTACTTCAGGATTTACTAAAAAATTTTGTCCTAATCTTTTTTTTGTTCTAAAGAACTTTGCTCTTTGTAAATAGTCCACCATGGTATTCATAATAATACAAATAGGGAAATGTTTAAAGTTTTTGTATGGAGTAAGGTAGACTTTGTAAAAAGATATTAAGATATTAAGTTCCTTATATTAGTTTCGTTCATATATTTTGTAAAAAAAACTAATATCTTAACGCCTTAATATTCTAACAACTTTTTTCAAGTATAATTAAATAAGGAGTGCATAATGCTAAAAACAGAAGAACGATTAGAATATTCTCAACTACTAGAAGAATTTATCTTAGGCTGTAAAACTGAACAAAAAATAGGAATGGAATATGAAAGAATTCCAGTATCTACATACGGCAAAAATGTAGTACCTTACGAAGGCGATTTTGGCATGTGCGAATTATTAAGAGAATTAGCTAGAAAAGATAATTGGGATTATATTCTTGATGGAACATCTATTATTGGACTAAAAAAATTACATGAAACAATCACATTAGAACCAGGTTGTCAATTTGAACTTAGCCTAGAACCACAAAAACTTGTAAAAGATTTAAAAAACAGAATTGAAGAACTAGATTATATATTAAATCCAATACTTGAAGAATTTGATATAAAATTTTTAAACGTGGGAGTTTCTCCAAAAACTACATATAAAAATATTAAACTTATTCCTAAAAAAAGATATCATCTCATGGCAAACTATCTATGGGGTATTTTATCAGATGTCATGATGAGAGAAACTGCAGGTATTCAAATTGGCATAGATTTCCATTCAGAAGAAGATGCTATGCGTAAATTTAGATTAGCTAATCTTATGATACCATTTACTACGGCGATGTTTGCTAACTCCAAAATCCGTGGTGGCGTAGATACTGGATATAAATCATTTAGAGCATTAGCTTGGTTAAATACCGACAACGAAAGATGTGGATTTGCAACTGATTTCAATAATATGGGATTTAAAGATTATGTAAAAAAACTTCTCGACACCCCAATGATATTTATAAATAGAGAAAATCAAACTCATAGCATAAATGGAAAACTAACATTCAAACAATACATGGAAAAAGGTTTTGAAGGTTATTATCCTACAATTGAGGATTGGAAACTACATTCAAACCTATATTTCCCAGAAGTTCGATTAAGAAATTTTATTGAAATCCGAAATCACGATTGCGTAGGTAATGGATTAGAATACTCAATTCCTGCTCTATACAAAGGAATTATGTATTCAAAATCGGCACTAGAAGAAGTGGAAAATATTTTAAACAAATTTTCAACAAACGAAATAAAAGAATTAAGATACAAAGTTGCACGTTCAGCTGTCAGTACAAAAATTAACGGAAAGTCTATTCTACCAATATGTAAAGAACTTGCAGAGATTGCATATTACACACTCAAAACAGAAGGCGAAAATGAAGAACAATTCTTGCTTCCATTAATGGAACAATTAAAAAAAGGGAAATGTCCTGCAGATATGTAAATTTATTAAGATATTAGATTTATTATCAATATAAAAACATTAAAAATTAATAAATTTAAACCTTGGTATAAATAAATATAAGTAAATTTTAATGACTTCTTGTCTTCTTATAAAAATTATTGTATAATTTTCTCAATAGATAAGAGGAGAGATATATGCAGACTTTAAACAAGAATGAGGGTTTAATTACCCAAATTATTGGTCCAGTTATTGACGTTGAATTTCAACAAGGTGAATTACCTGAAATTTACAACGCTTTAAATATAACAATGGAAGATGGCACAGTTGTTGTAGCAGAAGTGCAACAAATGTTGGGTTCAAATAGAGTAAGAACTGTTGCTATGTCATCTACTGATGGTCTTAAAAGAGGTATGAAGGTAATAAATACAGGAGAGCCTATCAAAGTTCCTGTTGGTAAGCCTATTTTAGGAAGAATACTTAACGTAATTGGTCAACCTGTTGACGAAATGGGTCCAATTGAAACAGAAAACTATCTTCCAATACATAGAGAATCACCAAAATTAGTTGACCAAAATACAGAAATCGAAATTCTTGAAACTGGTATTAAGGCGATTGACTTAATTCAACCATATCAAAAAGGTGGTAAAATCGGTCTATTCGGTGGTGCTGGTGTGGGTAAAACAGTTCTTATTATGGAGCTTATTCACAATATTGCATCAGAACACTCAGGTGTATCAGTATTCGGTGGTGTAGGTGAAAGAACTCGTGAAGGTAACGACTTATGGAACGAAATGAAAGAATCAGGCGTTATCGACAAAGTTGCACTTATTTATGGTCAAATGAACGAACCACCTGGAGCAAGAATGAGAGTTGGTCTTTCAGCTCTTACAGCTGCAGAATATTTCCGTGATTTTTCTAAACAAGACGTATTGTTATTTATTGATAATATCTTCAGATTTACTCAAGCAGGTTCAGAAGTATCTGCACTTCTTGGTCGTATGCCTTCTGCTGTAGGTTATCAGCCTACACTTGCAACTGAAATGGGTGAATTACAAGAACGTATTACATCTACAAAAGATGGTTCAATTACATCAGTTCAAGCAATCTACGTTCCTGCTGATGACTTAACTGACCCAGCTCCAGCGACTACATTCTCACACTTGGATGCTTCAACAGTACTTTCAAGACAAATCGCTCAGCTTGGTATTTATCCAGCAGTTGACCCGCTTGCTTCTAACTCAAGAGTTCTTGATCCAAATATTATTGGTGAAGAACATTATGAAGTTACAAGAAAAGTTCTTGAAATTCTTCAAAAATACAAAGAATTACAAGATATTATCGCTATTTTAGGTATGGATGAATTATCTGATGAAGATAAAGAAACAGTAAACAGAGCTAGAAAAATTCAAAGATTTTTATCTCAACCATTCTTCGTAGCTGAACAATTCTCAGGTATTCCTGGTAAATATGTTAAGTTAGAAGATACTATTAGAGGCTTCAAAGAAATTATCGAAGGTAAACACGATGATTTACCAGAACAAGCTTTCTATATGGTAGGTACAATAGAAGAAGCGATTGAAAAAGCAAAAACATTACAATAAAGCTTGAAGATTTTGTAGTTTGTTCAAAAGGAGCACTTAGCAAAATACAAAAATCTAGTACTAAAGCGGAATGTGCTCCGCCCAAAGGTTAAAAAATATGCAATTAAAAATAATCACACATGAAAGAATAGTATTTGAAGGCGAAGTGGACGAATTACTTATTCAAACCAAGACAGGACAAATGGGTATATTAAATGACCACATCCCAATTACTACAGTGCTTGATGTTGGCGTAACAAGAGCAAAGCAAGGTGAGACTTTGCGCTATTTCGCAACAATGGGTGGTATTTTTCAACTTAATGATAATGTTGCAACAATACTTACTGATGTCTGTGAAGAAAGTTGTGATATTGACGTTACACGTGCAAATGATGCCAAAGCTCGCGCTGAAGCCCGTCTATTAGATAATTCAACTAAAGTTGATTCTCAAAGAGCGCAAGCTGCTCTAGCACGTTCACTTGCAAGGCTCAAAGCTGCACTTAATAAATAATTAAAGTTTTTCAAATAAACAATAATAAGGCAAAGAGATATAGGCTCTTTGCTTTATTATTTTTCTTCATGCTAAAATGATTATGTATTAGTTAGAGGGATCCACCTCGGATACATAGCCAGTGTGAACCGTAATCAAATTTGTAATTACAAATGTGAAAAAAGTAAACACTACAATACCACCGATACAAAACGTATATAATAAATAAAGTGAAACAATCTTTGATTACGCAGGTGGAAAGAAGCAAATAATAGCAATAGTTATGTTTTTATTGCTTGGCTATGTCCCAAAGGATAGAAAGAAGAAAAAATGGAAAAGAACAATGAAACATTAAGAGTTTTAAGACACTCTTGTTCACACATCATGGCACAGGCTGTGCAAAAGCTGTTTCCACAAGCAAAGTTAGCTATCGGACCAGCTACCGATGAAGGTTTTTACTACGATTTTGACCTTACAGATGGTTATGCTTTCACACAAGAAGATTTAGAAAAAATCGAAAACGAAATGAAAGAAATCATTAAACAAAATCTAACCTTTGAAAAATATCTAGTAGAAGATGTTGATGCAAAAATTGCAGAGTTCAAAGCTGAAGGCGAAATATACAAAGCTGAGCTTTTAGAAGAACACAAAAACGACAACCCTACTTTATATTTAACTAAAGATAAAGATGGAAACATTTTATTCAATGACCTTTGTGCAGGTCCTCACATTCCAAACACATCTTATATCAAAGGAAATGCAATCAAGCTGTTAAAAGTTGCGGGTGCATACTGGAGAGGTAACGAAAAAAATAAAATGCTTCAACGTATTTATGCAACTGCATATTGGAATAAAGAAGATTTACAAGATTATTTAACATTCTTAGAAGAAGCTGCTAAACGTGATCATAGAAAACTTGGTACTCAACACGATTTATTCTCAGTAAGAGAAGAAGTTGGTGGTGGCTTAGTTTTATGGCATCCGAACTTAGCAGTCGTAAGAGAAGAAATCGAAAACTACTGGAGAAGCGAACATAGAAAACGTGGCTATGTAACAGTTCATACTCCACAAATCGCTAAATCTAAGCTATGGGAAATTTCAGGACACATGGATCACTACAAAGAAAACATGTTCTTTGTACAAAAAGATGAAGAATCTGATGAACAATTTGTTGTTAAACCGATGAATTGCCCTTTCCATATTATGATTTATCAAGCAAACAGATATTCATACCGTTCATTACCATTAAGAATGGCTGAATTAGGAACAGTTTATAGAAAAGAAAAATCAGGAGCATTAGCAGGTCTTACTCGTGTTCAAGGCTTCACACAAGATGATGCTCATATTTTCTGTACACCAGAACAATTAGTTGACGAAATTAACGAAATCATCAACTTTGTAGCTGATACAATGGCTATATTTAAAATGGATTTTGAAGTTGAATTATCAACTCGTCCAGAAAGTTATGTTGGTGAGCTTAAAAACTGGGAAATTGCAGAAGCTGGACTTAAAGAAGCTATGGACAGACGTGGAATGAAATATGAAATTAATGAAGGTGATGGCGCATTCTATGGTCCAAAAATTGACTTCAAAGTTAAAGACGCTTTAGGTAGAACATGGCAATGTGCAACAATTCAACTAGATTTCAACTTACCAGCTAGATTTGATATTAAATATCAAGACAAAGATGGTTCTATGAAAACTCCAATTATGCTTCATAGAGTTATCTTTGGTTCTATGGAAAGATTTCATGGTATCTTGATTGAACATTATGCAGGTGCTTTCCCAACTTGGTTAGCTCCAACACAAGTTGCTATTGTTCCAATCTCAAACGAAAAACACGCAGATTTTGCTGAAGAAGTTTACAAAAAACTTCGTGCAGAAGGTATTAGAGTAAAATTAGATGACCGTTCTGAATCAATGAATTACAAAATAAGAGAATCATTACAAGATAAAAAAATTCCTTATGTTTGTGTAATCGGTGATAAAGAAATCGAAGCAAATTCTGTTGCAGTACGCAAACGTGGCGTTGGACAAATTGGCACAATAAATGTAGATGAATTTGTACAAAATATAATAAAAGAAATAAAAGAAAAAGTATAAATTTATTTAAAAATTAATAAACCCTAAAATAAGCTATATGCTTGTTTTAGGGTTTATCTATTGAAAACAATGATTAATTGCAACTTTTCTTTCAAATTAGTGGTATAATAATTACACTATGACAAATCTTTTGATTGAAACTGATAAAACAAAATCAAACTCTGCAATCACAACTTGTGCAAAGGCACTTGTCGACACATTGTCTGAGTTAGGCGTAAATAGCATTTTTGGCTATCCTGGCGCAGCAGTTTTAAGCATTTATCAAGAGTTATCACAAACCAAAAATATTAGGCACTACTTGGTTCGCCACGAACAAGCAGCAGTTCACGCAGCTGAAGGCTATGCAAGAATTAGTGGAAAACCTGGTGTAGTTTTAGTTACATCAGGTCCAGGATTTACTAACACAATAACTGGAATTGCCAATGCCTATGCTGACTCAACTCCACTTGTTATATTAGCAGGAGATGTTCCTTCAAATAATAATAAAGGTAAAGTTTTTCAAAAAGTTGATATAATTTCAATGACTAAGTCTTGTGCTAAAAAGAATTATATAATGACTTCGAAAGACGATATAAAACAAATAATAAGAGAGGCATTTGAAGTTGCAAATACTGGAGAAAAAGGACCTGTTGTAATAGTTCTCCCAAGAAATATTTTAGAATCAAAATATATTCAAAAAATTTCAAAAGATTTACATAAGAAAAAAATTCAACCTATAGCAGAAACCGATTATGAAAAAACTATTAAATTATTAAATTCAGCAAAATCTCCATTAGTACTTTTAGGTGGTGGAGCAATAGATGCCGTAGAAAATATAAAAAAATTAGTTTTAGGATTTGGAATACCTGTTGTATCAACATTAAAAGGAATTGGGACTTTCCCATCAAAAGATAATTTATATTTAGGCATGATAGGAATAAATGGTTCTTATCCAGCGAATACAGCAATAAACAACGCAGATTTTATCCTAGCATTAGGAGTTAGCTTTTCAGATCGTTCTACATGTAAACAAGAAAATTTTGCTTCTGATGCAAAAATTGTAAACATAAACACTAAAAAATCTATTTTTAATTTTGAACTTGAGATTTGCTCAGATACAAACATATTCTTAGAAGGATTATTAACAAGACTTAATTCAAATCCTGACTACAGTAAATGGCGTTCTCAAATTAAGTTGCTAAAACAAGAATGCACAAATAAAAATTGCTCGTCAGAATCATTACACTCTTCTTCTGTATTAGAAGCTATTTATGAATACACAAAGTCATTTGAGCCAGTTGTAGTAACTGATGTTGGTCAACATCAATTATTAACAGCACAGCACTTTTGTTTTAATCAACCTAAAAAATTTATCACATCTGGTGGACTTGGAACAATGGGTTTTGGCTTACCTGCATCAATAGGTGCACAATTAGCTAATCCTTATTCCTTAGTACTAAATATTACTGGCGATGGCTCTTTTCAAATGAACTTACAAGAACTTGCAACCTGTCGTGAACATAACATACCAATAAAAATTATTATAATGAATAATGGCTATCTTGGCATGGTTCGTCAAATGCAAGATAAAATTTATAATAATAGATATCAAGTTGAAATGATTAATCCTGATTTTACAAAAATAGCAGAAGCTTACGATTTATTTGCTATAAGAGTTACAAAAACAGAAGAACTAATCCCTGCCTTACAAAAAATGATTTCACATAAAGGAACAGCTATTGTCGATGTAGCGATTGACTCATTTGAAGAAATTTAATACAAAAAATATCGGAGGCTTTTTCACCTCCGATATTCGATATTTGTTAAAAATTAAACACTAACCTTCATTGTGTTAGAAATAATTTCATTGAAACTTTCAGCTGTTAAACTAGCTCCACCAATCAAAGCACCATCAATATCTGATTGAGACATTTGTTCTTCAATTGTAGATGGTTTTACAGAACCACCATAAAGAATTCTGATTGCTTCACCAGCAGAGTCGCTTGATACTTGTTTTACAACATTTCTAATCATTGCAATAACACGATTAGCTTCAATTGAATCACAAGTTTTTCCTGTACCAATCGCCCAAATTGGTTCATAAGCAATAACTGATCTAGAAATTTCTTCTTCACTTAAACCATTTAAAGCTGCTCTGATTTGTGTAGCTATGTGTTCATCTGTAACACCAGCTTCTCTTTGTTCAAGAGTTTCACCACAACAAATGATAGGTATTAAACCACCTGCTAAAATAGCTTTAGCTTTTTTATTAATCATCTCATCGGTTTCTGAAAAATATTGACGTCTTTCAGAATGACCAATAATAATATAAGAGCAACCTGCATCTGCAAGCATTTCTACTGATAATTCGCCAGTATAAGCTCCTGACTTTTCCCAGTGGCAGTTTTGAGCTGCAATATTAATTTTGTTCTCTCCACATCCACAGTCGCATTTAACAGCATTTACAACTGAAAGTGATGTGAATACAGGTGCAACTACAACTGTAGGAAGTTGTTGTGCTGTAAAATCTTTAACGAAACCTTGGATACCTTCAAATAATGCTTTAGCATCAGCTTGAAGTAAATTCATTTTCCAGTTTCCAGCAATAATTGGTTTTCTTGACATGGTTTATTCTCCTTCTATTAACAAGTAAATCGTAAGACAAAAAGAACGATAGGTCAAGATTAGCTCAAATACTAAAAAAAGTAACTTGAAAACAATCTTTATTTTAATTAATATTAGTCTATGAGAGTTTTTATATTAAACAATACACCAGTACAATATAATAAAAAGCATATTAATTTCCAAAAAAACACTAGAATAAAAAGTTTAACACCTTTGTTAAATCCAAATGTTGGACTTAACCAATTTATTTCACGCACAATAGATATTTCAAGATTAAGAGTTCAAAAACTTGCACCAAATTTAAAAAATATTACAAAAGAAATAACCTTTAATTTTAAAAAATCAAATACCTATGCACTAGATATAAATCCTAATAATAGAAAAAAATATGCGATTGTTCTACATGGTTTAGGTCAAAATGTTACAAACCTTCAGCCTTTATATCAATCTATAATAAATAAAACTGATTATGCTATTATTGCTCCCGAATATAGAGGTTTTGGGAAAAATAAACCACAAAAAATTAGTCAAAAATCATTATCTGAAGATACACAAACTGCAATTAAGTATTTAAAAGATAAAGGCATAAAACCCAGTGATATTTGTATTATAGGTCATAGCCTTGGTGGATATTTAGCTTCAAATCTAGCTTTAGTAAACTCTCAAGTTTCAAAATTAATACTTGTATCGTCTGCTGAATCAATTTCAAATAAATCTATGGATGACGTAAACATAAGCCTTCCAAAATTTACAAAATTTTTAATTAAAAATTTTCCAATATTACAAGGTGCCAAATATAAAAAAATTAATACAGCAAAAAACTTAGAAAAAATTAACATGCCAGTATATATAATACATTCACAAAATGATAAAATTGTAAAATCAGATGTTGCAAAACATCTTGCTTCATCTTGTAAAAATTTACAATCTATAGAAATACTTAAAGAAGGTGGGCATGTTTTAGATCCGACCAAAATCAATAAAATTATTGACTCTTTGACCATAACCAATTAATAGATTTAAAATTAAACCATTTCACGCAACTTTTTTAACTGATCTCTGATTTCTGCAGCTCGTTCAAAATCAAGTATTTTAGCAGCCTTGTGCATATCTTTTTCAAGCTTGGTTATAAGTTTTGGCAAATCTCTTTTATCAATGCCTAAATCAACCATTTCTTCTGCAACAATATCTTCAAAGCTACGATAGCTTTCAACAAGTGAAAGAAGGTTGTTTTCAATTGGTTTTTTAATAGTCTGAGGAATAATTCCGTATTTTTTATTATGTTCAAGCTGAATTTCTCTACGACGATTAGTTTCATCAATAGCTCTTTGCATTGACTCAGTTATTTTATCAGCGTACATAATAACTTCACCACAAGAGTTACGAGCTGCACGGCCGATAGTTTGGATTAAACTTGTATCAGAACGCAAGAAGCCTTCTTTATCTGCGTCCATAATTGCAACAAGTGAAACTTCAGGGATATCTAGACCTTCTCTTAAAAGGTTTACACCGATTAAAACGTCGAACTCACCAAGTCGCAAATCTCTCAAGATTTCAACACGCTCAATTGATTTAACACCACTATGAAGATAACGAACTCTTATTCCATCTTGCAAGAAATAATCAGTCAAATCTTCTGCCATACGTTTAGTAAGCGTTGTAATCAAAACTCTTTCATTTTTCTCTGCACGTTTTTTGATTTCTACTTTCAAATCAGAAATTTGTGTCTCAATTGGACGAATATGTATTTTAGGGTCAACAAGCCCTGTTGGACGAATGATTTGTTCAACAAGTTGTTGAGAAGTTTTTAATTCAAACTCAGCTGGTGTTGCTGAAATATAGATTTTTTGTCCGACTTTATCAAAAAATTCTTTACTTTTAAGAGGTCTATTATCCTTCGCACAAGGAAGCCTAAAACCGTAATCAATAAGAGTTTTCTTTCTTGAAGCATCGCCATGATACATTCCATTTAACTGTGGAATTGTAACGTGAGATTCGTCTATAACTGTTAAGAAATCTTCTTGGAAATAATCTAATAAAGTTGCTGGAGGACTGCCTACTGGTCTACGCTCAATAATTCTCGAATAGTTTTCAATACCTGAGCAGTAGCCCATTTCTTTAATCATTTCGATATCATATTTTACACGCTGTTGAAGTCTTTGTGATTCTAGGATTTTGTTTTCATTTTCAAGCTCGGCAACACGATTTTTTAACTCTTGACGAATCATTGAAATCGTCTCATCTTCGTTCTCATCATACGCAATATAGTGTACAGCAGGGTAAATTACAGTGCTTTCAGGCGCATCTATAATTTCACCTGTTAGATGGTCAATTTTAACAATTTTTTCGATTTCATCATCGAAGAAATATATGCGTGTGATAATCTTTTCGTAAGCTGGCATGATTTCGACAATATCACCACGAGCTCTAAATGTCGAACGCTCAAGCGCAACATCGTTTCTTGTATATTGCGTAAGTACAAGATGCTTGATAAGCTCACTTCTGTCCATATTATCACCAACAGAAAGTGTTATTGCACCTTTAAAATAGCTTTCTGGTAAGCCTAAACCATAAATGCAACTAACAGAAGCTATGACAATAACATCGCTACGTTCATAAAGACTTCGTGTTGTATTATGTCTAAGCCTATCTATTTCTTCATTAATACTTGCAGATTTTTCAATATAAGTATCTGTTCTTGGAATATAGGCTTCTGGTTGATAATAATCATAATAAGAAATAAAATATTCCACTGCATTATTTGGAAAAAGCTCTTTAAACTCGTTATATAATTGCGCAGCAAGTGTTTTATTGTGTGCAATAATAAGAGTTGGTTTTTGAACTTGCTCAATTACATTTGCGATTGTAAAAGTTTTACCTGAACCTGTAATCCCAAGTAAAGTTTGCGTATCATCGCCTCTTTTTACACCCTCAACAAGCTGTTTAATAGCTTTTGGCTGATCTCCTGCAGGTTTATATTTTGAAGCTATCTGAAATTTGTTTTGCATAATAAAATTATAGCTCAATTTTTATAACAGTACCAAAATACTAATTTTTGCGTTCAATTCTAATTGCACTATCAGGACAAGTCATCGCACAGGCTCCACAAGCTATACAAATTTCTGGATCTGGAGCAACTGCTGGAGTTTGATATAAGCCAACTTCCTTTGACCATTGTAAGCATTTTTTACCAGCTTTATTCATAGGACATTTTGCAATACAAAGTCCACAACCTTTACAAAGGTCTGTATATACATAATAATCAGCTTTTCCTTTGCCAACACCTTCGATTTTATATCCACGATACTGTTTTTCCATTATACACCTGCTTTCTGTGCAACTAAACTCATACCCATTTCAAGAGCTTTGTAATTCAATTCCCTTAACTCAGGTTTTGCATCAAATTTCTTGCCTAATGCAAGCTCCATAGCGTTTTTGATATCACTAAGCTCAAGAACATGAGTAGCTTCAAGAAGAACGCCTAAGATAATAATATTAAATACTCTTGCACTTAATTGTTCATTTGCAATTTTGTTTGCATCAATACCAATAATTTCTTTGCATTCACAAGTAGGTTTTTTTGTACAAACAGATGTATCATAAACAACTGTAGAATTTTTATCAACATAAGTTTCACATCTATCAATTGCCCTATCTGAAAGCATTATGACAATATCACCTTTTGAATAACGTGGTTCACCAATTCTTTCATCTGCAATTTGGCAAAAAGCAATTGAGACACCACCTCGTTGCTCTACACCAAAATTTGGAATATATAATACCTCTTTATTAGCTTCATAACCAGCTTCTACAAGAATTTTTGCAATAGATTGAACACCTTGTCCACCTTCACCTGCTAATACGATTTTTGTTCTTGCCATTTTCAAATATCCTTTCTAAACTGATTCTGGAGTTAAAAACTCTTTAACCTCAAAATATTCTTCCATTTGTTGAAGTCTTGCAAACGTATCTACATTATTTGTTCTCCAGTTTAAAGGACAAATTGAAAGAACTTCTACAAAAGAAAAGCCACCATTTTCTACGTTTTTAAGAGCTTTAACAAAAGTTTGTTTCAATTTCATTGGATTAGAAACAGTTGAACGAGCAACAAAAGATTTTGATTTATTAACGATTGCTGCAACCATTTCAGCACCTTTTGCAGGTTCGCCTGTTACTGAACAATCTCTGCCATAAGGAGTTGTTTCAGTTTTTTGTCCAGGCATTGTTGTTGGAGACATTTGTCCACCCGTCATACCATAATTAGTATTGTTAACAACAATAATAAGCATTCTCTCACCACGAATAGAAGCGTTCACTAAATGTTGCGCACCAATCGCAAGTCCACCACCATCTCCCATGTAAGCAATACCAATTGCTTCTGGATTTGCACGAGTAACACCATAAATAACAGGAGTTGTTCTACCATGATGGGTTTGAACTGTATCTAAATCCATATAATTCCAACTAAGTAATGAACATCCGATATCACAGCCAAAAACAGTTTTTTGTTTAATACCCAATTCATCAATAGCGTTTCCTAATGATTTTAATGTTATACCATGACCACATCCTGGGCAAAATTTACTTGCGCCTACTTCTGCATTTTGTGATTTTGGTAAATTTGGAGGTAGATTTAATAATTCTGCCATTTTACACACCCTCCTTAACAATGTTTTCTACTTTTTGAACAATATCATCTCCTGTTACACCAACACCCATTTTGAATAATGTTGAATATGGAGTTGTAAGTCCATAAATTTTTTCTAATACCATTTGAGCAAGTTGACCATTTGCAGATTCTGTAAATAGAATATGCTTAGCTCTAGAAACTGCTTCTCTCAATGGCTTAACAGCAAGTGGTCTAATAGTAATAGGTCTATAAAGCCCAGCTTTAATACCTTTTTCACGAAGCTCATCAATCGCTGTGCGAGCAGAACGAGCAACAATACCATGAGCGATAACAAGAATTTCAGCATCATCAGCTTTGTATTCTTCCCATTCAGCAACTTCTTCTGCCATTTTATCGTAATCAACTTGATATGAATCAAGAACCTCCATAAGTTCTTCTTCCATATTATAAGTATTTCTCATGTGGATTGATTTTCTATCAACCCCAATTTCGCCATCTGCAAGAAGAGCTTTTTCTGTAGGAACCATTGTAATTCCACGACTTGCTGGATCATAAAGCATAACTGGTTCTCTCATTTTACCTTGATAACCATCAGCTAATACATAAGTTGGGAATTTATACTTCCAAGCTGTATTGAAAGCTTTAATCATATAATCATATAAATCTTGATGTCCAGCTGTTGAATAAACAATTCTAAATCCTTCACCGTTACCACCGTAGCAAGTTAAACGAGTTTCTTGCTGAGCATAAATAACAGTAGCAGTTGAAGGACCACCTCTTTGCATAACTGCGCAAACAAAAGGTATTCTCATCATTTCAGCCATAGATTGAGCATCTTGCATAATAACATTACCTGGACCTGCTGTTGCAGTAAAAGCACGTTTTCCTGCTAAAATACCACCAATTGTTGAAAAACCAGCAGATATTTCGTCTTCAGTTTGTAAAAAACCTGCTTCAGTTTTTGGTAATAATTTACACCAAGTATGCATAATTTCGTTTTGAGGTGTTATAGGATAACCGTACATAAATTCAGCTTCAGCAGAGTTTGCTGCATAAGCAAGAACTTCATTTCCAGTTAAAAACATTTTAATATCTTCTTTAATTAGTTTATTAACCATAAAAATTCCCCTTCAAATCTATGACTATATTATACTCCCTAGTAAATATAAATGCAAAAATTATTTATTATATGATATTAAAAAAATAGGTTTGATAAATTCCACCAAACCTATTTTTATATAAAGTATTAAATTTATCCTTCTAAAAATCCTCTTATTAATTCGTTAACAGTCTTAGGATTAGCTCTTCCTTTTGTTTCTTTCATTACTTGACCAACAAAGAAGCCCAATAAGTTTGTTTTACCATTTCTATACGCTTGAACCTCATTTGGATGAGCATTTATAATTCCTTCAACGATGCCTTTAATTGCACCTTCGTCAGAAATTTGGCTTAAACCTTTTCTTTCTACAACTGCAGAAGCTTTTTCACCATTTGTAATCATATCTTCGATAAGAATTTGTTTACCGATATTGTTAGAAATTGTTCCTTTTTCAATCAAACCAATTAATTCAGCTAAGTTTTCAGCTGTTAATTTAGTTTCAGTAATCTCTACTTTAGCTTCTTTTAAGTAAGCTGCAATTTCACCCATAATGAAGTTAACAGCTGTTTTAGGATTTGCACCTAATTCAAGAACTTTATCGAAGAATAATGCTAAGCCCATTTGTTCAACAATAACGCATGCATCGTATTCGCTAAGACCTAAAGACATATATCTTTGACGTTTTGCTTCCGGAAGTTCAGGCATTTTAGCTCTAATTTCTTCCACCCATTCTCTTGAAATTTCTAAAGGCATTAAATCTGGCTCAGGGAAATATCTATAATCATGAGCATCTTCTTTACCTCTCATAGAGCGAGTTTCTTTTAAGTTATCGTCCCAAAGGCGAGTTTCTTGAACAACTTTTCCGCCTTCTTCTACGATTTCGATTTGTCTGTCAATTTCATATTCAATAGCTCTTTGAAGTGCAGAGAAAGAGTTTACGTTCTTGATTTCCGCACGAGTACCAAACTCTTTAGAACCTTTTGGCATAATTGAAATGTTTGCATCACATCTCATAGAGCCTTCTTCTAAGTTGCCATCACAAACGCCTAAATATCTTACAATATTTCTTAATTCTTCCATATAATTTCTAGCTTCTTCAGCTGAACGAATATCAGGTTCAGAAACAATTTCAAGGAGTGGTGTGCCAGCTCTATTTAAGTCAACAAGCGAATATGCTGAGCCATTAAGACCAGCAGCACCTGCGTGAACAAGTTTACCAGCATCCTCTTCTAAGTGAGCACGAGTGATACCAATTCTTTTACCTTTAATATCAAGATAACCATTCAAACAAATTGGCTCATCATATTGTGAAATTTGATATCCTTTTGGAAGATCTGGATAAAAATATTGTTTTCTATCAAATTTACATCTTGCTGGGATTTCGCAATTCAGTGCTAATCCTAAAAGAATACCCATATTTACACATTCTTTGTTAAGAACTGGTAAAACACCTGGCATACCTAAAGTGATTGCACTTGTTTGTGAGTTTTGTTCATTACCAAATTCTGTTGAATCTGGCGCAAATATTTTTGATTTAGTTTTCAATTGTGCGTGAACTTCTAAACCAATAACGACTTCATATTTTTCTCTTAAATCTTCCATGTTAAAACCTCGTAATTAATATGTTTATTATATATTAGCACAAATATAAATAAATTATATTTTACATTAGCAATCTTATATAACTTTATATAAAAAAAGTAGAAAACTCAAAACAATAAATTCCTACAAGCTTTAAACAGTTAAAATATTAAGACTTCGTTTGTATTAAACTTCAGGTTTATAATTTCATGCTTGCGAAAGCGTAAAAATTTTAGTATACTCTAATTATACGGAGTTAAGTGTGAAAAATTTATCATTAGCTATATATTGGCACATGCATCAGCCAGTTTATGAAATTGAAGGCACTTATTTAATGCCTTGGGCAAGACTTCACGCTGTAAAAGATTATCTAGATATGGTTTTGATTTTAGAAAAATATCCAAAATTGAAACTTAATTTTGATGTCGTTCCTGCATTAATGGACACTATTATTGATTATACTTGTGGGAAACATGATATTCACTCAGAATTATCTGTATCAGATGTGTATAATCTAAATGATGAAGAAAAAGCGTTTATTCTAAACAATTTTTTTACACCTAAATATGAAACAATGATTTTCAAAAGTGAAAATTATAAAAATCTTTATCAAAAACGATTTGCAAAAGATAATTTCGATTTAAATGATTTTAATAATCAAGAAATATCTGACTTAATGGCATTATTTAACCTTGTCTGGATAGATTCTATTCACTTTTCAAGATATCCACGCTTACAAGAATTATGGAATAAACAATACAATTACACTTTAGAAGAACGTATTGAAATAATCAATATTCACTATCAAATAATAAAAGAAATTATACCTACTTATAAAAAATATATTGCAGAAGGTAGAATAGAAATGACTACAAGTGCTTATTATCATTCTATTTTACCTATACTTATAGACATTGAAACCTCTGCTAAATCTACTACGACCACAGAAGGCTTGCCAACTAATTGGAGTTTATTAGAAGATGCAAAAGCCCAAATCAAAAATGCTTTAGACAGAGTCGAACAAGTTATGGGTACTCGCCCTAAAGGTTTTTGGCCTCCTGAACTATGTCTTGGACCTAAAACTTTAGAAATTTTATCACAAGAAGGTATTGAATGGACCATTTCTGATGAAAGAATTCTTGCAGATTCAATAGGTTTTGATTTTGTAAGAGATTTTAAAGGAAATTTGAATGACCCATATCATTTATTGAAAATATATGAATACAAAACAAAACCAACTCCTATAAATATAATTTTCAGAGACCGTTCAATTGCTAACCTAATTAACTTTGAATATGCTGGTCTAGAACCAAGAATAGCAGCAAATGATTTGTTTGACAAAATAAAAGTTATTCAAAGCAAGATTTTGGTATCACCAGATACTACTCATTTGTTGACAATTGCTTTAGATGGCGAAAATTGTTGGGAAAATTACCAAAATGATGGTAATGAATTTTTAAACCTTATATATTCACATATTGAAAACGATGAAACACTTGAAACAGTATTAATCTCTAATTATGTAAATAATGAAAAAAACAAAAAAGAACTTAAAAATATTCATTCCGGCTCTTGGATTGATAAAACATTTCAATACTGGATTGGAGAAAAAACCAAAAATAAGGCTTGGAATTATTTAAAAGAAACAAGAGATGCTTTTAAAAATTTTATAAACGAAAATCCAAATCATCATAATATAGATATTGCTTATAGAGAATTAATGATAGCTGAAGGTAGTGATTGGTTTTGGTGGTATGGAGAACCAAATAATTCTGGTCAAGATTATGTTTTCGACTACATGTATAGAGAACGACTCAAAAATGTCTATTTCTTACTAAACCTTAAACCTCCTGAATATTTAGATAAATCTCTAATTAACAAAATAGAGCTTCCTCTAAAATACCCGACTCGAAAAATAACACCTAGAATAGATGGCCTATTAGAAAGTTATGATGATTGGTATTATTCAGGAAATATTAGTATGCTTGATGGACCAGTTTTTAGAGAAAACAAAAGTATCGAAAAAATCTATTTTGGATGCGACGAAAATAATGTTTATTTTAGATTACATATTAATAAAAATTCAGGTGAAAGTGGATATCTTGATAGAATAAACCAGTTTTACATCTACATTAGAAACGCAACTTCAATAGGAAATCGTGCTTATATAAGGTTAATAAGTAAAACTGATAATCCTTATCCAATTTTAAGAGAAAAATTTGAGCATGAGCTTACGCTCACGCTTATCAAAGATACGCTTTATCCTCCAAGATTCACAAGTTGTTTACACCCAAACATGTGGACTCTCACTAATTCTGAAGGATTAAAAATTGAATATAAAAATGTTATTGATATTGCAATACCTTTTGATTTATTAGGCGTTGAACAAAACGAAACTGTAGAATTCTTTTTAGCTAACACAGACAGTGGCGTTAAAAATACACACATCCCTCAAGAAATATTGCTTTCATTAACTAGAAATTAATCTAAAATTTTTAGTTTCTTAATTGAACAGGCATTACAAGATAAATATAATCCTCATCAGAACAAGGTTTGAATACTGTTGCAGATAAAGGAGTATTTAATTCAATATATATTTCATCTGATTCAACTATTTTTAAAAACTCAAGTACAAATTTATAATTAAATGCTATTGTAATAGGCTCACTTAGATATTGAACATCAATTTCATCTTGTGAATTACCAGATTCTGGAGAGTCTCCAGAAAGCTTTAATGTATTATCAAGTAGTTCAAATTTAACAATGCTATTTTTTTCATTCACCATAACTGCAACTCTTTCTAATGCAGCTATTAACAAATTTTTATCAACCTTTGCTTCTTTTGGAAAAGTCTGAGGTATCAATTGGTTATATTTAGGATACTGACCTTGCATTAAGCGTGTAATAATTTTTGTCTTGTCAACAATTATTACAATCTTTTTACCTTCTTTAATTATTCCAATATTTTCAGCTTCAGTAAGCAAAGCAACTTTAGAAAGCTCTGATAAAACTTTTGAAGAAATAAGCATTTCAAAACTCTTTTCCTCATCTTGAGAAAGATTTTTAATAACTTCTCTAACTCTCGCCAATCTATTACCATCAGTTGCAGCTACTTCTAATATATTCTTATTCACCTCACAAACAACCCCAGAAAGAAGATTGTTTGTCTCATATCCAGCAGCTGCCGATACAACTTGACGAATAGCTTTTACAAAAGGTTTTGTTTCAATTTCAATAGAATCTTCTTCTGAAATAGCTTCATCTATCTTTGGAAACTCAGAAGCAGAAATACCTATAATATCAAACTTAGAATTTTTACAAGTTATATTAGCAGTCGCACCGTTTAGTTCTAATCTAACTAATTCGTCTTGTAAACGAGAAATAATCTCTCCTAATTTCTTTGCTGGAAGCGTAAATTTTCCTTCTTCTTCAACCTGAGCCTCGATTAATGTTGTAATAGATAAGTCATAATCCGTTGCAGATAACTTAATCTGATTATTATCAATTGTCTCAATTAAAACATTAGCTAAAACAGGCTGTAAGCCTTTTATAACTGTAGCTCTTTCGATAATTCTAATCCCATTTAAAAAATCATCTTTTCTAGCAACGAACTTCATACTCGTACCCCTTAATATACTAATCTTCAATTATTATTCTAGTATAAAGCCTTAATAATTACAAGTAAAAACGGAGCTTGATTTTTTAAAAAATATTATTAAATAAATATAAAGTTTGTTAATTTTTGTAACAAACTTCATCAAAAAACTAAAGTTTTAAAAAAAAATGCCGATATATAAATTGTAAGAAAAATAAAAAACAGAGATTATCATACAGGAAAGGATTAGAATATGCGTATTGAAAATGAAATGTTATCAAGATTTAATTTATCAGAATTATCAACACAAAGTGCAGGAGAGCAAATCATTTCTGCTGAATTAGATTTCTTTTTTGATAACGTAATGGACACAGTGGTTGAATATTTTACAGAAAAAGAATTTACAAAGATTTAAAGATTCAAAAATGTACATCACCCCAAAACAGGTGGATTAATCTAAAACTCCATCAAAAAAACCGAATAACTAATGTTATTCGGTTTTTAAAAATCTTTTCATAATACCAAATTTAATATATAATACTTTCAAAAGGACATAAATTATGACTATTAAATCTTGGACTGATTATTTTTTAGATATGGCAAAAACCTGTTCAACACGTTCAAACTGTCTTAGAGCGCAAGTTGGAGCTGTTATAGTTGGCACAGATAAAAAAATTAAAGCAACTGGATATAACGGAACTCCATCTGGTGTAGAATCCTGCTATGAACGTGGTGAATGCTATCGAATTAAAAACAATATTCCATCAGGCACTTGCTATGAAACTTGTCGTTCTATCCACGCTGAACAAAATGCTATTATTCAAGCAGGTCAAGACCGTTCAACAGGCGCATCAATGTATATCTATGGACACGATTTTATCTGCATACTTTGTAAAAGGTTTATCGTTCAAGCTGGAATAAAAGATGTTTATCTAAAAAAAGATGACAATTCTGAAATTAAATATATTTCAGTAGAAGAAATAAAAAAAGAATTAGAAAAAACCAATTAGTTTAAAATCACAATCCCTAAATTTAGATAAGTTGCAAATAATAGCCATAAAAAATATGGTATTAAACATCTCCCTGCACTTTTTGATATCTTAAAAAATTCAATAATATTGAATAGAACGAGCACGTCTAAAAGCATTATTAATGCTAAGGCTAAATAAATATTTTTTAAACCAAAAAACGCTGGACTCCAAGATAAATTTACTAATAATTGAGTAAAAAACAATAAATAACCCCAAGACTTGCTTTTTAATGAGGCTTTTTTGGCATAAAGAAATAATGCCACCCCCATTGATATATACAAAATTGTCCATACAGGCGCAAAAAGCCAAGCAGGGGGTTTTAATACAGGTTGTATAAGCTCCGAATACCAAGAATAATCTATATACATAATATAATTATTTACATAATTATATTAAAATAAATTACCTAATTTAACTAATTAACCATACTATAAAAGTTCTTTTTCAATTATTTCTGACGCTGTTCTGATAAAATTTTCACAAGGTCTTTCTTGATAATATTCTTCTGTTCTTTTTGAAGGAATTGGCTCATCTGCACCTTCAGGAAGCCCTAATAATTCTCTACAAATAATTGTTTCGTGTTTTTCAATAAAAATTTTTGATAAACGCTGTATTAATTCATAATGTTTAGCCTTTGCATCGTCATCAAGAGGATCAGTATAACCCTTACTTAAACCAGCTATTGCAAACATAGAAGATACAGCTCCACAGACTTCTCTTAATCTTCCCATGCCAGCACCAAACGAAGAAGAAAGCTTGAGAGCCGTATCTTCTTCGATATTAAAATATTTTGCATAAGCTAAAAACACTGACTGAGCGCAATTATAGCCTTGTTTGAAATTGTTCACAGCTATTTCTGAAAATTCTCCCATAAATTAGTCTCCCAATTCTTTAGCTTTTATAGCAGTTTGTCTAATAACATCTGCAAAAATTTTTGTTGTATCAACTTCTTCCATTACATCTACACCGACACGAGTACAACCACCTTTTGTCGCAACATTTGAAACAAGCTGTTCCATACTGATTTCACGATTTAATGCCATCTTAGCTGAACCTATAGCTGTTTGAATACTTAACAATAACGCTTTTTCATAATCTAATCCCAAAGCCTCACCAGCTTTTGCGATATCATCTATTAACTTATAGAAAAATGCTGGTCCTGATCCTGAAATAGCTGTAACAATATCCATTTGAGACTCATCATCAACAATAATACACTTGCCGATTGTAGAAAGAAGCTCTCTTATATAAGAAACGTCTAAATCTGTAGAATATTTACCCTTAACTATCCCACTCATGCCCTCTCCAATAAGAGCTGGAGTATTTGGCATAACTCGAATAACTCGAGTTTGCAAAGGTAAGTTTGCCTCAAGTTTTTCTGTTCTTACCCCTGCTGCTATTGATACAATAAGTTTTTCTGAATTAATATACGGAGAGATTTCTTTTAATACATCTAAAACCTGATTTGGCTTTGTTGCTAAAAAAATAACATCAGATTTTTGTACAAGAATTTTATTATCCATAAATATTTCAATACCAAGACTTGCAGATTTCTCAGCAATACCTTCTAATTCAGCCTGTGTTGCTAGTATATGTTGCGAGTCTGTAAACCCTGATTTAAGAAGCCCTTTGATAATAGCTCCTGCCATTTTTCCACAACCTATAAACCCAATGTTATATTTCTTCATACTTTTAACCCCTCTCATGTTGACTCATTTACATGTTCATGTTTTTATAAGTATATTATATGTAAAATTAGCTGAAAAGGAAATAGAACAATGAGACGTACATTAGAAGGAACAAAAATTAAAAGACAACATGTAAGTGGTTTCAGAGCAAGAATGTCAACACCTGGAGGACGTGAAGTTTTAAACAGAAGACGTGCTAAAGGTAGACACCAAATTGCAATTTCTGGAAGCAAACGTGCTTAGTCTATAATTATAGAAGTTTTTTTAAAGAGTGGCTTTTAGTTAAAGGCCACTCTTTTAACGTGAATTTATTTTCTTACATCCAATTTGGATAATAATATATTGTAATTGGTTTTTTTACTGCTAATTTTGCATGTCCACCCATAATTAAATTAGTTAAAGAACCAGTTGGAGGTAATACTGTTAATACCCATTTCAGAGGTATAACCATTAAGCTTCTATTCTGACCAAAAACCTCATAATAATCAGTAAGCTTTGTTTTTTCTATATTTTCTATATCAAAATCCTTTAAAATAATACTAGCAGGAATTCCATTCATACCAGGGGTTATGATAACAGAAATTTTTGCAGGAACAACAGCTCCTCTTTTAATAATAATTTTATCATTATGTACAACATTTTGTACTACTCTAAAATCTACCTGTTGTCCTTCATATAATTCTTTTTCTGATTTTACAGGATTAATAACTTTTAATTTTATAGGTATTACTTCAGTAGGTTCAAAATTATAATTACTATAAACAATAGGACTATTAAGGTCTCGAGGTAGACAATCAGCATATTCATCATTTATTGCTATTGCAAATGAACAAGTATAAAATAATAAAACTATAAATAAACTAATTATTTTATTCATATTTTAAGTCCCTTGATAATAATGGATTTTTTGCCTTTTCTACAATCTTTTTTCTATTTTCAACAGAGTTCAAAAGAAAATTTTGATAATATTCATTATTAATATATTTATTGTCAACCAAAAAACAAGGATATTGCATGTATATTTTTTCATAAATATAAGCTAATCTTTTTGAAGTCAAATTATTGCTAGAGATTTTATCTTGCCTAGATTGAGGATAAGTTTTATTAATATAGGTAATTAATCCCAGAGGATTATAACCAGCTTTCACCATATAATCAACTGCAAGCTTATCAAAAGCTAATTCATATTTTTTAGGAGCTAATTTTAATTGAACAGAGCTTAATAAACCAGTTCCTCCTTGGTAAGAACGAATAGCTGCAGGAATTTCTCGTGCGATATAACCTGCCAATTCATCATCAGTTTCGATGTTTTTATAATACTCACCAAACACAACAACCTGACGTTTTGTAATTGATTTATCTTCTTTTAAACAAGATTTTTTACCATTTTTATCATATACAAAAACAACTCTTTTATCTAACTTATTTGCATTTAAAATTTTCATGCCTATTGAATTTATCTTACTCTGAATATTATTTTCTTTTATTAATTCTAAATCATCATAAGCATAAATAGAATTTGATAAAACTAATGCTAAAAATAATAATAAAAATCTTTTCATTCTAGCTCCTATTCAAAAAAACGCAATATAATTTATAAAATTATATTACCATAAATCCAAAACTAAAACTTGTTTGAAAAATAATTTAACAAAGCTAAAAAATCTTAAACATTTTTTAGAATAAACTTATTTTTTTCAAAACTAATCAAACCATCCTTTTGCATTTTTGATAACTCAAAACTCATTGCAGAACGATCAATATTAAGATAATCTGCTAAATCTTGACGATTAAAAGGAATTTCAAAAATATTGCTTTTATTTCTTCTAGCTTCATTAGAAAAATATGTTAAGAGTTTTTCTCGAATAGTTTTTTGAGAAATATTTTCTATCTTTTGAAGCAGTTCTATATTTTCTTTTGAAAGAATTTCAAAAAGATTATTTATTAAAAGCTTATGTTTTGTACAAACATTTTGGCACATTGAAGTACATTTTTGATAACTTAATAAAAGTAACTTAGTTTTACCAATAGAAACAGCATCAATGCTAGATTCAACATTCTTTGAAGCAACAAATGCTAGTGCTATATTTTCATTTATACCTAACTGAGAAACTATTATCCTTCTCCCCCAATACGAATCTTTTTCAATATTTACAATACCGTCTAATACAAGATATATATTGGTAATCATATCTCCTTGACGAATTATTAACTCACCATCATCAAAAGTCTTTATTCGTGCATTAAAACACTCAAGCATTTCCTTTAATTCTTCTTCGCTTATCCCAAAAAACACTGGAGAATTTTTTATTTGATTATAATAATTTTGCATAATACTTTTCTCTTTCCATTTTCAAATTTCCATTCACGAATGTTGTAATTACAACAGACATGTTGTTAATAATAGTTTATAATAAAAATGTAAAAAACAAAAGAACAAGAAAGGACATATTAAATGACTACAGCACAAGAAAAAAACTTAATAGATTTATTAGATGGCTATGTTGAAAAGGGAGGACATCACTTAAATGTGAACGTTTTTAATAGGGATACATTACTCGATGCGCAAGCACATCCAGAAAAATACCCTCAATTAACAGTGAGGGTTTCTGGATATGCTGTTAATTTCAATAAGCTAACTAAAGAACAACAAGACGACGTTATCTCTCGAACCTTCCATAATAAAGTTTAAGAGCATAAGAGTTTATAAATTTAGAAGAAATTGCAAAATTTTTACTAAGCACAAATTCTTCTCAAATTCTTAAACCTCTCAACTTCTTAACTTATTTTGACTTCCGAGCACTGTCCAAACGGATTGCTAAAATTCGCAATCCGTTTTTTACTTTGGTTTAGATGTAAAAATACTGTAACAATTCTTTTTGAGTCATGGTAAGTTGCTATAATTAATGCGTTATTACCCCAAATACAAGGATTTACCTCTATGACCAAATTTACCCCAGAATACCATATCTTAAGCCTTTCTGGAGGAAAGGACTCAACAGCGTTAGCTTTCTTTATGAAAGAAAACATGCCAGAAGTTTTTGAAAAATTAGAGCTGGTTTTCTGCGATACAGAATGCGAGCTTCCAGAAACTTATGATTATTTGAATAAGATAGAAATCTTTTTAAATAAGAAAATAATTTGGCTTAAACCTGAAAAAAGCTTTGAACATGTAATGACTACAAGTGGTTATTTGCCATCACCAATAAGGCGTTGGTGTACAATTGAACTTAAAACAAAACCTTTTGAAAATTTTATAAAACAAAAAATAATGGAATAATTTAATCTAGAAACATTATTCTGTGCGTCGCACCCTCACCAAAAAATTCAAATTCTCACAAGCACTAAATGAATTTAATCCTTCCTGTTTGATTAATCTCAATAGGCTTGTTTAAATGCTTTATATATTCACAAGTATAATAATCTTTACATTCTGGATGATATTCTACTTCATCTTTTGTTGCTAAAACTCCCCAATCAGCTCCTGCTGACATCATAAAAGAATCCGTTGCAAACCTATAAGTTTTATCTTTGCTTGGATTATTAATATCTATTTTATGCTCTATACCATTTTTATCAACAAAATTCATGCCAGCAAGCTTTCCATTCTTAGAATCAACGGTATAATTCAAGCCAGAAACGGCGACCAGACCAGGTTTATAACCTGGTGATTTATAAGTTGTTTCAATTGCATTTTTAAACCAGTTTACAATTTTTTCCTCAGTAATTTCAGCAACAGAAACCCCATCCCTAAATGGTGCAATATCCCTAATATCACGAGAATTTATAACACCTTCATGAAAAAAATTACGAGGACCAGCATTATTCCATACTGCAATATCAGCATTTAACTCATAACGCATCGCATCACACATAAAATTTGCGTGAGGATTTTCTTCAATTAATGTTGTAGGTGGCATTGTTGATTTTTTAATATACCCTATTTTTTCTGGTTTACCTAAAATTTCATCAAAAAGATATTGATTAATCATATTTCTATAATAATTACTTGTTTCAGCTAAATTATTTTGAGCTTTTTTAATAACACCGTTCTTATCAAAAACTAAGTTTAAAAGCCCAAAAGCCCTACCATCTCGTCCTGCTTCAGTAATAATAACTGGTTCACCTGTTTTAGAATAGATTAAATTTTCTCCTTCTTTAATATCTTTTATTAATTCGTGAGTATGCCCACCAATAATAACATCAATGTCAGAAGTTTTTTCTGCAACTATTCTATCTCTTTTATAACCTAAATGGGATAATAAAATAATCTTATTTACTCCCTGTTTTTTAAGTTCATCAACTTCTTTTTGCAAGCTCTCAATAGTTTCATCTAAATTACTAACTGAACAATCTTCATGATAATCTGGATGAGTTGCTCGCTCAAACATATCTAAAGGAGAAGCTCCCACAAGCCCAATTCTTTCTCCCTTAACATTAACTATTGATGATTTTTTAATATAACCATCTAAATCTGCTCTGCCTTGAGTTTTAACATCAAAATCATCTTGCAATTCTAATGCTTTTTTCTTCAAGTTAATAGTTAATACATCTCCATCAAAACTTTTAATTGTATCTAAAAAGTCATTCTGCTTTGTATCAAATTCGTGATTGCCTAATGCAGTTGCCTTAATTCCAGCTATATTTAAAAATTTACTCGTTACGTTATGAACAAGCTTATTTTTTTCATCTCCAATATCATTATCACCTGCAGAAAGCCTTAAATCACCTTTTATGCCAGATAAAATTCTCAACATATTATTTGTCTGACCGTGAATATCATTTACATAACCAATAGACATTTCAAATGTATCAAATTCATTCTTACGGTTAGCAAATGTTGCATTATTAACTTGCGTTTGCTTAAACGGTAATGTATATTGATTAAGTTTTAATAATGATATGCTAAAGTTCATATTTCCTACTTTTTTAATAACAAAACTTCTAAAAAAAAGATTTGCTATCTAAACATTATCAGTTGTAAATTCTATACGACCATAATGATTAATTACAACAGGGTCTTTTTGTTTTTTTAAATATTGACATACAAGATAATCTTTATCAAAGTTATAATGAGTTATATAGTCATCTTCTTCTGCTAAGATTTTAAAATCAGCTCCTGCTGACATCAAAAACTCATCAGCTACTACTTTATAAGTTTTTGTATTAGAAGGGTTATCAACATTAATTTCGTGTTCATTACCTTCTTTATCTATAAAACTCATTTTAACAAGTGCTCTTTTATCAGGATTTACTGTATACTTCAAACCTGATACAGCAAATAATCCAGGTTTTTTTGCAGATGATCTATAACTACAATCAATAGCGTGTTTAAATGTATCTACTAAATTTTTTTCTGTAACATTAGCAACAACTACATAATCCAAAAACGGAGCCATATCTTTTACATCGCTTGAATTTATTTCACCTTCATGGAAAAAGTTTCTAACACCAGCATGATGCCAAATCCCAATATCTGAATTTGTTTCAATCCTCATAATATCTGCAACAAAATTTGCATGAGGATTTTCTTCTACAAGTGAAGTCGGAGGCGCTGGAGCTTTTTTAATATAGCCAACTACCTCTGGAGTTCCTAAATATTGGTTAAATAAATATTGATTTATTAAATTTTTCTGGAATAAGCGAGTCTCACCAATATTATTTTGAGCTTTTGTTATTACACCATCTTTATTAAATGTTAGATTTAATAATCCAAAATAATTACCATCTCGTCCTGCTTCGGTAAGAATTATAGGTTCACCTGTTTTAGAATAAAATAAATTTACGTTCTCTTTAATATCCCTAAATAATTCGTGGGTATGTCCACCAATGATTACATCAATACCATCTAGCTTTTTAGCAACAATCTTATCTCGTTTATAGCCTAAATGTGAAAGTAAAAATATTTTATTAATACCTTGTTCTCTAAACTTGTTTACTTCGTCTTGTATTTCTTCCAAGGTTGTATCCAAATCGTCCATATAGCTATCATAATAATAATTTGGATGTGTTAGACGTTCGAACATATCCATCGGAGAAGCACCAATAATCCCAACTTTCTCACCTTTTACATCAACAATTATTGATTTTTTTAAATGTTTATCCAATTCAGCTCTGCCAAGCTTTTCTATTTCATCTAAACTTTGTTCTTCTATTGGAGTTTTCTTATAATTAATTGATAAAAAATCTCCATCAAATCTATCAATCGCATCAATACAATCTTTTTGATTTGTATCTAATTCGTGGTTTCCTAGTGCAGATGCCTTTATTCCTGCTATATTAAGAAAAGTTGTTGTTGCGTTTCTAACACCTTGATTTTTTTCATCCCCGATATCATTATCACCAGCAGAAAGTCTTAAATCACCTTTTATACCAGATAAAATTCGCATCATATTGTTGGTTTGACCATGAGTATCATTTATATAACCTACAGACATTTCAAATGAATCATTTTGAATAGGTTTTATATTTACTGGTTTAACATTTGTTGATTGATTATTTAAAGTAGCTTTTCTATTACTCTTAAAAGTAACTTGTGATAAATTGATATTAAATTTAGGTATATTGAAATTCATAATAATTCCTTTATATTAATATCAACACTCCTCAAAGAAAAACTTGCTACTTGAGAAAAAATGTTTACAATAATTTACATAGACAAACATATCAAAGCCTTTCTAAGAATTTCTTCTTGACTGGAATTATCATCCACGCTTGACATTATTTTTGAAAATGCACTTTCAATTTCGTTATTACTATAACCTAAAGAAAGCATAACTGATTGAACATCATCAAGTACAGGATTTTGTGGAAGTATTGACAACGAAGATTTTGGCAATTCAGTTTTTATAAGTTTATCTTTTAATTCCAAAATTATTTTTTGAGCCAATTTTGGACCTACACCTTTTGCTCGTGTAAGCTCCTTAAAATTCCCATCAATAACAAAAGAAATCAAATCACAAACATCAAACTCATTAAGAAGTGCTATTGCCATTTTTGCACCAACACCAGATACTGATAATAAAATTTGAAAAATATCACGAGTCTCTTTATTAATAAATCCATAAAGACTCATCGAATCTTCTTTATGGATTAATGAAACATAAAATTTCATTTTTTCTGATTGAGAAAGTTGAATATTAATAAAATCTCTTTCGATTACTTCTAATGAATATCCAATATCAGCAACCTCTACAGATATAAAAGTACCTTTATTAGTATTTCTTTTATCCCTAGGTATACCTCTAAAGTAATCGTACATTTCCCTAATTCCCTCATAAATATTATAACATAAATTTTTTAGATATTTAGATAATTTTAATATTGATTAGGATTTATTTAATTGAAAATTTGAAAAGCTTAGAAGAAATTAGGTTTTTTAGTTATTAATTAAATTCAAATCAAAATCAGCTAAAATAAAAATTCCAACCTTATAAAAACACTTAGAAAATATCAGCCTATGCATTATGATTTAAACTTTGTGCTAATGAAGTCGATAATCCTATATAAACTTTTTTATTTGTTTAAATAATTCATAAAATTATTTTTGTTTTCAATTGGACTAATAGTTGGTCTCCCTAAATCTTTTCTCGCTCCTATTGAACATTTAACTTCAATTAAATATAGTTCTTGTGATTTTTGTGCTTTTTGAAGTGCATCATCTAGAGTTTTAAAATTATCTACACAAATAACATTTTTGTATCCACAACCAAGTGCGATTTTACAGATATCTATATCGCTTGCAACTGTTGGCATACCACCCACTGTTTCATGTGCAGAATTATTCACTACAATGTGAATTAAATTACTAGGATTATTAGCTCCAATTAATGCCATAGCTCCTAAATGCATTAAAAGTGCGCCATCACCATCAATGCACCATATCTTTTTACTAGGTTTATTTAATGCAATACTCAAAGCAATCGAGCTTGCATGCCCCATCGAACCAACTGTCAAAAAGTCATATTTATGACTTTGTTTATTTTTTTCTCTTATTTCAAAAAGTTCTCTTGAAGCTTTACCAGTTGTAGAAATAATCAAATCTTCTTCTGAAAATTTAGTAATCTGTTCAATAATATCTTCTCTTGTCATTTGATTATCATTTTTATATGAAAATTTTTCTGAATTAATTAAGCTACCTTTTTTGATTACAAATGCAACCTGTTTTCCTTTTTCAAGGCTAATATTGAAATTTTTTCTAACTTCAATCAATTCCTCAATGGAAGTTTTATCTGAAACAATAAAATATTCTATATCCATATCATTGAGTAATTTAAGAGTTATTTCTCCTTGAAAAACATGCTGAGGTTCATCTTTAATATTTGGCTCTCCTCTCCAACCAATTATAAATATTGTTGGTATTGCATAAATATTTTTATTTAACAACGATGCAATAGGATTAATAACATTACCTTGTCCACTATTTTGCATATAAACTACTGGTATTTTCCCTGTAGCTAAGTTATATCCTGCAGCAAGTGCTACTGCATTTCCTTCATTTACAGCTATTATATGATGTCTTTTATGAATACCATATTTATTCATTAAATAGTCGCATAGGGTTTTTAATTGTGAATCAGGTACTCCTGTATAAAAATCACAATTAATAATTTTAAAAAAATCTTCGATTTGCACTTTTGATACTACCCTTCTTGTTTTACTTTTTGTTTTAATACACTAGAAGAAATACCTTGAGTATAATCTGGTTCAATTATTTCTCCACCCCATTCAGCAAGAATATCAATAGCTTTTTGTCTCACTTGTGCTAATGGACCCTCTCTCCAATCTTTCCCATGGACCATAATATCAGGCTGAAAACGACGAAGGTTATCTTCATAATCTTTTGTTTCTTGTCTTACAACATATTCAACACCTTTTATATTTTCTATGACTGTTTTTCTCTGCTCAAAATTCATATAAGGTTCTGGCTTATATGTTCTTATAGCTTCATCAGAAAATAAACCAACCATTACTCTTCCTAATTTAGCTGCAGTTTTAATTATATTAATATGTCCAGGATGTATAATATCAGCAGCCATTGGTACATAAACCAATTTAGAATAATCATATCCAGCCTTTTTAATACGCATTCTAACAATTTTATCATTAAAAATATCATCATTTTTAGTAGCTAATTCAGGCATTAATGGCTCGGCAGGAGCTGTTGTATGATGCACACAGCCATCACAAAGTGTTCCTTCTAAACAATCATTTAAAAACATTCTTCTAACTTCTTTCATTTTTTCGCCATACCAGCCTTCTTTTAAGCTAACTTTGTTTAAATCAGCAACAACAAGCATATTTTCATAATCTGCATTCTCAAGAGATAAATATCCTTCACAAGTAACACATATAGCATCAAACGCCAAATTGCATCTTCTTCGTTCTTCTTTGTCGCAAGGGCATCTTAAAAGATGATCGATTTCAGGCATATATCCACCTTGATTATATACAAACTTAAAACCTATTTCGTCTGTTAAATCTCCAAATAATTCATCATACTTGTTCATCATTGGTTCAGTAAACCTTGTAACAATACATGTAACAAAAATTTTGAAGTTTTTACCAGTTTCTTTTCTATATTGGTTAACATATTTCAAATGCTCACAAACTTTATCAAAATCATCATGTCCGTGGATAAATTCATACATTTTGCGTTCAGGTGCATTTATCGAAAACTTTATACTATCTAATCCAGCGTCAATTACAGCTCTAATTTTTTCTGGAGTTGCCATTGCACCATTTGAAGTTAAATAAGTATATTCATATCCAATATCTTTTGCTAATTTAATATATTGAGGTAATTCTTCTACTAAAAAAGGTTCTCCTGTAGCATAAAACCCTACTTCTCTTGTTCCCAATTCATAAGCTTCTTTTAATACTTTTTCAACCATTTCTGGTTTCATTTTACCGATTTTACGTTTCATTTTATTATGAGCACAAAATATACAATGATGATTACAAATATTAGAAAGTTCTAATAAAAAATTTGAATATGGAAAAGGAGGTTCTTCACAGTATAGTTCTGTCCTATCTGCTTTTTTTAATCTTATTCTTTCTTTTAAATCCATTATTTTCTCCTTATTCTTCTGGTATTAATGTGATAATTTCATTTATAGACATGCATATTTCATCAATTTCTAACGAACGATGATATTTTAATATAGATTCAGCAGCCTTTTTCATAGCAGGAAACCCTGAGCGAGTTAAATGATTTGCGTATATAACAATATTTATTCCATGTTTTTTAAATTCATCTTCAGTAACATGATTATAAGAAGTTGGTACTACAACAATCGGAATAATTTTGTTACTTTCTCTAAACCTTTTTGCAAATTCAAAAACTTCATCTGGATCTTTTTTTCGGCTGTGAATCATAATAGCATCAGCACCAGCGTTAACGTATGCAAATGCACGATTAAGTGCATCATCCATTCCTTTTTCTAAAATTAAGCTTTCTATTCTTGCACATATCATGAAATCTTTTGTTTTTTGAGCTTTTTTACCAGCTGTAATCTTATGACAAAAATTTTCTATAGAATCTTGCGTTTGTTTAACTTCAGTACCAAATAATGAATTTTTTTTCAATCCAGTCTTGTCTTCAATAATGACCATTGAAACACCCATTCTTTCCAAACTTCTTACTGTATATACAAAATGTTCAGGTAAAGAACCAGTGTCTCCATCAAAAATAATTGGTTTTGTAGTTACTTCCATAATATCATCAATTGTTCTAAAACGAGACGTCATGTCAACAAGCTCAATATCAGGTTTACCTTTTGCTGTGCTATCACATAACGAAGATAACCACATTGCATCAAATTGATAAACTTTCCCTTCTTTATGAACAGTTGTATTTTCAGCGATTAATCCTGTAATTCCACTGTGTGCTTCTAAAGCATTTATACAACCTTTCATTGAAAGTAATTTTCTAAGTCTTGCTCTTCGCATGTCAGGAGTAGCGAGTTGTCGTCTAAAAAGTTTTTCTAAATTATCATATTTTGCATCTCTTGAATAAGGAAATTCTACTAATTTTCCACCATATTTATTTAATATAGATATCGCCTCTTCTCTAATAGGCTTTTGAAATCCTTCTTTCCAATCATCTCCATGAACCAAATAATCAGGTTTAAGCTCATTTAAAATATCCTTATAACTCCAATTTTTTTGTTTGATAACCTTTAAAACTCCACTAATATTTTCATAAAGAGCAACCCTTTCTTCGTAAGGAATAATTGGAAAATGCCTATACATAGCGATTGCATCATCAGGTAATGCACCTATAATTAAATCTCCTAATTCTTGTGCTTTTTTTATAATAGCAATGTGTCCACTGTGAATTATATCAGTTGAAAAACACATATATACAATAGGACGTTCATTATTTTTCATAACCCACATCCGTTTTAATTTTTGTTACAACTTGAGTTAAGCCTTCTAATACATTGATATAATAATCAGAATTTTTATTATAAATAGTTTGAGTATGAGCAAATCCCTGATCCTTAAACGAAGGAAAATTCATTACAGCTCCTTTTTCTCCGTAACATCTACATTCGTATAAATGTTCAATAGGGTTATTTGGAATAAACACATTTAAACCTTCAAAAGTACTTGTTTTAAGAGGGAAAATACTCTCACACTCAATAACCCTTGGAATTATTGTTAAACATATTGCCTCAGCAGAAACAATTAATTGATTGCTATTTTTATTTTCAGCAAAATTATTACCAAATATTTGATTTTTATACTTATTTACAGCTTCAAGAACTTTTTTGTCTAGATGACAAATTTCATTACTTTTGAATTTATCAAATGAAAATTCTTCAATGAAACTTTTTGTTATTGTATGCCATTTTTCTTCAAATGCTATTTTTTCTTCAAGAGTTTCATATCGTTTATCAGTATAACTGTAAGGAAAAAAATCTATACAAAATTCATCATACCCAAATCTAATTATTTCTGACCCTTGCCATCCATACAAAATCCAAAATCTTGAATCTTTAGATATTAAATCTTCAAATAATTTAGGTAATTTTAAATAATCATCCCATAAAACAGAAATGTCAATATCATCATCCCAAGGAATAAAACCTTGATGTCTAATAGCACCAATTAATGTTCCAAACTCTAACCAATATTGAATATTATTCTTTTGTAATAAATAATCAGTGATTTCTAAAAGCCTAGTTTTTATTAATTGTACACTCCTTAAATTACCTCTTGTAGGAGGTATTTTTGTAATATCAATTGAATTTCTAAATACAGATTTTAAGAGTTTTAACTCAGTATCTAATTCATTTAATCTTTTTTCTAAATTTTTCTTATAATTTGTATGTTTTAATTTTATTTTAATCCCTAGAATTGTTATTATCTTATATCCGATAAAAAAATCATTATATTCATATTTAATAGAAAAAATTTTTTCTATCAATTTAAAAAACTTATTCATTTAACCTCCATATCTAGTATAACAATGAAAATTACATCATAAATTATATGTTATAATATAAGTTTTAGAATTGCATAAATATTTTTTAGATACTTATATTTAAAAATCTATGTGTTAAAATTTAATATCGTTCTATGCTCTCAGCTTGTAAATATCAAGTTTTTAATTTACATTACTCCATCCATGGTAATAATTATCTCATATAATGCTAATCGTGTCAAAAATTAATATTATAAACTTTTTCAATGAATTTAATAAACATTTAGATATAATAATTTTCGTTTAAAACAAAATATTTCCTTGATTTTATTCAATTCAAATGAGATAATAAGCACATGAATTATTATAAAAAATATGTTCCATATCTATTTTTATTTCCAGCATTTGCAGTTTTATTAATATTCTTTTTTATACCATTTTTTCAAACAATTGGATTAAGTTTTTTTGATTATTCATCAAGTCTTTATAATCCTAGTTTTAGTGGTTTTGATAATTATATTAAACTATTTAAAGAGCCTATTTTTTATAAAGTTATGCTAAATACATTTATATACTTAATAATAGCAGTCCCTTTTTTAGTTATATTTCCATTACTAATTGCAGTTCTTATAAACCAGAAAATAAGAGGTATAACATTATATAAAATACTTATCTACCTTCCTGTAATTGTTTCTATTGTAGTCGCTGCTATCGCTTTTAAATGGCTTTATGCTAATCAAGGTGTATTAAATTATATATTATCATTTTTTAATATTAAACCAATTGGCTGGCTAGTAGATACTAACTGGGCATTATTTTCTGTTTCATTAGTTACCATCTGGAAAGGAATTGGTTATTATATGATGATTTACTTATCATCACTAATGAGCGTACCACAAGATTTATATGAAGCTTGTGATATTGATGGAGCAAATTTTTTTCAAAAACATTTAACCGTAACTATTCCTCATATAATGCCAACAATTGCACTTGTTTCAACTATTTCTACCATATCAGCGATGAAAGTTTTTGCTGAAATTTATGTTATGACAAAAGGCGGTCCTTTAAACTCATCAAAAACTATTGTTTATTATATTTATGAAAGAGCATTCGAAAATCTTGATTTAGGATATGCGTCTGCTTTAGCTGTTATTTTACTTGTAATAGTAATGATTTTTTCATTAATAAATATTTTTTGTTTTGAAAAAAATAAATATTCTGATATTTAAAAATTAATATACTTATTCTTATAATTTTTTTAAATACTAAAATAAATATTCTCCTACTTTTTTCTAATATATTTAACCAATAAAAACTAAACAAAAAGGTAATTTAAGTCATAATATATCAAATTACAATTTGTGTATGGAGATATTATTATGAATAAATTTCAAAATAAATACTTAGAAATAAAAAATATAAATAAAGATATAGTTAATTGGGTAGAAAATATCGCAGAAGAAAATAATTGTAAAATAGAACGAAAAGAATGGAAGAGTAAATACAACAGCTATGTTGTGTATGACTATGAACCATTTTGTTCAGAAGGATTTGAAATAAACATTTTAATCAGCTCAAATGATATATCATACCTAAATTTTATAAAATATCTTTATAATGAAAAAATATCAACTATAGAATATTTAGAAAATTGTACAAAAATTCCAGTGATAAAAGGAGTTAATATAAGCTTGTAAAGAATACTTTTAGGCTACAAAGTCGATTGAAAAAAGGAGTTAATATAAGTTTATAAGGAATACTTCTAACTACAAAGTTGATTGAAAAAAGGAGTTAATATAAGCTTATAAAGAATACTTTAGGCTACAAAGTTACTATGAAAAAAAGAAAGTCTTGCAGTATGTGCAAGACTCAAAAATATACATTTACCCCACTAACTTTATACCACAATTAACTATATAAAGTCAAGTAGTATATTCGTAGGATATTTTTATCCCCTTTTCTTCCTAAAAATTATTTTAACTAAATACTGTTTTAAACATTTTGTGCTAATTTTTCTCTAACAAGAGTTTCAACAGTATTAAGAATATCTGGGTTATTAGCCAAGAATTCTTTAGATTTATCACGTCCTTGTCCTAATTTTTCATCATTAAAACTAAACCAAGAACCTGCTTTTTTCACAATATCCAAATCAACAGCTACATCTAAGATATTACCGATTTTACAAATACCTTTACCAAAAATAATATCAAACTCAGCAGTTCTAAAAGGTGGAGCTACCTTGTTTTTCAATATTCTTACACGAACATGATTACCAACATCTTCGCCATCACCCTTAAGTCCTTCAACACGTTTAATTTCCATACGTACTGAAGCATAGTATTTAAGTGCATTACCACCAGTTGTAGTTTCTGGATTACCATACATAACGCCTATTTTTTGTCTTAATTGGTTAATGAAAATTACTGTAGTATTAGTTTTACCAATTATACCAGTTAATTTTCTTAACGCTTTAGACATTAATCTAGCTTGAAGTCCCATTTGTTGATCTTCCATAGAACCTTCTATTTCAGCTTTAGGAACAAGAGCTGCAACAGAGTCAACAACAATAATATCTACTGCACCAGAACGCACTAATTCTTCAGTAATATCTAAAGCTTGTTCACCTGTATCAGGTTGAGAAATCAATAGCTCATCAATATTTACACCAAGATTTCTAGCGTATTCAGGGTCAAGAGCATGCTCAGCATCAACAAACGCAGCAATACCACCTTTTTTTTGACACTCGGCAACAATATGTTGCGCAAGAGTTGTTTTACCAGATGATTCAGGACCATATACCTCAATAATACGACCTCTTGGAACCCCACCAACACCTAAAGCGACATCAAGAGCTAAAGCACCAGTAGGAATTGTTTCTACGCTAACAGCAGGTTTATCACCAAGCTTCATTATAGCGCCTTTACCAAAATCTTTTTCAATTTTATCAATAGCTAATTTTAAGGCTTTAATTCTCTCGTCTGAAGGTGTTACAATTTCTTTTTCAGCCATTACTATACTCCCCAACTTTGTTATTCTGAACTTGTTTCAGAACCTTATGATTTAGTAATACCAATACTAATTAGTGAAATCCTGAAATAAATTCAAGATAAGATTTTTATAAAAGAATGTTATTTTCTTCTTCTTTTTTCACATAAAATCCACACATAAGTGGTTTAAAACTATTAAGAATATTTTTTAGTTTAAAATTTTCTTTGTTTAATTCATTAACTTTATTTTTCAAATTTTCATTTTCTGTTTTGCATCTAACTAACTCAAGTACAACATCATCCATGCCTTCTAATTTTTCATCAATAAGCTTAGTCATAGATTCAGTAATATTAGATTCCATTTTTGTTAAAGTATCAAGAAGATTATTAACAACAACTTGAGAATTTGGTTTAGAAACAAGAGAAAGTGCTGTTTTTTTCTCAGTCATTTCTGAAACTATAGATGATTTTGCATTTTTCAATTTTCTCACTTCATCTACTGAAAAATAAATTTGTCCTTTGCTATCTTTCTTAGGATTAATAGAAGTTTTTTTACAAAGCTCTACAATTTCTTTATTATCTATATTTAAAAGTTTTCTTACATCATTAGGTAAAAGTATTTTTTCTGGATTAGCGTTCATTAAAAAATTCCCCTCTTTCTACTCCAATACAATCTACATTGTAGTTAATAAAAAAAAATATTTCTACAGTTTGTAAATAATTTGTAACAAGGAATTTTTTATTTTTGTTTATGAATAATTAAAAGCTACCAAATAATTTATTAATTTACAAATTACCTGATAGCTTGTTATCATTTAAGAACTTAATTAAAACTCCATATTATTTGAATTATTCTTACTACTCATTTGACATCAAAGTCCAACCCTGACCAAAGATTTGCTTGCCATTCTGTTTTGCACCAACAACGATTTTATTCTCTTCTCGTGATATTGCAACTATGATATCATTTGGGTAATTAAATGTCTCGTATCGTTCAACT
>JAGBXP010000002.1 GCA_017629215.1 bacterium | reverse complement strand
ATTTTTCCCATAATTTGAAATGTCCATACTTAAAAACTAAACAGCTATATATTATTCCATTATATAATTTATATTCCACATAATCATATTTTAGTAACACTTCTTCTATAAATTGTTACAAATATTTACATATTTTTATGAGATGTACAAAATTTTCTTATTATTAAATTTCATTTAAGCTAAAACTACAATATTTTAGTGTTGCGATTGCTTCTTGAACTAATTCAATTAGAGCTTATTTAATAAGAGCATTAATCTCTTTTTGATTTATAAACATTTTTTTTAGCATTGCGAGAGAAGCTTTGTTTAAAACTTCTGGAGATGTATTATATAAATCAACAATATGTGAGGGAACCTTTACACTTCCAATACAGTTAACTGCAGAAGGTAGAATATCTCCCTCATGTATATATTCTATAGGAGTATTATTTCTTTGATAGAGCTTATATTTACTTGGTTTAGCCAAAATATCAGCGCCTGGTAAAATAAGTTTTTTATCTATAAAGAATTTTTGGCTACGTACAAAGATATCAGAAGTTAAATTTTTAGTAGAAATTTTAAAACAACAGAGCTCTTTAGCTCCGTCTCTTAACGCTTGACCAAATATTAAACAACTCTGCAGGCTAAAACCTTCTGATAACAGGCTAGCCCAGCTTCTTGCAAAATTCTCAAAATCGACCATAAAGACACTAGGGTTTAATACAGCTTCATCCCAAATATTGGATGATGCTTTAATCCCGTATTTTAATATATTTTCTTTGTTTTTAACACTTGTAAAATGATACAAATATCTAGGTAATACTTTCATAACTGATTATCTTTCGAGTTTTAAACCTATCTTACATTAGTATTAAAAATTTTAAAATGTTTTAATTGCTATTTTTATCTATTGTAAAAAAAATGTTACAAAAAATTCCAGTTTAAATTTTTATATTAATCTACTATACACTTATCATGCTTTTATGCTTATGATATTCTTTTAAATATGAAAAAATATTTAACTTGGGTAATTTTATTATTTTTATTAATAATTTCAACGAGAGCTTGTATTCACAAGGACATACCTCCTGAATATAATAATGCTTATTATAATACTAAAGAAGATGAGATTACTTATCCAGCAGAGAATAAAAATATTACTATTGATGATATTGATTATTTGCAGTCTCAAGCTCCGATTGGAAAATTTGGAGGTGAAATTGTAATTTCGACGATAGGAGAAGGCCCAAAAACATTAAACCCTTGTAATACAAAAGATTCAACTTCTTCATCAATGGCTGGTCTTATGTATGATGGCCTGTTGACTACTAACCCACAAACAGGTGAAGTTGTGCCACAATTAGCTAAAAGCTTTAAAGTTAATGGAAATGAATATATTATCAATCTAAGAAAAGGAATTAAGTGGACTGATGGAAAAGAAATTACAGTAGATGATGTTCTCTACACATATTGGGAAGTTGTTTTCAAAGGGCTAGGTAATACAGCAACTCGTGATGCGATGATGATTAACGGAAAGTTACCCAAATTGTACAAAATAGATGATTATACAGTTAAGTTTGTAACTCCACAACCTTTTGCTCCTTTTTTAAGACAACTTTCTTATCCTATAGTACCAAAGCATTATTTTAAACCTTATTCTGATAAAGGAGACTCTGTTTTTAATGCTTTCCTAAACCCTAATACTCCTCCAGAAGAAATAGTATCAAATGGTGCATTTAAGCTAAAAGAATATGTGGCTGCACAGCGTGTTGTCTTTGTAAGAAATCCTGATTACTACAAAATTAATACTAATAATCAAAAACTCCCATATTTAGATAAATTAATTTATTTAATTGTTGGTGATACAAATAATGAAATTCTTAAATTTGAAGCAAAAGAAACTGATTTACTATCTATAAGAGGTGCTAATGTAGCTAGATACAAATTAAAAGAAGCTAAATCTGATTATAAAATTTATAATTTAGGCGCTGATACAGGTACGTTATTTTTAGTAATTAACCTCAATAATCGGAAAAACGATAATAATAAATGGTTTGTACCACCATATAAACAAAAATGGTTTAGAGATAAAAACTTTAGAAAAGCGATTGATTATGCGATTGATAGAAAATCTATGGTGCAAAACATTGCGCAAGGAGTTGCGAAACAATTATTCACAGCTGAAAGTTTGAACTCTATATATTTGAATAAAAAAATTACAGGACACGAGCAAAATCTAGATAAAGCATTAGAATTATTAAAACTTTCTGGGTTTAAATTAAAAAATGGTATTCTTTATGATAGAAACGATAATCGTGTTGAATTTGACTTGTATACAAATGCTGGAGCATTAGAAAGAGAGTCAATAGGTGTAATTATCAAACAAGACCTTGAAAATTTAGGTATCAAGGTGAATTTTAAACCAATTGAATTTAATTCTCTTGTTAATAAGCTGTCAAATACAAATGATTGGGACATGGCTATTATGGGATTAACAGGCTCACCTTTAGAACCTCACGACGGGAAAAATGTTTGGATGTCTAATGGTCCATTACATTTATTTAATCAAAGACCTGCAAAATCAAATCTTGATGATAAATTTTCCTGGGAAAAAGAATTAGATGAAATTTTTGAAAAAGGAGCGCTTAAACTTAGTTATAAAGAAAGAAAACCTATATATGATAGATATCAAGAAATTATTTATAACGAGTGTCCTATAATTTATCTATATTCTCCTATTAGAATTATAGCCATTAGAAAGAAATTTAAAAACATTTTCCCAACTTCTTTAAGTGGGCTTATTTATAATCTTGATGAATTATACATAGAGGGAGAACAGTAGTATGGAATTTTTACGATTTGTTGCAAAGAGATTAATACAAACAATCCCTCTTATAATCATAGTTTCTTTACTAAGCTTTTTTATAATAAGATTATCACCTATTGATCCATTAGCAGAGTTAAGACTTAATCCTTCAATTTCTCAAGAGACTCTAGATAAGGAAATAAAACGTTTAAATCTTGATAAGCCAATTGGCATCCAGTATTTATCCTGGGCAAAATCATTTTTAAAAGGAGATTTAGGGTATACATCCTCTGGTGAAAAAGTTTCAACTAAATTAAAAGAACGAATACCTAATACACTATTATTAACTTTAATTGTCATTATTATGACTTGGTCAGTAGGAGTTCCACTAGGCATATTAGCTTCTATAAAAAAAGAAACGTTTTTTGACAGGACATTAACTATCCTCTCTAGTATAGGAATGGCTATTCCGTCTTTTTTCTTTGCGATATTAATGCTTATTTTTGCCGTAAAAACTGGGCTATTTCCTGTAGGTGGACTTACTAGCTATAATTTTAATGAAATGAATTTTTTTGAAAAAATTTTCGACCTAATAAGACATGTTGCTTTGCCTGCAATTGTTTTATTTACAATATCATTATCAGGTTTGCAACGTCAAATGCGTGCGAATATGCTTGAAATATTAGATTCTGATTACATAAAATTTGCAAGAGCAAAAGGGCTAAGTGAAAACAAAGTTATTTTTAAGCATGCTTTAAGAAATGCTATAAATCCTATGATAACTCTTTTAGGATTTGAATTTGCGGGATTACTTAGTGGTGCAGCTCTAACAGAGTATGTATTTCAGTATCCAGGACTAGGTAGACTTATACTAGAAGCAGTGATGAAATCGGATATAAATTTAGTTATGGCTTCATTAATGATGGGTACTATGATGCTTATTGTTGGAAACCTGATTGCAGACATTTTACTAATGCTTACTGATCCAAGGCTTAAACGAGGTTAAGAATAAATGGAAATTTTACAGAAAATCTATAAAGATAAATTTGCATTTGGTGCAGCCATTGTCCTAGTACTATTGTATTTAATAATTTTACTGGCAGATTTCATAGCTCCATATTCAAATTATTATTCAAACAGGGAAATGTCTTACGCTCCACCAAGTATAATTTATTCAATTGATGAGAATAATAAATGGTCAAAACCATATACATATAACTATGTAAGGGAATTTGAGCCGAAACTAATGCAAACTATTTATAAACAAGACCGTTCCGAAAAACACTATATCCATTTATTTGTTAAGGGTGAAAGTTATAAAATACTTGGATTTATTCCAAGCAATATACATTTATTTGGCACTGACGCAAAAGGAGAATTACACATTCTAGGAACTGATATAAATGGAAGAGATGTATTTTCCAGATTACTTTTTGGTGGAGGTATATCAATGACAGTAGGTTTCCTTTCCTTGCTTATTGTATTTCCTATAGGCTTATTATATGGAGGAATTTCAGGGTACTTTGGAGGTTTAATTGATATATTAATGATGCGTTTTGCGGAAGCTATAATGGCGATACCAAGTTTTTATTTGTTAATAATACTTGCTGCAATATTACCATCTGGTATGACGAGCATTCAAAGATTTTGTTTAATTGTAGTTATTTTAGCTTTAATTGGTTGGGCTGGATTTGCTAGAGTTGTAAGGGGGATGGTTTTATCAATAAAAAATGAAGATTATGTTTCTGCAGAAAAAACAATTGGAGCTTCTCATTTAAGAATAATTTTAAAACATATATTACCTCAAACAACAAGTTACGTTATTATTGCAATGACACTATCAGTGCCATCATATATTTTAGCAGAATCTGGTCTAAGCTTTTTAGGACTCGGCATTCAACAACCAGATGCAAGTTGGGGCAACATGCTAAAAGAAGCTCAAGAGTTCACTAATATACTTTATCGGCCTTGGTTATTAGCTCCTGGAGGATTAATATTCATAGCAGTTTTAGCTTTTAACTTGTTAGGAGATGCTATTAGGGACTTTTTAGATCCTAAAAGTAAGTCTAAATAAGATTTATTTAACAACTTCTCCACGCATTAAATCTGATAGTTTTATATTTTTATTTTTTAATGATGGTTGAGCAGGCTTTGCTTCGGTTTGTTTTTCTTTAAATTGTGATAATCCTATTTTTTGAGGTTCTTTATCAAATATAAATATCTTTTCAAAAATTTTTGCCATTATTTCCATAATAATCTCCTTGATATTATTATATATTAAAACGAAATTTTATCACTAAATCAATAACACTTGTGTTACAATATTCTTGCAGGATAGTATGGAGCATAATTTGAATAAAGGTTTTTATAAAGATTTAGATACAAATTTTGAACAAGCTTTAGAATTGATAGAAAGAGATTACAGTCATTCTGAACTCATAGAATTACTTATTGCAGGGAATATTCCTGAAAAACAGATGGCTTCTCTAAAACTAGAGTGCTTAAAGAGCATTGAGGATGCGAATATTTTGGTATCAAATCTTACTGGTTGCGATGGTAAAATAAGAGAAGCTGTTGCGTTAAAAATTAATTATTTACTAAATCGTAATGATGATTATATAAATTATTTTAAGGACGCAGATATATTTGCAATGGCAACGATTGATATTAATGGTAATATTTGCAGATTAGTGATAGACTCTGTTGCGTTATTATTAAAAAATAAAGATTTTGCATCTAGATATATAGAAAACATTTTACAAATAGTCAACGACTCTTTTCAAGAGCTTGATAAATTCATATATAGAGATAAAAAGTATGTCATAAACAAGCAACTATTTAAGTTATATTGGGGATTAGAGGCTTTAAAGTTATTTGCTAAAGATTTACCATACGACATTCTATATCCAATTTTAGATAGAGCTTCAAAAGAAAAAGAATATACTATAAGAGAGCAAGTAGCAAGAATAGTTGTAGAATTAGAGCCTGAAATGTATTCACAAATTATAAGTCCATTAATTAACGATTCAAATTATTATGTTAGAGATGTTTTTTCTAACTATAAATATACTAATTAATCCACTTAAAGCTTGTTACATAGTCCTCACCATTAATATTACCCTTTATAACAGCAATAAATTTTCTAAATTCCTTGCTCGATAATTCTATACCTGGAATTTTATTAATACGTTCCAATAAGGCACTATCTTTTGACAAGTCCACTCCTGGAATAATATTAAATAAAGTGTTTAATGAAAGATTGCCAATTGGTCCAAAAAGAGTTGTAATTTTTCTGGATAATAGACCTAGAACATCCAAGTCTGCGATAGATGTTGCAAAATTGTATGTTCCTGCAATATATAAACTTAAATCATTTCCTTTTGTTGTTATTTCAAAATTTTCAGCAATACCATCTTTTATTTTTATATTTCCAAAAATATCTGAGAATTGTCCAGTTTTAGAAGGCGTTAATATATCAATAATACTATTAATTGACACGCCTGTAAGTCCACCTTTGACTATATTTCCAGCTTTTAAAAGATATTCTAAAGAACCTAATTTTGGCATCCTACCATCTTTCACATTAAAAATAGTATTCCCACTTAATGTTTGCATACAATGACTAAAATCTATACCATTACAAGTTAATTCAATATTTCCTGTTAAATCGCCATAAATTTGATTATCTAAATCAAACAGTGCTTTTGTTAAATCATTTGCACTAATCATATTTGCATAAAGATTTATTCCCATATCATTAGATTTAAGGTCATATAAGAATTTTCCATTAAGAGTTCCTTGAGCTATGTTGAATTGAAAATCGTTTACCTTCAGCATCCCATTTTTATCTAATGAAGTTACAGCATTAAAATCGGTTGCATTAATATTTCTAAGTCGAACAGCGTCAGCTTTTAAATTAAATTCCTTAGCTGTAATTAAACTTAAATCAAAGCCTTCTAAAGAGTCAAATGTTGATACAGTATCTACTTCGGCAATTTTCAATTTTTCTATAAGATTATTTAAGTCTAAATTTTTAGTATACAGATTTGCTTTTTCTATTTTATAAGGTGTTGTTAGTTTATTCAATAAAATACCATCAAAGACAATATCATTCCCCATTACATCACCCTTGGCATCAAAATTAATGAACTTATCACTAAATATTAACTCAATATTTTTCATTGATATATCCAAGAAAGGAATATCAGTCTCGAAGATATGAAAATCTCCTAATATTTTAGGTGAAGACAACATTCCACTGAGTTTCAAATCTGAAGTAAATTGACCTTGCTTTATATTTGGCTTTCTAAAAATAATATTAAAAATTCGAGCATCTGTAGGGTGGCTAGTTTTTATCCAAAGATTATCAAAAAGTAAATCATTTTCTAACACTTCAAACCCACCAGAAGCCTTTAGTAAATTTAATCTTGTTTGTCGTCCACTCTGAGAATTAATAATCTTATCATAAGAGAATTCTTTTATTTTATGAAATTTATTTTTTAATATTCTAGAATCAAGAGAAACCCGAATAGCATTTTCTATGTCTCCAATCGTCGCGCCAAAATGATAAATACTTGAATTTTTACTCATATCAATTTCAGCATTAATGTTATAATTATCTGGTTCACCCTTTAATTTTACTAAGTATACGATATCCCCCTTGATTTTAAGTGGATAAATTTGATTGGTATTTATATATTTATCAATAAATTCTTGTTGAGGTTTTGAGTTGATATAAAGATTAAAATTTTGTTTACCAAAAAGATCTTTTATTTCACCATCTGCAAGCATTGGCATTTCATCAGCTAGGAAATTAATTTTATTAAGTTTTATTATATTATTTCTTAGAGAAATAAAACCATTAATAATCTCAACAGGCATATTTAAAGGTTGATATACAAAAGAAATAGATGACAAATCCAGATTTGTAAAAATTTTATTATTACTAATCCTTGCTTTTAAATCTAATCCTCCACTTGTAAATTTATAATTTTCAACAACTTTTTTTAAGTTATTTGGCAATATATCACATTGAAAAATATCATTTAATAAATTTAGACTTGGGATTTTAACATCAAGTATACCTGAAGCCTTTGGATTTACGAATGGTTCATCAATTTTCAAATTTACATTAAATGTATTTAATGCGCTATTAATATAACCTTTTAAATTCTTTATGAGTACTTCATTTTTTTCAATTGTAATTAAACTTCCAGAATTATATTTTATAACGCTTTCAGGGAGTGAACCTAATATCATAGCTTTTATTTTCAAATTATCATAATTAGGTTTATTAATATGTCCACTGTAGTTACCTTTAATCGATAAGTATGGTAAAAAGTTCTTTTTAGCTAGTTCAGCATCTAATATCAACAAATTTGAATCTAATTTAGGGATGTCAAAATCTATAAATATGTTATTATTTTTTATAACAAGGTCTAATAAAAATGGATACTGCTCAATAATAGCATTGATTTTTGTTTCTAAATTTTCTTTATAAAATTTTAATGAGCCATTAATATTATCAATTAATACATTATGATATATTAATTTGATATTTTTTAAATTCGCAGAACCTTCTACAAAAATATTTTTGTTAAATTCGAAATCTAAATTATCAAACTCCTTAATTGTACCAAAAAGCTTGATGGTTGCATCTATATTACCTTTAATTACATTTAATTTTTGTAATCTAGTTTTAATATTTTCTGGTAAATTGGAAGTTGTAATAGCTTTGCATAAATGCTCAATACATTGGTCTAAAGCTTTAATGTTATATTCAAATTTTCCATCAAGATTTGAAAAACCATTTATAATTATTTTTTTTGAATTTATTTCACCATTTGAATTAGAAAATACAACTTTTTGATCATCAAAGTTCAACTTTGCATCTAAATTTAAAAGTTTTAGATTAGAGATATTATTAAAATTTGCAACTGCATTATTTATATTAAATATACCCCAAATATGAGGATTTCTTCTATTACCCTTGACCTCAATATCAATATTGCCAGTACCTGAAATGTCTAATATTGGTAATGGACCAACTATAAAATTCAATATTTCGTGTAATGGTAATAATATTTTTTGAGCCGTTTTTAAATTTACAAATTCTGTACTTTTAACAGTTAATTCAGAATACTTCGTGTTATATATTTCCTGATATCCTTTAACAAAAACTTTTTCTAGCTTTTCTACAGGTACTACTGCATCAAAATTAGCACGTCTTCCTGAAAGATTTATTTTTATAGTTGCACCCTTAGGTAGTTCTATAATATTTTTATCAAGATAGCAATTGCTCATATAAATATCACCGTTAATATCAGGTTCTAAATAACGTCCTTTGATATTTATATTTGCAAGAACATCTCCGTTTAAATTATATTTTTTTAGTTTTGAAATATCTAATTCTTCAAACTTCAATGATGGTAACATCGCTACTATATCATTAATTTTTGAATTATTAATTATTAGATTGAAATCTAATTTAGGTTTTACTTTTCCCAAATAATCAATAATGCGCCCTTTTATATTTACATGAATATTTGATGAGTTAAAATCTATATTTTCAAAATTAATATTACTGCGAGTTATCAAAAATTTTGACTTTATAGTAACATCTTGAGGAAATATATTAGATTTTGAATTATCAGCCATCGTTATTGCACAATTTTTCAATTTAAGCACACAACCCTCTTTAGTTGCATTTACATTAACTATACCAGATATTTTTTTCAGATCCTTAGGCAAATAATGCTTAAAATAGTTTTGAAGAGGTGCAATATCTATATTATCTACATTTACTTCTAATGTTGTTTTTCTTATATCGTTATTTTTTGGCAAAAATACATTTGATGTTATTTTTGAGATTTTATTATCAATATCTAGCACACTATTATTTTGTATCTTTATATAAGAATTCTTTCTTTGAAACTGAAACTCTTTACCCTTGTATAATATAGGATAATCAATATCTTTTTTATAAACTTTAGCTGTTAATTCATTAATATTTAACGAATCAACCCTATATGGTCTATTTTTAAATCTAACTAAAAAATCTTTATCTAATTCAAGACTTTCTTCCAAATTAGCATTTATAGCAAGTTTTCCTAGCCACAAAGTATTAACATGAACTTTCTTTGATAGTAAAGGTAAAAGACGTATTTTCATCCTAAAATCTTCAATACATAGATTGGAAATATCTTTTTTAGATATAACGCTTATTTTATCGGCTCGAAATGATATTGTTGGAAGAATTGAAAACACTGTTTTAAGATTTTGAACTTGAAGCTCATATCTAGAATTTTTAAAAATTGTATTACATACTAATAATATCGCCTTACTTGTTATTTGAGGCGCAATTAAAAGCCAAAATATATAAAACCCTATAAAACTTATTATTAATTTATTTTTAAACATTTTTTATCATTATATTACAGAATTTATAATATTGGTACTTTTTATTTATTATGATATAATCAATATTGTGAGAGATTTATTAAAAAAGTTAATAGTTGGGATATTTTTATTTTTAGCACCTTCTGCGATGGCTAAAGATTATAGCCTGCTAGTTATTCCAGATAATATTGTAACGGATAATGTTGCAATAGATTCTTTTATTTACAATGCTTCAGCAGAGTTTTTTGCAGATGATATTATAAATTTATTAAATTGCACTGATAATATTTATTCTCCAAATGTTAGTGAATTGCGTAACACTTTTAAACAAGATGCTTATGCTATGATTTCAGCTAAAAATTTAACTAACAAATTTAAAACAACCTATAATATTGATTATACATTATCAAAAAAACTAGCAGATAAAACTAATACTAGATATATAATGCTAATCACTTCATTTATAGATGCCGAAAATTATATATTAAGAAGAACCTTTTGGGATGTTTTAAATATTCCAGGAGCTTCAGTAGTAGATCCTGCATATAAAATATCTACTTATGCAGTATTAATTGATACAGAAAAAAATATGAAACTTTGGTCTGATACATATTACAAGACAATTAGTGTTTGTGAAAACAGAATAATAACACGTGGTGCTTCTCCACAGGTTGAGCAATTGCAAAAAATTAAGGATTATTCAAGATATCTATCTCCACAAATTGCAAAAAATATTCAACAAAGCATATTACCACCAGAAATATTAGCGACAGAATCTATTAAGATTGATTATAATATTGGAAATATAGATAATGTATTTACAAAGAAGTATCGTCATTTATTAAAGGAGTATGACAAAGTTTATCAAGCGAAAAAATCTGATGTGAAAGATTTTTCAAATGATACAAAAATGAAAATAGTTGAAACAACTGATAAGATAAAAGAAGCTAATACTGAAAGAAAAGCAATAAAAGAACAAAAAAAATTACAATCTAAATTAGAAGTAAAAGCAACTCCAGTTATTGAAAATAGTGAAATAGAACTTAACAACATTTCTAACAAATTAAAATCTGATAATAAAAATTTAATCCAAGCAATCTTTAAAAAAGAAAATAATGAGATAAAATATCCAGAGTTAATCGAAATAGAAATAAACAAAAAGAAAAAGAGTAATCTATTTGGTGAACAAAATTTATATCAACCAGAATTAAGAGATTATAATCAATAAATATTTAAGCTAGAATGTTTAAATTTTTATCTTGAGTTTCCTCTTTAAGAGAAGCCTTTGCTTGTTTCTCAGTAGCATTGGCTATCAAATACATAAGTTGATATCTAGCTAAATTTAAAGAATTTATTGTGTCTAGCTCATGTAAAGACTCAAGGTTACATTGTTCAGCTCTTGTATTTCCGAGAAAACTAAGCGTAGAATTATTAGTACCAATCATGCCCATGATTGCACGATTTCGCATATTGATAGCATTATACATAGAAAACATTGATACCAACATCTTATACCACCAACCTTTCTCTACATTATTAGAATAACATATTTAGCAATACTCTTCAAGTTTTTGTAATTTTATTTAACACATTAAAGCTGCAGCTTACTTGTCTTTTCAAGGACATAAACTCAGCAAAGTAATTATTAACTTTTGTAACAAATATGTTATAAACTCTAAAGTTTTTCAAAAATATGCCGATATATATATTAAGGGTACAAAACCTCAAAAGGGATAAAGGAATAGATTATGGGATTAAATATTACACATACAATGCAAAATTCTCAATTTGAAAACAGAGAAAATTTACGCCAAACAGCTAAAAAAATTCTTAACAGAAAAGGCGCATCAGAAGAATCTGTAAAAAAAATTATTGATGACTCAATTTTTAATACTAATTCATTTATTAAATATAATAATTTATCAACAAAATCACAAATCTCAATTGAAAATACAATAAAAGAAAGATTAAGACGTTTAAAAGAGCAACCTGACAAAGTAATTCCTAAAAAACCTGTCTTAGGTGAACTTTGGGAAATTGCATCAAAAGATTCAAACAAATATAATGGTGAACTTATAGATTTTGAAATAGATCTAAATGCCGAAAATATATTTGCTGCAGCATAAACTATTATATTGCAACTTTTACAACCACTTTTTTTACAGCTTGCTTATCTAAAAATGAAATAGAAGGTTTATGAGCATCATGTGGATAAAGCACAACAAATTCGCCCGTTTTTAATCCAACAAACATGTCTTGTTCAACAATATCATAAAATTCAATATCTTTTTCTGAATTATATTCAATTAGAGTCCTACAGCTTGTTAAATTAGCTATACCAATCTTTTCCACTCCTGAAATCATATATTGTATGTCGATATATTTGCGATGAGCTTCATACTTAGCATCTTCCTTTGTATCATAAGTTTGTATTGATGCAAAAACATTATTTCCATCTATTTCATATCTACCATCAGAAAGTAATTCTAAATTAGAATTTTTAATCCATTCAAAACCTTTTTTTAAATTTTCCGATAAAGAGTAATAAATTTCAGCTTTGTCAATTGTATCTTTTATCATAACAAAAACTCCTCTAACACTAATTATTACAAGCTTTAAGCTAAATAAATTTTACAATAAAAAAGCTTTTATCTTTATATTTTGTTAACAAAACTTAACAAATCGAAAAAAAAAGGCAATTTTTCAAAACAAAAATACTTTATTAATATGTAAGGTTAAAAAAGGTTAATATCACTTCATTATTAAATAGTTTATACAGATTGTAATATTAATATTTTTTAATTAAAGGTTAGTAAAAAAATAAGGTAGGTAAATTATGTTGTTAACATCATTCTGGATGACCCAGAGATTAACACGCGAAATAAATGACCTTCAAAAGCAGGCAATGGAACTTCGAACACAATTAGCGAACCATCAAAAATATGCCAGTGCTTTGGGAGGATCATCAATACTTACTTTGAACAATATTGCAGGCTTATCCTCATCATTATTACCAAGAGCCACGCTATTTGCTCAATATTCGGATCAAGCAAGTAGTATGAGTGCGATGCAAAATCTGCAAAACATGAAAATGATGGGACGAGTACCATTTGTAAATAATCAAATGATGCAACAACAGATTGAACTAAGTGCATTCAAGCAATTTAAGGAAGAAGCAATGAAAGCCTTAAAACAACAGGAAGTCAATAAAATGAATGAGGTTGAAAAAGATATACAGCTAGCACTTAATGATATCGAGCTACGGATTAAAATGAAACAAGAAGCTCGTGATGAACACAAGAAACATGCGTTAGAAGCTGCTAAAGAATTTGCTCCTAAATTCTAGAACAAATGTACAAAATTTAACTCTAAAAACATAATGTGAAGTGTATACCTATTAATTCAAATTTCCCCTCGCCTCTTATAGCAAGAGGCTTTTTATTTGATTTAATAAAATGACTAATATACTTATTTATATATTGATTTTAATTATTTATATGCTATAAATAGAGTTACCAATTAGCAATTTTGCTTATTAATGAGGATATTTTATCTATTATATAGTGTGTGAATTAAATACAAGGAGATTATTATGGAGATTCAAAGAGTATCGACTGTATCGAAACCAGTTGAGAGTCCTAATTTTAAAGCTTTTTATGTTACTCTATCAGAAAAAAACCTAGGTAAACAAATAGCGACTAATGTTGTAGACACATTTAATTCAAAAATTTTACCAGAGCTAAGAAAAACCCAAGAAGCAGAAGCTACAGCAATTATTGCAAGAGCTAACAAAGAAACTTTAGCTAGAGATGGTTTTATCGGTGGAATAGTTACAAAAGCACAAGACCTTATTGAAAAAGTTGATGTATTTGGACTCGGAGCAGGTTCTGGAAGCAGATTTAAAGAACTAGCTCAAACAGTTGGTGATTATAATAAAATCAGCTTACCTTTTAGATTTGGCAAAGATAAAAATATCCACATGCTTGATTTTGCACTTGCTATGAATAAATTCTTTATTGGAAAAGAAGGTGTAAATAAAATTATAGCATCTCAACCATCAGGTTCTTTTGGAGATATTGTACAGCACTATTTAGCAGGAAATCCTATTAAAGACATCATTGTTTGCTGTGGTGATAACGTATTTGGAGATAAAGCTTCTGATATAATGACATTCTTTACAAAAACAATTAACAATCCTAATAAACATCTTGGATTAGTTGGAGTAGCTAGAACTCCAGAAGAAGTAGCTAATAGATTTGGGGTATTAGAAGTTGCACAGCCAAGAGGTGAAAATGAATTCCAACTTAGTGGATTTAGCGAAAAACCACCAATAGAAGAAGCTAAAAAAATAGCTGTAGATGGTAAAAATATAGCAAACACAGGCTTGTTCTATATAAGTAAAGAAGCGATGGGAAATTTAATAAATGAAATCAAATCAGGAGTTAATAATATCAAGAAAAATGATACAGAGATTTATGATTTTGCGAATGCTGTAAAATATGTTCATAGCAAAATGAATGACTGGTTTAAAATATTGCCAGAAAGAGGAGCTGACGTTAAAGTTGTCAACAAATGGGAAGATGTTGGAGAGCCACAAGCTCTATATTCATTTGCTACAGAAGTAAAAAATGGCGAATTTTTAGCAAATTTTCCTAAAGAAATGGCTAATGAAATACAAACTTCTTTCAACAAGAGAGTAAGACTAGAAGAAAAAATGCCTTATATCAACTTTAGCGAAGTAGAAGAAATATCAGCTGATAAAATAATAAATGCTAAAGATATAGAAGGTGTTAAAATTATCGTATAATTAAGAAATAAAGAATCTAAGAGGATGACTTCATTGTTATCCTCTTTTTTTTTGTATTTAAAAGAAAAGAATATTTAGTTTAAAGTAAAACATTGGCTATAAATAGGTAAGATAAAAAAAAGCCCTCACATGAGGGCTTGGAATTAAGAATAGCTGGAAGTATGAAAAAGATTTAATAATTATATTTAACCTAAATTGCTATAATTAAGCTATTAGTAACGTTGGCTATTTATATAATAGTTAATTGGTTAATTTATTTAAAAAAAATTTAAAAAAGGTATTGCAAAAAAAAATTTAGCGTATTATATTTAATAAGTAGCCGAAAGTTGTTGGTTATAGCTGAAAATTAAATATGGGAGCGTAGCTCAGTTGGTTAGAGCGCATGCCTGTCACGCATGAGGTCGCGAGTTCGAGCCTCGTCGTTCCCGCCATTTAAATTTAGAGCCTCTTTAGTAGGCTCTTTTTTAATGCCTGCTTGAGTTTCAGCGAGTTCGAACCTTGTATTTTCTGAACGATTTAGCATGTTCATCTGAATCACGTCATAGAACAGAGGATACAGTGATATGTCTATATTTTGGGCATTCGCTGTAAAGTTCGAACCAATTATTTCACAAATAGTTCTCTTATCTGAGGCACTTGAATTAGAAAATATCTTGCTTGCATTCTTGCAGAACTTTAATATTAAATCTGATTGTCTATAATATTCATCATCAGCTTTATCTATTAGTGATAACTTGTTTAATAATTCATCTTTCTCGGCTCTAAGTTCTTTGTATGTTTCATTCCAAAGTTCATTTTCAATATCGCTATCGATTCGAAGCATACGTTTATAGCCGTTTGTTATCATATTATCTATTTCTTTTATTCTTTTATAGATACTATCTTTTGATGTACTGCTATAATCATGCTTTTGTTCATGAAGTTCTTTCAAATGGACTTTAAGTTCATCTATAATTGGCTGTGGAATTACTTCTAATTGTTTTAGAATTTCCATCACAAATTTATCAATTTTAGTTTCACTAATATAAGAAGCCTTTTTACATGTTTTAATCTTACCTTTACCTGTGCAATGATAGTAAATATATTCCTTGCCACTTGGTTTAACTTTTCTTTCAGCAGTATAACTACAACCACATACACCACATTTAAATAATCCGATATATGGGAATTCTATGTCATGTTGTCTTGTAGTATCATTGGCATTATTTAACTTTTGTTGTGCGAGCTGGAATAACTCTCTGCTGATTAGAGGTTCATGTTTTCCGTTGGGATATAGCTTACCTTGATAAATATAATCCCCTACGTACATTGGATTTCTAAACATTCTTTGAATAGTAGATACGGCATATTTGTTTCCGTCTGGATTTCTCAAACCTTCTTCATAAAGAATATTATTGATAGATGAAGCTGACAGATTATCATATACAAATAAATTAAAGGCTCTAATTGCAAAATTAGCTCGTTCTGGGTCTTTAATGATTGCGTGTTTATTTGTCCCATCATCACCATATTTGTATCCCATCGATGGGTATAAAGCATAACCTTGTTCGACACGTTCTTGTAGACCTTTTGCTGATTCTTCTGCAAGGTTCTCAATATATTGTTTTGCCATCAAGACACGAATACCTATCATAAACTTAATGCTTGAACGTGATGTTTCAGATAGAATCTCATTATCTTTAACAAAGTGGACTTCAAGTCTTTCGATACTATCTACTGTTCCATAATCAAGCAGGTTTCTATAAAGTCTATCAACCTTTTCAACAAGAATTATTCTTTCACCTTCTTGTTCTTTTAGGTATTCAACCATTTTGTTGAATTCATCTCTACCAGCTTTCTTTGCTGTTTTTGCTTCAACAAACTCTTTAACTATTTCAATATCGTTCTTTTGTGCATACTCATGCAAGAAAGAAATCTGTGCCGGGATTGAAAAACCTTCTTCTTCTTGTCTTTTAGATGACACACGTGCGTATAATACAGCTTTTCTCATACATTTATTATAGCAGAAATATCCGATACAGCAAATATAACGCTGCTTTTAAGGGTATTTCTGCTTTTTGCTTTTAATTCATAACTAAAGTTATAACCGAAGTTAAGGTTGGATTTTTCAATAAATGATATTCCTATATATATCCGTTGAGGGAAAGAACAACCCACAAGTTACTAAAAGTCATAACCAAAGTTATAACCAAAGTTAAGGTTTTAATTTTCCTCAAAAGTTAAACTTAAAACATAAGGTCGGAAAAAGGAAACAGTAATGGAACTCAAAGTAGAAAACTTTATTATACAACTCCATAGAGCAGAAGAAACTTCTCACGAAGAAGAAGTTAAAAGGTTGGCTACTTATGTTTCCACAATATGTGAACTAGGACAAAAACAAGAAAAAGCTCGAGCAAATAATTAGTTATTAGAGTGGCAAAGCCACGCAAACAAAGAAAGAGGTCAATATGACAAAGGTTGTAATTTCTTTAAAAGAAAATTTAGAAGGAGAACAAAAATGAAAGATTACAAATATTTTACTACAGATGCATACACGTATAATACTATGCATGAAAAAACACTTGAAGAAATGAACAGGGTAAAAGATAAAAAAGATGATGAACAAAGAACTCTCGTACAAGTTGACATACCAAAACATCTATTTGATTGTTTAAATTCATACAGCTTTTTTATTGAGAATACATTATGGACTAATGCTAAAGAAAGGTTTAAGAACGTGATACTTGATTCCTATGACTTTATTGTTTCATCTCCTTTAGAGGCAAGTTTAAAAAATGTTATCACAGATAACAGATTAGAAGAAACAATAAGTCTTTATTTAGAAAACAGTCCAAAGACTAAAATAAGAGCTGAAATCCCACCAACCAAGAAAAGTAAGGTTTCTGTTTATTTATCACTACCGACTTTATTAGCATATAAATTAAAATTTTCTTCGCTTATGTCTGGCGTTTATATATCAGATATTATTACATATATTTTAGGATACTTGATACCTAAATTAGTAGTGAGAAAATACGCAGAAATAGATGATGGCACTGCTCTTGCAACTAATTATAGCTTGATATATAAAATGAGGACTGAAATATTTAAATTTTCTAATCATAAGCTAAAAAAAGATTTGAATTTATTATTATCTGATGTAATTGATGACGAATTTGTTGAGATATTTGAATCTCACATTGATGAATTAATCATAGAATACTAACATTATTCGATTTCCGATAATTAATGTGACAAATTATATTTTAAGTAGGAGTGGTCAAGGCTCTTTCCACTCCTTTCCTTTTAATAATAGTAAAAGAGCCAAGGATAAAGAGCCAAATGAAAACGAAAGAGCTTTATCAAGATGTTAATAATTTATATGGTTTTAATTTTGATGACCCTGATGACATTGGGTTAATAGATGATGATAATCAGGATGTTTTATCAAGCAGTATTTTTAATGATGAATACAATAAAAATGATTATGAAACCTATAAAGAACAACTTGACTTTGATGATGAATTAGATGAAGAAGATGTATGTTGTTCACAATATATAAATAACATATTTCCATTAAGTGATAACATACATGACAAAGGAAAGAAAATAGTGTTAAAACAACCTATTTATGGGTTTAAAGAACTATCACTCTCTTTTAGTTTATTAAACATAAATAGGATACTCCATGTGAAAAATATTTCTTTTAAAGATGTATTATCTGATTTAGAAAAACATGGTAAAAGAAAACCTAATATTAAAAATAAAGAAGTTGAAAGAATTGTTAATAGTTATATACAAAGTGTTCCACATAGTAATGATGATATTGTTGTAGCAACATATTTCATCAACATGTGGAAAGAAGGTTTAATAAATAAAGTTATTTCGTATTACTTTATTAAAGCGAATTCAAGAAGTAAAAGAAATACCAGTACAGTTGGCGTAAATAACATTATGTGTAGCATTAATGCTGATAGATTAAGAGAACTCTGTTTCAATGTAACTCAAGATAATAAGAAGTTTAATCCTCTTGATAACAGAGAACTATACATGATTGAAGATAATGCTAGAATATTCTGGAACTTGTATATGCTCCTAATATTCTACAAGGTATGTGGTGTTATCAAGGAAGTAGAAGAAAAATTTTTTAATTATTTTTTCAACATTATTAACCTTGTATTAGTTGCTGGCATGAGAACGTTCGTTCAATTTGAACTAAGTTGCAGTTATGGTGAAATATACCAAGAGCTGCAAGGATTTAAACCGATTAACGAAAAGTATATGTCAGTTGATAATAACCATGAACACCAACAAATATATTTCAGAATAAAGAACTCTGATTTCCTAACAGAAGCCTATAAAAATGATTATTCTGGAGCTATATATATTCCTGAATATGTAAAAGATATAAAGAAAGATAAGCATATAGATATTCAGCTATGGATAAAGAAAGGTACTTCAAATAATTCATTATGGATAGAAGTCCTATTCTCTGGTCAGCATCCTATCGGTAGGATATATGATTGTGAAACTGACCCAGAAACTGTTATTAACTTCATAAATATATTTAACTACTGCCCGGAAGCATTGAGACCAGTAATGTATCTGTTTAAGCAAGTGCTGAACTATTCTAAAGACTTTGGTATAACCTCTTATTATACAGAAATTCAGAAATACTTGAAACAGTTTAAAGGAAAACGCACCAGAGGTATTGTACCTAAAGTGTTAAATGTAATAATCAGAATTCTGCATGATAGACCTGATAAAGCTGAGTTTAATAAGATACTTGAGAAATACTTTAAAGATAGTGATACTAAACAAATTAGTGAACTAAAGAAAATATACAACGAACTTCAACCTCTATTGAAGCAGAAGAAAGTTAGAGCAATAGAAAAGCTAAGAAAGGAGTTAGAAGACTATGTTTGGTAATATTCTTATTGATAAGCTCCGTTTCTCAGTTAAAAGGGATGAGATAAACCCGTATGAAGCACAGTATAAATTAAATGCCATAATGTCTGAACATTTTAGGAAAGACAATTATACTGCAAACTTTGACAAACAATATTTCAGGCTAACATTCACACCTACACTATATCTTGACAGTGTAGAAGCTATGGAAGGTTTACCGATATTGAACCTTGAAATGATTAGTGAGCAGAAATTATTGGAACTATTGAAACCAGTTTATTCTGTATTAGGTGGTAAAGCCGTTGGTACTTGGATTGACCTTAATAAAGGCATTATTACTGAGGAACCAGTATTTAAGTATATTAAAGCTCTTGGGAAGCGACAATTCAGATACCCATACAAGAAAAATGAGTCTACTTCTAAGACGGCAGTAACATCACTTATTCTATCCTCAGTTAAAAGAGATGACAGCGAAGTTGATAGTAGAAATACAGCCCAACAAATAACTTTGTATGATGATGTAGAAGAAATTACGAGTAAATCTGACACACGCTTCATTGACGATGTTTATTTGTCTGATGAAGAAATTGCACAAATTCCCGAATGTCTTTATGAAAGAGAACTCAGTAGATTGTGGCTAAAACAAGGTGTAAATAAGTTACATTTATTGAGACTGGAACAACGATATAAATATACCAAGTACATTAAGAAAATAACACACCACTTAACTGGTTCTAATGATGTTGATGAACTAACTCTACCTATACTCATTGAACTATTGGAAAATGGAGAATTATATAAAAAGCTAGAAGAGTTCTATACAAATGAATTGAGAAAATATGTATTCTTTGATGACATTGAGCAATTAAAGGATATTACACTAAACAAGCACGAACAGATGATTGTAGATGAAATGTTGGAGAATGACGATATAGATATAGATTCATTTGCACACTTTTTCAAAGAAATAGGCTATACAAGTCAATACAAATACTCTACTAAAAAGATATTGTATCATACTACGGAAAAATGTTATAGGGAAATGTATAATAAGTTCGGAATATAAACCTTGTAAGCAGCCTCTCACGCTGCTTTTAAGGAGTTTTAGTTTTTCATGGGTGAGTTAGCCATGTGAAACACTAAAACCCGGTCAGGGCGGCGTGAGTAGCCTCTCGTTGAATGTTTTGAATAACGGTTAATATATTGACAACTAATGTATGAATGAATAGCATGAGAGTAAGGGAGAATAGGAAATGACAGACGAATTAAGTTTATTTGAAGGTAATAGAATCAGACATATCTATGACGAGGAGAAAGAAATATACTACTTTTCAGTTGTAGATATAATTGCAATTCTGATTGAAAAGGATTACCAGTCTGCAAGGAAGTATTGGAATAAATTGGCACAACGCTTGCGTGAAGAGGGTTCAGACCAGACGGTGACAAATTGTCACCAACTAAAATTAGAGTCATCAGACGGTAAGAAATATAAGACTGATGTTGCCGACATTAAAACTATCTTCCGTATAATCCAGTCTGTACCTTCAAAGAAAGCTGAGCCTATTAAACAATGGCTGGCTAAAGTCGGTCAAGAGCGTGTTCAAGAAATGGCAGACCCTTCAACAGCCATAGATAGAGCAAGAGAAACATATAAGAAACTTGGTCGTTCAGATAAGTGGATTCAGCAGAGAATGACTGGTCAAGAAACGAGAAACAAACTCACTGATTATTGGAAAGACCACGAAATTACAGAAGGTGAAGAATACGCTATTCTAACCAACATTATTCATCAAGAGTGGTCTGGTCTGTCTGTTAAAGAGCATAAGAACCTAAAAGGCTTAAAATCTCAAAACCTCAGAGACCACATGTCAGAAGCTGAGCTTATCTTTACAGCACTTGCTGAATTATCTACAAGACAGATAGCAGAAAGTAATAATGCAACAGGCATGGTAGAAAATACTAAAGCAGCTCAAGTTGGTGGAAATATTGCTAAACACGCAAGAGAAGAGTATGAAGAAAGAACTGGGGCAAAAGTTGTAACTGATAATAACTTCCTTCCAGCAAGTAAGAAGCCTAAACAGATAAAGAAGAAAGATTAACAGAATTATTTATTAACTTCCAAAGCCTTTTGTGTAGCTTTCAATGATTCAAGATAACAATTTAGTTCAGTGTCGTCTTTAGCTGAATTTAAAATCTGTAATGCTTTAGCCATTATAGGATTCTCATTGATTTCAACTTGGTCTAAATTTAATCCAGCTTCTTCAAGTGTTAAGTCAAGAGCATTTAATAACTTATTCAAAGTTGCATGCGTAGGGAAATATTTGCCGTTCTCAATTCTGCATAAATGTTTGTCATCAATGTTTGCTTTTTCAGCCAATGCTTGCTGGGTTAAGCCTCTTGATTTTCTCAACTCTCGTAATCTTGCTCCAAAAGTGTCGTTAATTTTATTTTGTTTCTTGTTGCTCATAACACCCTCTTTGTATTTACATTGTGTACCATTTGCAGCTATAACAACACGACAAGAACGGCAATTTTAAAAGAGTATATTATTGTCATAAATAACACTTTGTGTTATTTATTATTCTGGTAGGAATGGTTTATTTGTGAGGGTTTATGAGGAAAATATTATTTGTTTTGTTGGGATTATGCCTGTTATCAATAGTGGCAAATGCAGCACCTTTTAAGAAAGAGGTCTGTAATTTAGGTTGGGAACATGTACACCACGACCATAGCGAAGAGGCATACCAATATGCATGGTGTTCTGCTCATGGTGGAGTTATGGAATACCAGAACAAAGATTTTACAAGGGTTGATTGCTTAACAGATACACACGCAGTAGAATTTGATTTCGCTAATAAATGGCACGAAAGTATTGGACAGGCACTGCATTATTCAGTAATGACAGGTAAAAGAGCTAAAGTTGTATTGATACTTGATGAGCCTAAAGCTCAGATGACCTATTTTAAAAGGATTAGAAGAATAGGTAAACGATACAACTTTGACACAGAGTATGTAACCAACGACATTTTGAAGATAAATGAAAATAATAAATGTTTCTATCAGAAATGCAAGTGCAATAATCCTAATTATAAACAAAAGTAATGTATGACCAGATTTGCCAACCCTAGTTAATATAATAACATTACTTGTTTGTGGTACAATAATGGTGCTGAGAAAGGTGGTCAAGATGAGTTTAAATGTGGTGTCAAATGTAGGTGTTAATATACAAGAAAAAGCAACTGTTATCTGGAATGTAGCAGACATGCTTAGAGGTCCATTTAAGCCACATGAATACGGTTTGGTTATTCTACCTATGACAGTAGTAAAAAGGTTTAATGACTGCCTACAGAAGACTCATAGTGCAGTACAAGAGACTTATCAGAAAGTAAAGAACCTTGCTGTTATTGATGGTTTTTTAACTAAGGCTTCTGGCTATCAGTTCTATAATACAAGTAAATTCACATTTGATTCATTAGTTGCAGACCCAGAAAACATTGAAGCTAACTTTAGAGATTACCTAGCTGGATTTTCTTCTAATATCCAAGATATCCTAGCTAAGTTTGACTTTGACAGCATTATTAAAAGAATGGTGGAAAGTAATACCTTATACTTGGTTATCAGAGAGTTTAACAGTACTAAAGGTTACTTAGGTCCAGATAAGATAAGTGCTGTAGATTGTGGCTATATCTTTGAAGATTTAGTAAAGAGATTTTCTGAATCTTACGGAGAAGAAGCTGGAGCTCACTTTACAAGCAGAGATATTATTTACTTAATGACAGATATCCTATTGAATGAAGCTGACCTAACATCAGAAGGTAATGTTACAGTGTATGATATGACAATGGGTACATCTCAGATGTTATCTTGTATGGAAGAACGCATCCACGCTATTAATAAAGATGTAGAAGTTACTTGTTTTGGTCAAGAGTTTAACCCTTCAACATTTGCTATTGCTAAAGCAGATATGATGATTAGAGGTGGAGACCCTAACAATATGAGATACGGTGATACATTATCAGAAGACCAATTTAGTGGCTATACCTTCAAGTATTGCATATCTAACCCACCTTTTGGCATTGATTGGAAAAGGGAACAGAAAGCAGTTGAAGCAGAAGCTAAACTGGGAGACAATGGCAGATTTGGAGCTGGACTACCTAAGATTTCTGACGGACAACAATTATTTGTTTTAAACGGCATATCTAAATTAGCTCCAGATGGTAAGATGGCTATTATCCAAAACGGTTCTCCATTGTTCTCTGGTGATGCTGGAAGTGGTCCATCAAACATTAGGCAATATATCCTAGAAAATGATTGGTTGGATGCTATTATTCAGCTATCAACGGACCAGTTTATGAACACAGGCATTAGTACATATATCTGGGTAATTTCTAAAGATAAACCAAGTTACAAAGCTGGTAAAGTACAACTGATTGATGCTTCTCATTGTTATGAACAAAGAAGAAAGTCTATTGGATATAAGAGAAACGATATTACAGATGCTTGTAGAGAACTGATTGTTCAAGCATACGGAGAGTTTAAAAACAATGCTATCTATGGCGATAAGTCTGGCATGTATTGTGAAAGCAAGATATTTGATACAGTTGATTTTGGTTACAATAAGATAGTTGTTGAAAGACCTCAAAGAGATGAAAATGGCAATATTGTTAAAAAGGCTGGCAAACCTGTAGCTGATGCAAACTTAAGAGATACTGAGAATGTTCCTCTTGATGAAGATATAGACAGATACTTTGAAAGAGAAGTTCTTCCTTATGCTCCTGATGCTTGGATAGATAAGAAAAAGACTAAGGTTGGTTATGAAATACCTATGACAAGATATTTCTATGAATATAAAGCTCCAGAGTCTGTAGATAGTATTGTGGAAAGAATAAATGGACTGGAAGCTGATATAACAACTTCACTAAAAGCATTGTTTGATAAGGAGTCTAACTAATGACCAAAGCAATGAAAGATAGTGGAATTGAATGGATAGGAGAAATCCCAGAAGATTGGAGTATCTCTAGAATAAAAAATGTTGCAAGCTTATATACGGGAAATAGTATAAAAGATGAACACAAAGACATGTACACTGATAAGATAGAAGCAAAACCTTATATTGCAACAAAAGATATAGAAGCTGGTTCTTGTGTAATTAATTATGACAACGGACTGTATGTAAAACACGATGATGAAAGTTTTAAAATTGCTACTAAAGGTTCTTCTTTAATGTGTATTGAGGGTGGTAGTGCTGGAAGAAAGAAAGCTTTTCTTGAAGAAGATGTAGCATTTGTTAATAAATTGTGTTGCTTATCCCCTTTTAATGTAAATGAGAAGTTTTTATTTCAATTTATATGTTCAAAGAACTTTGAAGACGAATTTACAAGACATATATCTGGACTAATAGGTGGTGTAAGTGTTTCTGCTCTAAAGAATTTCAATATTGCATTACCATCAATGCCAGAGCAACAAAAGATTGCTGATTTCTTGGATGAGAAGTGTGGTCATATAGACTCAGTCTTAGAGAAGACCAAAGCTTCTATAGAAGAATATAAGCAATTAAAGCAGTCTGTAATAACTCAAGCTGTAACAAAAGGTATCAGACCTAACCGACCTATGAAAGATAGTGGCATAGAATGGATAGGCGAAATCCCAGAAGATTGGGAAATATGCAAATTAAAATACCTTACATCATTAGTAACAGATGGTTCTCACATCGCTCCAGATACGAGTGAATTAAAGAGAAAATTTGTTTCAGTAGCTGATATGAATGAATATGGCGATATAGATTTTGATAGTTGTTTAAAAATAACTGAAGAACAGTATCAGTACTTGAAAAGAACTGGGTGTAAACCTAAATGCAATGATATACTTATAAGCAAAGATGGTACTATAGGTAAAACAACAATTGTAAAGACTCAAGAGTCATTTGTCGTTGCATCATCTTTAGTAATTATTCGACCTAAAAATAATTTAAATTCTGAATACTTAAGGTATATTCTTATGTCAGAAAATACACAAAGACAATTAAATTTGTTAGTTGCTGGTACTGCATTAAAACGAGTATCAGTAAATAAAAATGCTAATTTGTTAATCGTAAATACACTTAACATGAATGAACAACAAGAAATAGTAACATATCTTGATGATAGATGTTCTGAAATAGACAAACTAATTGCTAAGAAAGAACAGCTAATAGAAGAACTTGAAATCTACAAGAAGTCTTTAATATACGAGTATGTAACAGGCAAGAAAGAGGTGTGTTAATGGATATTCAAATTCAATCTGCGTTAATTGGTGGTGGTTTAGCATTATTAGGTGTTGTTGTGACATTGATATTTAATTACATTCAAGAAAGACAACGATTTGATAATAATATAAAGCTACAAAACAAAGCAAAAAGCGAAAATGCTTATTTGGAATTATTAGAATACATTACGCATATTAGTGCTAATAAGGTGTTAATGATAAAGAAGCAAAGCTTTCCAGATGAAGAAAGAGCTAAATATAATGGTGTGCTTGTAAAATGCAAGCTTTATGCCACCGAAAAGATTGCAAATGATTTTTATCAATTTATGGATACAGTAATAACAGATATAAATAATGGCAAATATACCGATACCGAAGAAATGTATGAAGGCTTATTTACAGGCGTTAGAAAAGAACTGAATATAAAGGAATAACCTATGAGCATAGATGTAGCAACTGAAAAACGATTTGAACAAGATATTGAAACCTTCATGTTATCTAAAGAAGGTGGTTATACTAAAACCACAGATACTTATGATGTGAATTGTGGTTTATATGTAGAAACCTTAATCAAGTTCATACAAGAGACCCAGCCTAAAGAGTGGGCAAGATTTGAGAATGCCAATAAAGTTAATCCTGTCAATAAGTTTATTCAAGCCTTTAATCTGGCATGTGATGAGTATGGATCGCTACATATCCTAAGGCATGGCTTTAAACATAGAGGAATTACATTCAGATTGTGTTATTTTAAGCCAGAATCCAGCTTGAACCAAACAGCTATGGCTAATTATGAAGCAAATGTTATTAACTGTAATAGACAATGGTATTATTCTCCAGATTGCAATAATTCTGTAGATATGGTTTTAGTAGTCAATGGTATTCCAGTATTTGCATTTGAGTTAAAGAACCAATACACTGGTCAAACTGTAGATAATGCTAAGCAACAATGGATGTATGATAGAGACCCTAGAGAGATTTGTTTTCAATTTAATAAACGCATACTGACCTATTTCTGTGTGGACCATACAGAAGTTTGGATGGCTACTAAATTAGCTGGTAAAGACACATTCTTCCTACCATTTAATCAAGGCTCAAATGGTGCTGGTAATGATGGTGGCAAAGGTAATCCAGCTAATCCAGAGGGTTATCCTACAGCATATCTTTGGGAACAAGTGTTTCAAAAAGATAGTATGATGGATATTCTACAGAAGTTCATTCACTTACAAATTGAAGAGGATAAGAAATTACAGGCTGATGGTAGTGAAAAGGTAACAAAGAAAAAGACAATAATCTTCCCTAGATACCATCAACTTGATGTTGTAAGAAAACTTATTACAGATGTATCAGAAAATGGTAGTGGTAAGAATTACTTAGTACAACACAGTGCTGGTTCTGGTAAATCCAACTCAATAGCTTGGACAGCATATAGATTAGCTTCTTTGCATAATGAAGATAACAAACCTGTGTTTAGTAGTGTAATTATTGTTACAGATAGAACTGTATTAGATGCCCAGCTACAAGCTACCATTTCAAGTTTTGACCATACAGTCGGAGCTGTAGAAACAATAGGAGATGGAAAGAACTCTAAAGACTTAAGAGATGCTATTAATAATGGTATTAGAATTATAGTAACAACATTACAGAAATTCCCTGTTATTTATCAAGAAGTAGATAAAGTTAAAGGCAGAAATTTTGCTGTAATTGTTGATGAAGCACATTCTTCACAAACTGGTAGTTCTGCACTAAAACTAAAAACAGCGTTAGCAGACACAGAAGAAGCATTAAGAGAATATGCTGAAATTGAAGGTAAAGCAGAAGAAGAGCTAGACCCAGATGATAAGCTAATGCAAGAAATGATTTATCATGGAAAGCATCCTAACTTATCATTCTTTGCATTTACTGCTACTCCTAAAGATAAAACATTAGAGATATTTGGAACAGAACATACTGACGGCTCATTCCATCCGTTCCATATTTACAGTATGAGACAAGCTATTGAAGAAGGCTTTATCTTGGATGTACTTCAAAACTATATGACTTATAAGACTTGTTTTGAAATAGCTAATTCAACACCAGATAATCCAGAAGTACCAGCAAGTAAGGCTTCTAAGGTTATTAAGAACTTCCAGCAATTACATCCATACAATATTACTCAAAAGGCTAAAATTATTGTAGAAACCTTTAGAGAAACCACAAGAGAGAAAATTGGTGGCAAGGGTAAAATGATGGTTGTTACTTCATCAAGATTAGCAGCTGTTAGGTATTACCATGAAGTTAAACGATACATTGAGCAAATGAAATACAATGATATAGATATCTTGGTAGCGTTTTCTGGTGCTGTTAAAGATGGAGATGAAGAATACACAGAAGCTAAACTAAATACTAGAAAAGATGGTAGTCATATTTCTGAAAACCAAACTAAAGCAGAATTTCACGACAACTTCAATGTGTTGATTGTTGCAGAGAAATATCAAACAGGATTTGACGAACCATTACTACATACAATGATTGTTGATAAGAAACTAAAAGGAGTTAAAGCTGTTCAAACTCTATCAAGATTAAACAGAACTTGCAGAGGTAAGCACGATACCTTTATTTTAGACTTTATCAACACTAAAGAAGATATTATAGAAGCCTTCCAGCCATTCTATCAAGAAACATATTTAGAACATGAAGTAAATGTGGATTTGATTTACCAAGTACAGAATACTTTGAGAGGGTTTGCTGTATATAGTGATGCTGAAATAACAGCTTTTTCTAAAGAATATTTTGAAACCAAAGGTCAAGATGAAAGAGCTATGGGTAGAATGACATCTATATTAAAACCTGTGGCAGACAGATATAACGCTAAAACACCAGATGAGAGATATCAATTCAGAAGAGATATCAGAAAATTTGTTAAGTGGTATGGCTACATATCACAAGTTGTAAGAATGTTTGATAAAGAATTACATCAAGAGTTTGTATTCTGTTCATACCTAATTAAATTACTTCCAGTTGAAAAAGTAGAAATGATAGATATTGAAAGTAAATTAAAATTAGAATACTACAAGCTACAAAAGACCTTTGAAGGTGCTATAACACTAGAAGAAAGAAAAGGGTCTTATACTGGTGGAGATTCAATTGGTGGTAAAGGTGAAAATAAAAAGACTCCACTAGATGAAATTATTGAAAAGATAAATGAAAAATACAAAGGCTCATTTAGCGACGCTGATAGGGTATTGATAACAGCATTGCAAGATAAGCTAATGAAAGATGATAGGTTAGAGAAAATGGCTAAGACAACTGACCCTCAAATCTTTACTGACGCTGTATTCCCTAAAGCATTTAGTGATGTTGCACAAGAAAGTTACATGGAGCAACAAGAAGCATATACTTCATTGTTCCAAGATAAAACTAAATACGACACTATCATGCAAGTATTGGCTGAGTTTGTATATCGTGAGATGAGAAAGAAGTAGTGTTTTAGATTATTCTAATATGACATACTTTTTGAACATATTGTTGAACAAGCGACAATGGGATATAACTGGTTAGCAGCCTAATTGAATTGTATAAGAGAGCTTATAAATGGCTGAAATATGCACAGTTAGACCGTTTACGGTCATTGTACCGAAATGGTGAGGGTTGAAGCATAAGAAGAACCCCCTATTCATCAAGAACAGAGGGCTTTCTTGTTGTTCAAGGAGCAACAACAATTATATCTTTTAATTCGTAGTCTATGAAAAGTGTACTTTTCGTGGACTATTTTATATGGTGCAAAATCAATGAAATTTCGTAGTGAATTTTGCAAAAATAGGTCTATGAAATTCACCTAACCTTTTATAGACTGTGCGTATTTGAAAAAGGTACTTCTTTTGATATTACACATGGACATTACATCTTTAACTTTAATTAGTCCTTGTTTATAAAGTTCATAGCAACGAATGAAATCTTTAGGTATTTCAGATGTAGGTCTCCCAAATTTAACACCTCTAGCAAGTGCTGAATCTATACCTTCTCTTTGTCTTGTTTTAATATTTTCTCTTTCACGTTCTGCAACATAGCCAAGAAGTTTCAAAACAATATCAGTAATCAATCTCCCGGTCAATCCATTTTGATTATCTCTTGTGTTGAGAATAGGCATATCAAGGACTTGAATATCAACTCCCATATTGATTATACTTTCCCATTCCTTGCAAATTTCAGCATAATTTCTGCCGAACCTATCAATAGATTTAACAATCACTAAGTCGCCAGCTCTAAGTTTAGATTTCATCTCTTGATATTTAGCACGACCGATAAAGTTCTTACCCGAGGCTTTTTCAATAATGATTTCATCAATAGTTAAGCCTTGAAGTGAATCAAGTTGCCTGTTTTCAGACTGGTCTTTACTTGAAACACGAATATATGCAAATGTTTTACTCATAATTAAATCCTTCTTTTGTTAAATAATACCTGTGGGATTTTTCAGAATTTCCCTAAACTTTACGTACTGCAACGCATTAGCCTTAATAGTGCAATATCAACTTGATAAGGTTTCACCAACATCACTGCCTCAGCGAAATTTTCATACCTTAGGATAATATTCATATCTTCTGTAACTTTATGAATAAAAGGTTCTAATCCATATTCTTTTAACTCATTAATAATTGAATCTTTATTCGTATTAAAATCTTTTTCATCTGCGTACAACCAGCAATATTTATAAAAAGAAATTATTACTGATGATTCACTATTTTTAACTTTATTTAGCTGATGAATAAAATCATTATATGAGCTTATTTGAAGAATGTTTTCAGTTTCGTCCATATTATTCCCTTTCAATCATATAGCTGTATTCATTGAAACAATAATCATTAACAAATAATGTATCTCGCACAGCCTCATCACTAATGAGATAATCACTATTTTTCACAAGTTCGTTGTATAAATTATCACAGGTTTCTAAATATACCTTTTCAACATGGTTTCTAACTTCTTCTAATAATGCGTATAAATATTTAAGGTTACTAAATTTTCTAAAGAAAAGTAAGAAAACAGTTCTAGTTCTTGCATGAGAATAATGATTAGCATATTGATTTTGTTTAATTTGAATTGAAACGCTGTTTTCATCATTTAATAAAGCTATTATCCATTTTTTATGCTTACATTTAAAATTTTTAAGTAAGATATTGAAATCTAGTTCTTTACTATCAAAACAAGCTCCACTGCCTTGACTAGCTGATAAATCATAATATATTTCTGGTTTTAAAAATCCTTTTTCTTTTATTGAAAGGGCATAGCTTTCATCATAATCAGCTAATGAGAATCCATCTTCAATATTTATATATCTATGTCTTTCTACAATTTCAGCTTGTTCTTCTGCTGAAAATTCATCTAATGTTTTTATGTTGTATGTTTTTTTTATAATAGTCATAATGTTACTCCTTATTATTATGAGGATAGGGACAAGAAGTCCCCACCCTGTTATTATTTATGCTACTTGTTCCTTTATTTTTGATTTTGCAAGTTCTTCAATTTCATAATGTTGAACAAACGCATTCCAGTATTCAACAAATTTAGGACAAGCGTACTCACCACCACATGAAATCTTTACGAATTCTTCACCTGTATATAGATTTTCAAAAGGTTTTTCACCAATGTATCTATGCTTATCGTAATCATAGTCACATTCCTCAAAACCTAATATGAATGAAATCTTTAAATGTTCTATATAAGTTCCATAGGGTTGTTTATCAGATTGCTTTTCTTTTATATCAATAATCATTCCACCATTGTTATTATGTGTTTTGTTAAAATATCGCTTGATTACTTTATTATCAAATACATCTGGTATTCTTGAATTATCTTTATTGAAGTTATGTTCTAAGTATAGTGAACCCTCGTGATTTATCACTGTCATGAAATCCTTCAATGATTTCTGATAATTTCTATCAGTCATTAATTCCATAAATGCTTTGATAAAGTTATGATGCATAACTCTGCCAATACCCCATTGATGGTGAACTAATCTTACATTCACTTTTCCGTCCCAGTATGTACGTTTTATTAAAAATGCTGTTCTTTGTCCCATAATATTATTTCCTTTCAATTATTATTGTTACTAATTTTTAACCCCATAAGGGGGTAGGGGATAACTCCCCTAATGTTCTCCCGGAAGGAGTAAGGTATAGATTACTGGATTGATTGAACTTAGCTCTAAATAAAACTTATAGCTCGTAATTTCATCATCAATCTTTGTCGGTAAGTCAATGAATGGAATCATTTGTCTTGCAACTGTTATGGACTCGTGATATTCATCCCCAATCCAGCCTTCTCTATATATTTCAAAGTATCCTTCTTGTTTCTGATTTAATCGAACTTCAATCATGAAGAATGTTTCTTCGGATTTCTTATATTCTTCTAAAACAGTAGGCATATATGATATGACTGTATCAATCAACCAATGAGCATTCAGAGTCTCAGCAAAATCCATTATTCCAGTAGTGTAATAAAGATTGTTGCAATAGTTTCTCTTATACAATCTATCTGAGCCGTAGTTTCTATCGTAAACTTGTTTTACATCATAATATGTTGCTGTCATTTTAATATCTCCTTTAATTGTTGTGTTACTACTAAACCCCTTGAGGGGTAGGGGCTAAGCCCCTAAACCACCTCGAATTTGAAGTATGAACTAACCTTTAAAAGTGATTTATACAGTTCAGCATATTTAGTTTTCAAAGTCTTTGTATCGACATTGTTGCGTGTGATTTCTTTTAGAGAGAATGTAAATGCTCCAGCTTTAAGCTCCATAACATTAGCTTTCTCCATAACTTCACGCACTTCTGCTATCTTTTCATCACGAAGTTCTTTTAATTCTGCTATTTTACTTTCAAGGGACTTGATAACTTTAGCGTTATCTTCTAAATTGATGTTTGTTGTAATAACTTTGTTTGTCATAATGTTGCTCCTTTTATTATGTGTAATATCAATGAGCAAGCCGCTTGCACCCACATCTTAACTTTTTATTTTTTAGTTGGCAGCCTTTTTGAAACACTTTCGCAGCAATTCTTAACATTAAGTTGAAACAAGTAAAACACTTGCTAAAAAGCGAACAGAGGGGGGGAAAAACAACAATATGAACTTCGTTAAAAGCCTCACAGAATTTTTTAAAATTTCTGGAAAGTTTTACCTAAAATGCAATTAAAAAGAATACTATAAAAACGAATAATATTAGATTAATTTATCCATTTAATAACACTTTCCCCAGTATAACCCTTTTGCCAAACAAACCACGCATAAGCAACTGCAGAAGATGTGTAGGTATTGAAATCACCGTTCTTTGCACAGTTTATTCTTGAAGAAGATACGTATATGGTTTTCAATGGATTGTGTTGAAATAATTGTTTTCTACTTTGGCTTTCTAAGAATAGCACTTTCAAAAACATGCAAACATATCTGCCTTGATCAATTAGTTCAAGTGCATGTTCTACAAACTTTTGTGCATATTTATATGGTGGATTTGTTACAATATCCCCATTATGATATGGTACATTACACAATAAGAAATCTTTAACAGTTCCATAGCCTCTGTCTATTAAGTCAGTTGCTTTGTATAACTTTCCAGCTTTGTCAAATACTTTGCTTAAATGTCCTTCTCCACACGCACATTCCCATATATTGTTTAATTCTGGTAGAACTTCTAATAACAATTCCCCAGCAATAGGGTCTGTTGCATAATAATCTTCTGCTTGTCGTTCCTCTATTGCGTGGTTAGTTGCTCCAATGTTTTTAAATATAGATTGATTATTAGTGTCTTTCATATAAGAAAATCTAATAAATTGCTTGTGCTATAATGGAGCTAAATAGTGAGGTGTATATGGAAGTTTTATCAAATAGAGAAATTTGCATACTGCTAAAAATATTGTCTAACAAAGAATTAATAAACGGTTCTACTTCTATTTTCAAAGTGGATTCATCGTTTACAAAAAAGGAGCTTGAACATTTAAAGAAAGAAATAAATCTAGCAGAAAGTTGTGCTCAAGATGAAATAATGCAAGTAAAAGAATCTATTACTAAGTTTAGGGGTATTAAACTCAATCAAGAATTTAATATTAGAATTTATAAGATTAATTCTATATTAGATTATGCAACTAAATACGTTGATTCTTTAGTTAATGATACATTGGTTGGAACGCAATCAAATATTAAACTTCCAACACTATTTAAGGAATTTCATGCATTAATAAGGGATAAATCAGATTTTAATGACCTTATATCGAATAATTTACAATATATGCCAGTAATTCTGTTTGCATATATTAATAAATTGATTGATTTAAAATTCGAATCCAGAGAAGATGATGACACAGAATTCAGTTCTATTGGAATGCACACATTTAGTTATAAAATAGAATCTAATGGTTCATCTACTGAAATAAAAGGAACATTTTATATTAGTGATACTTCTCCTTTAAATGATGCTATGATTACATTGGATATTGATGGAGAGGCCGAACAATTCGAAGCCGATTTTATAAAAGGACTAATAGCAAAACGTAGAGCAGAAAAATTATCCATGCAATCTGATAGCTATGATGAAAAGGCTTTAATAGATAAGTTACAAAAAGATTTTAAACTAACTGAAACGCATATCAAGATACTGTGTGCTTGCAAATATCTTATGCAACAAGATATTGAAGAAACAACTGGTGAAAGAATAGCGGAGTACCTAACAAAGAACAATTTCCCAATTAAAGCTGGGGATATAAAACAACATACAATGTTTATCAAAACAAAGTGTGATATAGCAGGAAGAGGTGTTCCTTCTTTAGTACAGGCATTGAAATTAAAAGGTTATATAATTCCACCTTTAACACCAACATCAAAATAGAATTAGTATTGTTTGTGATTTTATTCTTGTAATGCAATTATAAACTAAGCAACCTTCATAAGTTTATTGATTAAATAGCATATTTTCTTGCTATCATTACTTCTGAGGTGGTTATAATATCTTTCAAAAAGTTCGAACCTGGAAGCGTCAGCCCCGCCATTTACAATAAAAAGCAGACCGTCAGGTCTGTTTTTTATTAATTATATCAAAATAAAATACAACCGATTTACTATTATAATCCCATTGTTGGATGTTCTTGATCATTTGTTAATTGTTCCCGCTCAACTTTTTTTTCAGCTACAGCATCTTGAACTGTATAGGGAAACAGGACATTTGATATAAGAAAATTTAATAAAAATCTAGACAAACAGGCGATTATAGCCTGTTTTTTAGTGTAGAGATTTGCGTCCGAATTCTTGCACTTATGCCCCTTTTCTTGCACAAAATTGCACTAAAAAATGTCACCCTGAACTTGTTTCAGGGTCTATCAAGCACAGTCACTAAACTTCCCCCAGTGCAAAAAAGTGCAACTTTGTGCAATTTTATTTTCTCTCGCAAACTGAGATGTGTCGAATTATCTCTGAGATTAAAATTAATTAGAAATTAGCATAATGTTCATCTATATTTAATTTCTGTAATAACAAAACTACTAAAATTTTAAAAGCACATTTTACAACAACATCTATAGCCTCTAATTTCAAACCTTCATTTTGAATCAGAATTTCATGAATTTCACTATCTTTTGGTGTTTTTAGCTTTCCATTTTTATAAGGATGTATTGCATGATTTCTTAATTTTGAAATTTGCTCTCCAACTAATTCCATTTGCGTATGAACATCTTCACTTAAATTTTTTGCATTAAAATCGAATGTTAAAAAATCTTCTCTTTCTTTATCTATATGAAATATTTTTTGAAAATTCTCAGGTTTTAATTCAGAAACGGCTCTTTTAATATCAGCTCTAGTACCAGCTCCCTTGTTGATAATATTCCCATATGTTTCCAATAGCTGAGCATATTCGGATATTGAACTTGAAAGAGTTTTAATTTCATCAAAAAAACAGACTTCTGTAATTATAAATTCGTACTCATCGTAAAAGTTTAACCAATTTTGAATAATGTCACCTAAATTTTGATTAATATCTTCATAAAAAATATTGAATAACATTGATAAACGTCCATCTTCTTTGCATTTATCATTAATTAAATTATATATAACAAAATAATCAAGATCGTTTCCTGATACAGATTTGATTTTCGCTACTTCATTAAAAAATAAAGAAAATAATTTTTTAATTTTTTGAATTAAATCAATAAAAAATGAAATACTTTGAGGCGTCTCGGATTCTATTTTTAAACTACATTTTTGAAATAATTTTATTTCAGAAGGTTTATAACGATTACCTCCTAATGTATCAATAATATAAAGTTTTAAATTTTTATTTTTGTATTGAAAATTGTAAACATTAGACTTATTTGATATTAAAATCTCAAGATATTTAGCATTGTCAGCTACACTTATTTCAGATTTATTCTCGTCCAAAAAAGTAAGCTTAGATTTCGTGCTTCCCATTTTTCCAGAATATAACCAATTATCAAAATGATTAATTCTAAAATTCAATTCTTTAACCAAAGAGTCTTTATTAAGAAAATCATCAGAACTATCTTCAGAATCGTACTCACAAGAAATATATGAGTCAAAGTTTATGTTAACACAATTTATAGCATTAGACTTGCGACAATTAAAAAAAGTTATATTATAATTTCGTTTACAAAAACCTTTAAAAGTGCCTTTTAGTTCTTTTGCAGAGAATTCTGGAATATCTTTTTCTAGCAATTCTAATATTAAATTCTTTTCTGAATCATACCTAAGGCGGACTTTTATATTCCTTGTTTGATTTAGCATTATTTCGCCGTCTATAGGTGTATCATATTCATGAACCATATTAAAACCCCGTTTAATTAAATACTAACATGAAATTTTCTAATTTAAACACTTGACTTCTGTCTCAAACAGAGTGATGAATGTGTGTACATAGGCATTACAAGGATTTTGAGACGATGCAAAACCAAATTGATACAATCAAATTCACACCGGAAAAGTCAAAGCAAATTGCACTTGCAAGGCTTGATTTAATCCACAAATGGCTTGAGTTTAGGCGGAAGGCTAACAACAAACTCCAAGCTGATTATGATTTTGTGAATTTGCACAACACATCAAACTCGCACCTATTCCAAATTATAGGCAAGATTTCTCGTGGCTCTTTACATCGCTGGCACACCATGCTTGGCGGAACGGATGATTATCAAAAGCTACTGCCTCAATACAAATACGCTAGCGTTAACGATTATCGCACTTGCCTTACAGACGAAGAAATCAAAATTTTTATGGGCTTACTTTTGCACCCAAACCGAATTTCTATCGGCAAAGCGACTGCGCTTACAAAATACAAACTGCATGAGCAAGGGCAAAGCTTTATCCCTGCAGATATCACGTTTCGCCGTTACGCAATGTGGTTTAAGAGCAATAATTACGATAAATGGGTGCTTGCTCGAGATGGAGAAAAGGCTTTATCTGACAAGGTTGAGCCTTATATAAAACGTGATGCTAGCTTGCTTGAGGTGGGAGACATTTTGGTCGCTGATGGACATAAACTAGCGTTTCAAGTAATAAATCCATTTACAGGAAAACCTAGCAGAGCAACATTAGTTGGCTTTTTAGATTGGAAATCGACAGCACTTGTCGGCTACGAAATTATGCTTGAAGAAAACGTCCAATGCATCGCATCTGCGCTCAGAAATGCAATTATTAACCTCGATATGATACCGAAAATCGTCTATCAGGACAACGGCAGAGCTTTCAGGGCAAAATATTTTACAGATGATAAAGGTTTTGGCGAATTAGGGTTTTATGGTTTGTACGCAAAACTAGGAATTGAGACTGTTTTTGCCAAACCCTACAACGCAAGAGCAAAAGTGATTGAGCGCTTTTTCAAAGAGTTTCAAGAAGGCTTTGAAAAGCTCCTGCCAAGCTATGTCGGCTCGTCCATCGACAACAAGCCTGCATATCTTTTAAGGAATGAAAAGTTGCACAAGAATTGGCATTCTGATTATGTTCCGACAATTGACGAGGCGATAAAAATGATTGATATGTGGCTGAAT
>JAGBXP010000014.1 GCA_017629215.1 bacterium | reverse complement strand
TTTAAGACTCTGCAAGGCTATCCTATCCAACATTTCATTAATATTTTTTAAATTATCCATTAATACCAATTCTCCTCGATAGCGAGAAGCACCAGTAAAACCATTTATATAATATGGATAAAATTTCCTAACGAATTTAATTCCAACATCTTCTCCACGAAATTCAATTTCTCGCCTCAAATAATCCTTCATCCCCGAAATTTTTTCTTCTAGAGTAGGTGGCTGCAGTTTTTCACCAGTAGCAAAATATTTTTCTACACGTGCTATTAAGGTAGGATCTCCTAAAACTCCACGTCCAATAGCGACTCCATCAGCTTGAGAGTCCTCTAAACATTGTTCTGCCGTTTCAATAGAGATGACATCTCCATTTGCAAAAACAGGAATATCAACATTACGTTTAAGTTCAGCAATTTTTTTCCAATCAGCTTTTCCACCGTACATTTGCGAGCGAGTTCTGCCATGAATAGTTATAAAATCAGCACCTGCAGTTTGCATCCTTTGACCATATTCTACAAAATTTAGTTCATCAAAAGTGTAGCCTAATCTAAATTTTACACTCAACGGTATTGATATTTGAGATTTAACTGTTTTGACAATTTCTTCTGCCAAATCTATATTTCGCATTAACGCGCAACCATCAGTACCCTTGACAACCTTATTTACAGGACATCCCATATTAATATCAATCATATCAGCGTATTGTTGCAAGTATTCAGCGCAATTAGCTAACATTTTTGGCTTGTGTCCACTTAGTTGATAAGAAATAGGACTATGATTACCATCACGTTTAACAATATCAGTATCTTTGACCTGAGTTAAGGCTTCAGAACTAATCATTTCTGTTGTCAAAAGACAAGTTTTTGAATGTTCTCTAATAAGCGAACGTAAAACATAATCTGTAATTCCAGCCATCGGAGCAAGAGAAACCTTGCTTGATATTAGATCCCTAACTTGCATAAGGCTTTAACTCTTCTACTCTGGCTTTTATATACCGCAAATATTCATCATCAGTTGTGTAAATTGAAGTAAATTTATTGTAATCCTCAATCGCTAATTTATATTTTTTCTGCTCATCATAAATTAGACCTCTATAGTAATAAGCAAAGGCATTGTTGGTTTCTTTTTTCAAAACTTCATTAAACTTTGTCAAAGCAGACTCAAATAGATTTTTTTCATATAAATTAACAGCTTCGTTATATTCTGCTAATGTAAAGTTTTGAGTTACATAAGGTAATAAATTCTTTGCTTCACTTGCAGGATTTAGTACTAAAGATTTTTTTAGAAATTCCTCTGCAAGTTGCCATTTTTGTTGTTCTGAATATAAATACCCAATATAATATGGAATTTCTGAATTTTTTGGAGATATAGACATCGCTTTTTTATAATAATCTATCGCATTATCAAAATCTTCCATTGATTGATAACTTGCAGCAACACCTAATAAGGACTCTTCTGTTGCAGGTTTGATTGATAAATATTGCTGATGTGCTGTTTTAAAGTCTTTATTCTCATAACTTCTTGAGGCAGAAGCTAAAGCTGTAGATAACGAATCCTTTTGCACATCTTGTAAAGTTTTTAAAACAAGATTATTCGTTGGAAATTTTGTTTTTGCAACATTTAAAACTTTTTCAGCATTCTTATAATCATTTTTCGAAGCATAACAAATTGCCAAATTTACATAAGCATCTGTATTTGATGTGTTTGAACTTAATACTGCATTATAAGCGTTGATAGCATCGTCAATTTTATTATCCTTATGTAGTTTATAAGCATAATCATAAAGCATAGAAGATGCTGATTTATCGTTTTTTGCTTTTTCTGTCAAATAAGCAACAAACTCTCTTGGAGACATAGTATCTTGCATTACTCCAACTATCTCAGACTTTGCAACTGCATTTGTTGGATCTAGTGATAAAACTTTTTGGTATAATCTAAAAGCTTCTTTTTTATTACCCATCAAAGATAAAACTTGTGCTTTATATAGATTAGCTTGTGTATTATCTGGATAAAGAGCAAGCACTGACTCATAAGATTTTAACGCTTTTAAATAATCTTTTTGTTGTTGGAAAAGAGTTCCCACATTAAGTCTAGTATTTACATTAGAGGGATTAATCTGCTCGGCCTTGCTATAGTAGCTTAGAGCTGAGTCAAAATCACCTTGAGCTTGTTTAATAGCACCAATATTTGCGTGTAATTCTGCATCAGATGGAGTTTGTGCTAATTTTTTCATATAAATTCGCTCTAATGCATAAAGCACTTCCATATCACCTTTGCTAGTAGCCAATGCTGAATTATAATGAACGACAGCCTCGTCATAGCGTCCTAATTTATCTAATGTCCTAGCATATTTCATTCTCAACATACTATCATTTGGCATCAAATCTAAAGCTATTTTATAATAATCTGCACAACGAGGCTCATTTCGTAAGACTTTCAATAAATCACCTATTTGAGCATTTGCTCTTCCTGCATAAGATTCATTCTGTGCTGCTTTTGAAAATTCAAATGCAGCAGCTGAAAAATTACCAATAGCTCTTAATTCTTCTGCTTTTTTATATCTTGATGATGCAGTTTTATCAAAACCAATAACTTTTAAACATTGGTTTAAATTTTCATTAGCAGAAGTAATCATTGTGCTTGAATTTTGTACAGCTTGCTCTTCGTTAGGAAATATCTTTAAATAAAATAGCGCACTTCTGAAATCGTTAGCTGATTTATCATAGTTTTTTTCTTGATTAGCGTAATATGTTGCACGAGCTAGATAAGCGTTAATTAAACCAATTCTTGCTGAATTATCTAAATAATTTATACCTAATGCTTTTCTAAACTCAACAATCGCTGAAGAATATTGTCCTTGGGTTAAATAATTTTGACCAGCATTATAATATTGTTCAAACATTTGTGTTGAAGCTGACACAATATTTTGTGTCAACGCGCTCGATAAAATTATTAAACAAACGAACCCTAATATTTTTTTTCTCATAACTACATTTTACTACAATTATTTTTTTTTCATACAATACAACTGTATCATCGTAAATCTAGCCGAATTTACTAATGAAAAGAGGTTATTCTCTAAAAGATAAGTCAGTTATAGATTTTTTTAGACAAGCTCTTAGATTTGCCATTTGAGTTTCAATAGCTTCATCTGTCAATGTTGTTGTTACGTCTTGAAGTTTTATTCTAAATGCAATTGATTTATAACCTTCTTCAACATGTTCACCTTCATATAAATCAAAAACATCACTACCAACAAAAAGCTTATTATCTATACCCTTTTTAATAACTTTTTCTAAATCATCCCAAGTTGTTTTTTGAGGAACAATTACAGCTAAATCTCTCTGTACCTCAGGATAAGAAGGTAGTTTTTTGTATCTAGGAACTGTTTCATTAACAGCATCTATTAATAAATCTAAATCAAGCTTAAATAAAAACGCATTTTGATTTATTTTTAATTTGTTTTTTAATTCAGGGTGAATTTCACCATAATAGCCAATAATCTCAGGTTTTTTACCTAGCATTGTTAAAACAGCTGTTCTATAAGGATGTAATGATTTATGAGATTCAGCTAAAGGAGATTCAGCAAGAAGAGCAAACTTAATTCTTCTCATTAATCCAAATTCTTCTAAAACTTTATCTACAATCCCTTTGATAGTATAAAAATCAACATCGCCAGTAGATTGCCATAAAGATTTTTGTACATTTCCAGTGATAACTCCTGCAAGAGTTTGAGTTTCTTTAACTCCTGTATTTTTTTCATCAGCCTCTGAAATCTTTATATAAGTTCTACCGATTTCATAGCCCCAAAAATCTTTTTGTCCATTATCGTAATTATATTTCATACAATTTAAAATGCTTGCAGCCATTGTCTGACGTAGCATTGAAAATTCTTCAGATGCTGGGTTTTCAACAAATACAGCATTTTCCTTGTCATAATTCATATTAAATTGTTTTAATAGTGGCTCACCAATCAAAGATGATGTTTGCATTTCGTTTAAGCCTGAAGAAAGCATTAACTCATGAATTCTCTTAATCACTCTTTCTGTCAAAGAAATTTCAGCAGGATTTGTTTTGCTAGGTAAAGTTGGTGTTATTTTATCATAACCATTAATCCTTGAGATTTCTTCAATTAAATCACACTCACGAGTTACATCATCAGCTCTGTAAGAAGGAACTCTTACTTTGCAAGCCATATCATTTTTCCCAAGTATTTCAAACCCCAAATTTTCAAGAATAGTAATACATCTTTCTGCATCTATTTCACAACCTAAAAGTCTTTTTATTTGTGCATATCTAAGAGTAATATCAATTGGTTCTAACTGGTTAATGCCAGTTTCAACGAGACCTTCAAATTTAGCATCAGCATACTTTTCAAGAAGCTCAACTGCTCTCAATAATCCAGATTTAACTGCTTCTATATCAACACCACGCTCAAATCTAGCCGAGGCATCTGAACGATAGCCAACGCTTCTTGCGCTTTTTCTTGTTGTAGCTGGATAAAAATATGCGCCTTCAAGAGCTAAGTTTTTAGTATTATCGTCTACTTCAGAATTATTGCCTCCGAATACTCCTCCTAAACATACTGGCGCATTATCTGTTGCAATTAGTACAGAGTCAGTGGTTAATTCTCTTTCTACATCGTCAAGAGTAATAATTTTTTCACCAGCTTCTGCACGTCTTACACAAAGATATCCGTTTAATTTATCATAATCAAATGCGTGTAGTGGAGTGCCGTATTCTAAAAGCACATAGTTTGTGATATCTACAACATTATTAATAGCTCTAATTCCAGATGAAAGGAGTCTTTTTTGCATCCATTCTGGAGATGGTTTTATAGTAATATCTTTTAATACTCCAATTGAATAGTATTTACACACTGTATTATCTTTAATTTCGACTTTAAAATTTGCTTTTTCACAATCTCTTGATGCAAATTCAAACTTCATTTTTCTATCAAATAATGCTGATAACTCTCTTGCAATACCAACTACAGACATTTGGTCTCCTCTATTAGCAGTTGGAGCTGTATGCAATATAAAATCTTTATCAAACCCTAAAACATCTTCGACATTTAAGCCTAGACCAATATTAGGGAATATTCTATTAAGGACAAGGATACCATCCTCTTCTTGGTAGTTTCTATCATTTACACCTAATTCATCATCAGAACAAAGCATTCCTTGAGATTCAACTCCACGGATAGTTGCAGGAGTTAATTCAAATTGTTCTCCAGATTTTCTATCAAGAACTTTGCTTCCAACCGAAGCATAAGGAATAATTTGACCAACTTCAATGTTCTGAGCTCCACAAACAACAGTTTTTAATTGAGTCCCAGTATTCACAGTTACTAAATGTAAACGATCTGAGTTTGGATGATTATCAATTTTTTCAATTCTTGCTGTAATTATATTAGTAAACTTTGGTTTTACTTCTTCAACTTCTTCAACCTCAAGACCACTCATTGTTAGCTCGTGAGCAATTTGAGATACTTCTATACCTTCTAAATCAACTAATTCTTTTAACCAATTTAATGAAACCTGCATAATTAATATCCTCTCTATTTGAATTAATTATACTATAAAGATTTTTCAATTGTAAAAATAAAAATAAAAACAGCAGTTTAGGCAACTATATTTTCATTAGCAGTTGCTGTTATGCCTTCCATAATTGTGTAAAAATCTTCCTTAGGTAATGTTGACATAGTTTTCATAGCGTAAGACAAAAGACTTACTTTATCATACCAGCGACGAGAATTTGATAGCTTATATAGTCCTAATACTCTATCAATACCAATGCTTACATCAGATTCTTCATCTTCTTCGTGCAATTCCTTTATTTGCTTGACAACTGTTGTTAAATCCTTAGACAAAGCTCGTCTTTGTGAATCATCCATATCCTTTAAGATGTCCAAAGCTCTTTTTGCGTGTTCATTTGAATCATACCAACGTCTGTTGTACATTATAAAACTCTCCCCCGAGATAACGATAATCTTTCCACTTACCATAACGATTATATGAAATCTATTACTATTTTAAATCATCCGTTTAGTTGAAAAGTTTTTTTAATTAACCACGCTTGATATATCACTTTACATACAATGTAACAATTTTGATTGAAATGTAACGAAAGGGCAATTTTTGAAATGAAAATTACTTTATGTAAATAACGAGGATTTTAATATTAGGATTATGTTTATATGAATAAGAGTTTATTAGTAGATACTACATTATTTAAAAATCAACAAGTTAGTAATATTCATTCATTATCTTCACCTGTTCATTGTCGTCAGGATATATTAAGTTTTGAGAATCAAACGATTCCTTCTGTTGTTTATTCAAGTGATATTTTTGAAAAACAATCTGAAAAAACTCTTTTAGAAAGTGTTTATATTGCAAATGATGGTAAAAAATATAATATAAAAGAAATTTTATCAGATCGTATTAGAGATTTACATAGTATTGAACAAAAAAAAATAGGTAATATTTTTAGTAAATTTGTAAATTATGTAAAAGAAACTTTTAATATTGGTAATACGTATAAAAAATTTCAAAAATCTCTTTTTACAAGTAATGAAATACTAAATGATGAAACAAAAGATGTCTCTGAGTTGTTTTTAAATTTAACTGGCTTTGAATACAATAATGATAATATAGAACTTTTTTTGATGGGTAGTATCAAGTTAAAAACTGAAGTTGTTGCAGAAAAATATACAGGAAAGTCAATTGATACTTTTTCTTCGCCATATATATCAAAATATTATATTTCAGAGAAATCATTAAATGAATTAAAAAATTCAAGAATAAAGCTTAATGAAAAAGAAATTGAAGAATATAATACAATTGAAAAATTATTACCTGCAGAATATCAACAAAAATTTATAAATATTCTTAATAACGGCCAACTACTTCAAAATAACTCAGAAGGAAATGTTACTATTTTATCCTCATTGTATAAAATTGCGACTGAAGATAGAGCAGATAAAATAGATAAAATTCAATTATTAAAAGATTGCATAGATATTTTAGATAATCCTTATGTAATTTCACAAAATGCAGAAGATATACCAGAAGAATATCAAAATGAATTTAGTGAAAGATTAGTCACAAGTGAAATTGAAAGACAAGAAAAACTAATTACCAAAAATGAATTATCACCTAATAGTGAAAATTTAAATTCAAATATGTTTCAATCTAAATCAATAGATAGGGAGAAAATTAAAAGGAAAGTTATTGATGAAAGAGTTTTTCAATATAGAAATCTTGGTACTTGTGCAGCAGCAAGTATTGAATTTGAGTTAGCAACAAAATATCCTGCTGATTTTTTTAGAATGGTAGAAGGTCTAACAGCAAAAAATAAAAATATAAGCAAAAATGTTAAAATCAATGATTACAATAAATCTCAATTAACACTTTTTAATACTACCCATAAAATAATTGATGATAAACAAGCAACAGTTACAATTTCTGCTGACGAAAATGCATATTTATTAGCTGAAATTCAAAATAAATACAAAGATGAACAAGAGAGGTCAATAGTTGATATTATTATGCAGTCTGCGATTATGAATTTAGGTTCAAGGCAAACATATAATTCAATAGATGATACGAGAGAACCAAATGAATTAACAGAAAATAATGGTGGTTTAATAGACTTAGAAATATCTTTTGCAAGAGAAGTTTTAACAGGGCAAATGACATATAATAATCGTTATAAAAAATTAGATAATAATGGAGTTATTAGTGATTTATATAAACAAGAAAATGTCAAAAATGAAATACTAGGAGTGTTGCAAAAAAGAAACAATGTTATTGTTGGCATTGTATATACTGATGAAAATAATCGTTGTGTTGGTGGACATGAAGTAACAATTATAGGTTATACAACAAATTTACAAGGGCAAGGTTTTTTTATAATACAAGATTCCGATGATGCAGAGCAAAAACCAATTACAATGCCGGAAAATCAATTATTAAAAAAGATACATCATGCTATTTTGTAAGTAGGCAGGGTGCATTGTTGAATGCATTAAAATAGTTTATTGGTGGGGTTTCAATCCTACAAAAAATATCGTATCACTTTCAAAAAAGCCTTTTGAGACTTTTAGTAAAAAGGGTGTATTTTTATGAAAAATTTTCAAAAGAATATGCTCAAAGTGTATTTGGAATTAGCGTATTTCCCACTGTTGGCGGGGTTTAAAAATAAAAAAGGTTAGCATTATTAGGGATGAGATTTCTCTTGGATTTGCTCCACGCTCCCAGAGTTTCGCCCAAGAAGCCCTGCTTTAACAGGCTCAATCTACTCGCTATCCTGACTTGCGCTATGTGCATCGTCCGTTGTATT
>JAGBXP010000013.1 GCA_017629215.1 bacterium | reverse complement strand
CCTCACATCATATCATATCATATCATATAGGGCATTATAACTGGATTTGAGCCTCATGAAAACTCGTCTTTACAAATCGTTACAATTGTTTGTTTTGTGAAGTTTTGTTACGAAAATTAATGATTTTTTGTATGAAATTTGGTGGTAAATTTTTTAATTTTTGGGAGCATTTTTTCTCAAAAAAACAAAAATCTTCATTGCAAGCGTTAGCGAAGCAATCCAGAGTTTAACTAATCCTTATGTGTCATTCTGAAAGCGTAGAAAATGAGCCTGCAAAGGCGTAATTTTCAAGCTGTTCAGAATCTTACCATTTAGTTTTCAGGATGACAATGGTGAGTAATACTCCAATGAGCAAGGTAATAGGTTTGATATCAGCTTATTCTGTGCAATAAATTTAACAAATTAAATTATTTTTTTATCAAATTTTCTTTATTAATCCAATCATAGTATTTAATAGCTAATGTAACTCTATTATGTATAGATAATTTATAATATACATTTTCTAGAACAGCTTTTACAGTGTGATATGAGATGTATAATTTTTCTCCAATTTCTTTATTTGTAAGTCCTTTAAACAATAATTCAATAACTTCAAGTTCTCTTTCAGTTAATCTTTTCATAAAATTCAGCCTTTCTTTTTGTCTATATTTCTATCATACAATATTGTTAGAAAAATTTTTTAATATATTTTCCAATTTGCAAAATTTACAAAAATTTACATTTGGGAGTAAAATTTTAGCTCGTGTTTATCAGTATAAAGATTTCAATAAAATACTTCCGAGAACAAGCATAAATGAAAGAATAATAGGGTTATATAGGTTAAGTGGCTATGATTTAAGTAATATATTAAAGTAAAATAAATTAAGAATTATACTACTTGATTTTTTATATTTATGAGTGATAATAATACTTGTAACGAGTTAACGCGGGATGGAGCAGTCTGGTAGCTCGTCGGGCTCATAACCCGAAGGTCGTTGGTTCAAATCCAGCTCCCGCAACCATTTAAAATAAAGGCTTTTAGAGATTTCTGAAAGTCTTTTTTTATGCTAAAATTAACAAAAGTTGCAAAAAAGTTGCAAAAGATAATTCCCTTCATTATTAGGAAATACAAGATTATATTCATTATTCGGACAAGCTAATCGCCATTCTTTAAAGACTTTTATAATTCATCAGGCATATTTACACACTAATTTTGTATAAACATGTATACAGTTACCTTAAATATTATATTTTTAAAAAATTGTTTAATGGGTTTAATTTTTACAACTTATAAAGCCGTTTTTCAATAATTTTTAGTTTTTGTTATAATATTTATTATATAAGAGAGGTTTGAAGTATGAATGCAATTGAATATTTTAATAATGGCTATTCTTGCTCTGAAAGCTTAATTAAATGGGCAATTGATGAAGGATTGGTCTCTGATGATTTATTACCTGTAGCAACATCTTTTTCTGGTGGTATGGGCGTGGGATGCCTATGTGGTGCAGTCGCAGGTGCGCAAATGATTATCGGTTCATTATATGGTAAAGAAAATAAGGCTGGAAATGAAAATATCGCAAGAGCTAAAGCTAAAGAATTAATACAAAAATTTTTAGAAACACACAAAGCTACTTGTTGTAGGGTGCTTACTAGAGGGATGGAAATGGGAAGTCCTGAGAGAAAAGCTCATTGTACAAATATGGTTGATTGTTGTCAAAAGTTAGTAGAAAATTTGATTTCAGTTGGAGTTAAATAATGAACGGCTTAATGGTTTTTCTTGGTGGGGGATTAGGAGCTTTAACTAGATATTTTATGTATTTAATTTTTCCAAAGGAAGCTTATTTACCTTATGCAACTCTTGTCGCGAATTTTTTTGGATGTTTTATAGCAACTGTTGTGTTTACGTTTTTTATTCTTAAAAGCGATGCTGATTCTATATATAAGCTTCTTTTAATAACTGGATTTTGTGGTGGATTAAGTACTCTTAGCGCACTTTCAATAGAACTTACTGTGTTTATTCAAAGTGGAGAATTTTTAAGAGCTGGGATTTATATTTTAACAAGTTTGTTAATTTGTGTAATATCTGTTATACTAGGACTAACTTTGGTGAGAAATTATGTTTAATAGAAACTTATATAAAAAAAGAATACTTTTTGTTGGCATTCCTGATATGGCTTATATTGGTCTTGATGGGCTTTTAATGGCTGGAGTCAATATTGTTGGTGTTTTAGGTCCTAAAAAAGATCACAATATGTATATTGATTTTAAGAGCTTCGTTCTTGCAAGAGGTCTAAATTATATCGATTATGATGACTTAGATGAACCTAAGCTAATACAAACGATTAAAGCTCTTGATGTAGACGTGGCAGTTGTTTGTTCCTTTAATTATAAAATCCCAAAAGCGTTATTAAATTCAACAAAAGATGGGTTTATAAATGTTCATCCTTCATTACTTCCAAAGTATAGAGGTGGAAATCCTTATTCTCGTGTGATTATGAATGGTGAAACAGAGACTGGTGTTACAATTCATTTCATGGATGAAAATTTTGATACCGGCGATATAGTTGCACAAAAGCCGTACCATATTCATTCAAAAGCAACAATGGGAACAATTTTTAACGAATTGAATGTATTAGGAATTGAACTTTTATTGCAAGTATTACAGGCCTATGAAGTACAAGAATTACCAAGAATTCCACAACCTGTCGGTGATTTTATTTCTGGAAAAGGGTTAGATGATAGGGATATTTACATAAATTATAATAAAACAGCAGAAGAAATTGAAAGATTTATTCGAGCTTTAAATCCTTTTATTATTGCCAATACGACTTTTAGAGGGAATTTAATGCGAATAATGAAAGCAGAAGTTGCATCAGATGCTTTTTGTATCCCTCATCCAGCTGGAACTGTTGCAAAAATAGAGGATGATAAATTCTTTATTGCTACAGCGAAAGGTTTAATTGTTCCAACTGTTTTGCAGTTTGGAAGCTTTTTTATGGGTGATAGTAAGGATTTTATAAGGATTGTAAACCCAAAAATAGGCGAAGAGTTTAAGTAAAGTGATTAAGAAAAATTATGGATAGATTACATTTTTTAACAGCAGGTGTACCATTAAGAGCTGGCACGAAGGGATATGGTAGAGGATTTGAAATCCATGATGAAATGGGGCTAGATGGGCTTGAATTAGAGTTTGTGCATGGTGTTAGAATATCAGATAAGAGTCGTGATGCTGTTATTGATGCAGTCAAAAACTCTGGTAAGATTATAACAGCTCATGCGCCATTTTATGTGAATTTAAACGCTAGAGAAGCTGAAAAAGTTGAAGCAAGCGTAGAGAGAATTATTGAGACAGCAATGGTAACAAACGAGCTTGGTGGATATAGTATAACTTTTCATGCAGGTTTTTATCTAAACCAAGATGCAGAATTTGTTTATAATAAAATTAGAGAACAAGTAAAAATTATTACAGAATCGTTAAACAAAGTTGGAAATAAGATTTGGATACGTCCAGAAACAACTGGCAAGGCTACTCAATGGGGTGATTTGTCAGAGATTATTAAAATCTCAAAAGAATTTGATACAGTACTGCCTTGTGTCGATTTTTCTCATCTTCACGCAAGATATAACGGGTTTTGGAATACTTATGATGAGTTTGCTTCTATTTTTGAACAGATAGGAAATGAGTTAGGACAAAAAGCGTTAGAGAATTTTCACGCTCATATAGCTGGAATTGAATATAGCGCAAAAGGAGAGAAAAAACATTTAAACCTTGAAGAATCAGATTTTAATTATAAGGATTTGTTGAGAGCATTTAAAGATTTTGATGTGAAAGGCGTGATTGTTTGTGAAAGTCCAAATATTGAGGACGATGCAAAATTGCTAAAGGATTATTATATAGGCTTGTAGGGTGAATATAGACGTGAGAGACGAGTGAAAAAGGATTATTATATAAGCTTGTAGGGTAAATATAGGCGAAATTTATTAGATAAGAGGTTGATTATGAGATCAGATGGACGAAAGAATGATGAATTAAGAGAGATAAAATTTACACATAATTTTACAAAACATGCATTAGGTTCAGTGCTTGTGGAATTTGGAGACACAAAAGTCATTTGTACTGCGTCAGTTGATTTAAAGAAGCCTAAATGGATGAATGATGATGATAATAGGGGTTGGGTAACAGCTGAATATTCTTTACTTCCATCTGCAACGAATACTCGTTGTCGTAGGGAGCGTGAAAAGGTTTCAGGGAGGACTCATGAGATACAAAGATTGATAGGTCGTAGCCTTAGAGCGTGTGTAGATTTAGAAAAGATGCCACACATGACAATTACTATTGATTCAGATGTAATTCAAGCTGATGGAGGAACAAGAACTGCAAGTATTTGTGGAGGTTATCTTGCATTATGTGATGCAATTGAAAAACTTATTAACTCTGGAGATTTACTTGAAAATCCAATAATTGAGCCGATAGCTGCAATCTCTATAGGCATAGTTGATGGTGAAATCAAACTAGATTTGAATTACGAAGAAGATTCTAACGCACAAGTAGATTCAAATGTTATATTAACAAAATCAGGAAAGATAGTTGATTTTCAGACAACATCAGAAGGTGAGCCTTACGAATATGAAAAAATGTTAGAACTATTCAATATTGCAAAATCAGGTATAGAAAGAATTATTGATAAATATTAATTTTTTAATCCATAGATGGTAATATGCTTAGAATTTATTACCAATTTTTTCTAGAGAAACGACATCGTCAAAATCTTTTCTTTGTTTAATAGTATCTGTAGGATTTGCATCATATCCTAGGGTTATTATTGTAGAAATAATTTGACCATCTTTTAGATTTAATAATTTTTTAGTTTTTTCATATATTTCTGGTTGAATTTGCGTTACTTCATTTCCCATTGCACCGATTATACAAGACGCAATACCTAGAGATTCGGCCATTAACATCATATAAGAAATGGGATAAATTACTTGTTCCATTGTTCTCACTAGAATTGCATTTTCACATTGTAAGGCTGGATTTAGTGCTGGATTTTTTATATGAGTAATTTTAGCTTCTTCCCAAGCATTTGTATCTGCAACACAGACAATCAAAGCATCAGCATTTTTAACCTGTTGCTGTCCAATTGAAAGCTCAGATAATAAATCTTTATTTTCTTGAGATTTAACTAGAATAAATTTCCAAGATTGGACATTCATCCAAGAAGGAGCAAGCCTTCCAGATTCTAAAATTTTTCTTAAATCTTCATCAGGAATATGTTTATCTAAATATTTTCTAACACTTTTTCTATTCGCAATTAATTCTAAAAGATTCATTTTCATACTCCTTATTGTTCTGCTAAAATTATAGTAAAATCACATCCTAAAGAAAACATTTCTGTTGGATCATAGATAAACTGCATATCCTGTATTTCTGGCAATTTTTTTTGTAGATAATTATAAAATTCGATAGTTACTTCGTTTTTATTAGCTACAAATCTTGGGTGTGAAAGATGTGAAATTTGTAATGTGTTCATTTCATATCCAAGTTCATTAAATTTTTCTTTTAATATTTCTGCATCTTTTTTACGAGAAGGTGAATACATAATTCCACCTTTAAATTTATGTCCTTCGATATTAGGTTTATCTCTGTATATCATCCTATTAATAACTTCTTGTGTTTTTACTGGGTCTAAAATCCAATAGCTTATATAACCTCTTTGATTTGGCGCACCTGGTAATGTTGCGATTTCAACTTTGTTTTTATCAATACCTCTTGCTAGAGTTGCATATTGAGATAATTCATAAAAACTCATATCAGTTTTTATATATGTATTTGCAACATTTAACACTTCTGGTATTTTTGTAATAATTTGTGGAGAATGTAGTTTTTCAAACAAGCTTTTCATAAACCATTGTTGACGTTGAGTTCTACCGATATCTCCTAATCCGTCTTTTCTATATCTTAAATATCCAACAGCTTGCTTACCGTTTAAGATAGTATTTCCTTTTTGCAAGTCAATATGTAAATTCCCTGCATAATCATGATAAAGCATTCTTTTTTCTACATAAATTGGTAGTCCACCTAGTGCATCAATGATTTTTTCAACAGCTTCATCATGAATTAGGATATATTTATCAATTCTTATTCCGAAAGTTTCCTTTAATGTTTTTTTAACCAAATTAACTCCACCAAGTGCGTGAGCCGAATTGATTTTTTGAACACCTTTTCCATCTGGTAAATATACTTTGCTATCTCTAGGGATTGAAACTGCTTTGATTGAATGAGTTTTTGGATCTATATTTATAACCAAAATAGTATCTGAACGAGTGCCATTCCACATATCAGTATTTTTTCCATTAGAATCTACTCCAAGGATTAAAATATTTTGACGTCTAGGCGAAAAAGGAGTTTCAAAAGTTTTTTTATCTACTCTACTAAACTTAAATATACCAGCTGTGTCCTCTAAATCAGTCTTAATAAATCTTGTAAGGATGTTGTTTTCAACTAATATAACACATACAATAATTGCGCATAATAAGGCAATAACAATTGTAATTATTAGTTTTGCCCAATTTGAAGATTTTTCTCTTTCTTCTCTAATATTTTTTAAAAATTCTTTATATTCTTCTTGTCGATTGTTAATTGTTTTCATGGCTAGCTCGTTTTCTCTCTTTATAAATTATATTATAAATACAGTATTTTAACTAATTTTTAATCTATGATTTTACAAAAGTTTAAACTATTGATAGAATTGTATAGAGTAGGAGTTTTTATGATTGATATCAGTATTGATAAAGAAAAATGTATTAAGTGTGGTGCTTGTATTAGAGACTGTATAACTTATTCTATAGAACGAGATGAGAATGGTTTTGCAAGTATTACTGATAAAAATAATTCCAATTGTATATCATGTCAGCATTGTTTTGCAATCTGCCCAGTTGGAGCAATTAGTGTTAATAATATTTCTCCAGAAGAAGTTTTAGGTTCAAATTTTCCAAATTCAGAAGACGTATTAAATTTAATTCGTTCTCGTAGAAGTATTAGACAATTTGAGGATGAAGAAATTTCAAGTGAAACTTGGGAAAAGATTAAAGAAATGCTTCCTTATATCCCAACGGGCTGTAATTATAATGGACTACATTTTTCTATTATTAAATCAAAGCATTGTATGGATAGAATTAGAGAATATGTTAATGCTAAAATTCTTAAATTGATTTCAAATAAGTATACCAAAAATTATGCAGGTAAATTTGTTAAGTTTAAAAAGGCATTTGAAAACAATGAGGATATAATATTTAGAAATTCACCTCACATGATTATTGTATCATCTGATATTAAAGCTCCTTGTGCTAGCGTTGATCCAATTATAGCATTAAGCTATATTGAGTTATATGCGCAAAGTTTAGGACTTGGAACTTGTTGGTGTGGTTTTGCGCAAGCTTGTTTTAAATTAATGCCAGAGTTATCTAATATGACTAATATTCCAAATAATTATAAGCCTGTATATGTTATGCTTATTGGAAAACCTGCTGTTAAATATATAAGGATTACAAAACCAAATGAATTTTCAATTTCAGAGTTGAATGAAATTAATGATACAAAGTTGAATATAATTCAAAAACTTAGAAGAATTCTTTTAAATTTTGTGTGTTAATCAAAGGCTGTAGAGTTAAATTTATCAACTATTTTTTTATAATCTTTGGGTATTTTAGCTTTTTTTGAATATTTAATAATTTCAAGAAATACTTTTTCATTATGTGAGTTATTATTTAAGACTTTAGAAGCTTCAATCCTTGCTGGAATGATTAAACCTGATTTTGTAAAATATTCAGCACTTTCTTCGCTTGAAAGATGTTTTATAAACTTTATAGCTAAATCTTTATTTTTTGAATATTTAGAAATTGCCCATCCTGAGGAATCGCAAATTTGCTCATTCAAACCTTGAGGAAAAGCTATAATAGACCAGTTGAAATTAGCTTTTTCTGAAATGATTGGAAACATCCATCTTCCAGATAAATACATTCCGATTTTCTTATCTAAAAACATTTGAGCTAGTGTAGAGCTTCCAATTTGTGATTTTGTGGGTGCAACTTGATATTTATCTCTTAAATCTTTATAAAATCTAAAACCTTGAGACTGTTTGTAATCAAAATTTTCATTAAAAGTTTCTCCAAAATAAGAAAGATAAGGTAATGTAAAATATATATCATCCTCAAAACTTATGCCATAAAAATCATTGTAGGTATATTTTTTTGCTATTTCAAGCAAGTCCTCTATTGTCCAATTTTTTTTAATAGGAATTATATCTGTGTTTACATAAAATACTAGATTAGAGAGGTCTCTTGGAATTGCAAAAACTTTTTCATCTATGCTTAAACATTCAATTGCTTGTCCATAATATTTTGATTTATCAATAATATTAGTAAGATCTTCTAGATGATTGTAATATAGTGGTAAATATAAGTTATTAATAAAAATTACATCAGGAGCTGTGTTTGAGGCAAATAATAAATGTAGTTTTTGAAAATAGTTTTGTGGTGTATGAATAAAATTAACCTTTGTGTTAGGATTTTTTAGCTCAAAATCTTTGATTATTTTATTAATAATTTCAACTTCAGTAATAGAACCCCAAGATGTAAAATTTATTATTTCACATTTAGATTCTTTAGAGCATCCACATAATAAAAAAGTAGTGATAATAATCGTTAAAAAAAACTTTATCATAAATCCATTACAAATTCTAAGCTGTCGTCTTTTACCTTAATAATAAATTTATTTTGACCAACACGAACAATATGAACAGAACATTCATTTGTTAGTTTTTCACTTAATTTTACATAAATTTTTTCATATTTTACAGTATCATACTGACGAATAACAAAGATTTTTTCTCCAATATATCCTAAAATTGCATAGTTTTTACTATTTTTAGCTAAATATACACCTTGGTTGTTTGATATTTGTGCTACATCGACAATGTCATAAGTTGTACCTTCGACAATACATTTTGTTGTTTTAATAATATTAGTTTCAGTAGCAACTTTTGGAGTAGGTACAACTTCTCTTACTGGTTTTTGCTCAACTGGTTTTCTTGGAGTAGGTGCAACTTCTCTTACTGGTTTTTGCTCAACTGGCTTTCTTGGAGTAGGTGCAACTTCCCTTACTGGTTTTTGCTCAACTGGTTTTCTTGGAGTAGGTGCAACTTCTCTTACTGGTTTTTGCTCAATTTTTTTTACATCATTTAGGATTTTAAATTTATTTATTCCATCATCAAAAGGTTTAAATGTTACGTTTGTAAGGTTATTTAATAAAGCTTCTTCATCAGCAACAACTTCTTCTGGTTCAGAATTTTGATATTTTTCAGGATTAGCCAACGCATCTTTTAAATCTGGCAGATTTGAATCTACAACAATCTTATTATCTATTGCTGTGAATTTTTTTTCATCAATAATTTCATAAACTTGAGAATCATTATATTCATAGGAGTCAGAGAAGTCATTTTCTATTTTTTCATTATTTTGTTCTAAATCTGGATAATAATACTCTTCCGAGAATATTTGTAAAAATTCTTCAATGTCGTGTTGATCACTTACTTCATTTAAGATTTCAAATTTATTTGTTCCATCGTCAAAAGGTTTAAATGTTACATTTGTAAGGTTATTTAATAAAGCTTCTTCGTTAACAACAGGTTTTTCAGGCTCTGGCTCCTGATATTTTTTAGGATTAGCTAAGACATCGTTTAAATCAGGTAAATTAGTTGCTATAATTTTGTTTTCTCCAAGAACAAAATCTCCATCAACAATTTCATAAATTGGAGTATTGTCATATCCGTAATAGCCATAAGTATTATCTTCAGCATTTAGATCTGGTAATTGATCATTTATAGAAAGAGTTTCAAAATCATAACCTTCTGAGAAATAAACAACTTCGTGTTTTCGCTCATATTTTATTTCTTTACCTTTTTGATTTTCTAATGTCGCAGATAAATCAGGAAGCATGTTGCTAACATTTAGTGTTAATAATTTAGAAAGTTTTTGAGGTTGCGTAGAGTTTTCAATAATAGATTTTTCCATCTCCTTTGTTCTGTCAGGATTTGTTCTTAAATCTGTTATAAAATCTTTATCAATTTCAAAACTTATTAATTTGTATAATATATTCACATCTTCTTGTGTGAAAATAATATTTTGAGATATTGCATAATCTGTAATTATATTTTCTAATATTTTATCTTTAGAAAGTTCTTTTTTTATTGGATTAGAAATTAAATAAGCTTCAGGATTGTTTCGGACCTCATCAGTTATTTCTAAATCTAGTAGTTGATTAATGCTTATTAAATCTTCTTGTGTAAATTGTAATCCATGATTTTCTAAAATAGAGTCATATAATTGATTATTAAGAATTTTATTTTCTTCTATTTTTTCTTCTTCGTGTAGCTCTGATTCATCATTGAATGAAAATCCACTTAAAAATTCTTCTAATGCCTCATTTTCTTCTTGTTCCTTTGTTTTTTCATGCTTTTCTTGAAATAATTTATCTAAATCTATTATTTCAAGAGTTTCAACTGGTGCTGTTGGAGTTGAACTATTTGTAATTTGATAATTATTTGTAACAGTTTTTAGAGCTGTTTTAGAATATGTAGCATCTAGTGTGTTAATAGTTTTTTTTATTTTTTTTATTTTTTCTTTAGGTTTTGATTGTTCATCATCTTCTACGCTAATATCTAATTTTTCTCCTGCAATTTCGTGCATTTTATTTTTTGCTTTTACATATAAGAATGCTGAAATTAAAACTATTAATATTGCCCAAAGGAAAAGATATATATTGTTTGCGTCAAAGTTGTTGGTATTTTCTTTTTTATCAAAAAAATCAATCTCATCATCAGTGTTGCTATCATTTATTTCTGTAGAATTTGAAACGCTTATTTGATTATTTACAGAATTATTAATAGTATCTGTTAGTTGTGGGTTTGGTATATTCTCAGTAGTGTCATAGTATTTTTTAGTTGGAATATTTGTAATAGAAGACACTTCTTGTCTTTTAGGCACAGTTTCTTTATGTTTATATTCTTTATTTTGAGGCTGAGATTGGACACTTTCTTTTATTGTCCCAATAAAAACTTGGTTTTGAGCATTAATTGTCATTGTTGGGTTGATTGTTTTTATTACTATTCTTGTATACCCTTTTGCAGAATTAGAATAAGGCATTGTTCTAATATTAACGCTAGAAATACAAGACGAAACCTTGCTTATATCAGGAGTTGAAACTTTGCTATCCATTTCTGGAAGCATTAATACATAAGTATTTGCATCTTTTTTTACTGGTGTAACATTTCCAGAATAAGCCATGCGTGTTTGCACTAAAAGATTAACATTCTCTCCTGATGAGCCATCGAATGTTAGTTCCATTAAACTATTCTTATAATTACTTGAAGCGAAAGCACCTACAACAGTTACAACTGATGCTAAGACTAATGCTATAGTTCTCTTCTTAAAGCGTTTCATAATAATGATTTTACCATAGTTTTGAAAAAGAATACAGATTATTACAAAAAAAATACTTAAATTATATTACATATCGGTAATTATAATTTTTTTATCTGAAGAAATTCTATCAATGTTTAAAACAGTATATAAAGTTTTATTGTAGATAAACTCTTTTGCATAGTAGCTTTCAGAGGTTTCTTCTTGTAAAGTTTCTTGATATTCAAAAAGCTCGTTAATTTTATCAATAAGTAGTGCTAATTTTAATTCATTACATTTCACAATGATAACTGGTTTTTTTTCAGATATAACTTCATCTGGTAAAGACAAGAATTTTTTTAGATTTATTACAGTGATATAATCTCCACGAAGATTCATTATTCCTTCAATAAAGTTAGGAGTTCCTGGCACTTGTGTAATTAGTGTATCTTTTAAGACCTCTTTCACATAATCCAAAGCTATACAGTAATAATCCTTATTTAAGTTAAATGATATATATTTATTCTTTGCGTGCAATTCTCCAGATGCTAATCTTAATGCTGATTTTTCTGCAATCAAATGTGTTCTTTGTGTCATTAAATATTTTGATGCTGAATCTTGTGGAAATAACGAAAGAATATCAATATCAGAGATTTCTATATCATGACGTTTTAAAAGATTTTCTAAAGCGTATAGATTTACAATAAAAATTGTTTCATTGTTAAATTTATACAAGGATTCAATAATCATTTTATTATCAACAAAAGGGATTTGATCAACTAAAGCCGAATTAAAAGGTAATATTCCAATAACTCTATCAGTAATTATTCCAAAAATTACTTCATCAGTTTTTACAATAATAAGTTCATTATGTGAATTATAGGGAGTAACTTCAATATCTAAATAAAATCTAATATCGACAATGTTTATCACAAAATTATTATATTTTAAGAGCCCAATAATATTGTTAGGTAATTTTTGTGGATAATCAAGAGCAGGTAATTTCATAATCTCAAGAACATTTTCACTATTAACTGCATACTTATTTTTGCCTATTTGAAAATAAAGGTGTGTATTCTTTTTCTGCTCAATATAATTATTGTTCATATAAAATTACTCTATTCCTTCCCTCTTCTTTTGCTTTATATAAAGCATCATCTGCTGATTTTACAATTTCAGACGCTGAATTAAAATGTTGATAGTTCATTGTCAAACCAATACTAGCAGTAACTTTTGCCTTAATTCCGTTATAGTTAAAATCGTAATCTTCAATCATTCTACGAAGTCTTTGCACAGGGACAAGAGCACCTTCTATGTTGGTTTCTGGCATTATCATAACAAGTTCTTCGCCACCATAACGATATAATAAATCAGTCTTTCTGAATGATTGTTTCATTAGTTCTGCAACGGTTTTAATAACATAATCACCATATTGATGTCCATACGTATCATTAACTTTCTTAAAGAAATCTATATCTAAGATAGCTAACGAAAAATCTGATGGATGGCGTTTTGAACGATAATATTCTTGCTCAAGTCCAATTTCAAATTGTCTCCTATTATAAAGACCTGTTAGACCATCTAATACGGACATAAATTCCTTTTCGGTATATTGATACTTCATTTTAAAGATTGTAAGTAATTCACTTATCATAATATCAAAGTATCTAAAAGAAGAATAATCTATATCTTGACGTGTATAAAAACAAATTCCACCAATTAATTTTTTATCAAATATTAATGGAATAATAATTTTTGAAGTGAAATCTCCAAATTCATAATCAAGCTCTTTACCTAAAATCATCCTAACTACTTCAAATTTAGAATTTTTAATTGTTTTATGTTCTTCAATCTTTCTGAAAAAATCGTAGTTTATATCAGATAGTAAATTTTTAGAGAGATTTCTGCCTAAAGTGTCAATATAAATTATATTTTCTGAAAAATCATCTGGAGAGGCGAAATATACACCAGCAATATAATATTCAACAAAAGAACTTAATAATGAAAACAGTTTTTCAACCATAATTCTTTCATAGTTTAAAAAATCACTTAAATTACGGAACTCGTTTGAGAACATACTTTTCATTAATAAATCATTTAAAATTGAATTTAATCTGGTTTGTGCTGAATTATCAGCACCATCTTGCTCTCTCAAAGCTTGTTTGTATTCTTCAGAAACAGGATATCTTCTAATTGTTGCATTAATATTGGATACTAATTCTTTTATGTCAATTGATTTTGATAAAAATAATTGTGCGCCAGCTTTTTTACCCCAGAAATTATCAATTTTATTCTCTAAAACAGTTAATAGTATTACAGGTATTTTCTTTGTCTCATCAATGTTTTTAATCATTCTGCATAATTGATAACCATCAATGGCTGGCATCATTATATCAGAAACGACCACGTCTGGTGCGTAGGAATAGACTTTCTTATAAGCTTCTGAACCATTTGAAGCAGTCTCAACTTCAAATCCATTATCTATAAGCCCTTCTTTTAAAAACTTTAATTGCGTCTCGCTATCTTCCACTAATAAAATTTTCGTTGTCATATATTCAGATATTCCAATTTTCTAATATTTAGTATAAAATAATTATATAATAAATGCAGAAAAAAAACTATAGGAGAAGAGAAGTGTTTGATGATTTGAGATTTAATTTAAGACAGCGTTTTAATATAAAATGTGTTATTGATATTTTAGTTTTTATAATTATTTTGACAATGCTTATTGTTTACGCATTGAAACACGGTAATAATTCTTATGAGACAATATTGTACTTAGGCATTATTTCTTTATTATATATAACATCTCATTTTATTACAAAACAATGGATATTAAGTTCTATAAGAAAAACATTATCAATTCAATCAAATACTGTTTCAGAAACTGCAACAGAGTTTTCTGAAACAATTTCAAATCAAAGAAAAATTGTTGAAAGCTTGACAATGAATACAAAAAATTTTACAAGTCTTATTGAGAAACTCAAACTTCTTTCTGGCGATGCGCTTATTACATCTAAAAATACTGAAAAACAATTAAATCAGTCTATTTCTTTTTCTCAAAAAGAACACGAAGCTATTTCTACAAATTCTGAAAAAATGCTAATACTAAGACAAAAAATTCAAATGATTGCAGAATTAATACTTGAGCTTTCTGAACATACTCAACAAATTGGTAATACAATTAGCGTAGTTGACGATATTGCAGAGCAAACAAACATGTTAGCTCTCAACGCAGCAGTAGAAGCTGCACGTGCAGGTGAACATGGTAAAGGTTTTGCAGTAGTTGCAGGAGAAATTAGAAAATTAGCTGACGAATCAAAACAAGCAATTACAAAAATTACAGCTTTAACTAGCAATATTCAATACACAACTAATTCAACAGTTATGGCAACAGAGGAAGGCTCTAAAGAAATAGAATCAGTTGTTAAGGATATCAATTCAGTTTCATCAAATTCAGAAACATTATTGACTTTAATTGGTAATGTTTTAGAGTCAATTGTAAGTTTAAATCAAAACGCAGAAAAACAAAGTAGTATTATTGAAAAACTAAATCTTTTAGATGAAGAAAATAAAATTATGTCAGACAATCTTGCACAAATAATTAATACAAATAATGAAAAATTGGCTAAACTGAATAGTTTATCAAATGAAATTAAAAATTCAGCAATAGAAGGTTAATTAATTGAATTTTCAGGATAATGATAATAACATACAAGAATTAATGAGTATTTTTCAGGTGGAGTCTGAGGAGATTCTTGAAAGGATTTTTGAAAATCTTTTAGCATTAGAATCTGCACCTAGTGATCCTGAAATTTCAAGAACTTTATATAGAGATTTGCATAGCATAAAAGGTGCTATAAGAATGGTTGGTTTCAATAATATTCAAACCATAATTCATAAAATAGAGGATATTTTTGATAAAATCAATCAATATGGATTTGTTTTAGATTCTAATAAAATAATTACCATCACAAAATCAATAGAGTTGGTCTCAAAATATTTACAAGAATCTGTTGAAAATAATCGAGAAATTATCGGAGATGAATTTAATTCAACTATTTCGATATTAGAATTTATTTCAGATATAGAATTAGCTATAGATGATAGTAATCTTGATGGAAATGTTACATCAGATTTGATTTCTATAGCTGATATTGAAATCAAACAAGAAACAAGCTCGGAATTACAAGCTCATCAAGAAGAAATTAATTTTAGTTTTAATAAATGTTTTGAAATTATTGATGGTATTGTTCCTGAAAAAGAGTCTCAAGAAATTGTTATATTGCGAGAAATTGTAGCTGAAATATATAATATATTAAAGGATTTTAATATATTTGAAGTTAAAACAGCATTAGAAAACGTCTTAACAAAACTTGATTTTGTCATGAATGCTACAAATACATTTACAATTAGTGAGATTCTTGAGCTTAGAAACGAATTAACATCAGCAGCAACTAAATATAATACATATTGTATTGATGATGTAGATTCGGGGATTACTTTTTTTGATGTAGCCGAGAAGATTACAATGCTTCAAGGTAGTAGTGTTTATGCTAATGAAATTAAGGCAGATGTTTTATCATTAAAAGAAAATATAGAAAATACAAGTATCTTAGAAATTGTAAATATGATACTTGAAATACTTGATTTTATAATCGAAAATTCAGTGCAACTTGAAGAGCAGATGACTCACACATTGAAAAGTGGTGTTGAGTATTGTGCTTCTCCAAATGAAAATATTGATGGAGATTTGATTGTTCAGCAATTGGAAATTATGAAGCAATTGCTTGAATTAAATTTTAAAAAAGATACCGGTGTAAGTGAAATTAAAAATTTATCTGCACAAAGTGCTGTTACAAATAAATCATCATCGACAGAAATTAAAACATTACATGTTAATGCGCAGAAATTAGATTTATTAGTTAATCAACTAGGTGAATTAATAATAACCAAGATTAAAACTGAAAAAAATCTTGAAAAAATTGATTCTATAAAGGTTGCGAACGAAAATTGTCAAAAAGATTTACTTAAAACTTCTAATTATTTGCGTTATTATAATAGAAAATATTTACAAACAGGATGTTCTGAGCAGTATACTTCAGCATTTGTAAAACAAGTTTTTGCGCTTTTATCAGATATAACACAAAACGTATCAAAAACGATTTATGACTTAAATTCGCTTTATAGGTCATCTAAGGAAGATGATATAAAGATGCGATTAATAATAGATGAAATGGAATCTATGGTTAAAAACATCCGTGTATTGCCAATTTCAACTGTATTTAATTCTTTTTCAAGAATGGTTCGTGATATCGCATCAGAAAAAAATAAAGATATAGATTTTGAAATTGAGGGCAAGGATACTTGTGCTGATAAAAAAATTATTGAAGAGATTAAAACTCCACTCATTCATATATTAAGAAATGCAATTGATCACGGTATTGAGTCAAAAGAAGATAGGTTAATGGCTGGTAAGAGTCCTGTTGGGAAAATATTATTATCTGCAAAACAAGATGATAATAAAGTTATTATAGAAGTAATGGATGATGGGCAAGGTTTTAATCTTGAAAAAATTAAGGATAGGGCAGTTTCTCGAGGATTTTTAACCCAAGAGGATATTGATTCTATGTCTGATGAATCAATTATGAATATTATATTCTGGCCTGGATTTACAACTGGAGATTCAATTACAAGTATATCTGGACGAGGAATTGGACTTGATGTTGTTAAGACTAAGATATCTCAATTAAATGGAAAGGTGAAAGTTCTTTCTGAATTTGGGAAAGGAAGTTGTGTTCATATAGAAATTCCTGTTACATTAACAACTTTGCGAGTTTTTCTTGTTAAAATTTCAGGGCAGATTTTTGCCATTCCTATTCAGATGATTACTACTTTTATTTTAAAGAAGCAAGATGAAATTAAAACAAATAACGGTACTCGCTCAATTGTTTATAATGATAAAATATTACCATTATATTATTTAGCTGATATTTTAGGATTAGAGCCATTACCTCGTGGTGAAAAGGAAACAGTGCTTATTATAGAATCTGATGAAAAATCTATTGGTTTAGTCGTAGATAAATTATTAGGTGATCAGGATATTTTGCAGAAAAAATTATCTCCACCACTTTATAAAGTTAAAAATGTTTCAGGAATTACTAATTTGGCTTCTGGAGAACTGTGTTTAATACTTAATATGCAAGATATTTTACATTATGATTTTAATAAATCAATGTCTTTAAATTCAGCTCCAAAACTTCTAACAACTGATGTTTTATCATATAAGAGAATACTCGTTGTTGATGATTCAATGACAACACGTTCAATGATTAAGAATATATTAATTAATTTAGGATATAGTGTCGATTCTGTTATAGATGCAGCAGAGGCATTAGTAAAATTAAAATTAAGTCATTATGATTTAATAGTTACCGATATAAATATGCCAAAAATGGATGGTTATGAATTTGTTGAAGTTTTAAGAAATGATGAAATGTTTATGGATATTCCAATATTGATTTTGAGCTCTTTGACTAGAGAAAATGCAATGAAAAACCTAAAAAAACTGAAAATAGATGGGTATATGCAAAAAGATTTATTTAATCAATCAGAGTTTACTCAGAAAATTAAAGAGATATTGACTAAATATCATGCTTAGATTTTAGGTACTCATAGACAGAGCTTGGAACAAATTTTGAAATATCTCCATTACTATAGAAAATTTCTTTAACCATGGATGATGATATAAAGCTATATTCTGGTTTTGCTATTAAAAATACCGTTTTTAATTCATCATTTAGCGCATTATTTGTTTGTGATAATTGAAGCTCATATTCAAAATCGCAAGAAGTCCTAAGACCTCTTAAAAGGATATTTGCACCTTTGTTCTTAGCATATTCAGCAGTTAATCCATTAAAAAAATCAATTTCAACATTTTTCAAATGAGCGACACTTTTTTTTATTAAATCAATACGCTCGTCAACTGTTAAAAAGCCAGTTTTATTAATATTATAAGAAACTGCGATAATTACTTTATCAAAAATCTCAGAGCCACTTTTTAAAATATCTAAATGCCCGTTTGTTATTGGATCAAAACTTCCTGGATAAATTGCTATTGTCATATTTAACCTTCTTGATTTTATTTTTCCTTTTTTTATTATAACATGTTTTTATTAATAATTAATTAAGATAGAATATTAATTTATATACTTTTAATTAAAGGGAGAAAACAATGTCAATTTTAATAATGATATTATTATTAAGCTTACTAATATTAGTTCACGAGGCAGGGCATTTTATTGCTGCACGAGCATTTGGTATAAAAGTTGAAAAATTTGGTTTTGGTCTACCAGTAGGACCAGTATTGTTTAAAACAAAATGTGGCGATACAGAAGTTTTAGTACATGCGTTTTTATTAGGTGGATATGTATCTTTCCCTGATGACGAAAAAGACTCTGATATTCCTGTTGATTCTCCTGAGAGATTTATTAATAAGCCAATCTGGCAAAGGGCTATTGTTGTCTCTGCCGGAGTTATTGCTAACATTATTTGTGCTTTAGCATTAGTTATGCTTGTTGCTGGATGGACAAAGAGATTACCATCAGGTGATTATGAAATTTATACTGCAAGTATTAGCGCACCAAAAGAAGCAAGTATTTGGAGTTCAGGACTTCAAATCGGAGATAGAATATTGAGCGTTAATAATTGTAAGATTAATAATATTTACTCATTAGTAACCATTGTTAAAAATAGTGCAAAAGGAAATGGCATAATTTCGCAAGAAGTTATTGATAAAAACTACAATCTATTAAAAGCTCTTAACCCTGCTCTTGAAAAAGATGAAATTATACCGAATAAATTGTCTATAAGATTACCTAAACAAAAAGAAACTGATATTATTACAATGGATAAATATGCTGCGAAAGGTGCTAAATATTTTAAACGAGAAGGTATTAAGTTGGATGAAAACTTGAAATCTTTAAAGTCAGAGCTTGAAGGCAAAAGTGTTTATATATCAGACGGTAAATATTCGCTTTATGATGTTGCTCAAGCTATATCAGATGGTGTTCATCCGATAAATATAATTGTTTTAAGAAATGGTGAAGAAATAAGTTTAAACCCTATTTATCCAGACGAAAAAGGTTTGATTGGTATTGGATTAAGTTCTAAACAAAAAATGATTGAAACCAAAACTCCTATTAAGATTGTTAAAAAGAGTACAAAATACTTGTGGGATAATACTTCAATGATGATGTATTCATTAGGACAATTATTTACAGGAAACGTTCCTTTAAAAGATATGCATGGAGTTGTTGCAATTACGAAAATTGGTGGCGATATGATTGAAAAAACAGGAAAATCTGCAGGGATATTACTTGCTGCGTTGATTTCTATGAATTTAGCCATTTTGAATATTTTGCCAATCCCAGCACTTGACGGTGGGCATTTAATGTTTTTATTTATAGAAAAAATCCTTGGGAAACCTCTTGATGATAAAGTTATTGAAAAAATATCCTCTTTATTTTTCACACTTTTAATTATTTTGATGATATTTGTAGTATTTAACGATATAACATTGCTAATAAAGAAATAATATTAAGAAATATTGCAGAAGTTTTGTTAATAGAGCAATTCCGTTAAAAACTAAGTTTTTATTTATATAAAAGCTATTTAAGGGTTTTTATGGGAATTTTTAATACAATATCGGAAATATCGAAAAATAAATCGAATTTTAAACGCTGGGAAGAAGCACAGCATTTAGAAGAAGCTAAACGTGAAGAATTATACCAAAATAAACAACATTCAGAAGAAGAAATTGCAGAGGCTCAAAGCACAGGAAAAACTATAATTAATGCTATTGATGTAATGGATAATCATTCAGAATCTGTTGCTGAGAATATTGAAACAGCTACTGAACCTATCGTATTTTTAGCTCCGTTTTTAGGTACAACTGTTGGTGGATGGGCTGCTTTTAAATATTTTATAAATCCAGCAAGTAAAAAAATGAATGCAAATATTCGTAAATTTTTGGAAACGAATGAAGTTCATAGTTTATATAATAAAATTCAAGAAGAAGATCCAAAATTCAGGTATTTAGATTTAACAAAAAAGAAAAAAATTAAGAAAATCAAAAATTTAGAACTTCGTAAAGAAGCTCAAAAATTGTTTGACAATAATCTTCTTAAGAAAAATTCGTTAGTAAAATCAAGTTATATAACTGGTGGTGCAGTTGTATTATCATCTTTATTATTATCATTTATTGGTTCAATAATTGCATCTACAAATCTACAAGTAAGAGGCTCTCGTATTGCGAGATTTCAAGCCAGACAAGACCTTGTAGACCCTAAAAATTTTGTTAACTATACACCAGAGCAAATAGAACAGGCAAAAGCAGAAATGTTAGCCGATAATGATATAGAGAAGCCAAAAGGTATTTTTAAACGTAGGAAAAAGAACAAGGAAGAAAAATCTAAGTTAAAACAAGGATTTTGGGGTAGCTTAATAAATATTGTAAAAGATAGTAAAAAATATAAAAATTATAAAAAGAATGAGTTAGAAGAAACAAAAATTGTAACAAGAGAACTTTCTAATGAAGAAAAAGTCAGAGCAGAAAAGGATCAGGAAGTAATACAAAGAATTGTTAGGAAAGTAAATAACGAATCTGAAAAATATTCTGAAAACATGGAAGTTGCAAGTGATGTTTTAATTCTTGGAACACCAGTTCTTGGGGGTTTAGTCGGTGGTGCTACGAGTTGGATTTTAAATAAAACTAAGCTGGTAGATAAAGCTATTCATAAATCAATTAATAAAAATTCTTCAGAAGAAACAAAAAAATTACTTCATGAATATGAAGCTTGCGCTAAGAACAAAAAGCTAAAAGGAATTACAGGTCTTATTAAAAAATTAGGTTCTTTTAGTAAATATGCAGAGTCATCTATCTCCGATTTGAAAGCTGATGTAAGCGAAGTAAAACCTTCTTCTTATTTTAAACGAGGGGTTCGCATAGCTCTTACATCTTCAAAAGGTCGTAATTGGTTATTTGGAATTTTAGGTTCAATAACAACAGGCTTTGCTGGGTTAATAATTGGACTTAAATTACAGAAATCTGCTGCTCGTGCTGGTAGATATACTGCAAAAAGAGAAATTGAAAAAGATCCAAGGAATTTTATTGGATATACAAAAGAAGAATATGATGAAATTGATGATAATATTCCAGTAAAAAAAGAATCAAAATTTAAGGAAGTTGTTTTATTTATCCCAAGAGTGCTTAAACAGTATTTTGAATATAGTAAATATAAAAAGACAGAGCTTAAAGAAACAAAAGAATTGAAAAAATATTTACATAGGCAAGAAATTAGTGATGAGCAATTAAAAGATGCTAAAAACTTACAAAGAAAAGTCTTTAATACTTTTGAAAAAGTAGATGATAATTCTCAAATTTATTCTGAATCAATGGAAGCAGCTATTGAAATAGTAAAACCTTTTGTTGCGTTTGGTGGTTATTTAGCAGCCATAACTCCATTTATTCTTGCAGGCGTTGGTATATATAAAGTTAGGGAAAATCCTGCAAAAATTATTGAAAAAATCTCTCGTATTGCAAAAAATAATTCAATATTAATGAATAATAAATTAACAAAAGGATATCTAAATAGCGTTGCTAAAAATGTTCCAAATAAAATTGCTGAAGTTGATGTTCAGCAAAAACCTTTAGCATTTCTTTTAAAAGATGTTAATTTAAAAGATGAAGCTGTATTAAAGAATATTAGAAAAATCTTTAAGAATTTAAAACTTTCTCCTGATGAGCTGAGAAACCAACCACCACAAGTCATAGAAGATGCTTTTAATCAAGCTTATTATAAGATTTCTAGCTTTAAAATTGGAGATAAGAAAATTGTTGAAAACTTACAGTTAGAAAACTTCTTTAGCTCTATACGTTCATTGGATGCTTCTGATAAAATTAATGCGTTAGATTTATTACTTAATCCTACAAAAATTAAGAAAATAAATAATGAAAGTTTTAATAGAATAGTTTTAGCATTGACTAATAATAAAGAAATACCAATGGCGTTCTTTAGTGAATTGGTAAAGAAATTGCCATTAAAACAAATAAGAAACACTATATTAGCAATAAAGAATGACCCTAAAATAAAAGATGCTATAGGTGAAAAAACTATTGATGACTTGATTAATATTTTGAATGATGAGAAATTGGCAGAAAGTATTACAAATGGTACTCTGGATAAAGAGAATATTGCCATAGTTGTTGATATATTCAATAAATTTGGAAATAAAATAAATCTGCTTTCTAAAGAGTTAAAAGATAATCCAAAAGTAAAAGCATTACTAGATACAAATATTTCACTCCCAGAAGAAATTGTTTTGAAATTAGAGCAATGCAGAAATAATCCTATTGAGTTTAAAAATTTATTTGCGGATATGAATTTGAAAGATTTATTTATGAATATAAATTCAAATCCAAATAGAAAAATGGCTCAAATAAAAATAAATGATATAATTAATACTCCAAAAGTTTCATTGCAAAATCTGAAAAATAAATATATTACTAATCCTTCAAGTGCAATTTCTGAGCTAAAAAATAAAGTGATCGATGCTTCTCCAGAAGAATTACAAAAGATTATAGAAAAAACTCCTTTAAAAAATATTAAAGATTTGGATAGAGAAACTCTAATCAAAATTTTAAATAATTTAGAGGTGGTAATTAATAAAGTTCCAAAGAAAGAACTTAAAAATATTATGGATACTGTGATTACAGAATTTAATAAAAACCCTGATGAATTTGTTAAATTGGTAAAACAAAGACGTATAAAAGAATTATTCATGACCACCGAGCTTCAAAAAGCTTTATTGATAGCTGGAATTTCTATACCAACATTCTCGTTAGTGATTACTTATATTATTGAATCTTGGTTAGCAGATATGCAAATAAAAGCAGGACGTTTAGGTGTTATAAAATCATTAAATGATCTTAGTGATATCAGGTATTACGCTAATGTAGAAATTTGATAGGTTATAAACGCAAAAAAAATATTTACACGTTTTAACTTAGTATGAATGTTAATTCTGTAAAAATGAGTAATCAATGTGCTTATAAAAAACCTCAAATTTCTTTCAAATGTTTGAGGCGTGAAGTCTGTACAAATATGTTAATTAATAGAAATGATACTTGTTTTTTTAGAGATGGAGATTTAATAAAAAGATTAGTTGATTATTTAGTAAAAAAATTTGAATGTGTATCTAAAGTAAATTTATATAGTTATGGTTGTTCAATAGGGGAAGAAGCATATTCTTTTTTAATGTATTTAGTTTCAAAATTTCCTAATGACGTAGTAGAAAAATTTACTCCAATAATTGCAAAGGATAAAGATTCTTTTATAATAGAAGAAGCTTCAGCTAATAAGCCTCATATTATTTGTACAGAAGAATATGAAAATATTCTAAAATTTACAAATAATAAATATGATAGATTTTTAAAAGAAAATCAAGGTCAAGTTACTATAAAAGATATAATTAGAAACAAGGTAAAATTTGATGTTGCTGATATAACTAATGATTACGTAAATATAAATCCAGATAATAGCGTGGTTTTGATGCGAAATTTTTTACCATATTTAAACGGAAATATTGATAGATGGACATTAATAAGAAATCTTGGAAAACATTTGAATTCTAACTCTTATTTGATGATTGGAGAATTCGATGTTAGAGGGACAGAATGGAAAGTTACTAACGAGATCATTGATTCTGGTTTTGAAAGAACAGAAATAGAATATCTTTTCAAAAAGAAAGATTAAAGCAGATTTTGGTAAATTTTATCATATTTACTTAAGGTGTTTAAACTCCAATTAATATCTTTATTTAGGCAGTTTTTGATAAGTAAATTCCAGCTGTTAGGATTATTTTGGTATAAATTAAGAGCTTTTAATACAGGTGCAAGGAATAATTCATTATTATCTTCATCTAATAATAATTCTTTTTTGGTTTTAAAACCACAGCCATTTGCGATATCATCAAAAATATCTGGAATAGAATCGTTTAGTATTCCACTTCTAGAAACAATTGGAACACAGCCATAATTCATTGCGATTAAATGCTCATTGTTTGCTCGATTTATTCTTCTTGGTATAAAAATCATATCAGATGAAGCAAGAAACTTCGGTAAATTAAGTTCGCCATCTATAAAAACCCAGCGACCGTTTAAATATTTATTCTGAGATAAAAAATCAACCCAATTTTTTATATAGCTATTTTTAATCCCATTATTTATACATATAATAACTTGAAAATTTTTATGTAATTCAAATAATTTTAAAATAGTATTGAACAAAATATCAATACCATTAGCGAAAATTTCAGCATTTGCATTGGCAAAAATTAATGGTGCTTCGTAAAATGAATCTAGAGAACCAAAGATTTTTACTTCATCGCAATTAAAAAGTGCTGGGTCAACAAAGTTAGTTTTTATTCTATCAGAACTAAATTCTTTTAATAACATCACTTTGTTCTTATTTCTATATTCACGATAATTTTCTAGATTAAAACAAGAATATATTAATCTTGTATCCTCTTTTGGGAATTGTTTTGATTTACAACCAATAGATATATAATCGCTTTTATTCTTTGTTTTTTCTATTTGTTGATACATTTTCCCAGAAAGTTTTGGCTTATCAAAAATTTCGTTATAATATGTTTTTGAAACAGTTACCCAAAAATCACATTTTTTTAAAGTGCAAACCATTGAATTGTAATATAAATCATCTCCGTTTGACAAATTTGGAAAAAGTCTCATTATTCTAGCATTTAATCTATTGAAAATAATATTTTCATCAATATCATCACCTTTATCAACAAATTTACGAAATTTATAATAATTTTTGTATATAAAGTCTAGACAATCTTTCATTTGATAAAAACGCTTAGTATTATGAAGATTAAATAACTTTGCAACAGATTTCTTTATGATTTCATCACGACAAATCTTTTTCATTGATTTTTTGTTGGCAAGGTTGATTGCAGCCCAGAATGCTTCTGGTTTTGTCATTTCTATTTGAGTAAAATCTTTGATAACTTGTAAAACTTTTGTCTTTGATGGGAATGACGTTTCAAATTCTCCACCTAAATAATATGGTATATTTTCACAATGTGCGATGTCTGGCATGAAATCATCTTTAGCAAGCTTTTTAGTTGCAATTCGCATAGATTTTAAAAATGGAGCCAAAAATTTGAGTTTAGATAATTCTGAAAGATTTTTGATACCAGAATATACAGGAGAATAAATTCCATATATTACAATATTGGTCTTTTTTTCAATAAATTTATAAATAGTAGCTGATTGTATTCTATTTTGAAGAAAAAAATCAAAAGTAATGGAAGTTTTTTCTAATACAATTTGTTTTCCTGCAAATTCAATAGCTAATTTTTTGTCTGTTATATTATTTTGCTCAATGTTAATTAATGGAATTAATACTCTAATATCATAATTAGGATAATGATTTCTCATTTCAGTAATATATTCTAAAGGAGTATCTAACGTAATATAAAGGACATTTATTAAATCTTTATTTTTTTTATCTTTTATAATTTTACGAAATTTTTTTCTTAATAAATGAAGCCAAATTTTTATTTCGTAATTAATGCTATGTTTATCTTTAAAAATCTCATTTTCAAAATCTTGTAAATCTTGATTATATATAAAATCAAGTTCTTCTCTGTGTAATTGGGTTGTATATAGATTAGTTTTTCCTAAATCTTCCATAGCATTAAATTATCATGCAACGAGACTTAAATCAAGTAAATACTTTGCTTTAACTCACACAAAAAAATTTTATTAAAAACAAATTCGTAATAATTTCTAAGTTTCTCAACTAAATGTAATCTTAATTTTACGTTTGCTATACATTTTCCCCTGTAGTAGAATACTTTTATGGATTATTTGAATAATAAATTTGATATTATAGTAGTTGGTGCTGGCCATGCCGGTTGCGAAGCAGCTCTTAGTGCTGCTCGTCTTGGTTGTAATGTTTTATTATGCTCGTTAAATCTTGATAACATTGCTCTTCAGCCTTGCAACCCTGCAATTGGTGGACCTGCAAAATCAACACTTGTTAGGGAAATTGACGCTCTTGGTGGAGTTATGGGTGAAGTAGCTGACGCTACTTATATCCAAATGAAAACCCTTAACTCATCAAAAGGTCCTGCAGTTAGAGCATTAAGGGCTCAATCTGATAAAAAAGAATATACTCAATACATGAGAAATATTATAGAAAGCACCCCAAACATTTGGCTTAAACAATGTTGTATAACAGGACTTAAAACCAAAGATGGTGCAATTTGTGGTGCAATCGATGAATTCGGTATCGAATATTCTTGTCGTGCAGTAATTCTTACAACAGGAACTTCGCTTGAAGGAAGAATGTTTATAGGACTTCAAGCATACCCTGGTGGTAGATTAGGCGAAGCGGCTGCTTATGGACTTTCTGATTGGCTACGCAAAAACGGAATTCAAACCAAAAAACTAAAAACAGGAACTCCTGCTCGTGTTGATAAACGTACAATTGATTATTCAAAAATGACAATTCAGCCT
>JAGBXP010000012.1 GCA_017629215.1 bacterium | reverse complement strand
TCTCCTAACATTTTCAATAAAAAATTAATCATTACATATCCTCTCCAATTAAATACATAATAACATGAACATCTTTGAAATACAGTATTAATTTATAAATATTAGTCTAGTAGATAAGAAAACTCATCCAATAAAAACTTTATATTATAACAGACTTAAAGGAAGGATTCATCCATGAATTTGTCAGGACTATTTAGCAATGAACACGTGAATAAAGGCAGACAACCAGCTTTTGATTTATGCAAGACTTTTTGCATAGTGCTTATGATATTATGCCACATATTCTATGCTATAAAATACTCTACAACAGAATCCTTAAACGCAACTAATATATAATAAAGACTGCTTTTATTGCAATTAATTGCAATTGTTATTTTTGCAATACTTCTTAATATTCTCCATTTAAAAAGCAATTATTGTTGAGGAAGAAACTTTATATAAATAGTAAGAAACTAAGGATAAATCATGAATAAAATAAGTAATATGCCCTTTTATAACTATAATGTATCATTAAAAGGTTCTAATCAAACATTACAACCTATTCATGATGACAATAAATTACAAAACTCATCTAATGATTATATGAGTTCGGACATTAGTTCTGCTTCAAGAGCTTATGGGCTAAGCTTTATTAATAAAAACAAAACAATACCGCAAATGTCATTAAAAGATATGATTAAATGGCTTGAATCACAAGGGAAAATTGAAGGTAAAGATTTTGAAATCGACTCATCTTGTACGATGGGAAATACTGTATTAACACTTAAAAACAAACAAGATCAAGAAGAATTATCTATTCATTATGATAATGGTAATCACTCAGAATGGAGTGGATATGTAGTCTCTGAATATACAAAAGGAGAATTAACAAAGCAAACCTGTAGAGACTCTAATGGAAATATAAATTCCAATTTACGTGTTTATAATAACGATGAAGCTGGTCATTTATTACAAGAAGGTTTATCGTATAATACAACTCCTGAAGAATATATAAATTATCTAAAATTTAAAAATATTGATTATAAAATAAAATATTCAGGAGATGAAGATAATAATCGTAGTGTTCATATATCAATTTTAGACAACGACTACAAATCAATTAAAGATATCTGCTTTTATTATGGAGAAAACAAATTTAATGAAAAATATCAATTCATATCTCAAAGAGACTACAATGAAAAAGGTGATGAATATCGACGATTAACATTCAACAAAGATAATGTTGAAGTTATAACTTATGTAAATTATTTATAAATTAAAGAAAAAATTAGACTAGAACCTAGTAATGTAGCACTGTAGGATGAGGTAAATCTTTGATTTATCACTTCAAATATTTTATTCATAATTCAAATTTGCTATTTTATATTTATCTTCAAAATTACACCAATTTTCTTCATAATACCCATTTTTAACAAAGATTTTGTAGATTGGATGAAACCCAGCTATTTGTTGTAAAATTTCCCGTCTTTGCGAGTGAAACGAAGCAATCCAGAAAAAGAATTGCATTACACTTCCTATTTCCGCAAACTCAATACTTACGGAAATCCGCCGTTCCCATTACTTAGCTTTACCTCGCAGGGTCCGGCAAAACGACTGTAGAGAAGCCGGCAATTCCATAGCAAATGTAATTGAAAGTTAATTGCTAAAATGTTTGTTTTGTTTGAACTTGAGCCTAACTTCCGTCAGTACCATAGCAAAATTTTATTTTTGCCACTTTTGCCGAATTCTTGCCGAAGTTTTTGCCGTTTTTTCACTTGTCCTTGTTACGTTTGGGCGATTTTTGGCTTGTGTTTTAAATTTTAGCGATTGTAAAAATATGCAAAAAATATAATCGAAATGTAATTCAAATGTAATTGAAGAAAAATTACTTCCATAAGTCGGAAATACTTTTAAAATAATACTTTTAGCTTTTAAAAACATAAAATTTCAATTACATTCCTACATTTATTTTATGTAATTGAAGCACAATGTAATTGAAAATCGTTCAATTGCATAAATAGGTTAAAAGTATTACCATCGCTTAATTTAAGACAATTTTAAATAATTACATGTATTTTTGAGATTTCTCAATTTAAAACCGAGTTTCAACTACAAAAAATGTAATCGAAACTCTAAAATTTGATAAAAAAATCGAAAGAAAATGTAATTGAAAATAAAAACAATGGAATAATTATTCTACTAATATAATTTATTGAATGTATTTAAACTAATTAATTTTTGAAATTCATTATAAATTTCCAGTAAGTCATCATCTAAAAATTCTAGCGTTCTTTCTTTAATGTCTTCTGGAATTGGATAATATGCTTCTGCAATGCTTCCTGCGATTGCAGTTAAGGTGTCAGAATCTCCACCTAAAGATACAGCAAGCCTAATTACTTCTTCAAAACTACCACCCTCTAAAAAAGCTATTATAGCTTGAGGAACCGTCTCTTGGCAACTTTCAACGCGATGATAGGTTATTCTTATTTCGTCGCAAGTTTTAGATAAATCGTAAGCATATTTTTTTATAATATAATCTTTGATCTCGCTTTTTGTTTTGCCATTTCTCGCTAGAAAAATTGCACTTGCAACAGCTTGAGCGCCTTTTATGCCTTCTGGCTGGTTATGTGTGGGTAATGCAGATATTTCTGCAAATTTTTCAACATCTTCTAAGTTATCAAAAAACCAAGCGACAGATGAAACTCTCATTGCTGAACCATTCCCATAGCTATTATATGGTTGAGGATTATTTGAATGCAGCCAACTTTGAAAATTACAACCGTAACTCATATATGGATATTCTTTCCCAAGTTTTTGCATACATTTTGTTATTTCATCATAAGTTTTTTGAGAATCTTTTTTGCCGTTCATTAAACCTTGTGCAACTGCTAAAGTCATTATTGTGTCGTCGGTAATTTCTGACTCTTCAGAAAACAAAGGAAAATCTGTTGTTTTGATGTTATATTCATCAAACTCATAAAGACTTCCAACAATATCTCCAATTATTGCACCTAGCATAAGTTAACTCCCCATTAAAAAAGCAAAGGCAGCATAAAGATTTGCTAATCCAAAAATAATAAAAAAAATACAATGTCCAATTCTTTCTTTATACGGAACAGAATATTTACCTAAAACTGTTGTTTTAAAAGAAGTTCTAGCTGCTATAAAAGAACATATGCTAAAAAATAAAAATAATAAAAAACCTGCCATATTTATCCTTTTTTATTTTTTTTATAATGCAACATTGTTAATTATCGAATTATACCAATTTTCAAATTTTGAGCGCTGATGTTCATACCAATGATTGCAAACATAATATTTTTCACCAAAAATAGGACTATAATATCTTGGATAACCATTTTTATCATATCTGCTCTCATTCTTATTTCTTAAAAGAGGAAAACTTAAATTAAAAACTTTTTTGCAATATTCTTCATTTTTTAGATTTAATATTTCTTCTTCCGACAAGTAATTCTTAGCAAATAGATAATTTAATTTATTTTGTACAGTTGCACCTATTTTAAACTCATTGTATTGAGCTGTCGTATTTGTTTTTTCTTCTTTTAAATACTGTTTTTTATTAACATTTTTTTCACATAAATTACTTAACTGAAATGCACGCATAAATAATTCTGCCGTGTCAGATACGCTAGAAGAAATTTCAACAATAGGATTTAAAATATTTTCCGTAAAACTTTTATTTGCAAATAATTTAAATTTAAATTCAAAACCTTGTGAACACATGAAATCATAAATTTGTTCTATTCTTTTTTCTAAATCATTATATATAACTGGATTAATTTTAGGAGAAGCGAAAATTATTTCACCATTTTTTATATCAAAGTAATGATATAAAACAAGAGCCGAGCGCAATAACTTTTTAGAAAATCTTTCTATCGTTTCTTCTTTTGAACCATAATTTAAGCCACTTTCATGATATGCAATATCAATAGCATAATAATAAGGCATATTATTATCATCATAGCTTAAACCTAATACATCCAACTCTGCTTGTTTTATAACTTGTTCATAATTTGCATTATTTTTAAAAACAGGGAAATGAGTTGACATCCTTCTATAGAGTTCTTCAATAGATTGATCGTTATAGGTTGTCCAATTTGTAGACGGCTTCCAATTTAATTGGGTTATTTTACATTCTTTGGCATGTTTTAACCAAGATTGCATTAATGACTCACCCATTTCTATTTTCATACTCAACTCCTTTTTCTTTAGGGTACCATAAAAATAGAATCTATTATTATATAATATTTTATAATTTCTCAATGACAGAGACGGTCATATATTTTACTTTCACTGTAAGAGATTTTAATTTCATCTGTCGGACAGTTCAAATTCAAAAGAAAAATTCTCGTTTCAAAGTCAATGTTTATCAACCTGCAAGACAATGAGTACGAACCCTCAAATGGGTTCTCATCCTCATCGGTACATAAAAAAACACTCTTACGAGTGCTTCTTTAAATGGGGCGCCTGATGGGATTCGAACCCATGCATATCGGAACCACAATCCGAGGTCTTGACCACTTGACGACAGGCGCCATATTTCCGACAAGTTTAATTATAGCAAATCAAATTAATAAATCAAGTGTCTTTCTTTTTTTCTGAACCTCTTGCAAAAAATCTTAATTTCTATTAAGATATATATATTAATATTAAGAATTTAGAAGAAATGTTAAAATTTTAAAGGTGGTAATATGGCGGAAAATGAAGAATTGCAAGAAGAATTGAGCGAAGAAGAAGTTCGCCAAAAAATCTTAGTAGCTGACGATGAAGCTAGTATAAGAAGAATTCTTGAAACACGTTTAAAGATGGTTGGTTATGATGTTGTTGTAGCTGAAGATGGTGAAGAAGCTGTTGAAGTTTTCAACAAGACAAACCCTGATTTAGTAGTATTAGATGTTATGATGCCAAAAATGGATGGCTATGGTGTTACAAGAGAAATTCGCAGAACATCTGATGTCCCAATAATTATTCTTACTGCTCTTGGTGATGTTTCAGAAAGAATTACAGGACTCGAATTAGGTGCTGACGATTATGTTATTAAACCTTTCAGCCCTAAAGAATTAGAAGCACGTGTTAAAGCTGTATTAAGAAGAACTTTATCTAAAGATATTCTTATCACTAGCCCTACAACTAATGTAGCTCCTACAAATTCAAAAGGTGCTAAGAATGTTATCACTACTGGTGCTATAAAAATTGATACTGCTAGACGACAAGTTTATAGAAAGAATGAAAGAATCCGTCTAACAGGTATGGAATTTAGCCTTCTTGAGCTTCTTGTTAACAACTCAGGACAAGCTTATTCAAGAAACGAAATCTTACAGCATGTATGGTCATATCCAGCTGATCATAGAATTGATACTAGGGTTGTTGATGTGCATATATCAAGATTACGTTCTAAGCTAGAAGCAGACCCTACAAACCCAGAGTTAATACTTACAGCTCGTGGTATTGGGTACATGTTTCAAAGAATAAACTAGATTTTAACTCTATATTATAAAAGCGCTTAGGTAAATCCTAAGTGCTTTTGTTTTATTTAAAAATTACACAAGTGGATTTTGAAGTTTTCTCATGCTATAATTTAACAATGAGGAGATTTTTAATAGGCTTAATTTATAGATATCGCAACATGATGCTCTTAGATAAATACATATTAAAGCAAGTAATTGCTGTATTTATAATGGGAGTTCTTATATTTACTTCGATAATATTTGCATCTGATACATTCACAACCTTAATTAAGCAAATTTCACAATATGGAATACCTTTTAAAATCGCTTTCATGATTATTATCCTTCATTTACCATCAGTTTTCGTCATGACAATACCGATGGGAGTACTCCTATCAACTGTTATGACTCTAAACGCTTTAAGTTTAAGCTCTGAAATAACAGTTATGAGAGCTTGTGGCATTGGATTAAATAGAATTGCTAAACCAATTTTTGCGTTTGCTATCGTTATGGCTTTAACGAGCTTTTTTATTAACGAAACAGTAGTTCCTATCATGACAAAACAAGCTACTGACTTAGCATTATACGCTTTTGGACAAAAAAACATCCCTGAAGGTAAAGAAAATTTTACATTTAAAGAAATCAAAGAAGGTGGAGCGCTTAAAACATTATTTTATGTTGGGAATTGCAAAGATGGTATCTTACATAACATAACAGTTTTAGATGCCTCAAAAAAAGATAGTATCCAAATTTTACAAGCCAAGGAAGGTAAGACTTCTCCTACGGGATGGAAGTTTCAAAAAGGAGCTTGTTATACAATTACCGACAGTGGAAAAACACTTGATACTACACTATTTAAAGACACAAGTTTTTCTTTTGGAATAGATTTATCTAAAGAAATGAATAAAAATATTGCAAGCGAACATAATTTTATACAACTTTTAAAATTTATTACCAAAGAAAAACGTCCAGAACTTAGAATTGATTTATATGATAAAGTTGCATTGCCTTTAACAACAATTGTATTCGTATTAATTGGAGTCCCACTTGCGATAACACCTCCAAGAGTCAGATATAATAGAGGATTTCTATTTAGTATACTAATCATATTTGCATACTATCTAATAAGAGCTCTCTCAATATCCTTTGGCGAAGCTGGAACTTTAATACCAGTATTTGCAGCATTTATGCCAAACATTATACTTACAATCATTGGCATTGGATTATATTATAAAAAAGTTTACACCATTTGTTAAAAATGTTATATTAAGATTATGCAAGCACAAACTTACTTAAATGGTAGTATAAAAAATGGAAACATAATGAGATGGTCTATCAATCCATTAAATGTTTACATTGCGCCTATGAAATTTTATTCCAAACCTGGAGAGGATGCTAAATATCAAAAAATGGTCTTGGATGCTTTAGAAGCATGGCGTTCAGCTAGTGGTGGCAAAATCAAATTTAACATAGTAAAAGCTCTATTAGAGTCTAATATCAATGTCGACTGGAAAAGAGTCGACAGACAAGCACTTGGACACTGTTATTTTAACTGGGATGCACAAGGGAGACTCTACGGTGCAGAAGTTTCTATTGGGTTAACAGATGGAAAAATTCACAAAGCCTATGATAATGATATTGAAGTCTATCATACTATACTTCATGAAATTGGTCATGCCTTAGGCTTGGGACATAGTCCATATAAACAAGATATTATGTACACACCACACCAATATGGTAATGCAACACTATCAACAAATGACAAGCTTTCTATTCAGTGGCTATATAAACTACCAGCTGGAGCTTCTGTACAAAAAATAGCTTCAAAATATAGTATTAATACTTCTACAGATATAGACGCTGTAATAAAAAAGATTAATTCTAAGTCAACTGATAAAGATACTGAACAAGAAAATTTAAAAATTCAAACTAATAGAGATTTACTACAAGAAGCAACTAATATTGGAGATTTAAAGAGATATAACATGATGTTACAAAACATAACATTATCACAAAATGTAAAGAATTATTTAAATTCTAACAGATTTTAGTACTTTACTAGCAAAAAATTAAAAAAAAATGTTTTATATATATTATATAGTTAGCAAAATTAGGAGCTAAAATGTTCGAACATTCAAAAACTAATAACAAAAGCGCAAGTGAAAAAGCAATAGAAAAAAAATCGATGGAAATATCAAATCCATTGTCGGCTAAAAATAACAATTCTGATATTGCTTTAAGCGACTATACGCAAGTAAAGCCACGCCGACAATACGATGAGGACATGTCTGAAATTATTGAAGTTGTTAGAATTTTAAACAATATAGCTCCAATTAGAATGCCCGAATACAATTTTAACATTAAAGAAATTAATGGTGAACATTACTACAGACCTGATGGGACCTTATTACTTATTAGAGAATGGGATAATGATGTAATAAGGGACTATTATCCTGCTGGTACTGATGAGCATGAAGGTATTATTAGCCAAATCCTAGAACACGATAAAGCTTCTGGTAGACTGAAGGTTAAAATTGAACCTGTTATAAAAGACGATAATTATATAACTGCAAATATTACAATATTTGATTTTAAAATAAATAATAAATACACCCTTATACAGGTTGATGAAAACGGACTTGTAAAAAATATTACTGAATTTTCTGGCAAAGGTAAATCTTTCCAAACTTTATTTAGAAATCTAAACACTTTTAAACCTGCTAGATATATTGAGGGTCGTGATAATTCTGAAAAAGGCTTTGAAATGCTTGATTGCATATTTGACTCTGATGGTAAAATTGCAAGAATTAAAAAATATAATAACCGAAAAGAAATAAATATAGATTATTCAGAAAATTCTAAAAATATCACTGTTAAATCAAAAAACAATGCAGATTAATATTGGCACTTTGAGTAATATTGATTAACTATTCAACATACTTACCATCAAAAAGTTCCAACACCATTTTTTCTTGATCTGATTCTAGACGTTCTATATTTTCTTTTGAAAGCTCTTTTTCTATAGCAACAGTTTGTTCTTCACCGACAGGTTTAACACTTTCTATTTCTACTTGCTGTTGAACTTGCCTGGGATTAGAATCAGCTTGTGTTGTTGGCACAGAGTTTGGTTGAATTTGGACATCTCCACTTTGTGCCAATCTAACTATTACAGAAGTAGACTCTTGATTAAACATAACATTTGCTGCATCAATAATCATTTGCTTTTTATTAGTATCGTTTATTTGAGAAACAAGTCTCTCATTCTTCACTGTAAGCACAATTCCCTCAGAGCTAATCTGAAGTGGTGTTGCTAACTGTTTGAGCATGGCCACTGTTGGAGAACTTTTAATATTACTCAATAATTGTTGCCATAATGAATTAATATCATTACCACTTGGTTTTTTAGAAATAGGTGGAGGTGTAAAATCAACCTCTTTCGATTTTTCTAAAATTTGATTTGACACTACATTTTGTGAAGAATTGTTTTGCTCTGGTGCAGGATTTATAACTGGAGGTGCTACTGATGCAGGTCTTGTTACAACTTGTTGTGTAACTGGATAAGGTACACCATTTCCCTCTAAAGCACGGACTCTATTTTGTAAATCTAAAAGAGTCGAATTTTCTGTCATATTAGTTAAATCTATCATACCAACCTCAAGCCATAAATGCTGATTTGTAGTTAGTTTTATTTCCTTTATATAATAAGAAATACGCTCGATTAAAAATACTATCTGTTGAGTCTCTAGTAATTCTTTTTGTTGTTTTAATTCATTTATTTGAGGTTCATTTAATCCTGTTAATTCTAGTAACAAATCATTAGAACAAGTTTTAACAATCAACAAATTCTTAAAATATTCAGATAAATTTGTTAAAATTTGCAATGGTTCATTTCCTGAATTATATATATCATTTAAAATCTCAATAGCTTTTGATGTCGATGATAAAATTATTTGATTAGATAGATTTAATAAAGCATCAAACGAAATTCTACCTAAGATAGAATTTACATCCTCGACATCAACCTCTTTTGATACACCAAGAATACTTAATTGATCTAGTAATGAAATACTATCTCTCATGCCTCCTGCAGAATTTTTTGCAATAGCTAAAAGTGCATCATTAGTAATCTTTATATTTTCATTATCTGAAATATAACGAAGATGTTTAACTATATCATCTGTTGTTATCCTTCTAAAATCATATCTTTGACACCGACTTTTAATAGTATCTAAAACTTTATGCACCTCAGTTGTTGCTAATATAAAAATAACATTTTCAGGAGGTTCTTCTAATGTTTTTAACAAAGCATTAAAAGCATGATTAGTTAACATGTGAACTTCGTCAATTATATAAATTTTAAATTTACCATTTACGGGCACATACTGAACTTTCTCAAGTATATTCTGCGTATCTTCAACTTTACGATTACTCGCAGCATCTATCTCGATAACATCAATAGGAATAGAATTTGAGATATCCCTACAACTAGCACATTCTCCACATGGTTTGACGGTTGGACCATTTATACAATTTAAAGATTTTGCTAAAATTCTAGCTGTAGAGGTTTTACCTGTACCTCTTGGACCTGTAAAAAGATACGCATGAGAAATTTTACCAAGTTCGATTGCACTTGCTAAAGTTTTTTTAACATGCTCTTGTCCAACAAGAGTTTCTAAAGTTTGAGGACGATACTTCCTATATAATGGTATATAATTTTTATTCATAAAAAAAGTTTATCACAAAAATTGCAAGGAGTTAAGTTTTATAATATTATGAAAAATATGAGAGCAATATTCATTTTATTACTTATATTAATTTTTAGCGCAAATACTACATTTGCTTATGAAATATTTTTACCAAAAGAAAAGAAAACAATAATGAATACTAACTATGCCTTTTTTATTGGTAAAACAAACAGAGATGTTCCTATCACAATAAACGATGAACGAGTTTATATAGCATCTAATGGTGCATTTTCCCATTCTATCAAACTAAAAAATGGAGAAAATCGAATTATAATCAAATCTGATTATAAAACTCAAATCTATAAAATTTATAAAAACTATCCAGAATCATATCTTAATCCAGAATTGGTGGAATTTGAGCCTCAAACATACATCGTAAAAAAAGATAATACTCCATTACGAAGCACACCGATTGATTATGGAATGAACAGAATTTCACACCTTTTTGAAGGAACAAATTTATTAATAAATGGTTCTAAAGGAAATTTTTATAGAGTAATGCTATCAAAAAATAAAGAAGCATGGATACAAAAAAATGCAGTAGAACAAACTTCCAATAATGTTAATCCAAAGTTTATCACAATGAATAGTGAAACGTTTAAAAATGCCTCAAAGCACATCATAGAATTTACAGAAAAATTACCTTATACTATTGATGAAACGGATAACGAAATTATTTTTAAAGTCTACAATCCAGTTGCATCAGAGGACTCAGTTTATACAATCAACATCAGAAAACCTAAAAATTATACTTATGATACCCTTCTACACAAAGGAGTCTATATATTTAAAGTATCTGAATTACCAAAACCCGAAAAAAGAACTTTAGAAGGTCTGACAATAGTTGTAGATCCTGGGCATGGTGGAACTGAAAAAGGTGCAATTGGCTGTCTTGGCGATTACGAAAAAGATATAAATTTAAAAATTGCAAACGAATTAAAAAATATCCTTTGCCTTATGGGTGCAAATGTAATAATGACTAGAGAATGCGATGGAAACATTGAACTAGATGACAGAGTAAAACTAGCTAAGAAAAATGCTTCAAATCTATTTATTAGCATTCATCTAAACTCAATCCCTGATGTTAAATTTGATGTCCATAAAAACAAAGGAACTAGCGTATATTACTATAATAAAAATTCAAAAAAACTTGCCGAATCAGTTTTTGACTCTGTAACAAACGAATTAAATACCCGAAAAGATGGCATAAAAACAGCAAGCTTCGCAGTTATTCGACCAACAGAGTATATTGGTATTTTAATAGAAGTTGCTTATATGACAAATCCCATTGACTCTATTCTTTATTCAAAACCTGAATTTCCAAGAGATACAGCTAAAGCTATAGCCGAAGGAATATTAAATTATACAACTACCGAAGAATAAAAAGAACAATGCTAAATACTTGATTAAGATTCTTGTTTGTTTTACGATTGAACTGTTAAGAAGAATTTTACTAATAAGAAGGAGTAAAAATTTATGGTAAAAGTAGCAATTAACGGATTCGGAAGAATCGGACGTAACACATTAAGAGCAGCTATCAGAGAAGGTATCTACAACGAAATCGATTATGTAGCTATCAATGACCCTGGTCTTACACCAGCTAATGCTGCACACGTATTCAAATATGACTCAGTTATGGGTAAATTCGATGGTACTGTTGAAGTAGCAGAAGACGGTCTAATTATCAACGGAAAGAAAATTTTATTCTTTGCAGAAAAAGATCCTGCAGCTCTTCCTTGGGCTAAATTAGGTGTTGAAGTTGTTGTTGAATCAACAGGTTTCTACACTGATGCTGAAAAAGCTAAAGCTCACATTGAAGCTGGTGCTAAAAAAGTTATCATCTCTGCTCCTGCTAAAAACGAAGATTTAACTATCGTTTTAGGCGTTAACGAAAAAGAATATGATACAACTAAGCACAACGTAATTTCAATGGCTTCTTGCACAACTAACTGCTTAGCTCCTGTTGCAAAAGTTATTTCTGAAAAATTCGGAATCGTTAAAGGTTTAATGACTACAGTTCACTCATACACTGGCGACCAAAGAATTTTAGACGCAGGACACAAAGATCCTCGCCGTGCTAGAGCTGGTGCTTTAAACATCGTTCCAACTACAACTGGTGCTGCTGAAGCAGTTGCTTTAGTTCTTCCAGAATTAAAAGGCAAATTAAACGGTTTCGCTATGAGAGTTCCAACTCCAGACGTTTCAGTTGTTGACGTTGTATTTGAAACAGAAAAACCTGTTACAGTTGAAGCAGTAAACGCAGCTCTTAAAGAAGCAGCTGATGGACACGTATTATGCTATTCAGAAGAGCCATTAGTATCTTCTGACTTCATCGGTTCATCTCAATCTTCTACTGTTGATGCTGCATTAACAATGACAATGGGTGAAAACATGGTTAAAGTTGTTTCTTGGTATGATAACGAAATGGGTTATTCTACAAGATTAGCTGAAACTACAAAAATGGTTGCTTCTAAATTATAATTTATGAAACAATAATAAGAATTAAACAGTCTATTCATTTGATGAATAGGCTGTTTTCTTTACAAAAACTTTACATTTTCTTGATTTAAAATCTTGTCATGTTAAAATTTTCTCTAGTTGGAAACTATGCGTTTTATTTTAAAGGAGTATATTATTTATGAAGAGAAAATTTAGTATAGCTTTAGCTGTATTAATGTTGTTCAGTTATACTGGCATTAATTCAGTATTCGCTATCCAAGCGCCACAACAAAAAGCGCCACAAGCTGCTCCTAATGCAAGAACTATCGAGCTTGCATTTGTATTTGATGGACCATCAGATAAAAACAGAGCAGTTTTAGAAACATTCCAAAAAACGATTACACGTTCATTGTTACCTGATTACAAAGCTGCGTTTCCTGCTGAAATGATTTATACAGGTGATTGGACAGAAAAAGGCGTTGCAACTGCTTCTGAAAAAGCTCTTGCGTCTAAAGCTACAATGGTAATTTCCATGGGCTATATGTCAAGTAATTACTATACAGCTAAAAAAAATAAAAACAAATTTGTTGTAACTATTGATCAATATGGCCTTAGAGATTTAGGTGGAGATTTCTTCAACCCTATTCAACAATATGTAAAAGACTTTGTTTTATTCAAAAAACTTGTTCCTACTCAGCATAAAACTGCCGTTTTAATGAACGAGTCTTTCTATAAAACTCAAAAAGATTGGAACAATATTATTAGCAAAAAACTAAAAGAAAAAGGCTGTGATTTAGATTTTGTTGTAATACCTGTAAATACTGATGTAAAAGCGTCTTTAAATAAAATTCCTAGTGATGTAGATTCAGTATTCGTTACGCCAATGTTTAACCTTTCAATTGAGCAAAGAAAAGAGTTATATAATAATCTTAATTCTAAAAAACTGCCAACATTCTCTGGTATTGGCAGAGAAGATGTTGAATTGGGAGCTTTATTGGGTACTTCAACCAGAGACCTTGATAAAAAATTAGCAGAAGCTACATCCTTTAACATTCATGGCATTCTGCACGGTAAAAAAGTTGAAACAGAAAAAGTTGCATTCTATGATGATGAAATTATTTTCTACAACTCTGATACAGGTGCTATGTTAGGTTACGCTGCACCACTAAGATTGCTTAATAATTGTGAAATTATTTCACACAAACCGATTACTAAGTACGATCTAACTTATGTTATGAATACTTTAGAAGAACAGAACCTAGATATCGCAAGAAAACAACAATTAGTTAATGCAGCAAGAAGAGCAACTACTTCTGCATACCTAAAATACTTGCCTACTCTAAGAATAGACTTAGGATATCAGACATTTAATAGTGATTACGCATACTCTTATTCTGATATACCTACTCGTGCTGGTCAATTTGTAGTTGGTATGGATCAAATGATTTATGCTCCTGATTTGGTAACTAATATCATTGTTAAACATAAAAAACTAAAATTTGATAAAGCTCAAGAAGCTTTAACTAAGGCTACAATGGGTCATGAGATTGGTAATCTTTATATTGATAATTTAATCTTTGAAAATATGATTAAAGTTCAAGAAGAATACACTCAAGAAACTAGAGAAAACTTAGCTATTGCTAAAGTTCGTATGCAGGCTGGTTTATGTGGTACAGAAGAAGTCTTACGCTGGGCTGGAGAAGTAAGTGAAGCTGAAAAAAGACTTTTAAATATGAAAGCTGATTTTAAGAATGTCAAAATTCATATCAATAAAATCTTGTTCAAAGATCAAAAAGAGAACTTTGATTTAGCACCACTTACAGCTAAAGACCCTGCGTTCTTTACATCTGATATTCATATTATTGACCACGTAAGAACTCCAGAAAAATTAGAAAAATTTACTGATATGCTTGTTGAACAAGTTCAATACATGTCTCCAGAGACTGTTAAATTGAAAGCAGCAATTGCTATGAAAAAGGCTGAAATTTCAAACTATGCTCAAAAATTTGTAATGCCTAATGCAAAGCTTTCAGTTGAGTATGCAACTCAGTTTGATAGAAACTTACCTTATGAAAATTATGCAAAAAACTCAATACATGGCTTACAAATGACTGGTGGAGCTACAGACGCTTCTGGCAATCCTATAATAGGCGGACCATTGGCAGCTCCTATGGGATATTGGGGTAATTTATTAGACAAAAACTATGGTAGAGTATTTGTAGCTGCTCAATGGAAACCAATTGAAGGTGGTACAAAGATTGCAGAAATTGCAAGATGTAAATCTGAGTTGAATGAATTAAACATGTATTTAGATCAAGTAAATACTGAGCTTGAGATGAATGTAAGAAGCGTTGTAAACAGAGCTATTGCTAAATACTTTATGATTGAGAAATCATATAAAGCAATGTTTGCAGAAGCAGAAAACTATCAAATGGTTAAAGCTCTTTACTTAAAAGGAAAAGCTCCAATTAACCAGTTAGTTGACGCTCAGCATTTATACACTAAAGCTAAAGTCGAAGCACTTAACTCACAAAATGAGTTTTTCAAAGAACTACTTTGGGTACAAAGAGGCTTAATCTCTATGAACTGGAATAAGCCAAATGAAGAAGCTAAAAAATGGATTAACAATATTCCAAACATATTACCAGCGGAATCAGATTTCACATTGTAGTAAATAGAAACTAAAATCACCTTAGAATTAAATTCTAAGGTGATTTTTTATTATATTAAACTATATAGACTCTTCGACTTTTAATTGAACTTTGCCAGCCTCTGGGTTCATTGCTTCTATTACAATTTTATTAACACCTTCCACTATGCAAGGTCTACCTTCCATTACCAATGTTCCACTTTGTCCTAACCTAAAAGCAATAGGATTTGCTTCTGAGACTTCAGTGCCTAAAAGCTCTTGACCATTAGTGATAAATTTAACGTCTTTTGGTTCAAAAACAACTCCGTTAACCTCAACATAATTAAACCCACTAATAAAACCTGGACCAAGTACATTTTTAAGAACAACACTTACACCATTTTCAAGCTTTTTTAAAGAGCCTTTTTGGTAAATTCTTTTAATCAAAAATTCTGGAACTACGACCATTAGAATACCTCATATATTATTTAAACAGCTGATATTTCTTAAATGTACCTAACCTAATTTTAACATTTTTCAAATCAAATTTAAAGCCCCATAAAGATTTTGTGTTTCTTTCTTTTGCCCAAACTACTATCTCTAATGTATTATGAGGTTTTAAAAACTCATTTATCAAATAAAATTTATCTTGCACTCTCGTGCGCTTTATATAACGTCCGATTTTAATTCCATTTAAGAATATAGTAGCTCTTCTACATTTAAAATCTTCTAAAGAAATGTATTTAGCAAAGAATTCATTATCTTTATAATCGATATCAAAATGTGCTGTTATTTTAGCTAGATATGGGCTTTCACTTTCTCGCCAATCATTTCTTTCAATAGATAATTTTTCACAAACACTAAAATTCAAAGGGATTTTTGGAGTAGTTTCGCAAAAAACTAAACCTCTAGGGTTATTAGTATCTCCAGAAAAACCTTTATCAAATCCCAAATTCTGAACAAGTATCGTAAGCTCATTATCATCTCTTGTCAAAACTCTTTCACAAAGAGGTATTGATATTGTCTCTGGAATATCTTGCAACTTTTCTATCTTATAGCTATTTCTATTTAAAATTTCTTTTCCATTGATATAGACAGCAAAAAGATGCCTTGCGCTAAGAGTTAATTCAGAAAGATTTTTAGGGATTTTTGTTTTGTACCATACAAATTCATCATATAATTCGCAAGATAATGAATCTGTTTTTTCTCCAACTTTAATCCAATCTGAATAATCATAATTAATATCAATTTCTGGAGCGCAATATTCAACTTTTGCAATATCTAAGGTTCTAGGCCAATTATATTCAAAAAATCCATCTATTACACAAGGTTTAGTCGAGAATTT
>JAGBXP010000011.1 GCA_017629215.1 bacterium | reverse complement strand
GGCAATCTGGTATGCGCTGAGTTTGGACTCCATGCTAGATGCAATAAAATAATTCGCATCAATGTCATTCGCGCTGTTTATATTATACCCGCTACTACAGCGCTCAATTGCTTGATTAAGCTAGCCAGTGCTTAATTTCATGCTGTTTTGGGTAATGCTATTCGAAAGGTCTGTTCTTATGCTAAACAGTTTTCAACACCCCCTTTCTTGCACGCAAAATTGTCATTCCACACTGGTAAGATCTTGAGGGGTAAATGTATGGATTTAAAGTGTACATTCCACACTGGTAAGATCCCGAGGGGTAAATATTAGGGGCTGAAGTGCTGATTTCACGCTGGTAAGATCCTGAAATAAATTCAGGATGACAAGTAACAAACTTACTCACAGCACACCTCCGAAAAGGTGCACCAATAGAGGGTTCTACCCCCCCCCGAAGCTCATATTCAACACTTGGCGAGGGTTTGAGGTCATATACATTTTTTTAAACACTCTTTCTTGATTAATCATTAAGCTTACACATATCCTTATTGCATCAACTTACATAATTATATAATTTATATTCCACATATTTATAATTAATAACGCAAATTGATGTGTTTCGTTACAAAATTTTACATAATCGCCAATTTCTATTGATTTTGTTGGGGTTTAAATATTGTACGATCGTTAAGTTTTGTGAAGTTTTGTAACATATAAAAGAACTATAGTTAAATATGTACCTGTTTATCCATGCTCAATAGGCATAAGGTCTATAGCGTTTGTATGATTGATTTATTTAAGTGTTTATAATACAATAAATTTGTATAGAAAAAAGCTTTAATATAAAGGAGGAAGCTATAAATGGAAACTTACGGAATTGAAAAATTGGGTATTACTAACCCTAAAGCTGTTTACCGTAACCTAACTCCTGCTCATTTAACAGAAGCAGCACTACGTTTAGGCGAAGGTTCATTAAGCAATACTGGAGCTTTAGTTGTAACAACTGGTAAATATACAGGCCGTTCTCCTAAAGACAAATTTATCGTAGATACTGAAACTATCCACAACGATATTGCTTGGGGTAAAGTAAACAGACCAATCAGCAGAGAAAAATTCAATGCTATTAAAGAAAAAATGATATCTTATTTACAAGATAAAGAAATTTTCATTTTTGATGGTTATGCTGGTGCAGATAAGACTTACCAACAAAAATTTAGAGTAATTAATGAAATGGCAAGTCAAAACTTGTTTATTCATCAATTATTAATCAGACCTACAGCAGAAGAATTGGCTAACTATGGTGAAGCTGATTACACAATTCTTTGTGCGCCTGGTTTCAAATGTAATCCAGAAGTTGATGGTACAAATTCAGAAGCTTGTATTGCTATCGACTACGAAGCTAAAACAATCATTATTTGTGGTTCTCAATACTCAGGCGAAATCAAAAAATCTGTATTCGCTACTATGAACTACATTATGACAAAAATGAACGTATTACCTATGCACTGTTCAGCTAACATGGACCCTGAAACTAATGAAACAGCTGTATTCTTTGGTCTTTCTGGTACTGGTAAAACAACTTTATCAGCTGATCCAAACAGAAAATTAATCGGTGATGATGAGCATGGTTGGTCTCCTGATGGTGTATTCAACTTTGAAGGTGGATGCTATGCTAAATGTATCAATCTTACTGAAGAAAATGAGCCTGAAATTTATAATGCTATTAAATTTGGTTCATTAGTTGAAAACGTTGTTATGGATCCAGAAACTCGTGAATTCGACTTCAACGACGATTCATTAACAGAAAATACTCGTGTTGGTTACCCAATTGAATATATTAATAACGCTCAAGTACCTTCTATGGGTGGTATTCCAAAAGTTGTTGTATTCTTAACAGCTGACGCATTCGGTGTATTACCTCCAATTTCTAGATTAGATAAAAACGCTGCTATGTACCACTTCGTAACAGGTTTCACTTCTAAATTAGCAGGTACTGAAAGAGGTATTACAGAACCACAACCTACATTCTCAACATTATTTGGTGAACCATTCATGCCAATGGACGCATCAGTTTACGCTAAAATGTTAGGTGATAAATTAGACCAATATGGTACTAAAGTTTACTTAGTAAACACTGGCTGGGCTGGTGGTAGCGCATCTATGGGTGCTAAACGTATGAAATTAGCTTATACAAGAGCTATGGTTTCAGCTGCGTTAAACGGTTCATTTGATTCAATTGAATTCAAACACCACGATGTATTTAATGTAGATTACCCTACAAGCTGTCCAAATGTTCCAAGTGAAATGCTTGATGCTAGAGAAATGTGGGCAGATAAGTCAGCTTATGATGCTCAAGCTAATAAACTTGCTCAAATGTTCGCTGACAATTTCGCAGAAAAATATCCAAACATGCCTGCTGAAATTGTTAATGCTGGACCAAGAGCTGTTGCTAGTGTATAATTTACAATATATATTATTGAAGAGGATGACTGAAAAGTTATCCTCTTTTAATTTGTTAATTTTTAGAAATAAATCTATTGTATTTTTACATGGTGAAAATTCATAAAAATAATCTTTTTACGAAATTCTAACTAGCAAAATTTTTTATTTTTGTATTTTAGAATAAAAAAGGTCTTTTTAAATGAATATCAACAATAATATATATTATACTCCAGATAATAACCTTAACTTTAAAGCAATCAAACTTCAAAAAACAGAAGCTCATGAATTAGAAAGGCTTTTGTTTAAATGTAAACATGTTTCTCCTACTAAATTTGCAGGTCCAAAACAAAAGGTTAAAGATTTTTTTGAGCCATATCTACAAAAAGAAATAGAATTAAAATCAAAGACTATGAAAAAAGATTTAAGTGAATGGATATTATCAAATTTTGATAATTTACTTGAAAAAATTCGTAACGGTTCTTTATTACGAGAGGATTTTATTAAACAATTAAATAAAATGAACTTATCGTCATTTTCTAATGATGAAAATCTTATGATAAAAATTTTTAATTGTTTGATAAATGGTGATTCTCAGAGAAAAATAGCAAAAAACATGGGTTATTCTATCGGTTTTATTTGCACCTCTATAAATAATTATCTTGATAAATTTAAGAATGGGCAAAGTTTATCATTCAAATTAAATCTTGCTATTAAGAAATATCTTGCTTTACAAGAAAAAAAAGAAGAAAAAGAATTAGAAATAAATAAAAAAATGATAAAACTTCTAGAAGATTTAACTTATGGCAAATTACAAAAAGATATAGCTAAAGAATTGAAGCTTACTCCATCACAAGTTAGCCGTAAAAATGAAAAGCTTGTTTCAATAATAAAAAATGATATTGATAAAATTCCATCTGAACATCGACATATTGCTGAACGATATTTAGCAATCCTTGAGAATAAAGCTTTAACAGGAAAAGAAATAAAAATTCTTGAAGGTTATATAGCTGGCAAATCAAATAAAGAAATCGGTAAACAAATTGGCTATTCTGCGTTATATATAACAGAATTAGAAAATGAAATTGTGAAAAAATATGAGAAAAACAAAAAAGATTTCTACAATGAAGATAAATTACTTTTAAAACAACATTTAGCAATCCTTGAAAATAAAGCTTTAACAGGAAAAGAAATAGATATCCTTAATAAATATATCGCTAAAAAATCAAATTATGAGTTTAATGATATAGTCATTAATTTCAGTAATAATGAATATAATATGTTAAGAAAAATTTTTAAAATATATGATGAAAATGGTAAGTTTTTTCCTGAAAATCAAAAAAAGATTATAGAACAAGCTAAGTCTGTTAAAAATAATAAAGTTCAATTAAAACCTAAAGTTCAACCGAAAAAAGATATAATTATTACAAACAAAGAAAAACTTTTAAATAATAATGAAGAATTAATAACGATTTTAAAAAAATTAATAAAATCTGAACCAATAGATAAAATCGCAAAAGAATTTCATCATAGTCCACTAACAATTAAAGAAGCATTAAACTTTTTAATAGATAAACAAAAAAATGATAGAGATGGTATTTCTTTAGCATTAGATATCTATTTAGATAACTATAAAACAATGCTAGTTAAAAAAGAAGAAGATAAAATACGACTACAAAAATTTGTTCTTGAAGGTCTTATCTCTGGTAAAAAACAAAAAGAAATTTGTACTGATTATAATCTTTCAAAAGATAAAATTATTCAGATGAAAAAAGATTTTTTATGCGAAGATGAAAATCGTAAAAAATTTGCTCCAGAAATTGAAGAACTTATAGTAGAATATAAAACAATGCTTTTAAATACTATCAAAAACAAAGTTGTAAACAACAAGATTATAAATGATGAAGATTTTGGAATTGAAGGTTACGCAAAAAAATTAATCAAAAAACATAACTTAAATCTTGAAATAGAAAATGATAGAAAAGATTTATATAAAAGAGTCTTAACGTATTTAGTTCAAAGTTATTTCTTTGAAGAAATTGCAGATAATAATAGCCTAACTAATATTTTAAAAAAATACAAAGACGGCTATTGCGTATTTGAAATACCTGCTTCTGATTATAACAGTGAATTTATAAAATATACGAATAAATTATTTACAAATGTTTCAAATGGATTAAAAGTTCATTTCAATATAAAAAAATATAACTAGCAAAAATTTTTATTTCAAGTTTTAAAATAAAAAAGGTCTTAATTTCATGAATATCAACCAAAATATTAATTATAAATCGTTTAACGCACCTAGTTTCCAAGCAATAAAATTGCAAAGAGAAGAATTTTATCAATTTAAAAAAAGTTTAGGTTCTTATATAAATGCCCCTGCAAGTCAGCTTGAAAAAGCTGAACAAAATATTATTAATTTAGTTCAAAAACATTTAAACAATGAAATTGCTCAACAATCAAAAATTCAAATTAATATAGTAAATTATACTCAAAAAGTAATGTCGAATTTTCGTTCGTTACTTAAAATCTTTCGTAATGAAAAATTAACAACAAAGCTTTTTTATACAGAATTAAATAACATGCTAGAAAAAACATCAGCTATTAATACTTCAAATTTCAATCAAATAGATAAATCTAATATTGATTTTAATGAAGAAGAAATAAATTTAATAAAGAATTATATTTATGGTGATACTAAACTAAATATTATAAAAAAGATGAATATCGACTTGAATGATTATACGAGCAAAATAATTAATATTATATTTAAAATTAATGAAAATTTTGAAAAACTTTCGCAAGAAAATAGAAAACTTGCTGGAAGATTTATGACTATATATGAAGGACTAGATTTAAGCGAAGTAGATTTAAAAATTATTAAACGTACTTTAGATGGTACATCTAGAATAGATATAGCTAAGGATTTAGGATATACTTTACACGATTTTATTAACAAAAGGGATAGCATTACATCGAAAATTAACAAAAATATAGACCAATTTCCTCGAAAAATAAGAACACTAGCTGAGAATTTTCTTAGTTCTCAAGTTGTGTCAAAAGGAAAAAATTTAAACCTTAATGAAAAAAAATACCTTGAAATTTATATAAATAATAAAACAACAGGACAAATCATAAAAGAAATGAATTTAAGTAGGGATGATGTCAATGCAATAAGACAAAGTGCTTGGTTTAAAATTGATAATTATCTTGAAAATTTTTCTCCTGAAAATAAAGCTTTAGTAGAAAAGTGCATAAATATAAAAAATAAAAAAGAAATTAATAATGTTAATGAAAACATAAAACTTTTTCAATGTTTAATAAAAGGTATGACAATTGATGAAATTGCACCTAAATTAAAATTACACAAAAGATCAATTTTCCTTAGAAGAGATAAATATATAAAAATTAATTCAGAAAACAGAAAAGAACTACCTCCTGAATTAAATAAAGTTATAGATGAATACAAAGAGATAATAGCTAAAAAAGAACAAAAAGAATTTGAATTACAAAAAGCTGTTCTTGAAGGTTTAATTGCTGGTAAAATGCAAAAAGAAATTTATACAGACCTAGGTCTTACAAAACAAAAAATTATTCAGATGAAAAAAGATTTTTTAGGAGAAGAAAGAAAACGCAAAAAATTTGCACCAGAAATTAAAGAACTTATTGTAGAATATAAAATAAAACTTAAATCAAATACTTTCAAAAATGAAGCTACAAAGAACGAAACGATAAATGATGAAAGTTTAGGAATTAAAGGTTATGCAAAAAATTTAATCAAAAAACATAACCTAAATCTCGAAATAGAAGATGATAGAAAAGATTTATATAAAAAAATCTTAACGTATTTAGTTCAAAGTCATTTCTTTGAAGAAATTGCAGACAATGCTAGTTTAGCTAATCTTATTAAAAAACATCCAAAAGAAATTTGTATGTTTGAAATTCCTGATTCTGAGTATAGAAAAGAGTTTATTGGATATGCAAATGAATTATTCGCAACAACTCCTGGTAAACTAAAAGCTTATTTCAATATAAAAATATAACTAGCAAAAAAAAATATTTTTGTATTTTAGAATAGAAAAGGTCTTTTGTATAATGAATATAAACAATAATAAAATATATTGTACTCCACAAAATAAAATTAGTTTCAAAGCGATAACGCTTAATAAAAAAGAATTGTTAGAATCAAAAAAGCTTTTAAATAAATATATAAAAGCTTCTGATAGTGAACTTGAAAGCTTAAAAAACGAAACTTTTAAGTTTTTTGAAAAACATTTGCATAAAGAAATAAACTTAAAAACTAATAAAAATCATATAAAAGAAGATTTTGCGCAAGAATTGTTTTTAGAATTCTTTATATTGTTAGATAATATTAGAAAAAAAATATTACCAATTGAAGATTTTATCCCTCAATTAAATAAAATTAAACCAGATAAAAATACAATAAAAAGTGGTATTTTAGAGAAAAGTATATATGAGTCAATAAGTGATACTTCATTAGAAAAATCAAATTTATTAACCGAAGCAAATCTGCCGATATATTATGACTCTACAAAAACTAATAAAGGCAAAAAGCTTAACAATAAATTATCAAAGTTACTTGATAAATCTTGTCTTAGTATACAAGAAAAAGATATTATTCAAGATTATAAGAAGGGTATGAAGATTAAAGATATTGCAAATAATTTTAATAAATCATATGGCAGAATTGCTTATATTAAAAGAACTAGTTTTCGTAAATTGCAATATAATACAGGGATTTTACCTGTTGAAATTGATAAAATAGCTTATGAATTAAAATCAAGATACAAATTAGAATATCCTATTCAAAAAGTCGTAGATTTATTTTTATCAACAGAACAATTAATAGCACTCGAAAATGATAAATTATTTGAAAATGTATCAAAAAACTCTAGGTTATTAAATGTTCCTGAAAAAGAATTTGTTAAGGCTGCAATTGAGCAACCTAATCTTTTTTATCAAAATCCAGAAATTTTGTATAACAATGTAAAAAATAGTTCAAAACTTTTTAAGATTAGTGAAGAGCTTTTTATTAAGGCTGCTTTAAAACATCCTCAATTATTTTATCAAAATTCGGAAACATTATATCAAAATATTAATGGTACTGCGCAAAAATTTAATATTAACAAAGACATACTTATAAGAGCTGCAATTAAATCACCAGGATTGTTTTGCCAAAAAACAGAAACATTATTTAAAAATATAGTTAATAGTTCTGAAATTTTTAATGTTAGCAAGGACGCTTTTATTAAAGCTGGGCTTAAATCACCAAACCTTTTTATTCAAAAATCGGAAACTTTATATGCAAATGTAATAAAATGTGTAAAATTGTTTAATGTTAATAGAGAGGATTATATTAAGATAGCTTTGCGTCAACCACAATTATTTTATCAAAAGCCAGAAACTTTATATAATAATATTAAAGAGACAGCAAATAATTTTGATATTAGTATTGAAGAATTAATAGAAGCTGCAATAAAACATCCTGCTTTATTTTATCAAAAGCCAGAAACTTTATATAAAAATATTGATGATGCAGCTAAACTTTTGAATATAGATAAGAAAGATATTATTAATCAAGGATTAAAACAACCAAATTTATTTAGTAGAAATCCTCAAGCTATTTATAAAAAAAGCTTATTATTAAATTATATAAAACAAATACAAGGAATTGAAGATAATAAATTTAATTATTCCCCACAATCAAGTGATGTATTAATGCAAAAATTATTAGTATATTTAATCAAAAAACATTTTAAAATAAAAAGATTAAATTTAAATGATTTAATTAATATGATAAAAACGTCTCATACTACAATCTATAAATTTGAGTTGCCAAAACACGAATTGAATGACGAATTTATTAGATTTACAAAAAAATTTTTCGAAGATAATCAGATTGAATCTAATGTAGAATTTATAATAAAAAAGGCCTGAGTCATGAACATAATAAACAATCAGTATAATAATCATACTTCTTTCAAAACGATAAAGCTTAATAAAAAAGAATTGTTAGAATCAAAAAAGCTATTAAATAAATATATAAAAGCTTCTGATAGTGAGCTTAAAAGTTTAAACAACGAGGCTTTTAAGTTTTTTGAAAAACATTTGCATAAAGAAATAGACTTAAAAACTAATTTTTGGCATATAAAAGAAGATTTTGCACAAGATTTATATTTAGAATTTTTTATATTATTAAATAATATTAGAAAAAAAACATTATCAAAAAATGATTTTATATCAAAAATTAATGAAATTAAACCTAATAAAAATTGTCTTAAACATAATTTAGGACTTGTTAGCCTAAGTTCTTCAATAAATTATACTAATTTAGAACAAAATGATTTTATTACTGAAATGGATTTACCAGTTTATACTAGTAAAAAAAATGAGCAAGAAAATTTTAAAAATGTTGTAAAATTGGATAAAATTATTGAAAAATCTTGTTTAACAGAAGAGGAAAAGTTTTTTCTTAAAAATTATAGTAATAGTAAAATGGCAAAAGAATTAAATGTACAAAAATCTTCTATTACCCATAGAAAAGATAGATATATTTTAAAAATTCAAAATAAAACAGGGAATTTACCACTTCAACTTAAAAATCTTGCAAAAAAATTAAAAGAAAAATATGCGCTAGAACTACCATTAGAAAAAATTTACAAATCATTATCAACAGATTCTTATTTTATGTCAGCTGATGAGAATAAATTGTTTGAAAAGATATATAATGCCTCAAAGATATTAGAAACAGAAGAAAAACGCTTTGTATTAGCTGCTATAAAACATCCTCCATTATTTTTTATAAAACCTGATAAATTAAGTAAAAATTTAGAAGAAAATGCAAAGAACTTAAATATTAAACAAGAAGATTTTATAGAAGCTGCATTTGCTTTGCCTTCTATATTTTATCGCGAAGCTAATGTAATATATAATAATTTAAAAAAAATTGCACAAGCTCTAAATGTTGATATAAAAGAAATTATTGACATTTGTTTAAAACAGCAAACTTTATTTGTTTCAAATACAGATTCAGCTATTAAGAAAATTAAGATTATGAAGTATTTAAAACAAGTAAAAGGTAAAGAAGATTCAAAAATAGCTTTTTCTACAGATTCAAATGATTTATTGTTTAAAAAACTAATAACATTTTTTGTTCAAAAACATTTTAATTTTAATAAATTAGCTCATGGTAATTTAATTGAGACACTTAAATCTCATCCGGATGAAAACTATAAATTTGAGCTTCCAGAATCTGAATTTAATGAAGAATTTATGGAGTTTACTAAAAATCTATTCAAAAAAACTCTAGGAAAATCAAATGTAGAATTTATTATAAAAAACAAATCATAGCATTGAATGTTAATATTTTAATTTACTATAAAAATTTAATAGTATATGTTATAATCGACCTATGATTATTGATGGATACCAAGAAAAAATATTGGTTAAATATTCAGAGATTGAGCAAAATCTAGCGATGAAACCTTTTGCATTATTAAACTTTTTACAAGATATTGCAAGTAAAAATGCTGAAGATCTCGGGTTTGGGTATTCTTTTATACATCCGCTTAATTATGCTTGGTTTCTATTAAAATATAGAATGGAATTTAATGAATATCCTTTTGACGTTCAAGAATTAATATTAAAAACTGAACCAAGAGGATATAATAAGCTTTTCGCTTATCGTGATTTTGAATTATATAACAACGATAATAAATTATTAGCAAGAATACATAGCCTTTGGTCGCTTGTAGAAACAAATACAAGAGCGTTAGTTCCAATTGCTAATGCTATTTCTGATAACAAATTTATGATTCCTTTCCAAAAAAGAGAAGATGATTTATTATTTAAAAAAATATCACCTATTACAAATCCAATTTTGGAAAAAGAATTTGAAGTTAGATATAATGATTTAGATGTTAACGGACACGCTAATAATGGAAATTACGTTATTTGGGCATTTGAACCATTAAGTTTTGAATTTAAAAATTCTCATAAAATTAAAACTATTGATATGGTTTATAAAAAAGAAGCAAAATTTGATGATAAAATAATTTCACAAATTGAATTTGTTAATGAAAATATTTCAGTACATAAACTCCTAAATTACAATAAAGAAGAATTGTTCCTGATGGAATGTGAATGGGTATAAATATATAATTTTAATTATTACCCAATAGGACTCACTTTTTTGGTAATGTTTTTAATCTACAAGACCTTCATAATCAAGTGGTAACAAGGTGAAAATTATATTATTTCACCTAAAGACTTTACCTATAAGGAGGTTAAAATGACGATTAGAAAACTTACTGTGGCAGCTGCAATTGCCGTTGGTATAGCAACGTGTTCGTTCAATACGGTAATGGCAGCTTGCCCTTGTAACCAACGTCCGATTGTTAATCAATCAACTTGTGGTTGCAATGATTTACCTGTGGTAACTGGTCAAGCTTGTCCTTGCGACGAAAAACCAGATCCATGTGGTTGCGATGTCGCACCGAAATGTGAACCAGATCCTGTTCCATCTTGCGCACTTTGTCCTAATACAAGTGGTTTTGACAGAGAAAATATGCGACAAGTTTATGCTTACCCTAATGGAATATATGGGTATAATAATTATGTAGGAACAAGAGCAGACTCTGTATATTCATCAGAAGGCTTCAATGTTAGTAGAGAAGGTAAAAACATGTTAAGTAGCCAAACAATGGGAACAACAATAGCTACTGATGGAAATATCACTGGCGCTGCTTCTAACATTCCATGTTTAAATGATATCGGAAGTCATAATGGTATTCCAATTATAAGAGACGAAAACCGAATGGATGGCATGGGATGTCCAATTCAAATGGGAACAGCAAATTCTATACAAGCTGTTAAAAAATCATTAGTGCCATTTGATTTATCACCGTTTGCAAATATGACAGGTGCTGCAGTTCCAACACAATTACAAATGTTCCCAGATGTACCAAACGGATATTGGGCTTCTTGTCCAATTGATAAATTAGCAACAAACGATGTTGTTGTAGGCTACCCTGATAGATTATTTAAACCAGCAAAATCAATTTCAAGAGCTGAGTTTGCAACTATGCTTGTAAAAGGGTTTGACCAAAACATGTATTCTTGCATGCCTGAAAAATTATTCTCAGACGTACCAACTAACCATTGGGCAAGTTCAGCAATCACTGTTGCAGTACACCAAAACTTATTAAAAGGATATCCAAATGGAACATTTATGCCTAATCATAATGTAACAAGAGCAGAAGCTTTATGCGCATTAGCTAAAGGTATTAAATGTCCAGAAGTTGATAAATGTAAAGCTCAACAAATTTTATCTCAATATACTGATGGTAATACAGTTCCTGAATGGGCGCAAATTCCTATTGCAACAGCTCTAGAAAAAGGAGCGTTAAATGACTCTCCTAATCCTAAAATGATTGCACCATTCAAAGATGCAACTCGTGCAGAAATTGCTTCAATGTTACAAAATATAAGAGTTAATGCTGGTATTGATAAAAATCCAGTAACTGCAAATAACGATTGTCCAATTTGTCCTGTTGACAAAAAAGCATTCGTACAAGAAGAAGAATTAGTTAAAATCCCTACACTTCAATTAGAATTTAAGGACCAAGTAACTGCTAAATCTTCACACGTTGGACAAAAATTTGCAGCAAAAACTCTTGAAGATGTAACAATTAATGGACATTTATATCCTTGTGGTTCAAATGTACACGGTAAAGTTGTTGAAGTAATTAGACCAAGCGGTTGTCAAAAAGGTGCTTTAAAGCTTGCGTTTACAGATATTGAACATTGTGGATGCAAAGCAACATTACCAAGACAAATCTTAACAGCACAAATTGATAAATCTAATACGCCAAATATTATATCAAGATTAGTAACTGCTCCATTTACTTGGGCTGGTTCTTTGGTAGGTATTGTAGGTAGAACAACAGGTGGTATGTTAACAACATTAGGTAATGCAGTTGAAGACGTATCAACAGGTACAGGTATTGCTTTAGGCGAAGTATTCCAAGGTCAATTACCTGCAGCTGGTAGAAGTACTTACGATGTAGTTAAAGATACAATTAAAGCTCCTATTGACATTACTAGAACAGCATTGTCTGGTACAATGGGCTTACTTCAAACAACAGGTGATGAAGTCGCATATTTAGTAGATGCTAAAGGCTTCAAAATTTCAGCAATTAATCCGAAAGAACACGTAACAATTGCTTTCGGCTGTAACGGTGATTAGTTTTTAAATCGTTTACAGTAAAAAGATAAGCCCTGGCAGTAGTTTTTGCGGGGCTTATTTTTATTTGTAAAATAAAACATCTAGACCATCTGGTCTATATGCCTTATAAAATTTCAATCCTCTGGTTGATGTCCATCTACACTATATATACTAAACTACTATTGTAGACTATGGTGGGGGGAAGTATAACTTCTCATTCTATCAGACTTGGTAGGTAAGTAAAATAAGACAGAGGAGAACGAAAGGTGCAGCTTTCGAGCTTAGATATAGCATTACAGCGTATTAACACGATTGAAACTCAAATTCAATCATTAGCTTCGTTTGCTCAAAAGCCAGATGCTGATTTCCAAAAAATTCTTGAGTCCTCCATCCAAAATAAAAAAAATCCAACATCAACAACTAGAAATGAAATCGATAATTTAATTACAAAATATGCTGATAAAAATGGACTTGATGAAGATTTTGTAAAAGCTGTTATTAACCAAGAATCAGGATTCAATCCAAATGCAACATCTCATTGTGGAGCTATGGGATTGATGCAATTAATGCCTGCCACTGCACAAGGTTTAGGCGTTACAAATGCGTATGATGTAGAACAGAACATTCAAGGTGGCACAAAATACCTAAAAGGTCTGATGGATAGGTTTGGAAATGATAAGTCTTTGGCTTTAGCTGCATATAATGCAGGACCAAATGCTGTTAAAAAATATGGTGGAATACCACCTTATGCAGAGACTCAAAATTATGTCAAAAAAGTGTTAAGTAAGTATGAAACATATAAAGGAGCGAACGCATGATAGTTAGAGGATTAGAATCAGCTGCTAAGGGTATGGTTGCTCTTATGGATATGAATGATAGAATAGCTAACAATTTAGCTAACGTGAATACTGTTGGTTTTAAAAAGGGCGAGTTACGTTTTAAGGATGTTATGCAATCTGCAGTATATTCTCAAGAAGGTTCAATTTTGAGAAACGACACAAGTAGATATTTAGGTACAGTAAGTATGGGTTCTGAAGCTTATCAGTACGTTCATGACTTTTCACAAGGACCTTTAGAAAAAACAGGGAATAAATTTGATTTAGCAATTGAAGGAGATGGTTTTTTCAAAATTCGTGATGTAAATGGCAAAGAATCATATACAAGAAATGGTTCGTTTATTGTTAATAATGATGATTATTTGGTAACAAAACAAGGAGAATATGTTCTTGATATTAACAATAAAAGAATTAGAATGATTCCAGAAGACTGGGATCCAGAATTAATGAGAGATAGAATGGAAATCGTTATTGGTGAAAGTGGTAATATCGAAATGAATTCTTATACTCAAAAAATTCCAATGCAAACAATAGGTATTTATGATTTTTCAGACAAAGAAGATTTATTTGAAATAGGAGATTGTAGATTTATTCCTATGGATAAAGAAAATAATCCTGAGTTAAAAGCTGAGAAGTTCACAGTACAACAAGGAATGCTTGAACTTTCAAACTCAAGCGTAATTAAAGAGATGATTAATACAATTCAAACATCTAGGAATTACGAATCGCTTACAAAGGTTGTAAGCACAAATAGCGACCTACTAAGAACAGCAGTATCAGTAGGTAGAATAGGACAATAAACCGTGAATAGTGAACCGTGAATAGTGAACCGAAAAATCTAATCACAAATCACGAGTTACGAATCACGAAAGGAGAATAAAATGTTAAGAGCACTAACAACAGCAGCAACAGGTATGATTGCACAACAAAATTACCTTGATGTTATTGCAAACAACGTAGCAAACGTAAATACAACTGCGTTTAAAAAATCAAGAATTGAATTTCAAGATTTACTTTCACAAGCAACAAGAACTCCTGGTGCTTTGATGAACCAAGGCACTTATCAACCAGTTGGTCTTGAAATAGGTCTTGGGGTTAAGACTGCTGCAACAACTCGTGTATTCACTCAAGGTGTTGCAATTTCAACTGGTCGTCAGCTTGATATCGAAATCGAAGGTCAAGGTTTCTTACAAGTAATGAAAGAGGACGGCTCTCTTGCTTATACTCGTGATGGTTGCCTTCAAGTTGACTCATTAGGTCAGCTTTGTACAAATGATGGTTTATTAATTCAACCTTCTGTATCAATTCCTCGTGATGCAACAGAAATTACAATCACTCAAGATGGTAACATTTCTGTAACTTTACCAGGTCAAACTCAACAATCAATAGTTGGTTCTTTACAGCTGGTAAAATTCCAAAACCCATCAGGTTTGTTATCAATCGGTCATAACTTGTATAAAGAAACTCAAGCATCAGGTAACCCAGTTCAAGATACACCAGGACAAAATGGTTTAGGCTTAATCCAACAAGGTATGCTAGAAGGCTCAAACGTTCAAATTGTTGATGAACTTGTAGGTCTAATCAAAGCAGAACGTGCGTTCGAATCAAACTCAAAATTGATTAATTCTTCAAGCAATATTCTTCAATTAACTAATAACATGTCATAGGGGAAATTAAGTTGAAAAGATTTTTAATTACAGCATTAATAATGATGATGACAGGGATGAGTGTTCAAGCTCAGACTGTTAGCTCTGCTGAAATTAAAAGTCAAATTGCAACTCAACTTGAAAACATCTATAAAAAGAATACAAATGCAGAAATTGAAGTAAAAATTACTGCAACTCCATTTGCAGAACTTCAGCTACCAGACGGGAAGGTTACATACAAAATAGTTCAAGGCGCAGATAAGATTATTCCAAGAGATATCAAAAGGGTTGATGTTTATGTTAATAACGCTTATGTAAAAACATTAAATCTACCAGCGCAAACAACAGTTTATAAAGAAGTCTTGGTTGCAGCAGACTTCATAAACAGAGAACAGGCAATTACAAGAGAAGCTACTCTTGTGAAAAGAATAGATGTTTCACAAAAAATAGATTATGTATTATCTGAAAAAATGTTATCAAAAGAAATGTCAGCAAAGAAAGCGTTTCAAAAAGGTGAAATTATTGATAAAAGATTTGTAAAAATGAAACCTGATGTTGCAAGAAACGGTGAAGTTAGAATATTTTTTGTATCAAACGGAGCTGTAATGGTAACAATTGATGGAACAGCACTTGCTGACGGAATGACAGGTGATTATATCAATGTCGAAAATAGAAATTATAAAAAGGTTTATACAGGAAAAGTAATTGGGGAAAACAGAGTACTGGTAAATATCTAAAAGATAAAGGGTAAGTATATGAAAAGAATTTTAGCAACAATATTAACATTAATAATGGTATCAGGAATGATTCCTGCTAGTGCTATTGAAGCAAAAGTTAGAATTATGGACCTTACTCATATCAAAGGTGTTCGTGAAAACCAATTAGTTGGATATGGGATTGTTGTTGGCTTACCTGGTACTGGTGATAACTCTCGTTCAACTCAAATTACTAACAAAATGTTATTAAGAAACTTAGGTACAGTAATCGAGCAAGAAAACTATATTCAAAAAGGTGCTTCAGCAGCAGTTATTGTAACAGCCACAGTTCCACCATTTTCAAAAAATGGCGATAAAATCGACGTAACTGTATCAGCAATAGCTGACGCAAAAAGCTTAGAAGGTGGAGTATTAGTTCAAACCATATTAAAAGCACCAAATGGCGAAGCTGTTGCAGTTGCCCAAGGTCCACTTTCAGTTGGTGGTATTAATAAAATTGCAGGTGGATCTTCTGCTAGAACAGCAATTACAACTTCTGGAAGAATTCCTGGTGGTGCGATAATTGAACGTGATATCTATACAGAAATTGGTGATGAAAACTCAATAACTCTTTGTTTAGATAAATCAGATTACACTCTTGTTTCAAGAATTGCTCATACGGTATCTGCATTAGCTCCTGCACAAGCTATTGACGGAAGCTCTGTTAGAGTAGAAATTCCACAAAGATTTATAAATGATAGAATTACTTTTATTTCACTTCTTGAAAACCTTGAAGTAGCACCAACATTGGAAAAAGCGAAGGTCGTTGTAAATGAAAGAACTGGAACTGTTGTAATAGGTGCTGATGTTAAATTACTTCCTGCAGCTGTTGCTCATGGAAATATCACAGTTACAGTTTCTACTACAAATGAAGTTTCTCAACCAAATAGTTTTGCAGAAGGTGCAACTGTTGGATTTGAGAATGCAGATATAACAATTAATAAAGCTCCAGGCAGTTTGGTCGAAATGCCTGCAAACAGCAACTTAAATGATTTAATTAGAGCGTTAAATTCAATTGGAGTTGCTCCTGTTGATTTAATTTCAATACTTCAAGCATTGAAAAAATCAGGTAGCTTACAAGCAGAGTTAATAATTATTTAAGGAAGGTTAGTTATGGATTTTTCAACACCTACATTAGATTTAATAAAACATGATTTAAAAAATGCTCAAGTTGTTAACTCGGATCAAGTGCTTTACAACCGAATAAAAGAATCAGGTGATTCAAAAGCTCAGTTAATGAAAGCTGCACAAGAATTTGAAGCAATTTTTGTAACTAAAATGCTTTCAGAAATGGATAAAACTGTTGATAGAGAAGGTGGAATATTTGGAGAAAAAACTCAATATGAAGATACTTTTAAATCAATAATTTATCAACAAATAGGTCATGATATAGCAACGAACCCTCGTTCAAGTATCGGAATGGCAAGTCAAATTTATAAACAAATGGAAAAATACGCTAAGTAATTAAATGCTAAAAAAGGGAATATAAAATGTTATCATCAGTAGGACAAAATAATAATGTACAAAGATTTTCAGCTGTAAACGCTTTAAGAACAGGAGCTAATATATTAAACAAACCTGTTGAAGAAGCTCAAGAGTCTATTATTGATAGAACTAGCGATGGCACTAAATCTGCACCAAAAGGTTTGCTTGAAAGAGTAGATGTAACTGATATCAGAAAACATGCTGAATTTATTGGCGAATTTAATATTTCTGATGATGATATTAAATATGGACTTATGTATGGAAGAAGTGTAATAGCAGAATATCTTTGCTAATTAGATAAAACTTGGGGAAAAAGTTATGAAAAAATTAATAGTATCAATATTAGTACTAATGACATTTATGGCAGTACCAGCAGTACAAGCAGAATCATTATTCACTTTGGGCGCAACTCAACATTACCAAGGAGTTCCTCGCTCACTATTTGGTGGTGTTCAAGCTCGTCAAATAGGAGATTTGATATCTATTAAAATGGATGAAAATATATCTTTAAATGATAATTTGTCTTTTTCATCTGCAAAATCTTCTACTACAGTTGATACTTTTACTACATTTATTAATAAATGGTTTGGAATTTCTCTTAAAGGTTCTGATGGTTTTGGTGGCTCAAATGAAGTTTCAAACTCAGCTGTTGGCTCTAGAGCATTAAAACTTGGCGATAAAATTGCTTGTCAAGTTGTACAACAATTACCAAACGGAAATCTTTCTGTTCAAGGGAAGAAAACTATAGTTAATGGTAATGAAAGAATGGATTTTATTGTAACAGGTGTTGTTGATCCTCGTTGGCTTAATGTTAATGGCGAAATCAGCTCTTATAATGTTTCTAATCTACAATTCGCACTATCTGGTAGAGGCGCAATTTCTAGAAACCAAAATGAAGGCATATTCAACAGATTTATTAAGTATCTGTTCTAGATAAAGTGATCGTGCGATTAAGTAATCAAATGATCAAGAATATTTAAAGGAAAATATGTACAAAGAACAATTAAAAAATTTAATATTAATATTAGATAAAGAAATCGAAGCTTATTCAAAATTAAAAGAGCTATTCGAAGAAAAAAGAGATTTGTTAAAAAAAGCAAAATCTGATGATCTTGGAGTAATTGATAACAAAATTTTGGCGCAAAACGATGCAATTGTTAAGCTGAATAACCTTCGTAAAAACATCTCTATTGATATGCTTGGTAAAGATGGCTCAATGTCAGATTTTATCGAGTTTGCAGAGGCAAATTTACCAGAGCAGAAAGAAGCTCTTTTATTAAGAAAAGTAAAGATTTGTAAAATTTCTGAGGAATTAATGTTACTGAATAATCAGAATGTGGAATTAATAAAACATGGCATTGTAATTACCGACAAGATGTTGGAAACGATTATAAATGTATTTGCTCCTCAGGGATGTATCTATAATGGAGCAGGCAAAACAACAGAAACACGTGATTTAGACATGTGGACAATTAATGAAGAAATTTAAAAAGGTTATATTCACTTTTTTAAAAGACGGAACTAAAACGAGTACAATGAGGTAATAATGGTTAGCTTATTTAACGCACTAAATATTTCATCAAACGCTTTAACAGTAAATGAATCTGCAATAAGTGTTGTTTCACATAACGTCGCTAATATGAATACTGAAGGTTATTCAAAACAAAAAGTAAACTTAGCGACTCGTAATATTGCAGGAGCAATTGGTGATAGCACAGAAGCTCAAGTACGTGCAAATGGTGGAGTTATGATTGCAAATATTATGCGTTATAATAACTCATATCTAAATAATTATTATAGAGACCAACTTTCAGTATTAAAAGGTTATGAAGCTGAGCTAGAAGGTTTAGGAGACTTAGCTGATGTGTTTAATGATTTAGAAGGAACTGGTATAACAGCAGCATTAGAGAATTTTTATAAAGCAATAAATAATCTTAATGAATATCCTGCAAGCTCAACAGCTAGAGTAAATTTTATAGAATCTGCTAAGACATTGACTGCAAATTTAAATTCTAAAAGTGCGCAACTTAAAGAATTAACAAGTAAAGCTTTAGGTGATGGTGAAAGTCGTGAATTATTAGAAACTTCTAAGATTTATAATGCTTATTCCGTTTTCAACGATAAGCTAGAAGAGCTTGCAGAAGTAAATAAAGCTCTTCAAATTACTCAAACTGGTACATTACAAGCAAATAATTTGCTTGACCAAAGAGATATGATTTTAAATGATATTGCACAATCAGTTGATATCAATATTGAAGAAAACCCACAAAATGGCTCTGTAACATTATATATAGGTGGACAAGAAATTGTAAAAGGAGCAGAAGTTGTTGGAGAATTAAGTATTCAAACAGCTAAAGAGTTTTGCCAATCTCAAAACCCTCCAATTTCTTATCCTGATGAGTGGGTTACAGCAGAAGGAAAGCCTCGTGAAGCTGCTGTAATTAGTATTGTTTCACGTTCTAATGACGGAACAATAACTCCTATTGTTGCAGATGCAAATTCTATTATAAGAGGTGGCTCTTTAGGTGGTTTGTTACATTCAACTGATACTGATATTGACGGCATGAATCCAGGCAAAGCTATGGATGCGTTAAATTCAGTTGCAGTAACTATTGCAAACTTATTTAATAAATTGAACACTGATGAAGATGCTTATTGTATCAACCCTAATGATACAACTAAGTTAATGAAAACAAATCCTGATAATTATATATTTGGTAATCTTGTTCCAAAGCTTGACCCAAATACTAATCAACAAGTAATTGACCCTGTAACTGGCGATCCTGTATATGAATTAGAAAAGATTACAGCTGCAAATATCTCTGTAAATTCAAACTTGTTAACTGATAAAGGTATTTGGAACATAGCTTGTGCGCATTTTGACAATCCTAACAATTTAGATCCGCCACCAACATTTAATGAAAATGCTATAGGAAATGCTCAAAATGTAGTTTTAATGCTTGGCACTAGAAATGCAAAAGTTGCTGAACTAGGAAATATGTCTGTAGAAGATTTTTATACAGGACTATTAGGCAAAGTCGCTGCCTCAGGTAGTAACATGGATACTTTAGTTGAAACACAAACATCTGTTGTTGATTCTATCCATAATAAAATTTTAAGTAACAATAGCGTAGATATAAATGAAGAATTAGTTGATCTTGTAAAATATCAAACTGCTTATTCAGCAGCAGCAAAAGTTTTTACAACTTGTAATTCTTGTTTAGATACATTAATGGCATTAGGAGGTTAATAGATGGTTGATAGAGTTTCATCAGCATCAAGATATGCACAATTACTTGCAGGAATGCAAATAAATCAAGCAAACTTTAATAGACTTACTGCTCAGTTGTCATCTGGAAATAAAATCGTTAATTTAACCGATGATCCTGTTGGTGCTGTTAATATATTGAATACAACAAAACAATTAGGTCAAATCGAAACTTTTGAACAAAATGTAGGTATGGCTTCAGCAGAAGTGAATGCATTAGATGATTTATTAGACTTAGCTAACGGCTATCTTTCAGAGGCTTGGAATAAAGCAATTCAAGCAAATAACCAAACATATAACGAAGGCTCATTAAAAGCTTTAAAAACTGAAATTGATGAAATAACGAAAACAATGGTTGATTTAGCAAATACTGAATACAATGATAACTATATTTTTTCAGGAGCTAATACAAAGACAATAACTTATACAATAAAGGAAAACGGCGATATAATATATAATGGAACTCCACAAGATAATCCAGATTATGTTCGTCAAACAGAAGTTGCTGATGGGGTTTTTGAAACAATAAATACTACTGGTGATAAGATTTTTGGCTGGTATAAAGACGGACAAGCAAAAACTAAAAATGGCGAGCTTATTTTCTTAGATGAAAATGGAAAAGAAGTTATAGAAAAAGCTAATGGTACTTATGAATATGCAGATGGCAGTGGAGCTTTTGGTGGAACTGTTGATGATTTAGAACCAAAAGGAGATTATTCTGGTGTATTAGGTGCATTAAAATGTTTGAGTAATTCTATTCAAAAAGTTTTAGATGGTGATACTGAAACTGGTTATGAAGAAATGAATGAAACATTAGACATGTTTAAAAATTCATTAAATACAATTACAACAGAACAAACAAAGTTTGGTGGAGTTGCAAACCGTTTAGATATGACAACTTCTACACTAGAAACAAGCACAGAAAATTTAACAGCTTATCTTTCACAAGTAAATGATATTGATTATGCATCTGCAATTACACAATGGATGAATGCACAATATGCCTATCAAGCAAGCATGCAAATAGCTTCTGCTTCTATGAATATGAGTCTATTAAATTATATTCAATAATATTTATTAAGCTCTTCAAGGAAGAGGAGCTTAATAAATAAACAAATTTTAGTCTACAAATTTATATACTTACCATTTTTAAGGACATTTATGTCCTTTCTTTTTTTATTAAGAAGCTAAGAAGAAGTTACGTTTATTAACGATTATTGTTGGATTTCACCAAGTCTAGAAGTTCCCCGTCTTTACGAGCAAATACGAAGCAATCCAGAGTTTTAATAATTATTCTTATTAGCCAAAGATAAAATCATTTTTGCCATGCCCTTTACCAAAAAACCTATACCAGATAAAACAGCTATTGACCAAAACGACATTACAGGCAAACCTAGAATAATTATTAATCCGATTAAAAATAATATCAATGCAACAAAACCTTTACAAACAATAAAATTAAACATCGTGCGCAATTGTGCAATAAAAACAGTTGAAGAAATGCTCTCTAATAAGAAAAATATACCAATTAATGCAATTAGCCAAAATAAACTTACTTTAGGAACTAATAATAACAATATACCAATAGTTAAAATATATGCACCAATTACAATTGACCATAATATATGTGGTATGTAATCCCTATTTATAAAAGAAACTATTATTTTATATGCTCCATAAGTTATAAATGAACTACTTAACATTACGCCAAATGATAATGATGTTAATTTTGGTAATATTAACACACATAATCCTAATACCAAGAGTAATAAACCATCAATAAATATAAATTTCAAAAATTTTTTCTCTGACATAAAAATTTCTCCTTATATATGTAGAATATAATTAATTTAAAATTTTAATATTCCACATGAAGATAAATACTTGCATTATATTAAAAAATATTGTAAACTTTTATTAAGTTACATCCCAAATTTTAAATAAGAGTAAAATGTTTTTAACTAAACCCCGAAGAAAACGCAATAGATCAAGATTAATGGGTGCTGTTCAAATTAACAACACATCGTTTTTTGTTTGTAAAAATAACGAAGGTCAAATTTGTTTAAGAACTGGCAAAGAAGAAAATTTACAAAAAGCTATGTTGCAAAAAATGATTGATCTAAATCCTTCAATAAAAAAGATTTTACACGATTACAAAATTAAGCCGAATATTGATACAAAAACTTTGAAAGAGTTAGCAGGTGGACACATGAATGAAACCTGTAAAATTGCAATTGGTATACATTCTATGCTTTCAGAGAATTTGAAATCTAAAATTAGTAAAAATATTATAAAAGAAGCTTCAATGCTTCATGATCTTGGGAAAGTATTAATACCATCAAAAATAATTAACAAGCCAGCAAAACTAAATCTAAAAGAACGAGAGATTATGAATATCCATTCAATATTAGGATATGAGCTTCTTAAAACACAAAAAATAAATCTAGAAACTCTTGAGCTGATAAGATATCATCATCAAAATCTAAAGCACACTGGCTATCCTGCATTAAATTGCGACCATAATCCATCTGATATTGGGGTGCAAATAATATCTACAGCTGATAAATATAGCGCACTTAGAGAAGCTCGTGTTTATCGTAGAAAATTGAGCAGAATTGAATCCATCCTTATTCTATATAAAGAGGTTTTAGAAGGTAAAATTCATAAAGAAGTTTATAACGCTCTTATAGAATATGTCAAAGCTTTTGATAATTAATCTTGTTTAGCTTTATACATTAGTTTTGTTTCTATTAAAACCTTTATGGTATAATATTCATAAAGGAAGTTAAGGAGAAATTATGCAAGAATTATTGAGAAAAAGCGCAATGGAACAATTTAGCGCAATTAAAAATAAAACAATTTCAGCTGTTGAGCTTACGCAAGCTTCATTGGATAGAATAAATTCAATAGATGAAAAGCTTGGAGCATTTAATTCATTAACTGAAGAAATTGCTCTTGAAACAGCAAAAAAAGTTGATGAAAAAGTTGCTTCTGGTGAAGAATTACCATTACTAGCAGGTGTACCTCTTGCTTTAAAAGACAATATGAATTTAATTGGTTCTAAAACAACTGCTTCAAGCAAAATTTTAGAAAATTTTGTATCTCCTTATAACGCAACTGTTACCCAAAAATTACTTGATAATTTAGTACCTATTGTTGGTAAAGCAAACCTTGATGAATTTGCAATGGGATCATCAAACGAAAACTCAGCTTTCAAAAAAGTTCACAACCCTTGGAATTTAAGTAAAGTTCCAGGTGGTTCTTCTGGTGGTTCAGCTGCTGCTGTTTCAGCATGCGAATCAGCACTTGCGCTTGGTTCTGACACTGGTGGAAGTATTCGTTTACCTGCAAGTTTTTGTGGCATTGTTGGTATGAAACCTACTTATGGTAAAGTATCAAGATATGGTCTAATAGCGTTTGCTTCATCTCTTGACCAAATTGGTCCTTTTGCCAGAACAGTAGAAGATGCAGCTGCACTTCTTGAAGTAATAGAAGGCTATGACCCACACGATTCAACTTCATTAAAATTACCTGTAGAAAACTACAGACAACATTTAAACAATGATATTAAAGGCATGAAAATTGGTGTAGTAAAAGAGCTTATGGGTGAAGGACTTGCTCCTGATGTACAAAAAGCATTACAAGGTGCAATTGATACTTATAAAGCTTTAGGTGCTGAAGTTATAAAAATTTCATTACCTAACCTTAAACATACAATTGGAATTTATTACATACTTGCAACTGCAGAATGTAGCTCAAATCTAGCTAGATTTGATGGTGTTAGATATGGACATAGAACAGATGACGCTCAAAATTTATTAGAAATGTATTGTAAATCTAGAGCAGAAGGCTTTGGACCTGAAGTTAAAAGAAGAATAATGCTTGGAACTTATGCTTTATCATCAGGTTATTATGATGCTTATTACAAAAAAGCTCAACAAATGAGAAGAATTGTAACCGAAGATTTCTTAAAAGCTTTTGAACAAGTTGACGCATTAATTTCACCAACTTGTCCTAATACAGCATTTGATTTAGGTTCTAAAACTGAAGATCCATTAGCTATGTACCTAACTGACGTTGCAACTATTTCTGCTAACTTAGCAGGTATTCCTGCAATGAGTATACCAGCAGGTTTTGATTCTGATGGAATGCCAATCGGTCTACAATTAATGTCTCCTCAATTGTCTGAGAAAAAACTATTTAATATTGCTTACAAGTTTGAACAATCACATGATTACTACAAACAATTAGCAAATATTTAATTTTTAATACTATATTTTAAGAGGATGTCTAAAAAAATAGATATCCTCTTAAATTTATATTAATTACTTTTACCAGCTCTATAACCACAAAAAGCATATATTGCAGGTAATAATTTATCTAAATGTAATTTTGCAACAATAGGAAATTTTGCTAAAACTAGAACACCTACAAGATCATCGATATTAGCTAATGAGTCTAAAATTGTAAGTTTTCTATCTGGATGCTTATCTTTTGGATCACAAATCATATTTGATACTGACGCAGAGCCTTGCATTCCAACTAAAATAGTCGCGACTGTTGTAACAATCTTAGCAAAATTATTATTCATGCCTTTAGTTGTTTCACACCATCTTAAAGTCGCAGCAGCCAACCACGTCGGTACAGCAGCGTTCATAAATTGAAAAACACCCTCTTTATATTTGTTCTTATTAGTCTCTAAATTATTTCCAATCATTCCTGCGCCAACTCCACCCATAATTGAAGTAGCGGAAAGTATTAACATTTCCTTTAGACCATATTCTATCTTAAATGGATTTTTTATCCCTTGTTTCTTCATCATAAATATCATTGGCAAAATTGTACCAACAACAGCTCCAATACCAGCTTTAATTTTATCATTTGTAGTTTCTTTTTTGCACGAATGGTTTCTTTTGTGCATAAAACGCTGTGCAACAGAAATTGTTGCAACATCAGGATATTCTGGCGACTTATCAAGACGCTCTAAATACTTAAATCTTGCAGTATCATTATTATAATTGTATGCTGGAATAGTAGTCATATATTAATACTCTAACAATATAAAACCACAAAAAAAATAAATTTGCTCTAATAAATTCCAAATATTATATAGCAGAAGCTCCAGAGACAATCTCAACAAGCTCTTGTGTAATTGCTGCCTGGCGAGCTTTATTATAATCAATCGTTAAAGTCGTAATCATTTCTTCTGCATTATTTGACGCAGCTGACATCGCTGTCATTCTAGAAGCTAATTCACTTGCATTAGCTTCTAGTAATGCTTGATAAATAGAATTAGTAATAAACATTGGAACAAGCTGTTGTAAAACTCCATTTGCTGATGGATCAAATTCCATTGTTGGTTCTAATTCATGTATATCTGCTTTTTCAACATCAATTGGTAAAACATGCCAATTAACAATATTATATGACATCATATTATTAAAATGAGTTGTTATAATCTCAATTTTATCTATTTTGCCTGCGACAAAATCATTAGCGATGTCTTCTGATATTAAGCCTGCACCAATAGCAGTTGGGTCATTAGCAACAGCAAGATAACCTTCTTTTAATTCAAAATTGCCTTGTTTATTCTTTAATCCTGAAATCGCTTTTTGACCAACTGGATATATAACTGTATGAATACCTTTCTCAGAATTTTCTTTTACACGCTTTAATGCAGTTTTGATTATATTAGCATTATAAGCACCTGCCAAACCTTTATTAGAAGTAATTACAAGTAAACCTTCTGATTTTATTTCACGTTTTGTAAGTAATACTGGATAGTTTTCAATTCCTCTTTCTACTTTTAAACCAGTTGTTGAATATTCTCCAACCCTACCTAACATCTTTCTAAATAAAAGCAATAATTCGTCAGAAAATGGTCTAGAAGCCTTCACTGTATTCTCAGCTTTTTTTACTTTTGCTGCAGCAACCATCTTCATCGCTTTTGTAATCTTCTTAGTGTTTTGAACACTACCTATTCTACTTTTAATATCTTTTAAGTTTGGCATTTATTTTACCTATAATGTTTTTCCGTATGCTTCTAATTGCGCTCTTAAAGCCTCTTTATCTTCATCAGATAATTTTTCACCCTCATTTAAGCGTTTATCTAATTCTGGCATATTAGCTTCAAAGTACTCAAACCAACCAGCCTTGTATTCTTGAACTTTTTTATTATCAACTTCATCCAAGAAACCTTCATTAGCAGCAAACAAGATTGATACTTGCTGTGAAACAGTTAATGGTTTATATTGAGGTTGTTTAAGCACTTCTGTTAATTTTTGACCTCTTAAAAGTTGTTTTTTAGTCGCAGCATCTAAATCCGAAGCAAACTGTGCAAACGCTTCCAATTCTCTAAATTGAGCTAAGTCAAGACGAAGCTGACCACCAACTTGTTTAATACCCTTAGTTTGAGCTGCACCACCAACACGAGATACCGATAAACCAGCGTTAATAGCAGGTCTTACACCCGAGTTAAATAAACCTGTTTCTAAAAAGATTTGACCGTCTGTAATAGAAATTACGTTTGTCGGAATGTATGCAGAAACGTCTCCAGCTTGAGTTTCAATGATTGGAAGTGCAGTAATACTTCCACCACCTAACTCATCTGATAATTTTACAGCACGCTCCAATAATCTTGAGTGAAGATAGAATACGTCTCCAGGATAAGCTTCACGTCCTGGTGGTCTTTTAAGAAGTAATGACATCGCACGATATGCTTGTGCGTGTTTTGTTAAATCATCATATATAATCAAAACATGCTTACCTTGTTCCATAAATTCTTCTGCCATCGCAACACCTGCAAATGGAGCGATATATTGAAGTGGTGCTGGTTCATTAGCTGTCGCTGAAACAATAATTGAATACTCCATTGCACCATGTTTTTCTAATGTTTTAGCTAATTGAGCAACTGTTGAAGCTTTTTGACCTACAGCAACATAAATACAAATTACATCTCCACCTTTTTGATTCAAAATAGTATCAATAGCAATAGCAGTTTTACCTGTTTGTCTGTCTCCGATTATTAATTCACGTTGACCACGACCAATTGGAGTCAAAGCGTCAATCGCAGTTAATCCTGTTTGAAGTGGCTGATGAACTGACTTACGAGCAACAATTCCTGGTGCAACTCTTTCAATAGCACGAGATTTATCTGTAATAATTTCACCTTTACCATCTATTGGACGACCAGTAGGATTTACTATACGCCCAATTAAAGCATCTCCAACTGGAACTGATGCAATTCTTCCTGTTGTCTTAACACTCATTCCTTCTTTAATATGAGTATATTCACCAAGAATTACAACCCCAACATTATCCTCTTCAAGGTTTAATGTAATACCTAATGTTCCTTTGCCATCGTCAAATTCTACTAGCTCATTTGACATTACATTTCTTAGACCATAGATACGGCAAATACCATCACCTACTTCTAAAACAGAACCTACATTAGAAACTTCTGCTTTTGCTTCGTAATTTCTAATGTTCTCTTTTAATATTGAACTAATTTCATCAGGATTAATTACTGCCATATTTTATATTATCCTTTCTAACTTATATTAACATTTCGTTGTTTTTTATCCCTTTATTATTTCTTTTCCCAAATTTTCTAATTTATTTTTTATACTATTATCAATAATTGTTTCATCAATTTTAAAAACTAAACCTGCAATAATATCACTATCAACGCCCCAATCTACAATAATATTTTTTTGGAGTTTTTCAGTGATTTTATTTTTAATTAGAGTTTTTCTTTCTTCATTTAACTCAATTGCAGAAGTTACGTTTACACGAGCAATATTTTTAATTTTCTCTAATTCTTTTCTAAATTCATTTGCAATTTCTGATATTATATCAACTCGTTTTCTAAGATTTAATACAAAAATAAAATTATATACTATAGGCAAAACTGCATTTTGAAAAAGCTTACACAATACAATTTGTTTTTCTTCAGTTGAAATAGAAGGATTGCTAATAACTTCTGATAATTCAGCAGATGAATTTAACGCATCAGCAATTTCTTGCAAATCATCCAATATATCCTCTTTAGAAATATTGTTATCTTCTAAAGCAAGCTCCATTAAAGCTAAAGCCCATTTTTTTGCAACCAATTCGCAGTTTTTATCTTTTAATACCGCCATTATTGATTTATCCCTTCTAACGCTTCAATACTTTCATCAATAAGTTTGTCATGCAAACCTTGATTCCAGCTTAATTCATTAATAATATGTTTTTTTGCCACTTCAATTGACGCTAACGATGCACGTCTTAAAAGCTCATTTTTTAAAATCAATTGATTACTTTCAATAGCTTTATCAGTGTTTTCTTGAATAGCAATTGTTATGTTGTTAACATCCTCTAAAACCTTTTCACTAACTAATTTAGCATTCTCATTAGATTTTTCTAAAATACTATCAATTTCAAATTGAATATTCTTAACACTTTCTTGAATAATATTCAATTCTTTTTCAGACTCATCTTTAACTATCTCAGAATCTTTAATATCATTCTCAATTTTAGATTGCACTTGTTCTAAGATAGCTTTTGGATGAACACTTTGACGCAATACGGTAAATATAATTAATGAAAAAACAATAAAGTTTGAAAGCACAGCTCTTGATAAAGACGGTAATATATCCTTGAATATACAATCAAAAGCCACATATATAGCATAATAAATTATTGCAACAATTATACTTGTAATTACAAAAAGCTTTATAAGCTTTAATATAAATTTCATGAAACCTACTATAAATGTAATTATTTTATTGTTTTTATTATCCATTAAATTCCGTCCTAGTTATACAAGATTTCATCAATGTCTTTACTGTCAAAACCTTGCACTTCACTTCTATAACCAATAACCTTCTCAACAATGTCGTTTGCTAAGCAAGTCATTGAATTTTTAAGACCTTCCTTAACTTCCCTTGAAAGATTTTCCAGCTCAACTTTTGAATTTTCTAGCTTAACCTTCATTTCTTCTTGAGCGTTTAAAACAATATTTGCCCGTTCTGTTTTGACACTTTCAACTATTTTATTATATTTTTCTTTAGCATCCATCCTAGCTACTATTAAACTTTCTTCTTTTTTAGAAATCAGTTCTTTTGCTTGCTCATTATTTTTCTTACTTGTTTGATAATTTTCATCAATATAAACTTCTCTTTGCTCCATTATCTTGAGGACAGGAACATACAAAATCTTATTCATTAATATTACAAATACAATGAACGAAATTATTGTAGCTAGAAATGTTGCATTAAATTCCATTGTTTTTACCTTTAGGCGAAATATCTTTCGCCATTCTACTAACTTTTTCTTACTAATATCACTTTTGAACAAACTATCAATTAGTTTGATTAATAACCTATCCCATCATTCCTGATAATTTCATTGCAATTACTAAAGCATAAATAGCACAAGCTTCAGCTAATGCAGCACCAACTAGGAAGAAACCTACAGCTTGACCTGCAATACCTGGTTGTCTTGAAATTGCATCCATTAAACCTTTAGTTGCAAAACCGATACCTAATCCTGCACCTATAGCACCAAAGCCCATTGCAATACCTGCACCTAATTGAGCCATTTCTGAAATTGTTTGTACTTCTGCCATTTTAAAATCTCCTTCTTATTTATAAATTTTGTTTATTAATGATTTTCATTAACAGCTGTTGCAATATATACAGTTGTTAGCATTGTAAACACTAACGCTTGCACACAAGCTACTAATATTTCAAAAAACATTATTGGTAATGGTAAACCCCAAGCAACAAGTGCTAAAAGCGCACTGATTAATATTTCTCCAGCTAAAATATTACCAAAAAGTCGTAACGCTAAAGTCAATGGTCTTGTTACCAATTCAAGCAATTCTACAAGCATTGATATTATTCCAACAAAAGAAAACTCATGTAATAAAAATTTGTGCTTTTTCTTTATAACACCTGCTATTACATAATATACTAAAACTATAATAGCCAAACCTGCTGTCAAATTAATATCATTAGTTGGTGATGCAATTTCACCTTGTTTAAGTTCAATCATTTTTAATGGCAATTGCCCCATGAGGTTTGCTGTAATAATAAATAAGAATAGCGAAGCTATTAATGGAAAATGCTTACGCCCACCCTCATGAATCATGCTTGTAACAAGCCCATCAAAATATCCTAATATTTTTTCAAACACTATTTGAAGCTTACTTGGAAATATTGATAACTTTCTTGTTCCAATAAAAGCAATTATCAACAAAAAAGCCATCGCAGCCCACATTGAAACTAAAGTATCCATATTAAATGTCATACTTTGTCCAAATATAACTCTTTCAACCATCCAATGTCCGTGGCTCATTGAATATCCTCATCTCTCTTATTCAAGGGCATATCCCTCTTTGGCAAGTTTAGCATAAATTTTGAAGTTTTACAAGTAGACCAAAAGGTTTAATATTTACAAAACCTAAGACATACATCATACTTATTGCGTGTTTACAAAATGTTACAAATAGTGTATATTATTATAAGAATTACTATAAATAAGAAGGAAGTTATATGAACAATATTGTTATTTATTCAACAAAACCAATGCCTGAATTAGAAGCATTATTATTTGAAATTGATGACGCAGATATAAGGACAGTTGATATTAACCAAATGAAAGACTATGCAATAATTAATCCATCATTAATTATTGTTGAAAATATCGAAGCAGCTCAAAACGCATTAATGACAAATAAATTCCCTTGCCCAATTTTATTTATTGGTAAAGCAAGAAGAGATTTTACCGTTAGAGCAGAAGGGTTTGATTTTATAGAAAATATACAAAATAAAGATGAATTAATAATTCGTGTAAATGCTCTATTAAAGATTAAAGCTATAAAAGAAAAATTAGAAAGAGTTAGTACAACTGATGATTTAACAGGATTACACAATAGAAAATATCTTCAGGAACGCTTAGAAGAAGAAATCTCGCGTTCTAGACGTTATGGCACAAAATTATCATGTATATTGTTTGACTTAGATTATTTTAAAGTTGTTAATGACATGTTTGGTTATGAATGGGGCGATATATTACTCAAAAATATTGCTAATAAATTAACAGCTATGGCTAGAAAAGAAGATATTGTTACTCGCTATGGTGATGAAGAATTCTTATTAGTATTACCAAACACATCTGAAGATAATGCATTTTTATTCGGAGAAAGATTTAGAAGAGAAGTAGAAAAAATGGAGTTTATTCCTGCTGGCGAAGAAGAAGCTCATAAAGTTACAATTTCTGCTGGTATTTCAACATATCCTTGCATGCCAGATGTTGACGAGGACGCTAACACTGTTATTAGATATGCTGAACACGCTCTATACAATGCAAAACATAGAGGTAGAAATAAAATTATTCAATTCTCTCAAATGAATTTAGAGATGTAATTTACCTAAAAGTTTAATAATAATAAAGTGGAAATAGTCTTTTTGGGCAATTTCCACTTTATTTATAAAGTTATTATATATGTATGAAAGCAATAAACTTTTTTAAAATTTTGAATAAAAAAATCGAAAAATATGATAAACTTGCTTCAAATCCATTTATAGAAAAACGTCCTTTTATTATTATATGGGTTGAAGAAGCTGAATTAGAAAATTCTTATAAAGAATAAACTAAATCTTTTCAATAAAGATTTCGAAATAACCTTGAGGGTGTGCGCAAACAGGACAAATTATTGGCGCACACTTTGAGATTTGTATATGCCCACAATTACGACAAATCCATTGAGTTTGTTCTGGCTTTGAAAATAATGTATTATTTCTTAGCTCTTCTGCAAATAATTCAAATCTATGTGAATGATACTTTTCAATTTCTAAAATACCTGAAAACAAATTTGATATCTCATCAAAACCTTCCTCCTTAGCTATTTCTGCACCATGTCTATAAATAAATTCCCATTCTTCTCTTTCTCCATTAGCTGCAGATATTAAATTTTCGTAAGTATTTCCCAAAAAAAATGGATAATCTGCATTTACTTTCCAATGTTTATTACTAGGAATTTGTTTATAAAATAATTTTGCATGCTCTTTTTCGTTTTCAGCAGTCATTGTGAAAATTTCGGATATTTTTTCATAACCTTCTTTTTTTGCTTGTTTAGCATAAAAAGTATAACGATTTCTTGCTTGTGATTCACCAGCAAATGCGTTAATTAAACATTGTAAAGTTTCTGATTGTTCTAATTTCATTCTATATTCTCCCTTTATCTATATAATTATTTATTTTTTTATAAATTTTTATATCCACTGATTATCTATAACTTTAGTTGTAGACATGTACTAAAAATTAAATATTTTATAAATCTCTACATAAAATACATCCCAATAAAATCAATAGTTTCAGCTATACTTCTCCTCCATTTGGAGGATTCTCCAACTAAAGTTGTAAAGTTTTTTTTATTTATGTCGTTAAGCATAGGGAAAGGAAAATTTGAAAGGAACATTATTATGGGGTCAACTTCAACAATTACAATTAACACGAATTTGTCATCCCTTATTGCTCAAAAGCACCTTCGTGATGCTACAACTGGTATGAACGCAGCAATGGAGAGATTATCTACTGGTTTTAAGATAAACTCAGGTAAGGATGACGCAGCAGGCTATTCTGTTGTAGAAGGCATGCAAGCAAAAATTAACGGCTTTGATGTTATTGAAACAAACGCATCAATGGGTCTAGATATGTTAACCACTCAAGAAGGAGTGTTAGATATCTTAAACGAATATTTACAAAGAATTCGCGACTTAACTATGCAAGCAGCAAACGGTACTTATGGCTCAGCTTCTTTAAATGCAATTAAAATTGAAGTAGAGCAACGTATGGAAGAAATTAACCGTCTATGTAAAGTAACAGATTTCAACGATATGAAATTATTAGATGGCTCTCGAACAGAAGCCATAAACTTACAAGTAGGTCTATATTCTGCACAAAATTGTGTTATCAAGCTTGACGAATTTTTATTTGCAAGTTGCGAATGTACATCACTTATGGGATTTTATAGCAGTGCTGAAACTGGTGGTAGCATAAGTCTAAAAACTGGTGATGAAGACTCTGGGTATTTATACAGAGCAAGATTATTAAATGCTGACGGCACACCTCAAACAAATCCAGATGGAACAGTCAAGTATATCAACGATGATCAATATTATGAATCAGCTACAGCTGCTGCATTAGCTGAGTGTGGATACATTACATGGAATAATCCAAGCGCTACAGTTAACGATGCAAGTGGAAAATTCTCTATTTCACAAATGTGTGATGCTATTTATAGAAACGATCAAACAGCTAGAGAATTTATTGACTACATAGACAAAGCTATTGATAACGTATCATTAAGAGTTACAGAAATTGGTGCTTATATGAATAGATTAGATTCTACTCTTGCAGCTACTGATGTTCAAAGAGAAAACTTAACACAATCAATTTCAACTCTAAAAGATACTGATATAGCAAAAGAATCGTCAAGCTATATAAAATATCAAATATTACAACAATCTACAGCAACATTGTTAGCTACTGCAAACCAACAACCACAGATAGCACTTAACTTATTGTAATCATAAAATTAATATTAAATTGAATGTCCTTTCAAATACTTCCGACACTGCTCTGTGTCGGAAGTCCTTTATTGTTTAATCTTTTAATTAACATATTGTTTTTAAATATTCTATTATATCTTTAGATTCATACATTTGAATATTTCTTTCCACATCAACTAAAAACGGAACTTGTCGTTTTCCACCTATTTGAATTAAAGAGTTTTCAGACTCCTTGTCTGAAATATCAATTTTATGATATTCGATATTTTCTTTATCCAAAAAATCCATAACCTTACGACAATAAGGACAAGACTCTAAAACAAATAACTCAAGCATTTTTAACCTCCTATTTATATAAAAATGTTAACTCTTTGTAATATTTTTAACACTCTACAGGTTACTCAATTCTTTTGTGCTATATTAATAGAAAGAGGGAATAAAAACATGTTATTTGAATTTTTACACTCAAAAATACATAGAGCAACAATTACAGATTCAAATTTGAATTATGTAGGCTCTATCACAATAGACGAAGAATTTTTAGAAAAAGCTAATATTAGAGAATGGGAAAAGGTTGAAATTCTTGATATCAATAATGGTGAAAGATTTCAGACTTATGCAATCAAAGGTAAACGTGGCTCTAAATGTTTTTGCGTAAATGGAGCTGCTGCGAGAAAAGTGCAAACTGGAGATAAAATCATTATTGTAACTTATGCTCAAATGACTGAAGAAGAAATAAAAACCCATAAACCAACAATTTTACAAGTAGGTGAAAACAATGAGATTATAAGCTATGGCAAATAATCCTTATAAACCTAAAAAAAACAAAAAGAAATTTGCTATAGATACAAAAAACATGGGTATTAATATTGATAAAAACGAATATTATGAAATAATTTTATCAAATTCTGCAAGACCAAATGATATTTATAAAAAACAAAGTCCTAAAAATTAAATTTTAGGACTTTAAATTTATATTATAATGTACACATTATAAACAAATTAGTCATCAGCATGACCAGCTGTGCCTAATACGTCTCTCATTTTGTGCATAACCATTTCTTTAACAGCAGTTCTTCCTGGTCCCATGTATTCACGTGGGTCAAATTTTTCAGGATGTTCTACAAAGAATTCTCTAATTGTAGAAGTCATTGCTAATCTTAAATCTGTATCAATATTAATTTTAGCAACACCGTGTTTAGAAGCGTAAGCTAGCATTTCTTCTGGAACACCTTGTGCGTTTGGTAATTTGCCACCAAATTGGTTACATTTAGCAACGAATTCAGCAGGAACTGAAGATGAACCGTGAAGAACGATTGGGTAATCACCAAATCCAGCTTCTTTAAGAGCGTCTTTGATTTCTTTTAATCTATCAAAATCTAATTTAGCTTCACCTGCAAATTTATAAGCACCATGAGAAGTTCCAATAGCGATTGCAAGAGAATCACAACCTGTTCTCTTAACAAATTCTACAGCTTCTTGAACATTAGTATATTTAGCATCTTTAGCATCAACATTAACATCATCCTCGATACCAGCTAATTTACCTAATTCAGCTTCAACAGAAACTCCTCTTTCGTGAGCATATTCAACAACTTTCTTAGTAACTTCAACATTTTCTTCGAATGAAAATCTTGAACCATCAATCATAACTGATGAGAAACCACCATCGATACAAGCTTTACAAATTTCAAAATCTGCACCGTGGTCTAAGTGTAATGCGATAGGTACTGTAGTAGTAGCTAAAGCAGCTTCAACTAACTTGATTAAGTAAGTTTGATTAGCGTATTTTCTAGCACCAGCTGAAACTTGAAGAATAATTGGTGATCTTGTTTCTTCAGCAGCTTCTGCAATAGCTTGTAAAATTTCCATGTTGTTAACATTGTAAGCACCAATAGCATATCCGCCTTCTAATGCTTTTTTGAACATCTCTTGTGTTCCAACTAATTTTCTTTCACTCATTTGAGTTCTCCTTCTTTGTAATAGTTCAGAGGTAATAACCTCATTACATGGTAAAAATTACTACAAAAATAAGAAATTTGCAACTTTAGAAGTATATTTAGTTGAGAAATATGATAAAAAATTACCATTTATGTTTTAATCAATATTTTTCCTAGTCATTGCAGTTTTAATTTTCTCGTCTTAGTGAGCGAAGCGAAGCAATCCAGAACTTTTTTTCATCAAATATATTTCACTGGACTGCTTCGTCGGATTTCATCCTTCCTCGCAGAGACGTGTGCTGTCATTGTGTTTGATTTCCAATCATTACAAGTAGCGTAGTTGGGTTAAACCCAACTATTTATTGTAAAATTTTCCGTCTTTGCGAGCGAAGCGAAGCAATCCAGAAGAATAAGACCTTGTAAAAACATAATTCAGATAAAAAATCGGCTGGGATAAAATCCCAGCCGACTAAGTTCCTTTTATTGCTGGGTTGTGAAGTGTAAAGTTTTTAGGGGTGCACTTCAGTTTCACCCAGCCGACAATGCTACAAAGCTTAATTAATTTATCTTACATTTACATCCTTCTGGAGCAACATATACAAAGGCATTCTCTTTTGTACAATTTTTTGTGGAGTAAATTTTGAATCCCCTTCCCCACTCCTGATCTGAAAGCTTGCACTGTTCTTCTGTTGTACCACCCAAGTAAACAACTCCATTTGGTTGTTCTTTAATTACTCTATTTGGCATACTACCTAATCCACCAAGTTCTAAGTCGAAAAATTTCATAATCTTGTTTTCCTTTCTTTGCTTGTGCTGAAAAACATATTCCAGCTACTACTCTATACATGTTCAGTATACGGCATTTTTTTGGAAAACTTTAACGCAAAGAGACTCCTCACCTCACATCATATCATATCATATCATATAGGGCATTATAACTGAATTTGAGCCTCATGAAAACTCATCTTTACAAATCGTTACAATGGAGGATATTGTGAAGTTTTGTTACGAAATTTGATGATTTTTGTCTGAATTTTGGATGTGATTTTTTTAATTTTTTGAGGGATTTTTTCACAAAAAATAAAAAATTATCTTTGCAATCATAAATTCCCGTCATTGCGAGCGAAGCGAAGTAATCCAGAGTTTAATTTTCTGTCATATTAAAAAAAATTAATAGTAAAATTCTGAACTGCTTGAAAATTACACCTTTACAGGCTCATTTTCTAAACTAAAAAGAGGAAAGCTCTTCAGCAATCCTCTTTAATACTATTTAATCATCCTCTCGTTCAGTTATTTTAAAAGGTATTGTTATAATATATTTATCACCTTTTCTTTCTTTTAGTAACTTATTTTCATCGAGTTTTTCATCTAAATAATAAGTTTGAGTGAAACTAATAATTTTTTCATTTCCTCTAATTTTTTTATCCATTTTCCCTGATACAGTTAATTCGTCTCCATTTATAGCAACATTAACAGCTTTTTCATCACCATCAAACTCTGCTAAATCTACAATTACCTTGTATTCACTAGACTCTTTTACTAAATTAACAAACATGGGACGCATTTTTGGCTCAAAAGGGTTATTCAAGTATTTTTCTTCAAACCTGTCAAAATCACGAAACTGTTTATCTAATATTTTTTCCATCCTACGAGTTTGGTAAAACGGATTACTTAAATTCCTTAAATGATTTTTTAATGCTACATGAAACGCTAAATAAGCAACGATAAAAAATACCAATGCCACAATTCCTAAACGTATCCAATAATGTTTTGTTTCTTCATTTATCATAAATTTCTCCTTTCGACTTCAAATATTAAACAAGATTTGAAACCTACAAACAATCAACCAGTTGGATAGTTTTGATGTATTATTTAATAACCACTCCAAAAATCTTCTAATTTAATCTGTTTACCGAAAATTTTCTGCAATCTTCTCTATTAAATCTAGATTAAAAGATATTTTTTCTTCTTTTGGAATTTGCAAAAGAATTTTATTAATCTGCTCATCTGTAAAATTATATTTCACTAAATAATTAGCATAATTCGGATGACAGCCATATAATGCAGCAATATAATATGGCGTTGAATATCCCCAAGGCGAGTTTTGATAAATTGGTTTTAAATCAAAATCAATGCTTTTCAAAACTGGCAGAATTTCATACTTGCTTTTATATAAATCGTTTAAATATTTAATAATTAATTCAGTACATAAATTTCCTGCTCCACGTCCCATGCCATATAAACAAGAATCTATTACCAAATCTCTATCAATATTTTGATTTAAAAAAGCTTTTGTATTTGCAAAAGATAACTGTAAACTATTATGAGAATGAAAACCAAGCGATATATCTTTATCCAAAACTTCATCAATAGAATTAAACATCTCAACAACATCTTTTTCATACATATTCCCAAGTGTATCGACAATAGATACACCGTAAGGCTTAATAACATTCAAATCCAATATTAAATTTTTTAATTCTGAACTTTGATAAGTATTAGTGCTCATCGGATTAACAAACACATCCCAGTCAAGTGATTTTAATTTACTTATATAATTAATTGCTTCTTTCTGATTATGTTTTTTAAAAGCTACCCTGATTTTTATATTTTTATTTTCACATTTTGAAAAATTTTTGATATCATATTCGCCAAAATTAACCATCAAAGTATATTTCTGATTTTGATGAGGAATAATTATTTTTTCTAACTCTAATATATTAGAAAAAAATGTTTTATCTCTATTATACAAATCTTCTTTTAAAAACCCACATTCAATATAATCAATCCCGCATAATGAAAGATTATTAATTATAGAGCATATCGTTTTATAACCAAAACTCCAATTATTTAAATATCCTCCATCACGGAGTGTACAATCGAGTATTTTAATAGATTTTTTTTTCATACAAAATTTTATTATTTATGATAGTTCGTTTTTATTATACAATCTACATAAAGGAAAGACAATGAACGATTACAAAAAATATTTAGATGATGGCATTTATGAGTTTCAATGTGGTAAATACAATGAAGCAATTGAAAACATAAACAAATCCATAGAACTAAAAAATGATTGGGAAATCCCATATTTTTACAGAGCTGCTTCATATCAAGCATTAGAAAACTATGATGAAGCAATTCTAGATTATACAAAATCATTACAAATAAATGATAAATTAACAGATGCGTATTATAATCGTGCAAGAATTTTGTTATCAAGAAAAGACATAGAAAATCCTGACATAACAAGAGCTATATCAGATTTAGAAAAAGCTCTTGAACTAGATCCAAATTTTGTTGAAGCTCTCTATGCAATGGGAGCAGCACTAAAAAAAGTGGAAAAATATCAAGAAAGCTTAAAATACCTTGATAGAGCTATAAAACTACAACCTGATTTTATTCATGCCAAGGCACTTAAAAATCTTATTTTACAAAAATATCTAAAATAATTTAAAAACATCCTTAGCTTACAAATGCTAGAATATAAAACCAAAAACCCTAAAATATAACTTTTTATTGTTTAATTTTAGGGTTTTAGACTGTTATTATATTACTTACATCTTTTAATTTAAAGCGTCTTTGCCATAAGAAAATGTTATTTTTCGTGCACGAAATTCTTTAATTGTTTCTTCAGCTAAATTACCATTTTTATCATAAGAAGAATTAGTTACAGAAGTATTCCCCTTTGAATCCAAATAGAAAGTTTCTATAACTCTTCTTAATTCATCATAAACATTAGAAACTTTATAAGTATAACCATCTGAATCAACAAAAGATTCTTTAACTAAATTACCATTATCATACTCAAAAGATGTTTCATTAACTTTTCCATTTGGCATTGCGTGTAATGTTTTGATAACAAAATATATTAATTTTACTAAAAAAATATCTAATATTACAAAAAATTTACAAAATAAAAATTTTAACCTTGCTCTAACACGCACAAAAAAAATATTGACAATAAAAAATGTTTCCGATAATATATATTTTGTTGCCGGTATAGCTCAACGGTAGAGCAACGGTTTTGTAAACCGTAGGTTGTAGGTTCGATTCCTATTACCGGCTTTTTTCTTTGACAAAAGAATAGACGAGGTCAGAACAGACCTTTGTGGCAGGGACTCTGCCGAGCGTCAAGCCTTTGTGGCGCAGGGGTAGCGCACTCCCTTGGTAAGGGAGAGGCCACGAGTTCAAATCTCGTCAAAGGCATTTTTTGAAAAATTAATATGGGTAGGTGGCCGAGTGGCTAAAGGCGACAGACTGTAAATCTGTTCCCGCGAGGGTACGGTGGTTCGAATCCACCCCTGCCCAAATTATAAAAAAGAGGGTAGTTTATCTACCTTCTTTTTTTGTTTTAAGTGAGTGAGATAAGAAACAACATTTTTGTGGTTCGAGCGCGAACGAGCTGAGGCTAGAGAGTTTTGCGAAATGAAAGAAGTTAATTGAAGCAAAATCCGTAGACACGTTTAACGCGAGCGACTCAAGACAATCCACCCCTGCCCAAATATTAAAAAAGAGGTTGGACTTTGAATTGAAACCCTAAAATTAGACAAAGTAAAAAAGTCGGTTTTAGGGTTTCAGTTCAGTTTTAAATTTCTGTTTTTTTATTTGTTAAAAAATTGTTACAAAACTCTTAAAAATATTTTTTGCTAGTTAAATAAAAATTTATCAAACTCACTGTTCTTTCTTCTCAAATCGAGTGTTAATATACAAATGCAATACATAAACATTGACAAAAGCGCATTTTTATGTTACCTCTCATAGAATTCAATGTGTGTTTATATGAGGTTATTATGAAAATTTCTTCCATTAATACTAAGTATTACAATAATTATGATAATACTAAAAAATTTAAAAATGATTATACTAATCAAACTATTCAAAAAAATAATTATGATACACTACCACCTAAATATTCAATTTCTTTTAATGGTACTATAGAACCAATAAAACCTCGATTTATAGAGAAAAATATTAAGGATCAATTTGGAATAAAAACAAACTTTAATAACAGTCCAGTTGTTGCTAAATGTACAGAAATGACAATATTACTATATAAAAGATTGTTTGGTTCTTGGGCTTTACCAAAAGAAGTAGAATTTACATCATTTAATAATCTTAAAAAATATTTTAAGGAAGATGAAACTACTGATACAATTCAGGGTTTTTATGATGAAAAAGAAAATAAGATTTTTTTCAATTCAGATATGGATTGCTTTGAATCATTTAAAAACCTAAAATATGCTGAATATTTTGCAAAAGAAAATAATCAGAATGCAACATCTCATTATTTAGGAACATTTGTTCATGAATTTGCACATTCTGCTCACTATAAACACTTAAGTATTCATAATAGAGAACATGTAATGAAAGAATTATTAAATACTGAACTTTCAGATCTTCATAAATTTTTGGTAGCATTCAAATTGGGGTCTTATGCAGCTACAAATATGGCTGAATTTATGGCTGAAAGAATAACAAAAGATATGTGTAGCAAACTTGATAAGAATTACGAATACAAAGGCAAACTTTCTAATTTAGATTACGATAATATATATACAAATCGTTACCCAATACCTTGGCCTACTCCACAAGCTTTATTAGATTTTTTCACACAACAAGTTTGGAATGGTTGTCCAATAGAAGCTAAATCATCTATGGATAAAATGAAACTCTGTGTTTGTACACTAGAAAGAACACTAGAGCCTATAGTTAAATATAAATCTATGTTAAAAAATTATATAAATATCTTATCTGAAGAAACAATGTTTGATGAATATGTTAATTTACAAAAAAATACTGAAGCAAAAAAATATATTAAAAATTCAAAATTATTAAATAGATCTGTTTTATTAGATATTGCAAAAATGGTTTTAGAAATTGAAGATAAAATGAAAAATTTAACACCAGAAATTTTGAATGATAGCAAAAAAAATAATTTTGAGTTTTTAAATGAATATATTGAAAATTTGAATTACTATGAAAAGAAAATTTTGAAAGATGATTGTGAAGCTATCAAAAAAATTACTAAAGAAAAATATAAAGAAGATATTTTCATTAATGCTTTTGATTTAAACCTCCTACAGTATCAAATAAATAAAGAAATAGAAACAAATAGAAATTATGAAATAAAACAATCCTTAGTCGTAAAAAAAGCCAAAAAAACACCATCAATAAGTTTAAAGACTGTTTTTGAAACTATTTCAGATATATTAATACCAAAAAGAAAAGATGAAGATAAAATACTTAAACTTTAATACCACTACATTTAAAAATATAAGCCAAGTTGAAACACAAAATCAACATGGCAATCAGAATTTATCAAAAATTGCAAAAGTTGCTGGTTGTGTTGGATTAGCCTATATCGGTATCGGTTTAGCTTCTAAAAATAATTTTAATAAGAATATTTTAAAAAAAGGTCTTGAAAAAGGAGATGAACTCCTTATCAATAAAAAAACTGGTGAAGCCTTTACTGGTAAAATTAAATCAAATGTTGGTACAATTATAGGTTTTAATAAAATTGAAACATGTGTTTTTAAAAATGGTATCATTACTGAAAAAACTTATAAAGATATCTTTGGTAGAGAATTACAAGGATATTTTTATAAAAATAATGAAATTTGTGTAAATGCACATATTTATAAATCATTTAGAAAAGATAAAAGATTTGCAATTGCCTGGAAACGTAAAAACGGAAGTACGTGTCATTTAGATGGCATTACTAAAGACTCTATATTTGATATTGCAAGAAAACTTCTCAATAATGAAAAGTGATTTAATCTTAATAAAATTCTGCTACAATAATTATTGAGCTTACAAAAATGGAGAAGATTAAAATGCTAATCAAATATCTAGGTCATAGTGCTTTTGAAATCAATACCAATAATAAAAAAATCTTAATAGATCCTTTTCTAATTATGTCTCCAAGTTATAAAGTAGAAAATATTAACGATATTTTTCTTACACATGGACACGCCGATCATCTTGGAAGCGCAATAGAAATTTCAAAAAACATTGGCTCTAAAATAACAGCTGTCTTTGAACTTGCTAATTATTGTGCATCAAAAGGTGCTATCTCAAACAGTATAAATTTAGGTGCTTGGATAGATTATGAATGGGGAAAAGCCATAGCTTTACCAGCTTTTCATTCAAGCTCAACTCCAGAAGGAATATATGCTGGATGTCCTTGTGGATATATTTTTGAAATAGAAAACAAAAAAATCTATCACGCTGGTGATACTTCACTAAACTCAGAAATGAAAATTATTGGAGAAATATACAAACCTGATATAGCTATACTTCCTATTGGTGGTACTTATACAATGGACATAACTCAAGCAACTATTGCTTCTGAATGGTTAAATACAAATAATATTATTCCTATGCACTATAATACTTTTGATGCTATATCTGTAAATATAAATAAATTTGAAGAACAAATAAAACTTAAAAATAAAAATCCTATAATTCTAAAAATAGGAGAAAGTATAGATTTTTAAATTTATCTTCATATACTACACAAAAATTAACAATTTGAAAGTTTTCTATATGTAAGTTATTATATATATTGAGTAATTGTGTCTGGGGAGAAAAAGCACATTAATTATATAAATAAGACTAACTGGTGAGCGAATATAAAACACGAGAAAAGGTTAAAGAAATAAAATGGAAAATAATTATTTTGCACTATTAGCTAATGATGTTAAAAAATTATGGAATGGTCTAGACGATGGTCAAAAGCTTGGTATGCTTGCATTAATAGTATTGACTATTATCACTGCTACATTCTTTTTATCAAAAGCAATGGAGCCTGATTGGGTTGTATTATATTCCGATTTAAACGAAGTAAATGCTTTAACTATTGTTGATAATATGAAAAAAAATGGTTATCAATATAAATTATCAGAAGATAAAAAATCTGTATTAGTTCCATCTAATGTAAGAGATGATATGAGAATTTTTGTTGCTGAGAATGATTTGATTAAAACTGGAGATGCTGGATTTGAAATATTAGACGATATGCAATTAGGCTCTACTGATTTCAAAAACAAATTAACAAAACAAAGAATTTTTCAAGGCGAAATAACTCGAGCTATTGAAAAAATACAAGGAATAAAATATGCAAAAGTTCAATTAGCAGAACCTGAGCGTTCTATTTTTGATGATAACGATGAAAAACCAACTGCATCAGTTATGCTTGTTTTAGACACTGGGTACAAATTAAAATCAACTCAAGTAAAAGCTATCAAAAATTTGGTAGCATATTCTGTTCCAAGAATGACTCCTGAACAAGTTTTTATAACCGATCAAAATGGTAATGTGTTATCTGATGAAACAGCTAAAAATTCAACTGATATGGAAAGTTTTAAAACTAATATAGAAAAACAAACTGCTAAAAAAGTTTCAGATGTATTAGAAAAAATTGTAGGAAAAGGAAATGTATCAGTACAAGTTAATGCTGATATAGATTTTAATTCTGCAAAATCTACGATTGAAAGTTATATTCCTGTAGAAGGTAAAAATGAAGGAGTTTTAGTAAGCTCACAAACAGAAGTTGAAACCTATGAAAACCCTAATCAAGTTCCAAACCCTACTGGAGTTAATCAAAGAAATCTAAATTATTCTAAGCAAAAAACTGCCATGAATTATAATGTTACAAAAGAAGTAAAACAAGTAATTTATGCACCAGGAACAGTTAAAAGATTGTCAATAGCTGTAGCTGTTAATAAAATTCTTACAACAGATGAAAAAAATGAGATTAAAGAACTTGTTGTTTCAGCATCAGGTATTGATTATAACAGAGGTGATAATATTTCAATATCTGGATTACAATTTGAAGGTACAGGTATTGATAAGAAAAATAGCGAAGAATTAGCTAAACAATATCAACAAGAACATATTATTTATTTAATCACATCATCTGTAATTCCACTAATTATAGTTCTTGTACTTGGTTGTTTTGCCTTAGCTATTCTTAAAAGCATTATATCAAAACTTCCTACTCATAAAAGAATAGAACAAAAAGTTATTGAAGATATACCTATTAGAGTATCAGAGGAAGATGAAGCACCAGAAATTACATCAAAAATTAAGTTCAATGAAAAAGAGCTTGCTTCTCAAAAAGAACAAACAATTAATGAACTTAATGAAGCAGTTATGTCTGCTCCAGAGGACGCAGCAAAATTATTAACATCGTTTATTAGAGAATAAAAGTCTTTAAAGCATTAATGCTTTAATTCTTTAAATTTTTGATGAATTTAAAGAATTTAACGACTCAAAAGCTTAAAAACTTAAAGGAATAATATGGGTATTGAAGACGTAAAAAAAGCAAAAGAAGAAGATAAAAAGGTTTTTAAAAGACCTAGTCAAAAAGTTGCAGCACTTTTAATAGCATTAGGACCTGCAACAGCTTCTGAAATACTAAAAAATATAAAAGACGAAGATTTATTAGAACAAATTACACTTGATATTGCAAATCTTGGTAAAGTTTCAGATGAGGATTTAAACGAAGTACTTACAGAATTTCGAACTGTTTTTCAAGCTAAAAATTATGTAACACAAGGTGGTACAAACTACGCTAAACAACTTTTAATACAAGCTTATGGTGAAACTGAAGCTAATAAAATGTTAGAAAAAGTATCATCAATGGTTAATACTAATCCATTTTATTTCTTAAATGAAGCTGACCCTTCACAATTAGCAAACACTTTTGCTACTGAAAATCCTCAATTATTAGCATTAGTATTGGCATATTTAAAACCTGAATTATCAGCTCAAGTACTTGCCTTTTTGCCTGCAGATATACAAGCAATTGTATCAATGCGTATTGCTGATATGACACCTACAAACCCAGAAATTCTTTCAACTATTGAAGATATTGTTCAAAGAAAATTCTCAGCACTTCTTGTTCAAGATTTCTCAAATGCTGGTGGTGTAGAATCTTTAGCTAATATTTTAAACTGTTGTGATAGAGGTACTGAGAAAAATATCATGGAATGGCTTGATATCGAAAATCAAAAAATGGCACAAGAAGTTCGTGATCTTATGTTTGTATTTGAAGATATTATTATTCTCGATGATAGAAGCATTCAAAGATTGCTTAGAGAAATTGATACTAAACAACTTGCTCTTGCACTTAAAGGTACTAAAAACGAAATTAAAGAAAAAATATTCAAAAATATGTCAGAAAGAGCGCGTCAAATGCTTACAGATGATATGGAATATCTTGGACCTGTACGTGCTAAAGAAGTTCAAGAAGCTCAAACTGCTATTGTTAATGCTATTAGAACTCTTGAAGCAACTGGAGAAATTACTATTACAAGAGCTAGTATTGAGGATGAATTAATTGAGTAGTAATAGAATTAAAAGTAATCATATACAAATAGGAAATAACTATGTTTTGCCTATAGAACAGTCAAATGTTACTTTACAACAGGCTAAAGTAAAAAAAATTATAGAAGAGACTGATGTAAAAGCTCAACAAATAATTGATGGTGCGCAGAATAAATCTAATATTATAGTTCAAACAGCAAATAATGAAGCTCAAAGAATTATTGAAGAAGCTAGAAAAAAAGCTGAAAAAGAATATGAAACAATTAAAAATGAAGGCTATAAAGAAGGTTTTGCTAAAGGCGAACAAGATGGTTTAGAAAAATTTAAAAATGATGCAAATGAAGCTCTAAAATCCTTAGAAGTTTTATCATCATCATCCTTTGATATAAAGAAAAATATAATTGATTCTGCTTCTATTGATATTATTGAGCTTGTAGCTACAATTGCCGATAAAGTTTGTCATGCTAAATTTGATACTAATATTCTTTATAAAATATCTCTTGACGCTATAAAAAAATTAAATGATAAAGAAAATATAACAATAATTGTTAATCCATTATTAGTAGATAATATAAATCAATTTTGTGTAGATTTTAGAAATGAATTTCCTAAACTTCAATCAATAAAAATTATAGAAGATAACTCTATATCTCCTGATGGAATTATTGTAGAAACATTAAATTCAAGACTTGATTCAAGAATATCAACTCAAATTGCAGAAATAGCAGAAAAAATGCTTACAGGTACTAACGATGAGTTGGAACAAGAATAAATATTTAGACATAATAAATAAAACCGAAACTATAAAAGAAATCGGTAAAATAACAGAAATTATTGGACTAACTATTGAATCTGATGGTCCTAAATCTTCTATTGGTGATTTATGTTATATATATAACTCATTTGGTGAAAAACCTATTATGGCTGAAGTTGTTGGCTTTAGAAAAGATAAAATTTTATTAATGCCACTTGGTTCACCTGATGGAATAAGACCAGGAGCTTTAGTTATAAATACTGGCGATGCTATGAAAATTGGAGTAGGTAATCAACTTATTGGCAGAGTATTAGATGGATTAGGTAGACCAATAGATACTTTAGGAGATATAAGATTTTCAGAATATAAATCTACACAAGCAGATGCTATTAATCCACTTAAAAGAAAAAGAATATCTGAACCATTATCTTTAGGAATAAAAGCAGTCGATGGTTTTGCTACAGTTGGTAAAGGTCAAAGATTAGGTATATTTGCAGGTTCAGGTGTTGGTAAAAGTACTACACTTGGTATGATGGCAAAAAACACTTCTGCAGACTTAAATGTTATTGCACTTATTGGAGAACGTGGTCGTGAGGTTAAAGAATTTATTGAAGAAATTTTAGGAACAGAGGGAATGAAGCGTTCTATTGTAATTGCTGCAACTTCAGAACAGCCATCATTAGTTAAAATAAAAGCTGCATTTGTAGCAACATCAATAGCTGAGTATTTTAGAGATAAAGGTATGGATGTTTTATTTATGCTAGATTCTGTAACTCGTATCGCAATGGCTCAACGTGAAGTTGGATTAGCAATTGGTGAACCACCTGCTACAAGAGGTTATACACCATCTGTATTTGCTTTAATGCCTAAACTTATGGAAAGAGCTGGTACTAATGAAATAGGAACTATTACAGGACTTTATACAGTCCTTGTTGAAGGTGATGATTTTAACGAACCAATATCCGATACTTCAAGAAGTATACTCGATGGTCATATTGTCTTATCAAGAGCATTAGCACATAAAAACCACTATCCTGCTATTGATATTTTACAGTCATTAAGTAGGGTTATGGGAGATATTACAACAAATGAACATAGAAAAGCTGCTGGTGCGATAAGAAATCTTTTAGCTGTTCATGCTAAAAATGAAGATTTAATAAATATAGGTGCTTACGTATCAGGTTCAGATCCTGCTTGTGATAAAGCTATAGCTTTAATGGATAATATTAATAATTTCTTAAAACAATCAACAAAAGATAAGATTAATTATGAACAAAGCGTAAATGATTTAATGCAACTTGGACAACTTGCTGGTTTTAATTAAAGATTAAAATTTAAAATTTCTATGTAGAAAAACATGTTCAAAACTATGTAGAAAACTTAATAAGTTATGAACATCTATCTACATAAAAATCTTTTATATTATTTTTTTTGATATTAATTGTAGAAAGATGTAGAAAACTTTTAATCTTTCTACAAGTTTTCTACATTATTATGAACATGTAAAACTCAATAAAAACAATTGTTTTAAATAGTTTTCTACAAATAATTGTAGCTTATTATTATGATGATTAATTTATATAAATATATTTAATTAAATAATATATAATAAATGATTTTTTTAATTAAAAAATTTAGAAGAAATTAAAGTTTTTTATTTAAAACAAAATAGTATTTTCTTTTAAATAAAATTTTACTCCATTCCATATAAAAGAGCTTCAACTTGTTTATGAGGTAAAATTAATTCGTCCATAGAATGTAAAAGTTGAGCATTTGTATTAGCTTGGATAAATTTAGCACTTGTTACATCAGCAACACATTTTAATTGATCTAAATCATTAGAATTTTTAACATCATAAGCAATAACATCTATTTTTATATCTCTACGTTCTTTCATTAATTCAATTGCATAATCGCAAGGACTTTCATCACAATTTTCTCCTCCATCTGTTAATAAAATGATATGTTTAATACCATCAAAATTTTTTAAATCTTTATTAACAGCTTGTTTTAGTGAGTATGTAATTGGAGTCATTCCTCTTGGTCGAAGTCTTGATATAGAATTATTTATAATTGAAGTATTATTTAAACCTAAAGGTACGAGAAGTTCTGAGCTTCTACAAGCATTGAATGCGAAAACATTACAAGTATGTCCATATACTCGCATTCCTATTTTTGTATTAGGTGATATTTCAGGGATAATTTTTTTTATCATTTCTTTTACTTGATTAGCTTTAGTTTTATGTTCCAAATATTCTCCCATACTATTGGAAAAATCGACAACAAAAAGTAATTTATCTCCAGATTCTTTATAGGAATATTCATCAGACATATAAACTTGATATGCAAAAATTGGTAAAATTATTAAAGAAAAAATAAAAATTATGAGTTTTTTCATAATAATATTTTTGTTGATGTTATTATTTATGTATATTGTATAACTAGGTTATTGGAGTAAATATGTATTACGATTTTAAATCAGCAGAAAAAAGCTTAGAGAAAGAATTTGATAGAATAAATGATATTAGGGATTTTAATCAGAGAAAAGTTTTAGAAGCATTTTTTGATAATAAAGTAGCTCCTGAACATTTTTATACAGTTTCAGGCTATGGACATGATGATTTAGGAAGAGAAATATTAGATAAAACTTTTGCACAAGTATTTAAAGCTGAAAAAGCTCTTGTTAGAATACATTTTGCGTCAGGAACTCATACATTAGCATGTGCATTATTTGGTAATTTAAGAGCTGGCGATAAACTTATATCAGTAGCTGGAAAACCTTATGATACTATGCAAGAGGTTATAGGAACAGCAGGTGATGAAGAAACAAAACGAGCTTCACTTATTGGAAATGGTGTTTTATATGATGAAGTTCCATTACTTAATGAAGTAGATATTAATTTTGAAGCTTTAGAAAAAATGATTGATAAAACAACTACAATGGTTTTAATTCAGCGTTCAAAAGGTTATTCAACAAGAAAATCATTATCAATTGAAACAATAAAAAAAATATGTACTATAGTTAAGAGTCAAAACCCAAATTGTATTTGTTTTGTAGATAATTGCTATGGTGAATTTGTTGATACTCAAGAACCATTAGAGGTTGGAGCTGATTTAATAGCTGGTTCTTTAATAAAAAACCCTGGTGGTGGAATTGTAGAAGCTGGTGGGTATATCGCTGGTAAGGAATTATATGTTGAACGCTCTGCTAATCGTTTAACAGCACCAGGAGTAGGAAGTGAAGGTGGAGCAATGTTTAATCAACATAGATTAATATTTCAAGGTCTATTTATGGCTCCTTCAATTGTTTCAGAAGCTTTAAAAGGTGCTATTCTTGCTTCAAAAGTTTTTGAAGATATTGGATTTGATACTTATCCAAAATATTATGAATCAAGAACTGATATTATTCAGAATATAATTTTTAGAAATCCTGAACATTTAGAACAGTTTTGTAGAACAATTCAATCATTATCTCCTATAAATGGTTATGTAACTCCTATTCCAGAAAATATCCCTGGATATGAGGATAAGGTAATTATGGCAGGTGGAACATTTATTGAGGGCTCAACAATTGAGCTTTCTGCAGATGGTCCAATGAGAGAACCTTATGTAGCATATTTACAGGGAGGATTGAATTATGCACACGTTAAAATTTGCTTAGAAGATATGGTGAAAAAATTATAAAATTATATTTTATAATTAATATTATGCTTTGCAAATAAACTGTTAAAATAATCTTTATTCTTTAAAATTTCATCCAAAGTTAATTTCATGTTAAAACCACAAGGAAAAGGGTGTGATTTATATTTATTTTTATCATTAAGTACTATTTGCATATATTCATTTAAAATATTATTAGTATCTTTACAAAAAATATCGATACTTTTTGTATTATTGATTGAAATTATATTTTCTAATAATTCTTCTGCTTCATTTTTTAATGTTTCATTTTTGTCTTTACATTTGGTAATTATTGTATTTAAAATATTTTCTGCATTTCCTATACTAGATATATCTGGGAAAAATTTATATTTTGCGTGAAAAAAAGGTGCTGTTTTTACTGAATATATGTAAAAAGTTTTAATTTTATTTTCTACCATTGTAATAATACTAGATAATCTTAGTATTTCTCCAAAATTAAAACCTTTGTTTCTATAATCTTCTTCTACATGTATTGAATAACCGTTTGCCCAAGAAGTACAATCATCAATACTAAATATTTCATATCCTAATGTTTTACCAAATCTATTATTTAATCTTGTTTCATAAGTCATATAATCTTGTTTTTTACTAGCAGTAACAAGATCTCCTAATATTTTATTATGAACTTTAAGCTGACGAATTCTATCAACTTTATTTATATTATTAGAGTTGTGTATCAAATTTAGTCTTATCATATATATTATAATGTTTGTAAAAAAAAATTTTGCTAATTAAATTTATTTAGATTAACCAGTTGGACTTATTGCCATTTTTTATTGATTCATGTATCCTAGATATACGAAGTGAGGGATAATATGACAGTAATAGAAAAAATTAATGAAATTAACAAAACTATTAAAGATGTTTTTGAGTTTGTTCAAAATAATGAAGCTATTAACTCAGATTTTTGTGAGTATTTAGCAACAGTAGGTGCAAGAGAGCTTTCACCAAACCAGATGGAAAAAATATTTTTACCATATATTTTTGAACGTAAAATTAATAATGTTTCAATCTTAGAAATGCATAAAGAATTTAGTAATAATAAAGAAATTCTTGATGCTTTGATAAATGCAGAATCTTCTGTTTTTGAAATAAAAAAAATTCTTAGAAATGGTTTTGAATTATATAATTTGATTAACGAAAAAACTTATACTGTACTATCTTTAACTAAAATGACAAATTTTAGAGGAGTTTATTCTGGTCAGTTTATTATAGCAAGAATTTTTAAATCTAATAATGAGTATTATGTGGTAGAAATATCAGGTATACTTTCTCATTCACAAAAAGATGATGCTATGAGATATGCTGTAATGAAATTAGTTCAAGATCCAAAATTACTTTATATTAATAATGAACAGAAAGAAGAAGAAATTAAATCTGTTATTGATGAAATGTATGATAAATTTATAAAAACATTTGGTAAAGATATTATATTAACAACAAATGAACACGCTGATGAAATTATTGGTGCTTTTAATGATGATGAGGAAATAAATTTAGATGATAAAATTTCAAAACTTGAAACTCCAAGATTTTTCCATGTGAAAGAATTAGATAATAATTATTCTAATTTTTTAGAAAATTCATTAGGAGGATTTGCATCTCACTCAGAGCGTTATGATGTAGCAGTTATTTTTCTAAAAGAAAAAGGGTTATATGCGATACCATTTTATGAAACATTTAAAGCTATATTTGAAGGAAAAGAAGTTGAGGGAAAAGAAGCTTGTATAAAATATTTCTTGAATAATGATTCTATTCCAGATTCTATACTTGAACGATTATCAATAGAGCATAATAATTTTATGGAAGTTATTAATACTTCTCTTGATGAAAATTATACATTTGAAGAATTAATTAATAAATATAAATCTGAGTATTTGAAAAATAGATTATATTCATCTGCAACTGTTTTATATTGCTCAAATGTTTTTTCAGAGGTTTTTGACGTAATCTCTGATACAGAAAAAAACACTTCAACTGAGATTATAGAAAAAGTAGGTAGAAATGAAGCTTGTCCTTGTGGTAGTGGTAAAAAGTTTAAAAACTGTTGTGGAAAAGCTTAGTTTCTCAGGATGACAGAAAATTAAAATCTGGATTGTTTCGCATTCGCTCGTAATGACGATTTTTGTTTTTTTGAGAAAAATGCTCCCCAAAATTAAAAAAATTACCTTCAAATTTCATACAGAAAATATTAATTTTCGTAACAAAACTTCACAAAACAAGCAATTGTAACGATTTGTAAAGACGAATTTTCATGAGGCTCAGATCCAGTTATAATGCCCTATATGATATGATATGATATGATGTGAGGTGAGGAGTCTTTTTGCATTAAAGTTTTTTAAAAATGTGCCGTTAAATGTATTGTCGATATTTTTAAAGTGAGAACAGTAAAAAAAGAAAGGATGGTACAAATTATGGTATCAATT
>JAGBXP010000010.1 GCA_017629215.1 bacterium | reverse complement strand
CTCTTGACCAAGTTTTAACAACTTTCTTTTCTGAATTTTCATTCATTTTGTTAATTTTCTTTTGAAGAGCTTCTTCTACGTATGGGCCCTTTTTTAATGAACGTGCCATTAATTTCTCCTTTTATATTTATAATAATGTTTCTAAATTATTTTTTTGCTAGGCTTAATATAATTTTACTTATATTCACCCTACAAGCTTTAAGAAATTATTTTTTGCGACGACGTACAATAAGTTTGTCTGACGCTTTATTTTTCTTTCTAGTCTTATAGCCAAGAGCTGGTTTGCCCCAAGGTGTTTTTGGATGTCCACCAGGACCAGTTTTACCTTCACCACCACCGTGAGGGTGATCACAAGGGTTCATTGTTACACCACGAACTGTTGGTCTAACACCCATGTATCTTTTTCTACCAGCTTTACCGATTTTAAGGTTCTTGAATTCTGAGTTTCCAAGAGTACCTACGGTAGCCATACATTCTTTTCTTACCATTCTCATTTCACCTGATGGTAATTTGATTGTAACGTAGTTACCTTCTTTAGCCATAACTTGTGCAAAGTTACCAGCTGAACGAACCATTTTACCACCTCTACCTGGGATAAGTTCAATATTGTGAACAATTGTACCAAGTGGAATTAATTCTAAAGGTAATGCATTACCTGTTTGGATAGCAGCTTCTGGGCCACTTACGATTACATCGCCAACATTTAGTCCTTCTGGAGTTAAGATGTATCTCTTTTCACCATCAGCATAGAAAACTAATGAAATTCTAACATTTCTGTTTGGATCATATTCAATAGTTTTAACTGTTGCTGGAACACCGAATTTTTCTCTTTTGAAGTCGATTACACGGTAAGCTTGTTTTACACCGCCACCCTTATGACGACAAGTTATTCTACCAGTGTTATTTCTACCACTAGTTTTGTTTAACTTCTTCAATAAAGATTTTTCAGGAGTTGATGTAGTGATTTCTTGATAATCACTCTTTGTCATACCTCTTTGTCCCGGAGATGTCGGATTAATTTTACGAATTGCCATTTTTTTTCTCCTATTCATATCTTTTTTTGGCTAATTATCTATTTGTTTACCGGACTTACACCGGCTACGCTCATTAAAGAGCTGTTAATTCTTCGATTGGATCGCCTTCGATAGTTACGATTGCTTTTTTAGAAGAATCAGTTCTACCAAATTTGTAACCCATTCTTTTTTCGTGTGATGGCATATAAACTGTTCTAACTTTCTTAACTTTTCTGCCAGGGAAAGCTAATTCTACAGCTTGAGCAATTTCAACCTTTGTAGCCTTCATGTTAACTTCAAAAGTATATTGACCCAAAGTGGTTGCCATCATTGATTTTTCTGTAATAATTGGACGTTTAATTACGTCATATAATTTTTCAACATTTGTTCTATCTTTACTCATTATTGCAACCTTTCTGTAATCACATTAACAGCGTTTTCTGTCATAACAACGAAATCTGCTTCTAGTAAGTCTTTTACGTTTAAGTTAGAAGGTAATAACAATTTTACTGAAGGAATGTTACCAGCTGCTAAACTTAAATTTTTATTTTCTTCAGCCATTGTATCAGCAATAACTAGAATTTTACCTGATAATTCTAATGATTTAATGATACCAGCCATTAATTTTGTTTTTGGTTCAGTAATTGCTGAGAAATCTTTTACAACTACAATTTGTTCTTCTCTAGCAGAAAGAGCTGATTTAAGAGCTAACTTTCTAGCTTTTTGTGGCATATTGATTTCAAAGCTTCTTGGTTTTGGTCCAAATACAACACCACCACCTACGAATAAAGGTGATCTTAAAGAACCAGCTCTTGCTCTACCAGTACCTTTTTGTTTCCAAGGTTTTTTACCACCACCAGAAACTTCTGCTCTAGTTTTTGCACAAGCTGAACCTTGTCTTGCGTTGTTTAATTGTCTTCTTAATGCTAAGTGCATTACGTGTAAGTTAGGTTCTACACCGAATACTTCTTTAGCTAAAGAAATTTCGCCTAACTTTTCGCCATTTGTATTTAATAATTGTTTTGTCATTTTTTTCCTTACTTTCCCTTACCTCTTTCAAATTTCTATTTAGAAATAAGTTTTATATGGCAAGTCCTTCTACTATTTAATTTATTAGTTCCATTTTGTTCTTGAAGGAACGATAGTTACTAATCTACCTTCACAACCAGGAACTGAACCTTTTACTAATACTAAACCGTTTTCAGCATCAACCTTAACAAGTTTAAGTTTAGTAATTGTAACTCTTTCGTTACCCATGTTACCAGCCATTCTTTTACCTTTGATAACACGGCTTGGAGTTGTACCTGCACCAATTGAACCAGGTTCTCTGTGATTCTTAGAACCATGTGCCATAGGTCCACGTCCAAAATTCCATCTCTTAACTGTACCTTGGAAACCTTTACCAATTGAAGTACCAGTAACATCTACTTTTTGTACATCAGCAAGAACTGATAAGTCGATCTCTTGACCAACTTTATAATCAGCAGCATTGTCAACTCTGAATTCTTGTAAATGTCTGTAGTTGTCTAAACCATTTTTCTTAAAATGTCCAATTTCAGCTTTAGTTAAATGTTTTTCTTTAGCTGCAATTGTACCAACTTGTATAGCATTATAACCGTCAGTTTCAACAGTTTTAACTTGAGTAACAACTGTTTTTCCAACTTGAATAACGGTTACAGGAACTGCCAAACCTTCTGAATCGAAAATTTGAGTCATTCCAAGTTTCTTTCCTATTACACCTAGTGTCATAATTTTTCCTTTCCGACATTAATTTCACAGAGACACAAATATAGTAATCTCTATAAAATTATGCCTTACGTCTTGCGAGCGCTACCTAAATACTTTACCTTTTGAGCAGGTGGTAAACTTTTATAACTTACCCCTACCCCCGTCTTACCTGACGTCGTAGTTCACATTATATGCATAATGCTTATTAAGTTTTCAAAAATGTGATGTTAAATTTCGGCTAAACTAAAAATTATAACTTAACTTCAATATCAACACCAGCAGGTAAGTCTAATCTACTCAATTCTTCAGTTGTTTGTTGAGTAGGTTCGTAAATATCGATAATACGTTTATGAGTTCTGATCTCAAAGTGTTCACGAGATTTTTTATCAACGTGAGGTGAACGTAATACACAATAAATACGTCTTTTTGTTGGTAAAGGAATAGGACCAGCAACTTTAGCGTCTGTTCTTTTTGCAGTTTCTACGATTTTTTCAGCTGATACGTCAACTAATTTGTGTTCGTAAGATCTTAAACAAACTCTAATTCTTTGTCTTTTAGCTGTTGTCATTTTTGCTTCCTTTATTTTTTGTATCTACCTATATTGCTAGTTTTAAAAAGAGTTAATACCTCTTTTAAATTCCGGCTAGTTGTAGTAATACACTACAACAAGATAAATAGTAAAACAAACATAAATAAGAGTCAACAAGGGATTTTAAGTTTAATTCAAATTTTACAAAAATTTACAAAATTAAGTTTTGTAAAATTTAACTACAAAATAGCAACATTTTTTTTGCGAGGTTTTATTGTATAAAAAAAGGAGATTTATATGCAAATTAGAAACAATACCGTCAATCCGGTAGCTAACAGTACAAATTTCAAAGCTATTAAAGGAATTAAATGCTATGGTTTATACAAAACAAACCACTCACACAGAATGAATTTAATAAAATCTCTGCACAAAAACAAAACTGTAATGGATTTTTGCAATAAATATGATGTAAATATAATTTTCGACGCATACAAAGAAGCCTCAAATATAATTTGTAGTCAAATCAGCATCTTATTCAAAAACCCAACTAAAAAGGGGCTTTTCAGCTTATTCAATGGACAAAAAGACAGAATTACAACACTTGGAATTTCAAACGCATTTGAACAAGAAACAGCACTAAAAGAGAGCACTAGTGAGCTTATTCATAGAATAAGCGAAGAAGAAGGAACTCTTAGCTATTTCGTTAAAGAGAAAGATAATAGTATTCAAAAATATATAGAAAATAAAAACGCAAAAAAAATAAAAAAATCTCAAGAAAAACATAGAAAAGAAATTATTAAGCAAAAAGAACAGAAAGAAAATATCGAATTTAAAAATGCCGTAAATGACATCATTAATCGCAAATAAAAAAGGATAGTCAATGCACGTACAAGACAGATCTCATAGAGATATTAAACCCAGTATAAATTTTAGAAACATCAAAAGCGTCAAACTACAAGGTCTATACAAAGAATTTCCTCATTATGGGAAGGAACTAGCAACTTCTTTTAAAGAAAATACTGTAGCACTAGAATTTTGCAAAAAATACGACGTTGACATTGTTTTTAATGCTGTAAAAAAAGGGAAAAGCTTCATTGAAAATATGATTGAAATTTCATTCATAAATCCTGCCAAAAGTAAATTCTTAGGCATATTTGGTAATCAAAAAGATCAAATTACGGCAACTGGTTATAGTATTAAATTTTACACAAACGACTGCATAAAAGAATGCACCGAAAGACTCATTGAAAATATAAAAGAACCTAAAGACATCCTTGCAAAAAAGATTAAAACAAAAGAAGATAATATTAAAAGTGTATTAGAAAAGAAAAACCTACAAACACAAGAAACAATCAAAATAAATCCCGAAGAAACAATAAACGAAAATGATGTTTGGATAGCTTTCGAAAATTCATTAAATGATTTAATCAATAATCACAAAATAAACGGGCAAGGTTAATACCTAGCCCGTTTTAGTTAATCTAGCTTCATTTATAACCCATCCATCCGAACGAAAATGAGCATAATTATTCCTTCCCACGTATTTCTTTGAATACTTACCTCCACCTTTAAACCAACTATCAAGAATAAATATTGCTTTTGTTAAAAGTTCTTCTCCATATTTAGATAACAATAAACCATATTGCTCTGGGGTAAGAATTACCAATTCAACATTCGGTAATTCAATGCGTATTTTTGAGTCTTGTCGTGGTCTCCCACCTTTTTTACCATTAATGCTACTAACAAATTTTCTATCCGTCATTTTCATACAACTCCCTATTTGGTACACCTATACGCCTTACTAATTCAATAACCGTATCCTTCATTCGACATCTCATTTCAGTATTATAAAAATATATTTTATAAATATTACACTTTGAACAAGAACATCCCAGCAAATAACAATCAATTGCAGTTGGAGTCCATTTCTTTGAAACAGTCTCACAACAGGAAATATTATATTTATAGCCCATTTTTAACCTCTTCCTTCATATATAATCAAGCTTTGTGATAATTCCTAATTGACAGATGTAAAATTATATGCTTAAATATCATATAAAGACTTACATCTTGTAATATATTGTAAGATGTTATATTACATTTGTCAAGTATTATTTTATAATTGGTGAAACATGAGATTAGAAGAATTATTAACCATATTGTCAAAAAAAACCGAAAGCTATGTTAATCAATCATTATTAGCAGAAAGCCTAGGAGTTACAAGACAGACTATAAGTAACAGAATTAAAAACGAAAGTCAGGTAACTGTAAGTGAGTTAAAAAAAATAGAAGATTTTTTTAATGTTAAACTTTTTGAAGAAAACATTAACACAAATGCAGATATAATATCCATTGACTATTATACTGACATATTTGCAAGCTGCGGAGATGGAAATATTCTTTTTTCAAAAGAAAAAAAACAGCTACATTTATCAACAACCTTGATAGATGAATATTCAAAACAGAAAAAATATTCTATAATTAACGCATCTGGCAATAGTATGTATCCAACAATAGATAACGGTGATAAGCTTATTGTTGAACATTGGACAGATGGACAGATACAAGATAATAAAATTTATGTCTTTTGTTTCAACAATGAATTTTTCGTAAAACGCTTATCAAAAAACCTTGATGAAATTATTATAAAATCAGACAATCCTGATTATAGAATTCGCACAATAAATGGAAGCACAATACGAGAATTGACATTAATTGGAAAAATCATTGGCATTTTTAAAAGCTTAAGTTAACCGTTTTTGGATTGACTTATACTATCATTTGAAGTTAAATATAGGCATGAAGATAATTATTTTCGGTGCTAATGATATTGGAGCTATGATAGCTTCACAATTCTATACAGCCAATGATATTACTATAATCGATAAAGAAAAAAACAAATGCGATACCATTAATAAACTTGATATTAGTTTTATTGATGGAAATGCAACAGATATCGATACACTAAAACAAGCAAACACAAAAGATGCTGATGTTTTTATAGCTTGCACTGATTCTGATGAATTAAATATTGTAGCTTGCCTTACAGCTAAGCGCATAAGCAACGCTACAACTCATTGTTTTGTAAGAAAAGAAAGCTATAAATCATCATTAGGCATTACCAAAGATGCAGAATACAATTGCGATTTTTATGTTGACAATATTATATGGCCAGAAGAACTACTTACGCAAGAAATTTTCCGTATTATTACAGTAGCAAAAGCTCTTGATGTTGAGAATTTTGCTAATGGCAAAGCTAGACTTCTAGAATATAAAATAATTGAAAATTCCCCTCTTGTTAATAAAATGATCAAACATTGTGAATTTCCAAAAGACACATTAATCGTAGGAATAACTAGAGATGATGAATTATTTATACCTAGTGGAGAAACTGTTTTACACGAAGATGACAAAGTTATATTTATGGGACTTTCTCACTCATTAGACATACTTGCTGGTACTTTCTTCCACGAAAAAGAATTTGTAAAAAATATTGCAATTATTGGCGGTGGTAATGTTGGGCTAAAACTTGCAAAAAGCCTTGAAGATTTAAAACTCAATATAAAAATAATTGAACGAGATGAAAATCGTTGCGAAATATTAGCAGAAGAATTAGATAATTCATTGGTAATTCACGGAGACGGCACTGATTTAGAACTGCTTAGCGAAGAAGATATAGGCACAAGCGATGTAGTAGTTAGCGTAACAAATAACGATGAAAAAAATCTTCTTTGCTCGCTATTAGTTAAGCAAATGGGAGTTAATCGAGTTATTTCACGTGTATCAAAAATTGCTAATGCAACCTTGTTTGAAAAAGTTGGAGTTGATATAACAATTTCATCTAAAAATGCTTCGTTAAATGAAATAAAAAGTAGTCTTTGTGGTACTAATATCGGCATACTAGCAACTGTAGAACAAGGTAAAGGAGAGGTTTTAAAAATTCTTCTTGCAGAAGACTTCAAAACAACAAAAATCATGGATATGAAACTTCCTGCCAAAGCAATTGTTGGTGTAATCCAAAGAAGAAACAGAATTATAATTCCAAACGGAGCTACACAAATCATGAACGGAGATAATCTAATAATATTTACTACAAGTGAAAATGCTCCTATCATAAGAGAATACTTTAAGGTGGATTAATGAGACTTACATATTTAATTTATACACTTTCACTTGCGATGATGTATTTTAGTATTGTATTATTAATACCAATCATTGTTGCATTAATTTATAATGAGTCTCAAGCTATTCTACCATTCATAATATCTGGAGCAAGTGCTCTTCTAATTGGAATTACAATGCGTAAATTATTTCCTAGCATCTCCCAAATAAAGACTATAAACGATATAAAAAAATCAGAAGGTCTGTGCGCAGTAACACTTTGTTGGATTTTCGCAGGTATATTCGCATCAATTCCATATTTATTCTTCAATCTAAGTCCTATAAACGCTTTTTTTGAAGGAACTTCAGGCATTACAGCAACTGGAGCTACAATACTTACCAACTTTGATTATCCAAAAGCGCTATTTTTTTGGAGATCATTTACTCAATGGTTAGGAGGTATGGGAATTATCGTATTATTCATCGCCATACTTCCACAATTTGCTATTGCAGGTAGACAATTATTTTTTGCAGAAACACCAGGACCAACTGAAGAAAAATTTACACCTCGAATAAAAAATACAGCATCATCTCTTTGGAAAATATATTTTGGAATGACATTACTAGAAATAATATTGCTCAAATTTAACGGTGTTACATTATTTGATTCAATATGTCATTCTTTTTCATCAGTTTCTGGTGGAGGATTTTCACCTAATCCCGAATCATTAATAGGTAATTCTTATCCTGTTTTATGGATAGTTTGCTTTTTCATGTTCTGTGCTGGAGCTAGTTATAATCTACAATATAGAGCTTGGACAAAATTTAACCCTCTTGTATTATTCAAAAATGAAGAGTTTAAAACATATTTCATCATAATAATAGGTCTAAGCTCATTATTAACACTGTCATTACTAACCCACTCAAATTACAATATACAAGAAAGTATTACTCACGCTTTTTTCCAAATATCATCCTTGATTTCTTCTTCAGGATTTTGCAGTGTTGACTTTACAAATTGGGATTATTCCTCTAAAGCCATATTACTACTTGCAATGCTTGCTGGTAGCTGTGCGAGTTCAGCTGGTGGTGGTATAAAAATTGTAAGATGGTTACTCATACTTAAAATAATGAAAGCTGAGCTTGCTAAAGTTCTACATCCTAAAGCTATCTATAATATAAAAATCGGAAAATATTCAGTTTCAAAAGATATTCTATATCAAACTTTAATGTTTGTATCTTTCTATCTTGCAATACTTGTGATTTCAGGATTTGTAATCGCAATTTTAGAACAAAATACAACAGTTGGGATTTCAAGTGCAGTAAGCGCACTTGGAAACATTGGTCCAGGATTAAGTAAAATTATTGGACCTTTAGGACACTATAACAACCTACACGAAGTCTCAAAATTCATCTTTACAATCGACATGTATATTGGTCGTCTAGAGCTAATACCTTTTCTCATTCTTTTCCAAAAAGAGCTTTGGATATTACATAAATAACAAACTTATGCTACAATATAGTCAAAAGAGGAGATTATAATGGCTATAAGAAAAATTGTAAAATATGGAGAAGCGAGTCTAAGACAACCTTCAAAAGAAGTTCATAAAGTTTCACAAAAAATAAAAAACCTAGTACAAGATTTAATGGATACAATGTATGCCCAAAATGGAGTTGGGCTTGCTGCTCCTCAAATAGGAGAAAATGTAAGGGTTTTTGTAATCGATGTATCAACAGGAGATGAGCCTCTTAATCCAAAAGTATTTATTAATCCTAAAATAATCAAAAAAACAGGAGCTTGTATTAGCGCAGAAGGCTGTTTAAGTTTCCCAGAAGCATATACTAACGTAAGACGTTACAGTAATGTTACAATCAAAGCTCTTGATATTAACGGACGCTCTTTTGTAATGGAAGCTACAGATGGAACATTACTTGCTCGTGCTATTCAACACGAATTTGACCATCTAGATGGAATACTGTTTATTGACCATTCAATAAATAGATTTGAAGCAGAAGAAGCATTGAAAAAACATAACTTACCACCAATTCAAGTTGAAAAACTACTAGATGAGCCAGAGCTAGCTGAAGCTGTAGATAAATTAATTGAAGAAAATTTAAAAAAAGAAAATAAATAGTATTTACCTCTCTCTAGAAGAGGATTTGAGAAGGAATTAGAGAATGCTTAATATAATTTTTTTCGGCACACCAGATATTGGTCTAAAGTCGTTGGAATATCTACATAAATCGCCAAATTTTAATGTACTTGCTATTGTAACTCAACCAGATAGGCCTTCAGGACGTGGACAAAAACTTACACCAAGTCCGATTAAAGTTTTTGCATTGGAAAATAATATTCCTGTGTATCAGCCAAAATCTATTAGAAAAGAGCCCGAAATTATCGAAGCTTTAAAAAAACTACAACCTGATTTTTTTGTAACTTTTGCATTCGGTCAAATTCTATCTCAAGAAGTTTTAGATATACCAAAATATGAAACAATAAATCTTCATGTTTCATTACTACCAAAATATAGAGGCGCAAATCCTATCCAACGTGCAATTATCAATGGTGAAACAGAAACAGGAATTTGCACAATGATTACAGAATTGGGACTTGACTGTGGCGATATTTGCCAAACATATCCTATCAAAATCACGCCAAACATGAATTGCGTTGAGCTTTTTGAAATATGCGCTTCAAATTCACCTATGCTACTTGAAACAACTCTTCTTGGTATCGCAAATGGAACAATTACACCTCAAAAACAATGTGAAGAAGGGATATGCTTTGCTGATAAACTTCAAAAAGAAGAATGTAAAATTGATTGGAACAAATCAGCTATTGAAATTCACAATCTTGTTCGTGGAATTTACAAATGCCCTAGCGCACACTTTGAATACCAAAATAAAATAATTAAAGTTTTAGAAACAGAACCAGTCGAACACGAAATTGAAGGAGAAATCGGCAGTTTTGTAAATTTCTCTAAAAAAGGGATTGATGTAAAAACAGGAAAAGGTATTCTACGTCTCATTAAAATCAAACCAGAAGGCAAAGGAGAAATGCTCGCCTCTGATTGGGCTAATGGTATTAAGCACTAAAACTTTTAAATTCTTAACACTTACTCGCTTAATTAAAAAAATCACATTTCAATATGTTGTGCTTGCTTCTTGAACTCACTCAAAACGTGAATGCAAAGATTTGTAAAGACAGATTTTATAAATCGCAATCTCAGTAGCTGCGCGCAATATAATTAAACATATAAGTATATATTGCTATTTCAATAACTCAATAATTCTTTCAAACTTCATACTTCTAGATGCTTTCAAAAAAAGCTTTATTTTTTTGGAAACATTATTTTTAATATATTCAACAGCATCTTCTATAGTTTCGAAATTCGGTTCTGCAATATTCTTAGATAACTTTCCTACAGTGATTATATTTACCTTGGCATTCTTTGCCAAAATATATTCTCCAAGTTCCTTGTGATACTGTACCTCTTTATCTCCAAGTTCTCCCATATCTCCAAGAATTAAAAGGTAATCATTATATAACTCAAAAATGGTATCTACAAAAGCTCGCATTGACTCAGGATTTGCATTATAGCTATCATTAATAATTTCAAACCCATTAACATTTACTGCTTCCCACCGTTTCTCAATAGGCTTATAATTCTTTAAACCTAACTGAATTTCTTTAATATTTAACCCTAATTTCATGCCTGTATTAATTGCAGAAATGGCATTTTCGATATTAAAATCTCCACCAACATTCAACTCATAAATATTATTTTTATACTCAAACTTAGAATAATTTACATCTTTTTCAATAATATTTACATCTCTTATTGAATAAAAAAGCTTATCCTTATCAAACTCTACAGTTTTTTTGATTAACTCATCATCATGTGCAATAAAAACATCTCCACGTTGGTATTTAACAATTTCACATTTAGCCTTTGCTATGTTCTCACGAGAACCTAAGCGTCCGATATGTGCAGTCCCAACATTAGAAATTATAGTTATATCTGGCTCAGCGTACTTTGAAAGTAACTCAATTTCACCAAGACCACGCATACCCATTTCTAATACCAAAACTTCTGTATCGTTTGGCATCTCAAAAATTGTCTGGCAAAGCCCTACTTCATTATTATGATTAAGTGGCGTCTTAAATACCCTATACTTACTCTCAAGTGTAGAAGCAACTATTTCCTTAGTTGTAGTCTTTCCAGAACTACCAGTAATTGCAACCACAGTTGGGTTTAATTTCTTCCTACGATAATTAGCAAGTTGTAAATAAGCTGTCAACGTATCAGGAACTTGAAGAAACAAAGAAAAGGTATTTTCCCATTCTTGTCGTTTTGAAATACTATCAATAGACGTATAAAATGCACCAATTGCACCTTTATTTATTGCTTGTTCAATAAATTTTTCACCATCAAAAGATACACCTTTAAGTGGTAAATATAAATCTCCACTCTTTATTGTTCGAGTATCCGTAGAAATTCGAACATCTAAATCTTTATCATAATTTCCAAAAACTTTAGCTCCAGTAGCTTCAATTAATTCGCTTATTTTCATAAGACTATTTTACAACGAAGTATCAAAAGTTTAAAGTAAGTATTATTTAAGCTAATTTAACAAATGTTTGCCAAACAAAACAACTCCAATAATAACAGATACTACAGACGCAAACATAACTGCACCTGCAGAAATATCTTTCGCCATACCAACCATTTTTGAATAACGATTATGATAAATCGAATCAAGAGTAAATTCTATTGCTGTATTCAACATCTCAGATACAATAACTAAAGATATTGCAAAAAATGCCATACAAAATTCTAAAGCAGAAAAATCCAACAAATACGCAAACAACATAACCAAAAATGCTATTATTATATGTATCCTTAAATTTATTTCACTTTTTAAAACAATTCTAAAACCTTTACGAGCATTCTTGAACGTATTATTAAATCCCTGAGACTTAAATCTTGTCATATTCAATACCCCTTAAAGCTTTTCTTTGTTCCCCTATAGTAAAATTATATTCTTCTTCTGTTTGATGGTCAAATCCAAGTAAGTGCATTAATCCGTGGCTTATCAGAAAGAACAACTCTTGCTCACGATTTTGTGCATTACTAATATCCTTATTTACCATCTCAATAACTTTATCTAGCGCAATTATAATTTCTCCTAAATAAATATCACCATCAAAGACAAAGCGATTTTCGTCATCTGCAAATATCGCAAAAGTTATAATATCTGCTGGCTTATCTTTACCTCGATAATCCCTGTTTAACTCATGAGTCTTTTCTGAATTACAAAACAAAATATCTAATGTTAGAGAATTATATTCATAACCATTTAAACAAGTATTCTCAAATAATGTAGAAATAAAAATTTCTATCATTTTTTTTGTTTTATCTATAATATCTTTTTCATCTAATTCCCAGCCCTGAAAAATATTTTCAGTAAAAACATTAATTGTTTTCATTTTTCTTGCTTTCTAGTTCCTTAATTTTAGAATCTAAATCTGCATCTAAAGTTTGTGGCAAAACTTCCTCAACAGTCGGTATTATTAACTGTTTACTCTTATCTAATTCTTGTACAAGCTCATTATGGTATTTAATCCTTTTATGATGCATTCCTCGTAACATTCTTGATAATGTCTCAGCAATAATTTTTAAATCTTTTAATGTCAAAGGAGATTCTTCTAACTGTCCATCATTTAATCTTTCTTTAATAATTTTAGCGATAATAGCATCGATTTCCTCATTAGAAGGATTTTTTGCAGCTCTAACAGCTGACTCGACAGCATCCGCTATCATTAATATCGCTGTTTCTTTAGTATTTGGTTTAGGCCCAGGATATCTGAATTGATCTTCTTGTACATTTTCTTCACCCTCTTCCTTTAAAGCTTCATTATAAAAATAACTTACTAGGCTCGTACCATGGTGTTGATTAATAAAATTGTGAATTACTTGAGGTAAGCCATATTCTTTTGCAAGCTCAATACCGTCTTTAGGGTGAGCTGTAATAAGCATTTTACTGAACCTTGGAGTACAAGTTTTATGAGGATTTTCTATTCCATAGAAAGACTGATTTTCAACAAAAAACATAGGACGAAGTAATTTTCCTATATCGTGGTACATTGTTCCAACTCTTGCTAATATTGGATTTGCTCCAACTGCCTCTGCTGCAGCCTCTACAAGTTGAGAAACTATCAAACTATGATTATATGTTCCTGGAGCATCTGACAATAAACGTCTTAACAATTTACTATCAGCAAGTTCTGCTAAGCCATAAGGTGTCATTACTTTAAAAATATTTTCAATAATAGGTAATAGACCTAACAATAAAACTCCACTTATAATAAAACAATTAAGTATCAACAACGCTAAATCCCATAAGATTTTAGAATTATCAATATCCATCATATAACGCTCTAGTAAGAATATACCACCAACTAAAAGAATGCTAGTAAGTGTAATTTTTAAAGCTATAATCAACAGATCTGAGCGTCTAGAAAATTTAAGATTAGACATCGCTGTCATTACAACTGTGTTTAAAAACATAAACGAAACAATAACTTCTGTTGGATAGTGCATTCCTACTGATAACAAAGCAAGAACAATGGTTGATGCAAAAAACGCATTTCTTGGAGTTGTAAATATTGATAATAATATTGTATAAGTAGGAATTGGCAATATATATGGAGAAAATCCAGTTGGTAATACAGCTGCAATAAGTGTTAAAATCAATGTAAAAGAAGCCATCATCGTTAAATACTTTGAATTATAATACTTCTTTTCAAAATTCTTTTCATATTGTAAAAATACAAAAGTAAAGAAAGCTATTAAAGAAAATATCCCTAAAATACCAACAAAATTTACCTGTAATACATTGTATCCTGCAGCTCTTAAAGCATCCCTTTTAAGCTTGCTTACAGGCTCATCCTGTGATACTATAACTTGTCCCTTCTTGAAAATAACTTCATAAGGCTTTACTGCGTCTTGTATATTTTTCTTCGCAATTTCTGTTGCATACTCGTCTATTACTAAGTTTGGGACAATTACTTGATTAAGTAATTCAATAATAATATTACTCTTATGTCTAGTAATATTATTTGGCAAACTATTTTTTATAATCTCTGATACATTATTATTTTCAAAGTCTTTATAAGATACACCCTTATTCAAAACTGAAGTTAGTGTTACCATTGACTTGTCAAAGATATATTGCAAATCATTATCGCTAGAGCGTAATAAAAACTCAACAATACTTGTTCTATTCTGGGAATCAAAAAGTATTTTCAATTCCTCAAACTTGATTGAATCAGAAATATTTTTTTTACGAATTTTTATAATCGAATTTTGTAAAGCTGTCAAGCTTGTTGTTATAAACTCATCCTCAGCTTGAGTTAATATTGGCTCTACATTCTGAGCAACCTCTTTTCTATGTTGCTCCGTCTTAACCGTATCTATAACCTTAATATCTTTTTCTGCAATAACCTCCCTAAGAGCCATATTATTATCTATTATCTTTTGAAAAAAGAAATTTTGAGATGATATTGCAGCCGTCATTAATGATGTAAACAATACAAAACAAAATACGTTTCTAAATGTTTTCGAAGTAATAAAATCTAATATTTTAAACATATAATAATCCTTAATTGTTATTATTCTTTTTTACAACAAACCCACACTTTGTACAAGCTAATGTTAAGCCAGTACTGTCTATAGGCATGAAATTGTGTTCACAAGATAATGCCTCATCAACCTCATCAAAATTAGGTTTCTGTGGTATAACTTCTTTAGATTGGCGTTTGTTAAGCCACTTTACAAAAATTTCTAAAATGTACATAAAATACCCTAAATTCTAAAGCCACAAGGTAAGAAATAGCTTAATTTTTGAATTTCAAGAGAACCTAAATTCTCTGTTATCACATCTATTTCATATTCATCTGGTTGAAATTCAAATAAAACTTGACGACACGCACCACAAGGATAACAAGAATCCGAATTTGGTGAATAAATAGCAACTGCTAAAATTTCTCGTTCTCCTTCTGAAACAGCTTTAAAAATAGCAGTTCTCTCTGCACAATTTGTAAGCCCAAAAGAAGAATTTTCAACATTACACCCTCTATAAATTTTGCCAGTTGATGTTAAAACTGCTGCTCCTACTGCAAACCTTGAAAAAGGTGAATAAGAATTTCTTGATGCTTCCTTAGCATTATCCATTAAATTTTTATAATCTATATTCATATTTCTAATACTATCGTATCTTACTAAAAAGTAATCCGTTAATCGGTGGATTTATTTAAGTTAAAGGATTAATTGCCATTTTATTAATTTTTGTAACATTTTTTCTCAAATTACTAAAGTTTATTATAGATTATGCCGTTAATAGACATGTATTAAACACGAAAGGTTACAATAAGAGTATAGCTACTTTATTTGTATGATTTTTAGAAAAAAACTACAAAATATAGATGATTTTATTCAATTTTATATTGAGGTTTTACTACAAATTGTTAAAATACGAGTAGATATCCCTAGGAATTTTTTCATGAAAAAAATGTTGTTCACATCATTAATAGCGATTACGCTTGCGTGCGTACCAGCAGACTCCTCTATGGTTCTTCTTGACTATTTTGGAGAAACTCTTGTTACGACTAATAATATTGAGCGTACTTTAATCGTTAATAGCGATGATGGGAAACAGTATAACATAGCAATTAGACCATTAGAAGAAAGTATCAAAAATGTCGATGGCAGTTATACAATCCCACTTGAAAACTTATATATCAACAACACTAAGGAAGATGTGTATTTAAAGTACAACGAGTATTCTAATATCTTCTATGACACTGTAATGGACGGTGTCCCTAGAAATATGACAGCAAAGATTAAAAATTATGGCATTGTTCCTGCTGGAACATATAGCATATTACTTGAAGTTCAAGCTATAGATATCCAAACAAACGAAGTAGCTTCTATGTCAAGCTTTAATCTACAATTCATTGTACCAATAGTTCACGAATTGAACAATTACTCAGAAGATACAAAAATAAAAGTTTCTTCTACAAACGCATTTAAACCATTACACAAAAATGCAAGTGAAGTTGCACCAATGGTTTACATACGCTCCAACACTGATTGGGTTTTATCAATAGACGCTACCGATTTTGGTGAAACTATTGGTAATTATTATGTAAAAACAACATCTGCTTCACCAAATGTTACATCAAGACTGCAAGAGCCTGCTCTAATAATTCCAAATAGAGAAATTATATTAGCTCGTGGCAAAGCTCCTGCTGATAATGAATTTGTTGCAGTAGAGTTTTCTGTTGAAAACCCTGCGAAAGGCGCATACAAAACAGGAGAATATATTAATAGAATTAAATACATATTAAGAGAAGGACAAAAATAATGAAAAAGAAGATTTTAGGATTATTAATAGCAATTATAATGGCGATACCTGCGTATGCCACTATAACAGTTTCTCCTACTAGAATAGAACTTAATGCTAATAAAATAAAGAATAATTACGCAACAACAGCGATTGAAATAAGAGGTTCAAAAAATAAGCCAATGCGTTATAAAGCATATACTGGCTACTTTGAAATCAATGACAAAGCAGAGATGAGTGTTTCTGAAGGTTTAAACACCCCTCATAACATAGCTTCAAAAGTAAGATTTGTACCTTCAGAATTTACTATTCCTGCAGGCAAATCACAAAAAGTCCGTGTGAATATCGCTAATATCAAATCTCTTCCTGATGGTGAATCAAGAGCAGTTATATATTTAGAAGATGTTCAACCAAAAGAATATAATCTACCTAATCAAAATGGTATTGGCGCACAATTAATTTTAAAAACAAGAGTTGCAGTTCCTGTATACGTTGACAAAGGTAAATTCACTAAAAAAGCTGATGTTGAAATATTTGAAATTGCAAGATTAAAAGATGGTCTATACACAAAAATGAAAGTTGTATCAACTGGAAATAGCAGAATACGTTATACTGGCACAATCCAAGTAATAGAGGGTAAAAAACTAATTGATGAGTATGCAATTGCTAGTTCAGCAGTTGGCGATAATAATTCTTTTTCTTCATTACAAAAAATTGATACAAAAAAGATAACCAAAGCAGGAGATTATACTCTAAGATTGCTACTATCTTATAACGACGAGAACGATAATAAAAAAATAATAAAGAAAGAAACGATATTAAAAATCACTGGTGAAATTTAATTAAGAAAGGAAGGTACCCCAGATGAAAATCGCAAAAATCACAAAACTTTTACCGATTGCATTGGCGCTAGCATTATCATTTACAAGCGTCCAAGCAGCTGTAGTTGAAGGTGATGATGAGTCAACACAAGCTACTCTAAATTATCAGCTAACACTTAATGACTACATTAAGATTACTTCAACACACCCTGCTACAACATTAACTTCAGCAGGTACATTTGATGAGAACTATGCAAACCTAACATTGACAGATTCGATGACTTCTGGTTTTACAATTATTTCTAACGCAGAAAAAAGAACTTTAAAATTAACAGCTACTAACACAGCAGCAAGTTCTCCATCAGCTATGTATGGATTTAATAACGGTAGCTTCTATTTAGTATTCACTAACGCAAGCGCAACAGGCGGTGTTGCAGCATCTTCTGTAACAAATATTACAGCACCAGGAGAAGGCAAAACAACTGAGCCATCTCTAAACCCTAATGCAATTGCTTTCAAAGTTACAGCAGATGAAAGTCATAGTGGTGGACCAACAGAAACACCTTTTGTTTCTAAATGGGTAAGCGATCATATTGAATATGATATGAAAAATGGTACTGCAGTAGTTGAGTTTACTATTAACAGCAAAGCTGAACAAACAACATTCAGTACTCATGATACGCTAGGTAACTACCAAGCAACATTAACATTAACAGATGAATCTCACACATAATTTGAGGTAAAGAATTGAAAAAGCTTAATTTACTAAAAAGTTTAATAATGGTAATGGCTGTACTTCTAAGTACAGAGAAAGCTTTTTGTGAAGCTACAGCTGTACAAGCGTTATATACGCTTGTACAGCCTACAGTAGCTGTTGAAAAAATGACTTCAGTTGAAGTAGGAAATATTAACCCCTCAAACGGAAATGCCAGTGAATTAAAATCGTCTTTCAATCTTCAATCAAATGATGAGCAAACATTCTTTGTTGTTTATTCAAAAATAACAATTTTAGGTGGGACTCAGGTTTCGGCATTTGATTTAAACGGGAATTTGTTATTTGCTAACACTCAAATTCCTCCAACAGAAACAGCTGTAAATAATGCAAAACAAGGTCTTATTGGTAATGCAAATGTTATTGGCTATAAAATAAATCTTTCAGGTGAAGGTATTACAATCACAAACACTACATCAGCAAATTATAATGAATGCTACAAAATAACATTAGCAAATTCCGAAACTAGTGGTAAATTAGAACAATCTATAGGTGGAAAACCTGCTACTAACACATATCAAGCAGGAGAAGATGTAGCTGGTAACTATTCAGCAACAGTTTATGTAACTGCTATAACAGAACTTTAAAATAATACGCAAGGTAGCGTAATTTAATATAATTCTAAAGTACAAGGTTGTACGAAAAACAAATACATGAGAGTTAAATAGAGAAAGCAAAATTGCTACAAAAAAATTCCAAGCGACGGATGGCTTGAAGTGGAACATTAAAAGTTGAATAGTTGAAAAGATGAATAGTTGAAAAGTTCTTTACAAAAGAGTAAAAACAAACACCGTTTATTAAAAAAATAAATGATATGAACTATTCAACACCTTAACTTTTCAATTTTTCAATCAGAGAGTTAAATGTTAAATAGAATCAAATACATATTAATAGCAGCTATAATAAGCGCAAGTTTGGTTAAACCTGCGTTAGCTGCTCATGATTCAACAATTTCATACATCGCAATTAACGACAAAGTGTATGAAGATGTCGAGTTGCTTGTTTCCGATTCTGCAGAAATTTTAGTTCCATTCAAGCAATTAGCTAATATTTTTGAAATCAAATATACTGCCAACCGTGTTGACAAGCTAATCACTTTCACTACTTTTGATGGTCTAAAAGGTGAGATAAACACTAACGGCATATTTATTAACGAGCAAAAAATACCTTCTAGCACACCAATATATATACAACAAGGTATTATGGATAACATAATTAATGAAGCATACATTAAAGCTGAAATCGCTGAACAGATTTTTGGCATAAAACTCAAAACTGACTATTCAAGTTTAACTATTAGTGCAAATGTTGATAGAAAACTACAGATTTTACAAGCTTATCAAAAAAATTCAGTAGATGAAAATAATCCAATCGCATATCAGGATATAGCTTTGCCTAAAAAAGGAAAAGCTATAAGTCTTAAAAAAGTTGGCTTACAAAGTAACATGATAAATACTGATATGAGTACTAGACACGCTCATTATACAACTGCTTCTGATAATTTCTCTGGGAATACAAAACTATCTATTACTGGTGATGTATTTAGTGGTAAGTATCGTGTAGAAGCTAACGCTTTCCATTATGACTCAGATTCATTTATGTTCGGAGGTTTATCTGCTACATATATGAATAACTTCACAACGAAAAAAAGTGGCAATAAATATTATTATGAATTAGGCAAAGTAAGAGGCTTCCGTGATAGAGAAATTTTAGTTGGTAACAACATTTTTGGTGCGCAAATATGGAATTATGATTATGATAAAACTCCTGTTAGAAATTTAAGTGGTTATGTAAAACCTACAAGTTTAGTAAGAGTTACAATTAATGACAATGAGCCTGTAACATTAAACACTTATGCTGGTTATTATACATTAAAAGATATGCACATTTCAGGAGATATTAGCTATGTTAAAATTGAAGAAATTAATGAAGATGGCTCTATTGAAACTGTTAAAGAAGAAAGACGCTCAATATATGGAAATGACACTCCACTTGCTTTAGAGAGCCAGACATCTGCTTACGCTGGTGTTTGGGGCTACCAAAACAGATTATTCCGAGAAGGTGCTAATATCTACAGAGGTAACAATAAAAAAGTTACAGCTGGTGTTGAATATAAATACGGTATAAAAGACAATTTAACTTTTAATACAAAAGTTACTGCTGATAATATTTATGAAAAAAACCAATCTAGCGTTTATTTCAACATACCAACGAACGACGTTTTATTAGTAACTGGTACTCAAAAGAATGTTAATTATCAAGAAGGCGCAAGTGCATTAAGTGGTCTTGAATATATCCATAAAAAAGATAAAAACTTTAAACTAAAAGGTATCGGTGGTACAAGTGTTGCAAAAGATATCAGAGAAGAATCTACCAAAGTTGGCTGGACTTTGAGAGGTACTGCTGAATATTCTAAGAGTCTAGATAAATACGGTTATAAAATATTCAAGCCTAACAATGCTTCTTTAAGACTTGATGGATACCACTCTTCTCCAGATTTTTATATAGCAAGCTCAGATGCTACATCAAAAGCTGATAGAAGTGGTGGTAGAGTTCGTGGTTCTATAAGCTTTAATTCAACCTCTGTAAGTGGTGGATATAATAAATACTATTCAAACACAAACCATCGCTACGAAGGTGGTACAATTGGTTTTGATGAATATAATATCAACGCAAACTCTAGAATACCTCATATTGGGACAGCTAGATTTAACATATTCCACAAACGTGGTTCTAACGAATTAGGTAGAAACAGAAACTACAATTATGATGCAGGTCTAACAAGAACTTTATGGCGTGGATCAGTATTCCAAGCTGGTCATAGAGAAAGCGTCTATGATACTGATTATAAAGAAGAAACAAGCTCAAATAGAGATTACTATTCAAAATATAATGATACTTATATCAATGTAACAACTCCTCTTCCTAAAAACCTAGGCAGATTTCGTATTGGACACAACTTTATTAGCTATAAAACTTCAAGCTATAAAAACGATTATAACATGTTTAGATTTGGATATACTTTCCCAACCTGGAAACGTATAACTCTTGGCTTAGGCTGGGGTTTTAGATATTGTGGTCAAGGTGGACACGATTTTAATGTAAACATGTCTTATAAAGCTAAATCTGGTCAAATGATGAATATTGGATATCAATATTCTAAAAATGGTGGTTATTTCTTAGATAATATGTTTATGCCAACAACAAATAGACATTCTGTAAACTTTATATTTAATGACGCATACCAATTATTCCATCATGGATTTAAGTCTATTGGTAATGAAATAGATGATAAAGGTATTTTTGAAGCAATAGTATTCATTGATACCAATAAAAATGGTAAATACGATAAAAAAATAGATATTCCAATGAAAGATGTTCCTATAATTACAAGCTGGTCAAGCAAACCTGAATACACTAATAGAACAGGTAGAATTGCTTCGTCCTCACTAGCTAGTGGAGTTTATAAAGTTTCACTTGATATGAACACATTACCAATTACTGTTGCTCCTCTTACAAATGATTACATTTCAAAAACAATTAAAATTGAAGATGGTGGCACTACAACACTTGAACTACCACTAATTAGCACAGTTGGTAGCGTATCAGGAATATTAAAAATTACTGATGATTTTCAAAGAGATTTAAAAATTACAGATTTTGTTGTAATTATTGTCGACGAAGAAGGAAATGAAATTAATTATTCAACAGTAAATAGCACTGGAGAATTCTATATCTCAGGTCTCGCACCTGGTAAATATACCCTCAAATTAGATGATAGATATATTAATGCTTATGGATTAGAAAAATTACATAATTTAAGCGAACGTAGTATTTATATCCCGTTTGATTATGAAAATCCAACGGATGTTATAAACCAAAATTTAGAGTATAAAACTTTATCTCTATAAAACAATTTCTATTTAACAAAACACATATGTGATCATGCCGCTTCAATGAAGCGGTTTTTTTTACCTAATGAAAAGTTAAACTTTATATCCAATTTTTATAAAAAAAACACGATTTTTGTAATAAAACTTCACAAATTTGCTTATTGTAACAAATTGTTAAGACAAATTTTATCAACCTCAAATTCAGTAACGGCGCGCAACATAACATAACATAACATAACATAGCAATTCTCTTATCTAAAAATTCTTTATACCTATATAAGATACATTTGCACAGGATTATTTTAAGAAATAAGGAGAAAATTTTATGACACATTTAATCAACAACAATGGCCCAGCTAAATTAGTACCTACTGTTGGAGCAAAGTATGAAAGTAGAGGAATTTGCCCTGTATTAATAGGTACTATTGGACTCACTGGTGATGCACCAGCTGGGAAGGGAAATTTGCAACCAAATCTTAATGTCGGTAGAGGACTTAAGGAAGCTTTTGTCGGTGCAGGATTAAAATATACTCAACAACTTACTGATAATACTGGATACTATGTAAATTTACAAGCCGATAAAACATTTGGAATAAAAGACCAAGTTATATATGAAAACACACTAATATATGATAACTTTGTTGATACCTACAAAGCTTCGTATCCAATAAACACCAAACGTCTAGTATTTGGTGGAGGACTAACTAACAAAGATAATAAAGGAAATGAATTTAGTATGGGTGCTTCTATAATGCATACAAAAGCAGAAATCCCAACAGAGTCTCCAATGAAAAACACTGATTTTGACAGTTGGGGAGGAGCCCTTAATCTAGGAGTAAAATTTCCTGATAAATATGGTGCTACTGAAGTAAATGCACACTTGGGTGGTAATTTTAAAGATAACAGTGGTTCCGTTGGTCTTGGAGTAACTCGTTATTTCTAAAAACACAAAACAATAATTACACAATCGTGGGAAATAAAACATTTCTCACGATTGTTGTTATTAATTCCTGATAAGAAAATTATATATTAATAAATCGTTTAAATTCACTCCAAAAACCTTTTAACCCATTTTGCCAAAGTTTTGCAGTGCCTTTGTAATAAGGCTTATACTCATCAATAATATTTTTTGGTAAATGTTTACCTTCACTCAAGGTTTGCGCTAAAAACTCTAAATAATCATCTTGTGCTTCTCTATATTCTATATCAAGATAACGCATTTCTTCATCAGCTTCATAATGAACAAGTGCGTGATATGCACATTCAATATTTGCATCTTTTGTTTCAGGAAAAAGTTTTATCGCCTCACGCACATTTCTACGCTCAGTTAAAACCTCATATATCAATCTGCCAACAAATTTTCTATTCTCTTTATTTTCCATAATTTTTTAATAAGGGTTTATAATCTTAATATCAAAATTCAAATCCCTTGGACCGAAACTAGCATCATACCTTAGCTTTGGTCCTTCACTTAAATCAATAGTATTACCACCGTATGATTTATTATCTTTCTCAAAATACTTACCAAGCTTTCGCTCATATTTAATTGTTGATGTCGACGAATTACTACAAGCTGTCAATAAAAAGCTAGATAACAATAAACATACAATTAAAAGAGTGTATTTTTTCATAATCTAAGCCTTACTCATTAGGATCGCATGAATATTATAACTCACTTTCTAGTCTTTTCAATCACTCTTTATAATGATTTTGGTCTTAATAATGAAATAACTGCATTATTAATATTCAAATATTCTTTTGCTACATTTTGCAAATCTTCTGCTGTTATATCATTACAAGTTGGAATATATAATTCTGCCAAATCTAAATCATCACAAACCGTCATATAGTAACCTATAGATTCACCAATTTCTGAAACTGTTTCGACCTCACAAGCAAAACGAGATTTTAATTTCTTTTTAGCTTTATTTAATTCTCGTTCTGTTATATTTTCTTTTATCATTTCAATTTCATTTTTAATAAGTTCAATAGCTTTCTCTTTATATTGAGAATTAAAGTTTGCTTGAATAAAGAAATTTGCTCCATCTCTAAAGGAATAATTTTCTGCATCTATCATGTTGAAAATATTTTCATCAATTTTTTCAACAAGGTTTGTATATAACCTAGAGCTTGTTCCCTCTCCTAAAATTATTGCAAGCATCTCAAGTGCAATAATATTTTTTAAATCTCTAGCTGGAGCTCCCAAATAACCAAACATCAAAAACGAAGAATTAATATTTGCTTCATTTTCAACATAAATTGTTTCTTGAGTTGGTTTATCTAATAAAAGATTACGCTTAGGAGGAATAGGTCTTTCTCCCCAATTAAATTCTTTTTGAACCTTTACTAAGACTTCTTCAAAATCAAATTCACCAACAATAATCGTTGTTACGTTTTCTGGTGAATAAAATGTTTTATAATAATTCATAATTTCTTCTTGCGAAACTTGAGAAATTATTTCAGGAGTTCCTATTACATCTCTTTTATATGGATGATTTGTATACATTGCATGATTAGTAGCATTATATACTTTTGTCCAAGGTTGATCCTTTCTCATTCGGATTTCTTCTATAACAACATGGCGTTCTCGTTTATCTATAACATTTTTATCATTAATATCAAACGGTAAACCCATTTCGTAATCTGGAATAACAGGATCTATCATCATATCAGCATGAAGTTCAATTGCTAGATTAAAATTTTCATTATTTTCACCTTTTGGTAAAGTTACATAATAAAAAGTATAATCTTTCCAAGTAGCTGCGTTTACAATAGCTCCTCTAGCTTCAAGTATATGATCAAATTCTCCAGCAGGATGTTTATGTGTTCCTTTAAACATCAAATGTTCCAAAAAATGAGAAATCCCATTATTCTGATCATTTTCGTTAATTGAGCCTGTTTTTACCCAGCTCGACACATTCACCATACCACCTTCTTTATAAGCTAGTACAATTTTATGTCCATTATCTTGTTCATATATTTTTACATCTTTTGTCAAAAATGGATATTTAACTGTTCTTTCTTTCATATTCACCTCTTCTTTAGGTATATTATACAATAATTTGAATAATTTATAAATAATTTATCTAAATTAATAATTTTTATGCTAAAATTATGGCTATTGAGGGTATTTATATGAAAAAATTTATATATTTTTTGATTGTGCTTTTAATGGCATCCATTCCAGCATTTAGCGCAGACATGAGATTTATACAAGTCGATGGACTTTTATACAATCAGAATACTGCTAAAAATTTCGAAAAACTTATTGATAAAATTAATAACGAAAAAAAAGTTGAATTTATTGTTTTTACTGGTAATAACATTTCTAAGCCTTCACCTATAGATTTAAAAAATTTTTTAAAAACAGCAAAAAAACTTAAATCACCGTATTACATCGTTCTTGGACAAAAAGATGTAAGCAAACAAAAAGATTTAAGCAAAGAAGCGTATATGAAAATCGTTAAGAAAAATGTACGTACCCACAGAAAAATAACATCACCAAACTATGTTTTTAAGAAAAAAGATATCGTATTCATTGTAGCCGATGGGTCAAAAGACGTCATTCCGACTTCTTCTGGTTATTTCAAGGATGATGTCATACTCTGGCTAGACGAACAATTAGATAACTATGCAGATAAAAAAGTGATTATACTTCAACATTATCCATTAATCCCTCCTATAAAAAAAGAAACACACTATACATATAAAGCAAATGAATATTTAGAACTTTTATCTGAACATAAAAATGTGAAAGCAATAATTGCAGGGCATTTTGGTGTTAATAAAGAACAAGAAGCTAATGGAATATTACACATTTCAACAAAAAACGCTCCAAGTTATAGAATTATAGATATTTTAGATTACGATACAGAAAGCCCAATTTTCTGGTCTACAATTAAGGAATAATCATTTGAAAAAGATAATTTTATTTTTAATTTCTATATATCAGAAAATATCTTCACTAACGCCACCAAGATGCAGGTTTTATCCGACTTGCTCTGAATACACAAAACAAGCTATATTAAAATACGGCATATTAAAAGGTGGAATATTAGGTATAAAAAGAATTCTCAAATGCCATCCTCTTAACGATGGTGGATATGATCCTGTTCCATAGAAAGGCATATATTATGGCAAATAAAATAATAATATTTTCAGGTAAACAATATTCAGGCAAAGATACTGCTGCTAAAATCTTGCTAGATGAAATGAAAGACTATAAACGCTGTGCAATGGGTGATATTATAAAAATTGAGTACGGCAAGCTCAACAATTTAACATATAACGAAATTGAAGCAAACAAATCCCAATACCGACAAGGATTAATAGAGCTAGGAAACTGGGGACGTCAACAATCTCCTGATTATTGGCTAAAAAAAATTATTGAACAAGATGGAAATATTGTGGTTACGGATGTGCGAGTTAAACACGAGTACGAAGTATTTAAAAATGCAGGAGCTATATCAATTAGAATTGAAGCAAACCGAAATATTCGAGAAGCTCGAGGGGGAAAACTTGTAGGAGAAGATGATGTTACAGAAACTGATTTAGATAATATTCAAGATTGGGATTTCTTAATCGACAATAACAAAGATTATGAAAGCTTAAAAAAAGAAATCTTAGAAATTTCAAAAAAGTTAATCTAAACAATACATCAAGCTGTTCTTTTTTGTTCAGTTATATTTGAAAACTCTTCTTCAGCATCTATATCCTTATTAAAAATATGTTTATTTATTGCACTACCAAATTTACTCAATGCAATAGAAGCACCTGCACCATATAACATACCTTTTATGCCAGAGAAAAGCATCGCTGTAAATGCTAAAGACGCTCCAATACCTGTTATAATTGGGAGACCACCTGTTAGCAATTTGGAAATTCTGTCTTCTTTATTATCAGCAGTAGCAATAGCTACTCCACTCAAACCAATACCTCCAACTGCTGTTACTATATCAGTTGGTGCGCTACCTAAAACTAAATCACGTTTCTTGTCAAAATATTCAACTGTTTCACAAGTATTAGCTCGATTTAACTTTTTATTAGTAGATTTTAAAGTATTCTCTAATAAACTCTTCTCAGAATCATTTAATTTTTTACTTATTAAAGAATACGCTTCGTCATATAAGCCTTTTTTACCCTCTGAATTACCAACAAGCTCTTCTACAACCTTCTTACCTTCCATCTCAAGCTTCTTTCTTTCTGGCAACATAATTTCTTCAGCCCAGAATGACAAATTATCTTTAAAATGTTCTTTGTTATGAGGATCTTTTTTTCTATACCCATCTTTATAATTTTTAACCTTTTTAATAAATTCCTTGTCAAGATCACTCATCTTGTCTTCCTGAATTTTTAAACGCTCTAAAGTATTAGATTTCGAGAAAACTTCTCTTTTATCCCTAATTTGACTTAATATATTATCAAATTCTTTTTTTTCTGCATCAGAAAGACGACATCTATATTCAAGTAACAGATTTTCATAATGATTCATTTGTCTTGAAGCTTTATTATGTTTTGATAAAACAGTTTTTTTACCTAAACTATCAAACCAACTAGAAACTCCTTTATGGAATTTTGACATAACGCCGACAAAACCTTTATCAACTTTTTGCAAGAAAGATCTAACTGAATCATTTTTTACCTTGCTAAACCTCTTATTACTACAGCATAATCTCTTAAACCATAAATCCTTTGCTGAATTAAAATTGTTAGTAAATTCCAGAGATTTAACACTCCAATCAAAAACTTTTTGTGATGTTTGATGGAATTTACTTTTTAAATAGTTATCCTTGCTATCTTGAAATTTCTTACCTGCTGATTGCGAAGCTTTTTTACATCTTGCAATCAACTTAGAAGAAAACTTCGGATTTAAAAGCGCAACAAGAGCTGTAACTACAAGCGCACTTGAACCTGCCCAAATAGCCCTTTTATTTGATTTCTTATTTTTCTCTTCACTTGGAATAAAAATATCTACAGCATTCTCAACTGTTTTTGAAACTGTCTCAATAGGTTTTACCAACGGAGCGTTTATTGCAGGATTTGTATTTCCTGCAAATCTTGAATTTACTAATAATGTTGTATTTGTATTTGGATACAAAGTCATATTAAAAAAATCCTACTGAAAACCTACCTATATATATAAAGTATTTTCATCGTTATAAATTGACTTTTTTTTACTCATGTAAAGATTTGTAACAATATCAGACCGAAAGTGAAATTTTTAAATTGTTATATACTTTATATATATGTAAGATGTAAAACAAAAAGTCCTAAATAAATTAATCCCTTCCTTTTCCTAAATAAAATTCCCGATTTTGCTTCTCAATAGAGAAGCTTTTTTTTTAATATATGTTAATAGGTAAAGGTGAATTACTTACAAAAGTTTTGTATTTTAAATCTTTGTAAATATATATTTCAATTGTATATTCTTCTAAATCTTTTTTAGAAAATATTTTTTTCTTAAAACAAACATCAACCAAATTTGGATTATCTGCTGCTATAAACAAAGGTTTGTTTTTATTTGCAATATCAATAGTAAGCGTTTCTATAGGCTTTTCATTATGGCGAAGAATAAAATCTGCTTTTAGGTTAATAATATCTGAATTTGACACATTAAAGAAGGCATAAGTTATTTTTAAAGGATAATGAAATCTTATTTTTTCTAACTTAAAAGATTTTACAAAGCATTCAATATCATTTTTATAAACAACTTTTCTATTAATAAACATATCTATAGAACGAATTTTATATCTATAATATTTAGCTCTTGTAGGCCTATTGTCTAAGTCTGCAATATTAGCAGATTTCATAAGTGCCGTATTGTATATTTCATAATCAATTTTTTGAGGAATTTTATCTAATAATTCTTCAAAATAATCTACTGAAAGTTCAGGATCTAAATCTGAAAAAATAATAGCAAGCTTGTACTTAACGTTATAATCATCTGGAGCATATTTTTCAGCTCTTTTTAAAAATTTAATCGCTTCAGAATTTAAACCTGATTTAACCAAAATATCTGCTGTTTGAATATAAGAATTTACAATTCGCTCTTTTATAGAATTATCAATCTTTAAATCTTTTTTTGCAAACTTATTATAATAAAAACCAGCTTTTTCATAACATTTTACTGCAGATAAAAACTTAGCATTTGAATAATATTTATCACCAATTATGATATAAGAATTTGTTTTAAATTTAATCAAATCCTTATCTGTCTTATCTTTAATACTATCTAAGATTGAATTTGCTTCTAAAAACTTCTCTTGCGCAACTAAGACCTTGATCAGTTTAAAATAAGGTGCGTAATTTTTAACCTTAGCTTTTTCAATTGCAAGTTGATAAGCTTCTTGTGCGTTTTGATAATTCCCAATAGCTTCATAAATTTCACCAACATACATACAAACAGAGTATTTTTTTCTATTCAAATCGCTTAATAAATTCGAAGATTTTACAAGCTCTTGAGCCACTGATTTATCTATTGACGATTGTCTTTGATTATATGCATAAATATCATCAAGAGTTTTATTTCTTGCTTGTATTACAAAACCAATTGTAATTATGCTACCGATAATAAATGAAAAAAAGAATGTCCTCAAATAACCTTTAAGAATTTGTAAAGGATTTTTTTTAGCTATAATTCTAACTTTTCTCTTTTTTTCTTTAATCATTGTTTTCTTGTATCAATATCGAATCTAATGTACAAATTTTATCAAGCTTGTTGTAAATATTTTTCATCACCTTTTTTCTATTATATTCAAAAGTCGATGTTATTTTAGATTTTTCAACATTCTCTATTAACCTTTTTGCCGAAAACTCCTCTAAATTTAAAACATTTGAAGAAAGAAAAGTTTGAATTTTTTCAACATCTTCTTTATTACAATATAAAACTATTTTATATCTACGAGTTCTCTTAAAACCAGAAGGTAAAATTTTACGTTCAAAAATTCGCACAAGAGTTAATACAGCAACGCTAATTAACGTTGTTGCAATAGCGACATCATACATGCCAACACCACAAGTCATACCTATAGAAGCACTTATCCAAAGAGTTGCAGCTGTTGTAAGACCAATAATCATTGGACCATTTCTTAAAACTGCACCAGCACCTATAAAACCAATTCCTGATACAACTTGTGCTGCAACCCTTCCTGTATCACGAATACCAGTTGCCTGATCAAGTATAACATTATCACCTGTAGCATAGCTCGGGAAGCCATATATTGAAATTATTGTAAAAGCACAAGCGCCTAAGCTTACTAAAATATGAGTTCTCAAACCAGCATACTTATTTGTAAGTTCTCTCTCTAGACCTAATATAAATCCTAAAATTAATGCTGTACTGATTCTTATCAAAAAATCTACGCTAAAAAAATCCATTTATTCTCTCCCTTTATCAATAAATAATACACTATTTCATTAAATTTAGCAAATTTTATAACAATATCAGATTTAGTTATTTGTCATTTTATTAAAATTATGTATAATTAAGCTATGCAGATAAATTTACAAACAATAAAAGATGACATAGAACAACGAGAATACGATATACTTTCTCCGTATGCTACTAAATGTAAAGACTCAAAAGGTAGAAAACATCGTCGTGATGATAATTTTCCTATAAGAACAGAATTTCAACGTGATAGAGATAAAATATTACATTCAAAATCATTTAGAAGATTGAAACATAAAACTCAAGTATTTTTATCACCATATAATGACCATTTTAGAACTCGACTAACACATACTTTAGAAGTAGCGCAAATTGCTAGGACCATGGCTAGAGCTCTTAAGCTTAACGAAGATTTAACAGAAGCAATTTCACTAGGACACGACTTAGGTCATACACCTTTTGGACATTGTGGCGAAGCAATTTTAAACGAGCTATTACCAAATGGTTTTTATCATAATTTACAGAGTGTGCGTGTTGTTGATGTTCTTGAAGATATGAATTTATGTTCAGAAACCATTGATGGTATACTCACCCACTCTTGGGGATATAAGCCTAAAACTCCTGAAGCACAAATAGTCCAATACGCTGATAAAATTGCATATATAAATCATGATATAGAAGATTCTATTAGAGCTGGTGTAATTTCAGAGACTGATTTACCTAACGATTGTATTGACTACTTCTCTACTAATCAGTCTGAAAGATTAGGTAAAATGATAACTGATGTTATTACAAATTCGTATAATAAGGAAACAATAAAAATGTCAGAAGAAGGCTGGCATTATGTTACAAAGTTAAGAGATTGGATGTTTGAACACGTCTACCTTGATCCTATTACTAAAGTAGAAGAAAAAAAAGCTCGAAACATTGTCCAATCTTTATTTGAATATTATTCAGATAAACTAATAAATTATTGCGAAAAAGAAGAAATCCCACAATTAGTTACAGATTATATTTCAGGAATGTCAGACCAGTATGCTATAAGAAGATATATGGACATATTCATACCTAAACCACTCGCTGAACAATCAAACGATGACGCTTTATTCAGAAAAATTAAAGATGGAAATTTGCTTTAAATCATTTTTTTATTTTAATTTACAAAAAAAATCACTAAGCAAGGTTGGATAAAACTCAAAAGTATGGCTATATTAAAACCCATTTTTCATCAAATGAGGATAGAAATACTGTTCAAATTTGAGAAAACTTGAATTTCTTAGTAAGAATGCAACACACTATTATTATTGAGTTTCCCCAAATCTTATAAGCTTCTTACATTTTTAAATAACTTTCATAAATCTTTTTCATTTCGTCTGTTCTTAAGAAATTTACGCCTCTGTTACCTTTCATATCTTTAATAAATACATTTGGTGTCTTTTTAAGAAGTAATCCTAATAGCGCAGTAGAAGTCGTCATACAAGCAATATGAAATGGAGTAAAAATTTTTACTACTTATTCTAAATGCTTATGTAAATTTTTGTAAATATATTCACAAAAATCCTAAAGTTTTTGAAAAATATGCCGATATATTTATTACAACAGATATGCAACAGAAAGGACAAAAAATATGTTAAAGAAGATAACTACTCCGTCAAACAATACATTTAGCGGTGTTGAATTTATATTAAGAGGAGCCAAAAAACGCAGAGCGATGGCGATATCTAATGCAATTACTGTAAACACTGAAACAGGTGTACAAGTCAAATTGCAAGCTGTGAAGTAATTGGGACTGACCGATTAAGTAAGAATAGTAAGAGTATAATCTAGCGAACAATATTAAGTTCGCTTTTTTATTGAAATAAAAAAACAGAAGTTGAAATTTCCAACTTCTGTTTTTGTTTCTGTATATAAAAGATTAACGTTTTGAGAATTGAAATCTCTTACGAGCTCTTTTTCTACCATATTTCTTACGTTCTTTAACACGTGCATCACGAGTTAACAAACCTTCTGCCTTCAATACAGCTTTATTTTCTTCATTAGCTTTTAATAAAGCTCTTGAAATACCATGTCTGATAGCTGCTGCTTGAGCTACGATACCGCCACCTACAGCTTTTACTCTTACATCATATTTATCTTGATTTTCTGTTAAAACTAAAGGTCTGTATACCATCATTTCAACAGCTGGCATATTACCGATATAAGCTTGTAAAGTTTTTCCGTTAACGAAAATTCTACCTTTACCTTTTACTAATTTAACAACTGCAATCGCACATTTACGGCGTCCAGTAGCCATAATCATTTCTTTAGAATCAGCCATTATTTAGCCTCCTTTTCTAAAAGTACTGGTTTTTGAGCTGCATGTGGATGCTCTGAACCACAATATACTTTTAATTTATTGAATTGTTCTGCTCCTAAAGTATTATGTTGTAACATACCTTTAACAGCCTTTTCAATCAATTTAGTAGCATCTTTTTCTCTTACTTCTTTAACTGAAGCAGATTTTAATCCACCTGGGAAACCAGTGTGATGATAATAAATTTTATCAGTTTCTTTGTTACCTGAAACTACAACTTTTTCAGCATTGATAACTATTACAAAATCACCAGTATCAACGTTAGGAGTGTATTCAGGTTTATTTTTACCTCTTAAAATGTTTGCAACACGAGTAGCTAGACGACCTAAAATCTCGCCTTCAGCATCGATTACATACCATTTTCTTTCAACTTCAAGAGGTTTTGCTGAATATGTTTTATTTGCCATTTTCTTTTCCTTCTTGTTATTAACTATTGTTGAGGATAATCTATCCTCATTAGCGTCAGTCCATAAGGACTGACAGTTCGACCAGCCTTACGACGGTCCTTAGCCTCAAGAACATCTTTTATATGCTCAGGTGGCAAATTGTGTCCTTCTATTTCTAGAAGAGTACCGACTATTGTTCTTACCATATTATACAAAAACCTATTTCCTTCAATATGAATAAAAACTCTATCACCTTGTTTTTCGACTTCGGCTCTAGATATGAAACAAACTTTGCTTGGGTTGAGCGTTCCAGAACTTTTAAAACTTGAAAAATCGTGCTCACCTAATAAGAAATTCAAAGCGTTTTGCATGCGCTCTATATCTATTTCGTACTTAACTCTTAAGATATCACCATCAAATGCTTGTTTATAACGTCTGTTGATAAACTCATATCTGTAATATCTACTCTTTGCAGATTTTTGAGCATGGAACGAATTAGGTACAACTCTCAAGTTATCAACTGATATGTCGCTAGGCAATATTTCGTTCATTTGATAGATAAATTTTGAAGCAACAATATCTTTATCATAATCAAAATGAACAACTTGTCCTAGAGAATTTACACCTCTATCAGTTCTTCCAGAGAAGATTGTTTTAATCGGTCTTATATTATTTGCGAAATGTTCGCTTTTTATCAATGTACTGAGCGCTCTTTCCAATTCACCTTGTATTGTGGGCTCATCTATCTGTTCACCAGCCTCAAATTGAATTTGGCTTCCAGCATAATTTTTACCTCTATACTGAACTTCAAGAGCATATCGCATTAATTATACCAATTGAATTAATGCCATTTCAGAAGCATCACCTCTACGAGGAGGTAATCTGTAAATTCTAGTATAACCACCTTGTCTTGAAGAATATTTAACACCAATGATGCTAAATAATTTTCTAAGAACTGTTTGTTTTGCTAGTTTTTTACCTTCTTGAGGTGCGTCAAATAATTCGCCAGTAGCTGTATCGATTAATTGGCCGATTTCTTTATCAAAGATATATCTTCCAGCTAATCTTCTTGAGTTCAAATCGCCTTTTTTCGCTAAGGTGATAACATTTTCAGCGTATGGTTGAAGTGCCTTAGCTCTTGCCATAGTTGTTTTAATTTCACCATGAGTGAAAAGTTCAGTAGCTAATGAACGCAACAAAGCCTTTCTCTGGTCTGGTGCTTTACCAAGCGTATGTTTTTTTGTTTGGTGTCTCATTTTTTACTTTCCTTTTTATATTATTACTATTTATTTTTCTTCTATTATGACCAAATGGTCAAGTTCTTTATAATCATTACATCTAACTAAGTTCTGATTATTCAGCTCTTTCGATAACCATTCCATCAGCATCCATTTCAGGATTTGGAGCTAAATCTAACCCAAAATGATGTAATCTTTCAATTACTTCATCTGATGATTTTTTACCGAAATTTTTAATATTTAATAAATCATATTCTGATTTCTTCAACAATTCAGCCATTGAATTAATACTTGCTCTTTTTAAGCAATTATATGCTCTTACAGATAAGTCTAATTCATCAATTGTTATTGAAGGCTCTTCTACAACTTCATCAACAACTTCTACTGTTTCAGAAACAACTTCTTCAACTTCTTTTGGTTGAATAGTTTTACCAGAAATCGCAGCAATTTGAACAAAATGTTCAATTAACAATTCAGAAGCTTGAGATAAAGCTGTTGTTACGTCAATTGTACCATTTGACCAAATTTCAAGAGTTAATTTATCAAAATCAATGCTATCACCAACACGAGTATTTTCTACTTCATAACTTACTCTTTTAATTGGCATAAATGTAGCATCTATAGGCAACATATCAATTGAAGCTACTGATTTAGAATTTCTAGGCACATCGTTAGCAACATAACCTTTACCAGTTTCAACAATAATATCAGCATGGAAAGATCCACCTTCTGCAATTGTACAAATTAACCAATCTGGGTTAACAACCTTAACACCTGCTGGTAATTGAATATCGCTTGCTAATACTGCACCTGGCTTATCAACATCTATTCTTAAATGTTGTGGTTCTTTTGATTCAGTCTTAACAGCTAAGCCTTTAAGATTTAACATAACATCAATAACGTCTTCTAATACACCTGGAATAGCTGTGTATTCGTGAGTAATACCCTCAATTCTACAAGAAGTTACAGCAGTACCTTCTAAGCTTGAAAGTAATACACGTCTAAGTGCGTTACCGATAGTTGTACCGAATCCTCTTTCTAATGGTTCGATAGTAAATTTACCATATTGTGAACCATCTGAACCTGCCATAGTATTAACAGTTTTAATTTTTAATTCCATATTTTTCTCTCCTATCAGCCTATTTTGAATAGTACTCAATAACTAATTGTTCTTTGATTTCAGGATCAAGTTCTTCTCTTTCAGGAACTCTGTCAAATGTAATTTTTAAAGCATCTTTATCAACAGTTACCCAAGCTGGAGCACAAGATAAATCAATCATGCTCATAACAGTTTTTAAGTAGTCGTTGCTTTTTGATCTAACTGTAATTACATCGCCTGCTTTAACTAAATATGATGGAATATCTACTTTTTTACCGTTAACTAGAACGTG
>JAGBXP010000009.1 GCA_017629215.1 bacterium | reverse complement strand
CTGTTGCAATTGAAGTAAGAAGCGAAGATTGGAACCAACCTCTATATTGGTCAGAACCTTCAAGATACATATCAACAGGAGTGTGTCCTAATTGTTCTGCACGTTTTTCAACAACAGCTCTCCATGTTATACCAGAATCAAACCAAACGTCCATAATATCAGATTCTTTAGTTAAATGAACACTTCCACATTTTGGACATTTAAAACCAGCTGGTAAAAGCTCAGCAGTTGTGCGTTTAACCCAAGCATCAGAAGATTCTTTTTCAAAAATATCAGCAACATTTTTAATAGTCTCATCGGTAACAATAGAGTCTCCGCAATCATCACAATAAAATACTGGAATTGGAACTCCCCAAGCCCTTTGACGAGAAATACACCAATCTGTTCTACTTGCTACCATATTTGAAATTCTTACTTCGCCACTTGCAGGAATCCATTTAACTTTTTTTATTTCTTCTAGAGTTTTTTCTCTAAACTTATCAACTTTAACAAACCACTGAGGTGTTGCTCTATAAATCACAGGTTTTTTACATCTCCAACAATGAGGATAACTATGCTGAATATCTTGTTGAGCAAGTAATGCTCCATAAGCTTGTAATTTTTCTATAACAATTGAATTTCCTTTATAATATGGTACTCCAACTAAATCTGGATCTTTAACTGCTTCTGTCCAAATTCCTTTAGCATCTAGAGGAGAGAATACTTCAATATTATATCTACATCCAACTTCATAGTCCTCAAGACCATGTCCAGGAGCTGTATGAACAGAACCTGTACCTGCATCTAAAGTAACATGTTCACCTAGAATAATAGGTGATTTTCTATCTACAAGTGGGTGTCTAGTTTCTAATAATTCTAAATCTTGACCTACACAAGAGCCAATAACATTAATATCAGCTTCTTCCCAAGCTACATCAGTTAAGAAGCTTGCTAATAAGCCTTGAGCAATTACATATACATCATTTTTGTATTCAAAGAATGTATATTCAAATCTAGGGTGCATACTGATTGCCATGTTTGAAGGAATTGTCCAAGGAGTAGTTGTCCAAATTACTGCGTAAACTTTTTTACCTTGTGTATCGACAATCTTATTGATTTTTTCAACTGAGTCTTTTTCAAACGCAAATCTTACATAAATTGATGTAGAAGTATGATCTGCGTATTCAACTTCAGCTTCAGCTAATGCTGTTTCGCAAGATGCGCACCAGTAAACAGGTTTAAGTCCTTTTTCTATATAACCTTTTTTAAACATTTCTCCAAAAACTCTAATCTGTTCCGCTTCAAACTCAGGAGCTATTGTTAAGTAAGGATGTTCCCAATCACCCCAAACGCCAAGACGTTTGAATTCAGTTTCTTGTCCTTTTAAGTTCTTATGCGCAAATTCTCTACATTTTGCTCTTAATTCCGCAGGTGTTAAAGCTTCTCGTCCACCTTTAATATTTTTTACAACTGCATTTTCAATAGGTAACCCGTGTGCATCATATCCAGGAACATAAGGCGCATAATACCCACGCATAGATTTATAACGAATTAAGATATCTTTAAGAATTTTGTTCAAAGCATGACCAATATGAATTTTATCAGAGCTTAAATATGGAGGACCATCATGAAGAATGAAACTATTAGCTTTATCTCTTTGAGCTAAGTTTTTATCATAAACCTTAATATCTTCCCAAAATTTTTGAGTCTGAGGTTCTTTATTTGTTGCATTTGCTCTCATTTCAAGTGATGTCTTTGGTAAATTTAATGTCTCTTTGTATTCCATAACTTATTAGTTCCTTCCTCTATATATTGTTAAAATCTTTATTAAAACTTACTTCGTTATTGATTTTACCTAATGTATTTATTTTTATTTTTTTACGCTTCAAAAACTCATTCATTTTATTATAATCAAAAACATTTTCCCATCTAGCAATAACAACTGTAGCTACACAATTTCCTATCAAATTAACAGCAGTTCTTCCCATATCAAGAATTTGATCAATACCTAAAAGAATCGCTACTCCTAATACTGGAATATTAAAACTCGTCAAAGTACCAGCAAGTACAATTAATGAAGCTCTAGGCACTCCTGCAACACCTTTTGATGTAAGCATAAGAGCAAACATTATAACAAGTTGCTGTTCAATAGTTAAATGAATACCTACCAATTGTGTTGAAAACAATACTGCCATCGCAAGATAAAGGGTTGAGCCATCTAAATTAAATGTATATCCAGTTGGCATAACAAAACCTACTATTGATTTCGGAACACCAAATTTTTCCATAATAGACATAGCTTTTGGTAAAGCTGCTTCGGAGCTTGCTGTCGTAAATGTTAATAAAGCTGGCTCTTGAATAGCCTTTATTAATCCCCTAAATGATATTTTAACTATTTTACAAACCAAAAGTAAGACTATTACCACAAAAACAGCAAGAGCGATATACAAAGCTATAATTATTTTTCCATAGTTCATAAGAATATCTATGCCGTTAGTTCCGACTGTATAAGCAATTGCACCAAAGATACCAATTGGAGCAAAGTACATAACATACTCTGTAAATCTGAACATAATATTAGTTATAGAACTAAGTATATCAATGACTGGTTGCGCTTTTTTACCAACAGTACATATCGCTATAGCAAAGAACAATGAAAATACAACTATTTGTAACAAATTACCATCGCACATTGCTTGAAAAATACTTGTTGGAAACAAGCTCAAAAACATATCACTAAAAGTATTATTATGAGCTGTCGCAGTAATTGTTGTAATATCAGTAATAGCAACACTACTTGAAGCAAGATTAGTCATGCCCTCTCCAGGTTTAAACAAATTTGCAAATCCTAAACCTATAATCAAAGCTAATGTTGTTACAACCTCAAAATATGCAATTGTTTTTATTCCCAGCCTTCCTAAACCTTTAATATCACCATGCCCTGCTATACCTACAACTAATGTTGCAAAAAGTAATGGTGCTATTATCATTTTAACCATGCGAAGAAAAATCTCAGCTAAAACATGGGTTTTTATCGCAATTTCAGGAAAAGCCCAACCAACTATTATTCCCAAAAATAACGAAACAAATATTGCTATTGTTAATTTTGAATTTTTCAAAACAAATCCTCTTATTCTTTCTCAAATCTAAATTATATAATAAAGTTAATCGAAACATCAAGTTATAATAAAATTTTAATTAAAATGAAAAATTTTTATTTTAGTTTTATAATAAATATAAATAGGAGCGTTTAAAATGAAAAAAGAGTTTATTTTTTTAGGTCCACCAGCTTGTGGCAAAGGTACACAAACAGATAAGTTAGCAGCGTTTTTAAACCTACCTCATATTGATACAGGTTCGCTATTAAGGAATGAAATTGCAAAAAAAACAGAAGAAGGATTGATAGCGAAATCTCATATTGATAAAGGACAGCTTGTTCCTATAGATTTAGTTGCATCAATTATCGAAAAAAAACTTGCTAGCGACGAATGTAAGAATGGATATGTCTTAGATGGTTATCCTCGAAGCCTTGAACAAGCAGAAAAATTAGATATAATTAATGCAAATATTGATATCAATTCTAATGTAGATTTTAAAGCTATATATTTTGAAATAGATACACAAATTCTGATTGACAGAATTATTAATCGTCAATCTTGTCCTGTCTGCGGAGAGATATATAATAAAAAATATAAACCTTCAAAATTTGAAAACTTATGCGATAAATGTAATGTAGCATTAAAAACACGAGATGATGATACAGAAGAAATTGCAAAAAAACGATTTGAAACGTATTATGAACAAACTGCACCATTAGTTGATTTCTATAAAGATAAAAATGTTTTATATAGAATAGATGCAAATGGAACGATAGAAGAAGTTTGGACAAGATTACTAGATGTGATTAACTTATAAAATCATCTATTTTGTACAAACACTTGCGTTTTAGGAGAATACAATGAATAAAATACTATGTTTTTTAATAAGCTTATTAATAAGTGCTAATTTGAATGCCTTTGCAACAGGTATTGAAATCCTGCCAACTATGACTACAAAGACTAATTCACAGGATAGAGTATGGGTTGGGACATTTCAGTTAGCTTGGAATGACTTTATTGATAAAATAGTATTTAATCCTATTCGCTTTAGAGAAGGAACTCCGTTATCGGTAATTGAATTAAACAAAAAAGAGTTTGACATTGATAGTCTTTCGGAAGATTGCTATTATAAATATACAGGGAAGATTAAGAAAAACACAAAAAAAACTATTGCTAGAGGTCTCCGTAGAACTTTAAAAGAGACCAGCGATATTCTTGATAAATTAGATTTTGAGCCAGGTAATGATAAATTTATTATATATGCAATGCTAAAAAAGGATTTTGAATTTGTTAACGCTTTTGATAAATTAGGTGTTTCTAACTTTAAAAAAATCCCTACTGAATACTTTGGTATTAACGAAGAGTCCGATAAAAAGCTCTTAAGCCAAGGAGTTACAGTTTTGTTCTACAACAATCCTAATGATTTTGCTATTAAACTTAATACTGTTGGAAATGATGAAGTTATTCTTTACAAAAATTCTATAAATAAACCTTTTAATTTTATTTATTCAGATTTACTAATTAAACAAAAAAATTATAGAGGCAAAACAGGATTAAGCAAAGCTGACGATTTAAAAATTCCAAATATAAACTTCTTTGAAGAAAAAGTTTTTGACGAATTAATAGATAAAAGAATTATGGGTACAAATTTAATCATTAGCCAAGCAATTGAAAGCGTAAAATTCAATTTAGATAACAAAGGTGTGCAACTAAAAAGCGAAGCAGGATTAACAGCAGAGGTAACATCTTTATTACCTCCTGAAAATATTGTTCCTAGACATTTCTATTTTAACAACACATTTATTGTTTTTATTAAAGAAAAAGGGAAAAAGAAACCTTATTTTGCACTAAGAGTTAATGATATTACAAAATTCCAAGCTAAATAGATTAAATCTTAACCTTTAAAACCTCATAGATATCTATTTTTTTTGCTTTACCACGAATTTGTACGTCTGATAGTTTTACAACATCTGCAATATTTTTAACACTTTCATAAGTCTTTGTATTTATTAATATCTTAGACTTGTAAGTCTTATTATAACCTTCTAAACGGCTTGCTAGATTTACCGTATCACCGATTACTGTATATTCCATCCTATTTATTGAACCTATATTTCCAACAAATACTTCTCCTGTTGCAATTCCAACACCTATTTCTATTTTTGGTTTACCCTCTTGTTCCCATTTTGATTGTAATTTATCAACCCGCTGAATCATTTTATAAGCACATTTAACAGCATTCATAGCGTGATTTTTATCTTGAATAGGCTCTCCAAATATAGCCATAATGGCATCTCCAATAAATTTATTGATAATTCCATTATGCTCTGTTATTATAGGCTCCATTTCTGTAAAATATTCATTTAGAATTTTTGACACTTCCTGAGGACTTATTTGTTCACTTAATGTTGTAAATCCCCGAATATCAGCAAACAAAACTGTTACAATTGCTCTTTTCCCACCAAGCCCCAAGTTATCAATATTTTGAATTACATTTTGCATAACACCTTTTGACATAAACTTTCCCATAACTGTTTTTACTTTTTCTTTGCTACGATTTTCGAGTATGTATTTATGCGTATATCCTAAAATAGTTGTTAAAATAAACATCACTATTGGAGTAACAATGTTTATTATTATTTTGAAATAAAAACAAACAAATGATATTAAGAAATATGCTCCTAATAATACCAATGTAAAAACAACTGATTTATATAAATTACAATTTTTTATACTTTTGAATACTAACAACATTCCCAATAAAGTTATTAATAAATTAAACCAAGTTGGTAATATGGTTATAAAATCATTGTGCATTATATTATCAATAGCTGTTGCTTGAATATCTACCCCAGGATGATTTATAGATACAGAAGTGTTTTTATTATCATTTAATCCTGTCCCTGCTGGCACATTAGCACCAATAACAACTATTTTGTCATTAAAAGCATCAGGAGCTATAATTGGTTTTTTTCCATTTTCTAAAGCCTCGAATGAATCCATTATATCAACTGCTGAATAATTTTGATGAGAATAAACACCATAACTTGTTTTATAAAATCTAAGTGGCGAAATTGACTGATATTTATTTTTTTGCAAATTTATTTTATAGTTAAGCTCTGGAAATTCTAATGACTTATCAGAAATAACAATTTTAGGATTATTTTTTGCGATTAAAAAAGCCCTTAATGCAAGAGAAGGATAGACACCATTATTGTATTTCAAAAAGTATTCATGATTACGATAAACCTCATCTATACTATAACGTCCAATATTGCCATTGATTGCACCTGAAATCATAGAAACAGAGCCTGTATATCTAATTGAATCCATATATAGTTTAGGTAACGGCAATATGCTTTCGTATAAAAGCGAGCCTTTGCTAGTATTATCCGTTAAATTTAGACTATATTTTTTAAATTGGCTATCGAAATTTTCTCCAAAAGCTTTATCCTTCCAAGGACTAATTGATGGCATAAAACCAACAACTAAATTGTCCATTTTTTTTAATGAATTAAAATATTTTTTATCAGATTCAGGATACTCTTTGTCTAAAGTTAATAAAATTGAATCCGAAACCACAACTTTAGGTTTTGAATAACGAGAGAAAAAGTCAAAGATTTTACAATTCAATTCTCTTTTCCATGGCCAGCGATATTTTTCAACAGTTTTACTATCAATAACAACTAAAACAATGTCATCACTACCATTACATTTTTTATTTATATCAAAAGGCAATTTTTGAGTTAGAACATGCTTTACCATGTAATCATAAACTTTAGGCTCAGCTTGATTATACGTTGTTGAATAAACAAAAATAAAAACAATCGCAATCATTATAGCCATAAGAATTTGTTTAACTTTATTCACTTATTCACCTATTAACTTATTAACTTCCATATTTATGATATAATATTATTAATAAAAAGGATACATACAAATGAGTGAAAATTACATTAAAACAATAGCTGACGAAAAAATATATCCAATAATTAGATGTAAAGATGAAACTGAAACAATAAAAATTGCAGAAGGTTTAATTGAAGGTGGAATAAAGGTATTAGAAATTAACGTAGAAAATCCTTCTATATATAAAGCTATTAATGAGGTTTCGAAATATGCAACCGTCTGTGCTGGAGGAATTATTACTTCAACTCAAGCTGATTATGCGTTTCAAAATGGAGCTAAGCTATTTGCTTCTCCAATATTTCACATGAACCTAGTTAAGATATCGAAGAATTTGAGAATACCATTTATAGCTGGAACAACAACAGCTAACGAAGCTTATAACGCTTGGAAGTCTAGAATACCATTAATAAAAATATTTCCAGCAGATGCAATGGGTGGAACAGCTTATATTGAAAATATATTAAGACAAATGCAATTCTTAAATTTAATGCCAATGGGAAATATAAAACTTTCAGAAGTAGTTGCATATCTTAAAGCTGGAGCAGTAGCTGTCGGCGTTGGTAGAGATTTTTATCAAGGTTTTACAACAAAAGAAATCACTAATAGAACAAAAGAAATTTTGAACGAAGTTAAGGATTTTTCAGAATGGAACAAAAAATTGATATAGCAATTATTGGAGAATGCCTGATAGAACTTTCTGCAAATGGTTCTCTAGCAGACACTTCAACATTAAACAAATTTTTTGGTGGTGATACAGTTACTACAGCTGTAACAGTTGCAAGACTTGGTGGTAACGTAACATATCTTACTAAAGTTGGCAACGACGGTTTTAGCGAATTTATTTTATCTTCGTTAAAAAAAGAAAATATAGATACCTCACTAATAAAAACAAATGATGAGCAAAATGGCATGTACATTGTCTCTCATACATTAGATAATAAAGAAGTTCTTTATTATAAAAGAAAAACTGCAGCGACAAAACTTTCAGTTGAGGACTTTTCTGAAGAGGCTATAAAAAAACTAAAATTAGTATATTCTACTGGTGTCGTTCAATCCCTATCTGCGAATGCTAGAGAGCTTATTAGGGAAACCTTTAAAACAGCAAAAGCTAACGACGTCTTAACAGCTTATGACCCTAATTATACTTCTTGTTTTATGAATTCAAATGATACAAAGGAACTTTTTGAAGAAATTATAGAATATACGGATATAATGTTCCTTAGTCTTAAAAATGATGCTTTAAGACTCTACGAAGTCGACTCTGTTGATAAAATCATGAACTATATGTGGGAAAAAGGGGTTAAGATTGTAGTTATAAAATCTCACATAGATAATGGTTACTACACTGGATATAATGGAGATATAAACTTTACAAGTTTTTATAATACGCAAAAAGCAATAGATACAACTGCTTCTGGTGATGTATTCAACGGAGGTTTTTTATACGCCTTAATTAATGGTTATACCCCTGCAGACTCTGCAAAATTTGCATCAGTCGTTTCAGGGCTTCAAACCCAAAACTATGGTGCAATACAAGCAATACCTTATAAAGACGCAGTCATGGAGAAAATTTAATGACAAAATACGTCATTTCTGGGTATATTGGCTTTGATAATTTTGGTGATGAAGCAATAGTTAGCGTCCTCACATCTTATTTAAAAGCAAACAATGCCGAACGCATTACAGTTTTATCCTCAAACCCTATTAAAACATCAAAATTATATAATGTTCAATCTGCACATTATTTAAACTTTCTAATGCCAATATTAAAATCTGATGTATTAATATCAGGTGGAGGTAGTTTATTACAAGATATAACTAGCTTAAAGAGCCTGCTATATTACCTATTAGTAATATTAACAGGGCTAATATTGAACAAAAAAGTCATCATATTTGCTCAAGGCTTCACGCCATTTAGAACAACGATAGGAAAAATTTTTACTAAATTTATATTGAAATATTGCGATAAAATTTATGTAAGAGATTTTAAATCTTACGAGGTTTTAAAAGACTTAACATTAAATTCTGAGATAATTTCAGACCCAGTATTTGGAATGGACGTGCCATATTCAAATGAAAAACAAGGTATTGGTATTCAATTAAGAAGTTTTCCAACCATATCAGATAATTTCCTAAATAAACTCTCCGATATAATAATGGAAAAATTCCCAAATCAAATTCTTAAATTGTATTCATTACAAGACTCCATAGATTTGCCTATAATAGAAAAATTTGTAGGGATTTTAAACAAAAAAAATATCAAATACGAAATCTATAAGAATTTAGATATAAATACTACTATTAATGAGATTTCAAAACTTGAATATTTAATAGGCATGAGATTTCACGCAAATTTGGTTGCATCAAAAGCAGGAGTTAAGGTTTTAGGAATTAATTATGATATAAAAGTCCAAAACCTTTCACAAGCTATTGGTTTTCCAATAATTGAATTAGATGATACCGATTTTGAAAAAGAATTTAATAAGCTGATGAATTTAAACCCTCAAGAATACAAAATACCTAATTTTAAATTCCCAACCTTTTAATATTATCAAAGTGTAACGATATTTTTAATATTATTTACCACTTTTTAATATTAGTGTATAATGAGCATAATAATATTTTAAGGAGTATTTATGGTTAACACTTACGAGGGCTTATTAACAATAAGCGAAGAAAAATTTTGTATTATAATTTCGAGATTTAACGAATTTATTGGCTCAAAACTATTATCAGGCGCAATTGATGAATTAAAACGACACGGAGTTGATGAAAGTAATATTGATGTTGTTTGGTGTCCAGGAGCTTTTGAGATACCACTTGTAGCTAAAAAATGTGCAATGTCAAAAAAATATAATGCAATCATTACGCTTGGAGCTGTAATAAAAGGTTCGACATCTCATTATGATTATGTTTGCGCAGAAGTCTCAAAAGGAGTTGCTTCTGTTTCATTAGAAACAGGTATTCCAGTAATCTTCGGAGTTTTAACAACTGATAATATTGAGCAAGCAATAGAAAGAGCTGGAACAAAATCTGGCAATAAAGGTTCTGACGCTGCAAAATCAGCTATAGAGATGGCTAATCTAATGAACATGTTTTAGAGATTAAGTACAGATGGGTTAATCTCTCACCCTAACTCACACCTAGAGGAAAGAGAAAAGAAGATAAAGGAGTGTGTTTGTATGAGCGAAATTATAACTGAATACAGAAACGAGAATACAAAAAATATTGATTTATTACCAACAATAGAGATTGTAAAAAAAATTAATGAAGAGGACAAAATAGTTGCTCGTGCTGTTGAGGAGGAAAGTGAAAACATCGCTCAAGCGATAGATATTATTGCTAAACAATTTTTACAAGGTGGGAAACTCTATTATTTTGGAGCAGGCACATCTGGCAGGCTTGGAGTTTTAGATGCTTCAGAATGTCCTCCGACATTTGGTGCGCGAGCAGACATGGTACAAGGCATAATTGCAGGTGGAGATAATGCTCTCAAATTATCTATTGAAGGCGCTGAAGATAATTTTGAATTAGGCGAAAGAGACGCTCAAATATTAACTGAGAAAGATGTTTGCGTAGCTATTTCAGCAAGTGGCAATCCTAAATACTTATTAGGCGTACTTTCTGTTGCAGAGAAAATTGGTTGTAAAACAATAGCGCTTACTTGTAACCATAAAGCAGCGATTTTAGAAGAAGTTGGACTTGGTATCTGTGTAGAAGTCGGAGCTGAAGTAATTGCAGGATCTAGCAGAATGAAAGCTGGAACAGCACAAAAAATGGTATTAAACATGCTTACAACTGGAGCAATGATTAAAATCGGCAAGACTTATGAAAACTTCATGATAGACTTAATGCCAACAAATGAAAAGCTTAAAGATAGAGCTATGCGTATAGTATCAGAAATAGCAGGAGTAAACGCTTCGACGGCATTAAAGACTTTGCTTGAAAGTAATTGGAGAGTTAAAGAAGCAATTCTTATGCTTCAATGTGATTTATCACTATCAGAAGCTCAAGAATTGCTCCGTAAAAACTGTGGCGTACTAAGAAAAGCATTGATAGAGTTTGAGTAGCTTTTAATAGACATTTACACGCTCAAATGTTAATTCTTCACGGATACTACCGGATTTAAAAGCTTTATATTGTTCTTGTATATACTTTTTGGTTTCTTTGTTTGTATTACAATCAACTACATATTCATAATATTCTTGGAGTTTTTCAAAAACAAGCTCTATTTGTTTTTCCGTCAAATCTCTGCAAGCATTATATACTCTTTTCAAGTTTCGATTTTTTAATCCAGTCATCGTTGTATTCTCTAGCATACTGTCAAGAACTATATTGACTAGAGCTTTGTCCATCCTCGTTTCATCATTCTTAGCTTTTGCATCTAGGTAGTCTCTTATATGTGTGTGTACAATGCGAGGCGCGTTTCCTTTAATTTTACCTTTTCTTTCCTGGAAAGGTGTAATTCCTTTGTTATATGCCAAATCAATTAATGCTTCTTGCACAGATACAGGTAGTTCGTATAAATCTGATTTTTCGAGACCGCTATCTACAAGATGTTGTTCTACGACAGCTTTTGCGCTTAGAATATCTTGTGCTAGTAAAAGTTTAGCTTCATAATCATTAATTTTAATACCTTTATTGTTTTCTGATGTCATTATTGTTCCGAAAACTCGATTTGTGCGACCATACGCAACTGTTATAGTTCCTGTACAGTTCCCATATATTTCTTTATCCCAAAGAATCTCTTTTCCATTCTCATCTTTTTTTATTTTTGAAACATTATCGTCATAAGGTGATAAATAATAATCTGTTAGTTTAGCTCGTCCAACTTCAATTCCCAGTAAGATATCGATTATGTACGATTCTGTAACACCTGTTTCTTTTGCAACTGCTCTGAAATTATTTTCAGTTAACCCTATAACTTTCTTGTGTTCGGGGATTGTAATTACTTGACCTATTTTAAGGTTATTTAATTTTCCTATATTATCAGGATGATTTTCTAGTACACATTTTTGTACATCTAATTCATTTGCTATTTTTGTAACTGTATCTCCAGATTTTACAACATATTTATATTCTGGTACATCAATTACATTATCACGGCTAATTTCTATTACGTGATTGAACCTAGGTACTACTATTTTTTTTGAATTATCAATCACAACCTCGTCTCTTATTTCATAATTTGCAACCTTTAGGTCTATGATATCGACATTATGTTCTTTTGCAACATCTTCTATTGTTTCATTTTTTTTCACTTTATATTCGTAGAATTCTACATCCTTTTTAAAAGTTGTTTCAGGAATAGTAATTACTTGTTCTGGTTGTATTTCAGGCAAAGTAAATACATCTTTTTTTAGCAAATCGATACCCCAAAATTCATTGTTTTCTTCAACAAGTTCATTTAGGTCAACACCAAATTCTTCTGCAATAGATTTCAATGTATCGTTTTTAGCAATTTTATATTTTTCGTCATGATTAGGAATGCTAATTTCTGTACCTACCTCTGGTAATTTTAAATTTGCATTTATTAAATCATTCTTATCTATATTTAGCTTTTTAGCAATTGATTTATAAGATTCTCCTTCTTTTACAGTATATTTATATTCTGCCCTTTTTTGTCTAGCAGGAATATTTAAAGTCTCACCTTTAATATTTTTAAATGGTGCGTTAGCTGCTTCAACTATTTCTACTGGAATACCCCATGCCTCTGCAGCTTCAGTTATTGTTTTTTTATTAGTTACTGCAAAAGGAGTGGTATAGCGTACTTCTTTGTTTTCCTTTAAAAATTTTTCTGGATTATCATTAAAAGTTAATTTATAATCATTATCTTTATCATTTTTTGATACTCTAGATATTTCATTGTCATCTATGATAATTGTATTTAATGTTTTTGGAAACCAGAATTTATTTTCTTTTACCTTTATTTCTATTTTATCTTTTTTAATATTAATAATATATTTTTTATCATCTTTACCAACAAATTTTAACTTAGTTTTTCTTCTTTTTATTTTTTCTTTTACCAACTCTAAATCTTCAATAGAAAATAAATTTTTCATATTATCTATAATTTTATCAATACGCTCTTTATTTTTCTTTTCATCATAATTTTTATCTTTCTTTCTCAAAGATTTAAAATCATTGTTTAAAGTCTTTAAATCATTTTTGTTTAAAACACTCTTAAACTCATCCATTTGGGCTAAATTTAATATAAATTTATCACCATAAATACAATCAACATAATTATTAGGATTATTGGCTTTAATATAATTATTACCACTATTATGAATACAATTATTTTTTTTAATTATTATATCAAAATCTTTTTTCTTATAATCAATATCTGATATATCTAAATATTTATAATTTCTTTTGTTATAAATCTTGTCTTCAATTTTAACTCTCTCATAAAATTTAAACATAATAAAGCTCCTTGTGTTATATGTATATATAAAGTATTTAAAAATTACATTATTGACTAATTTATTAATAGATTTTTACAAAAATTTACAAACTTAGCCGAAAGTGAAGTAATTATAGTATAATAAATTAAGACGAAATAAAGTTTAGAGGAGTTATTCATATATGAAACTTACGGTATTAGGACCAGGTTGCTGGGGATTAACACTAGCTTGGTTATTAAATGATAATTTTGAAGATATTACAATTTGGGGTAGAGAATCTGATTTATACGAAGATTTAGTTATAAACAAGCACTGCTCAAAGCCATTAGAAGTTCAGCTTGATAAAAAAGTTGAAATAACATCTGATTTAAAAAAAGCAATCGAAAAAACAGATATTATTTTATCAGTAGTAGCAACAAGTGGAGTTAGACCTGTTTGCGAACAGCTTAAACAAGCAGGAATTAATCCAAATACACCATTAGTAAATGCTTCAAAAGGACTTGAGTTGAATTCATTAATGAGAATGTCTGAAGTAATCAAAGATGTTCTTCCTGATCAAAAAGTTGTTATATTATCAGGTCCAACATTAGCTAAAGAAGTATTGCAAGGAAAACCTACAGCAGCTTCAGTTGCTTGTGATGATATGAAAGTTGCTGAATTTGTCCAAAAAGCTTGTAATGTTCCTAACAAATTCCGTTTATATACTAATTCAGATGTTATTGGAGTCGAACTAGGTGGTAGTCTTAAAAACGTTATCGCAATTGCATCTGGCTTTGCTCACTCAATGAACCTTGGCGACAACTGCATGGGTTCATTATTAACAAGAGGAATGGCAGAGATTGTTCGTTTAAGCGTAAAACTAGGCGCAAACCCATCCACACTTTATGGACTTTCTGGCATGGGTGATTTGATTGCCACTTGCTCTAGCCCAATGTCTAGAAACTATACAGTTGGCTCAATGCTTGGTCAAGGTAAAAAAATTGATGATATTCTAGCTGAACTTGGCTCTGTTGCAGAAGGCGTAAAAACATCTAAAGCAGTATGCGACTTAGCTCGTAAATTAGGCGAAGAAGTTCCTGTTTCAAATGCTATCTACGAAGCTGTTTACACTGATATCACTCCACAAGAAGTTTTATCTAAACTTATGAATAGAAAACTAAAAGAGGAAGAAAATTATGATAAAGTACGCAGTTAAATATTTAAAAAATACTTTTGTTCCTCTTAAAAATGTTAATATCGAAGAGGACAATGATAGCTGTTCCTCCATATTGGATAACAAATTAGTGCTTGTACGTACTGAAAAAGGAGAAGAAGTACTTAAAGCTTTTAGAGTCTGTTCTAAGGTTGCTGAACAATTCGAAAAATCAGAAAAAGAAACGGAAGCGTTTGAATTTATTCGTATTATGACGCAAGAAGATTTAATGATATACGAAGATATCAAACAAGAAGAAACTACCTCGTTTTTTAAATGTAAAGAGCTTATCAAAAAACACAAACTAAATATGAATTTAGTACAATGTAGACTAACTTTTGATAAAAGAAAAATCTCTTTCTATTATACAGCTCCTGAGAGAGTAGACTTTAGAGAACTTCTAAAAGAATTAACCCAAGTATTCAAAAAAATGAGAATAGATTTGAGACATATTGGAGTAAGAGATGAATCTTCTATAATGGACGGTACTGGAATTTGCGGAAAGCCTTTCTGCTGTTCGTCATATCTTAGAAAATTTGAATCAATAAATGTAAAACTAGCAAAAGATCAAGGAATGCCAATCGCTCCTTCAAAAATTTCTGGAACTTGTGGTAGATTGCTATGCTGCCTTACTTATGAATATGAAAATTACATTGAAGCAGCGAAAGGAATGCCTCCTGTTGGTTCTACTGTTATGACACCGGTTGGTTTGGGTAAAATCTGCTATATACAATTTTTAAATAATTCTGTTGCTGTTAAATTTGAGGACGGTAAAATAAAAGAATTTGGAAAAGATGAAATTGAAATGGTAGAAGCTAATATTAATGTTGACATTGATATCCCTCGAATAACCAACTACGCTCCAGATGAAAAAGTTGACGCTAAACAATTAAAACAACTAGAGGACGATAGAAATAGCTCTACTGGAAATGTATAATTTTACATTTCTTTACAATATTGGCAATTTTTTCAAGCAAAATAACTTTATATATATGTAAAGTTATTAATATAAGGTGTGTAATATGGTAAATATGTATTCTATGGGCAGTGGAATGTATGGTAATAACGTCAACGTCTACCAACAAATGAAACAGCGTTATGGTTATTATGGTGATAATAACAAACCTACAAAATATTTTAACGATTATAAATACCCTGTAGTCCCAAGAAAAAAACCTCAAGAAAACGGAAATGGATTTGTTCGTTTTTTAAAAAAATTATTTAATTAGCGTAATTTTTATTTCTTTTTGCCTATTCGTGTTATTATAATATAGTAGGCAAAATAGGAGTTAATTATTATGGCAAAAGATTGTAGCTTTGACGTTGTTTCTGAATTTGACAAACAAGAATTAGTAAACGCAATAGATCAAGTAAAGAGAGATATAACATCAAGATTTGATTTGAAAAATTCTAATTCTTCAATAGAATTAGAGTCTGATAAATCAATTACTATCACAACTAATGATGACATGAAGCTTAGAAATATTTATGATATTCTTCAATCTAAATTAGTAAAACGAGGTCTTAGCATTAAAATTCTTGATGCTCAAGGAATTGAAAATGCTTTAGGTGGTAATGTTCGTCAAGTTTACAATTTAAGAAAAGGTTTAACACAGGAACTTGCGAAAAAAATAGTTGCAGATATAAAAGATTCTAAACTTAAAGTACAAGCTTCAATTCAAGGTGAACAAGTTAGAGTTTCAGGCAAATCTAAAGACGATTTACAAGATGTCATTAAACTTTTAAGAACTAATGAAGATAAATACGATTATCCTCTACAATTCACTAACTATCGTTAATACAGCTAATTCAATCTAAAAAATCTGGCACAAAGAGGAATTAAACAAAATGTCAAATATCGAAAATACAATAGACCGTATTCAAGAACTTCTTGAAAACGAAGAAACAGAAAGCCAGCTTCGTGAAGAATTAAATTCTTATCACGAGGCTGATATAGCTGATATTTTTCAATTACTCAAGCCAGAGGAACGCTTAGCTTGTTTTCTTAAATTGGAAGAAGAAAAAGCTGCCGATGTAATAGAATACTTACCACCACAACTTCAGGTAGAAATTCTTGGAGATATTGATGAATCTTTAGCTTCTAGACTAATCTCTAAACTGCCACACGATGACGCTGCAGACGTTTTGGGAGATATGGAAGAAGATGAGACTGAAACATATCTTGAAAAATTACCTGAGAAATTTTCTTCCGAAATAAGAGAACTCCTAACCTATAACGAAGATACTGCAGGTGGTATAATGAACCCATTAGTGCTAACAGTTACACATAATATGACTGTTAACGATGCTCTCGATACCATTAGAATTAAAGCTGAAAAAGACAGTATAGAGCTTTATTATGTTTACGTCATTGATAAACATGAACATTTATTAGGAGTTGTTTCATTAAGAGATTTACTTACTGCACCTGCTAATATCGTAATTTCAGAAATCATGTCCAGAGATATCGTTAAGGTTCACGTTGACGACTATCAAGGACACATCGCAGATATTTTCATGAAATATCAATTTAATGCCTTGCCAGTTGTTGATTTATATAACCATCTAAAAGGGATTGTTACTTGGGATGACGTTCAAGATATTGTCGAAGAAGAAACTACAGATGAAATCCTTACATCATCAGGTATCGTTACCGATTTAGGAGACGATGACGATGACGATGTTTTGACTGGTAGCCTTGCACATTCTATAAAAGCTAGAATACCTTGGTTATTTATCACATTATTAGGCGAATTTATTGCCGTATCCGTTACCAATAAGTATGACCATACATTTACATCTTTACCAGTTATTGCTGCATTTATGCCACTATTAGCAGGACTCGGAGGTAATATTGGTACGCAAAGTATAACTTTAATGGTTCGTGGGATGTCTACAGGACAAGTTTCACTCAACTCCGGTTGGAAATATATTTGGCGTGAAACTTTGACAGGGGTTAGTATCGGTCTGATTTTTGGAGCTTTAGTCGCTCTTGTTACATGGGGATGGCAACATCACATTCAATTAGGATTAATCGTTGGACTTGCTATGGCATTAAATATGACAATAGCAACGATGATTGGAACTTGCACCCCTTTAATTTTAAAGAAATTAAAATTTGATCCAGCAGTAGCTTCAGGACCTGTTATTGCTACAACAATAGACGTTGTTGGTCTGGCTGTATATCTAACACTCGTAACTTGGTATTTAATATCAATCTAAATCTCTACACGATATTGTAGAGCTTGAGTGATATGCTCGCTTTTAATATTCTCAGAACCTGATAAATCAGCAATTGTTCTTGCTAGTTTTAAAATTCTATTATATTTTCTTCCTGATAAATGATATTTTTCAGAAGCCAATTTCATTATTTGAATAGAACTCTCATCCAAAATACAATATTTTTTTATTAATTCTGCTGATAACTCTGAATTTGTCAAAATCCCATCTTTTTCATACCTTTTAGCTTGGATTTTACGAGCTTTTATTACTCTTTCCCTAATTACAACTGATGGTTCAGCTTCTACAGTCGAATTAATTAATTCAGAAGTTGACAGTCGTGGGACATTAATTATCAAATCAATTCTATCAAGGAGAGGTCCAGAAAGCCTGCCTTTATATCGTTGGATTTGATAATCAGCACAAGTACATTGTTTTTCTTTATCTCCTAAATAACCACAAGGACAAGGATTCATAGCTCCTAATAAAATAAATTTAGAAGGATACTTTATAGAACTTTTTGAACGAGAAATAATAACTTCTCCATCTTCTAATGGCTGTCTTAGCACCTCTAAAACATTACGAGGAAACTCTACCATTTCATCTAAAAAGAGAACACCACGATGAGCTAAAGTAATTTCTCCTGGTTTTGGATTAGATCCTCCACCAATAATACCATTTGGTGATGCTGTATGATGTACTGGTCTGTAAGGTCGCTTAGTCATAAGTGGTTGTTCTGGTGATAACAACCCACAAATACTATAAATCTTAGTAAGCTCTAATGCTTCTTGTAGCTCTAGAGGAGGAAGAATCGATGCCATACATTTTGCCATTAAGGTTTTACCTGAGCCTGGAGAGCCTGACATTAACATATTATGAGCTCCAGCTGCAGCAATTTCCATAGCTTTTTTAGCTTTTTGCTGACCTTTTACATCTTTGAAATCAAACGTATAATCAGTAAAAGCATTATCAGCTAAATATTTATTTATATCAACTACAGTTGGAGTTAAAGGCTTATCTTCAAAGTGTGAAACGATATCGACTAAATGCTTAGCACCGTAAACTTTTACACCTTGCACTAAAGCTGCTTCTTTTGCATTAGCTTCTGGTACAAAAACAATCTCAATGCCATTTTCCTTTAAGCCTAAAACCAATGGTAATACGCCATTTACACCTCTTAATGAACCATCCAAAGACAGCTCACCCAAAAAAGCTAAATTTAGATTATCGGGAATATTTATACCTTGTTCTTTTAAAATACCAATAGCTATAGGTAAATCAAAATTTGTACCTTCTTTTCTAATATCAGCTGGTGCTAAATTAACTACCACACGCCCCAAAGGAAATGTAAAACCTGAATTTTTAATAGCAGAATGTACTCGTTCACGAGCTTCATTGACAGAATTATCAGGAAGTCCAACAATGCTTATATTTGGCAAAGAATTGATAACATCAACCTCTACCTCAATACGATGAGCATTAATACCAACAGTCGCAGCAGTTATTGTTTTAGTAACCATAAACTAATTATAATATAAAATTAATAAATTTATACATTTGCATCAGGTAAAGATGATGAAATTTCAGCTATTATCCTAGAAATATCTGCACCACCAAAAACTGCCTCTAATATCAATTGTGAATTTATCATAACAGTCTCTCGGTACTCCATTGTATCAACATCAATAATATTAAATTCAACATAATCTTCGCCGACATAGGTTATTTTCCCATATTCAGCACCTGTCGCCCATCTTAAAAACACATATTTTTGCTCAAACATTTTCATTCTGTTGATTAGTCTCATAAATAAAAACCCTTATTTACAACTGATACTCACAAATCTGATAGTTAAATTTAAAAACTCTTCCTAATAACAAAATAACACAAATATAGAATTTTACAAATTCTATAGTCAAGAATTTACAATTATTTATTAAAACAAAAAAGAGTTCAAAGAACTCTTTTTTGTTTTAAGATATTCAAAACATCTTACTTAGCGATTTGACTCATAACTTCATCAGCGAAGTTTTCATTTCTTTTTTCAAGTCCTTCACCAAGTACAAATCTTTCAAATTTTGCAATTACAAATTTTCCAGAAATGTATTGTTCAATAGTTTGGTCAGGATTTTTAACAAATGGTTGCTCAATTAAGCATTTTTGAGCCATTAATTTGTTTACGCGACCTTCTACAATTTTAGCTCTTATTTGTTCAGGCTTGTTTGCAAGGTCTTCTTTACCCATTTCTATTCTAGTTTCTTCTTCAATAACTGAAGCTGGGATATCAGCTCTTGAAACAAATTCTGGTGCTGAAGATGCAATATGCAAGCAAACATCCTTAGCTGCAACTTCATCAGCTTTGTCTGTAGAAAGAAGAACACCAATCTTACCACCATGAATATAAGTAGCAACTGCGCCTTCATATCTTACAAATCTTCTTACAGTAATTTTTTCACCGATTGAAGCAATTTTTTCTTTAAGAGCTTCTTCTACAGTTTTACCACATTTAGGACAAACTGTAGCTAATAAAGCATCAACATCAGCTGGGTTTGCTGTCGCTACTAATTCTGCTAAATTGTTTGTTAATTCAATAAATTCTTCGTTTTTAGCTACAAAGTCTGTTTCACAATTAACTTCAATCATTGCACCAACAGAATCTGAAACATAAGATCCTACTCTACCTTCAGCAGCTATTCTACCCATTTTCTTATCAGCTGAAGCTATACCTTTTTGACGTAAAAGCTCCATCGCTTTGTCCATGTCGCCTTCTACTTCTACTAAAGCTTTTTTAGCATCCATCATGCCAGCGCCAGTCTTTTCACGAAGTTCTTTTACCATTGTTGCTGTAATATTCATAATTAAAAATCTCCTTATTTAATTTATAAACGAGAGTCGTGAATTGTGAATCGTGAACCGATTATTTTCGATTCACGTTTCACGAAAAACTTTTCACGAATTATACTGTAGCTACTTCAACACCTGCATCTGCTGCTGTGATTGATTCTAATTTCTTAGATGTAGCATTATTAGCTTTTAAAGTTTTACCTTCTGCTACTGCATCAGCAAGTTTTGAAGTGATTAATTTGATTGATCTAATAGCATCATCGTTACCAGGAATTACATAATTGATACCATCTGGATTTGCATTAGTATCTGCTAAACAAATAACAGGAATATTTAATTTATTAGCTTCTGCTATAGCAATATCTTCTTTTGCTTGGTCAACAACAAAGATAATATCTGGTAGACCACGCATTTCCTTAATACCACCTAAAGTTTTGCTTAATTTTGAAAGTTGTCTGTTTAATTGAGCTTGTTCTTTTTTAGGTAATTTTTCAGCGTGTCCTGAAGCCATAAATTCTTCAAGTTCTCTTAATTTATTAACTCTACCTCTGATTGTTTCAAAGTTAGTTAACATACCACCTAACCATCTTCTATTAATGTAGTATGCGCCTACTCTTTTTGCTTCTTCTGCAACAACTTCTGCAGCTTGTTTTTTAGTACCTACAAAAAGTACGTTTCTACCTTTTGCTGCATATTCTCTTACTGCTTCATAAGCAGAATCTAATAAATCAGATGTTTTTCTTAAATCAAGAATATAAATTCCATTTCTAGCTCCGTAAATATACGGTTTCATCTTAGGGTTCCAGTGTTGTGTTTGGTGTCCGAAATGAACGCCTGCTTCCAATAATTCGATTAGTGATGCTGTTGACATCTTTTGTCTCCTTTAACTTTACTTGTACTTTACTACGGGCTATACTGCTCCATTGAAAGCTATTTAGGCTTTTCAACTAGGGTTTGACCTATCAAGCTAGTGTAACCGTCTAAAATCGTATAACAAACATGTTCTAAAGGCAAGTAATAAGCTTCACAAAACTTATTTATTATTATAATATTTCTTAAAGACCTTTTAGTAAAATTCCATAAGGTTTAAATCTTGGATTTCCTTTTTCTGATGGAACATTTGTAAAAAATATTTTTAAAACCTTTCTAGCTCTTAAATAATCCCTATTAATCACATAGGTATTTACTAAAGCTATCGTATAATCTATATTTTGAGGATTTTTATTAAACAACTTTGAATATTCTTCTATTGATTTTTTAAAATTTCCATCTTTATAATAAATTTCACCTAATAAATAATGTTTTTCTTCTGTATCTTTTATATGCATTGACTTTTCTAAATATTCTTTAGCATTATCTAAAAAATCAATATAATAATTTACCACTGCTAAATTATAATAAACCATAGCTCTTATGTCATCTGTATCAGCTAATTTCAAAGCTTTTTCTAAGCACTTTATAGCTTTTGTATAATCTTTGATTGCAACGTACTCTTCTGCTAAGCTAATATATCCAGCAGGAAGTTTTGGAGCTTTTTTTATATAAAGTTGAGCTTCTTCAATCTTTTCATTACAAATCTCTTTTTTTGACCCTAAAACAAGACTTGGGATATACTCTGATTTTATATTCATAGCATTTGTTATTTGTGGTTTTATCTTATACAAAAGCTTTATAGTGTTAATATCAGCCTCTGTTAACACTTCCCTTGCATCATTAAATTCTGTTATCGAATCTTTTGAAAGATACATTACATTTGCCTTGTCATCACTATGTCCCATGAAACCTAACGCATGAGCTATCTCATGCAAAGCAGTATTATATATTTGATTTCCAGTAAAATATGTGTCATTTGGATCTTTTAAATAAAATACTATTTCCATATTTTTAAGCTCATCCAAATTTATATCTGGTGATGTATACGCTACTACATATTTTTTATTTTCAGGATTAGCAGGATTATTCTCGTCAAATTTTATAATTATATTTGGATTATTATCCGTCTCTGCAAACAAAATTTTATTCTCAAGAGCATTTCCCCATTCAGTAAAAGCTTTTTCAATCTCATCAATATAAAATCTTGGAGTTTTCTCTTGATTTTCAAAACAATATGTAATAGGCAAGCTACCCCAATGAATTATTTTCTGATTAAACACTGCATTAGTAATAAAGTTATTTGGATATTTCCTATGAATTTCTTTTTTTAAATCAGAAATAAAATATACAGCCTTTAACCTTGCTACGTCGTCTTGAGGGTATTCTAAAAATTTAATCAATTTTTCTTGAGCCTCAATTGTAAGAGGGGAATTTATTATAATATTAATATAAGCATCTCTATGACGACTACTCGACAAGCCTAAATCAAACGCTTTTTCATAAAACTCTTGAGCTTTTGGAATATTATTATTTTTAAAATAATACTCTGCAAATAGTACAAATATTTTATCTTGGTTTGAACGTAAAATGTTGATTATAATTAATACAAAACATAAAACAAAAGCTAGTGTCAAATTAAGTTTATTCTTCATCCTCTGTTCCTGCAAGCTTTAAAGCTATATCAACTTGAGTTTCATCATTATCATCCTTAACTCCAGCATCAATATTCAACGTTTTAACAAGCGACTTTACATCGCCTTTTAATTTAAAATATTCATTGAATTTTGAAGTTGTTTTTATATTAAATGAACGACCATTCTTATCCTTATGACGAGATATCAAACCTTTTTCTAGTAATTCTGCAACATGTTCATAAGCATTTGAGCCACGCAAATCTTTTAATAAAGACTGTCTAATTGGCTCTTTTAAAGCAATAACTGTTAAAGTTTTCAAAACAGGTGGTCGTAATTCAACAGGACAAAGTTTTTCTACAATATCTAAATGGTCTTGTTTTACTTGTAAAATATACCCATTTTCGTCATCTATCTCTAAAGCACCTTCACGAGAAGCATAATCCATAATTAATTCTAAAAGAGCTTCTTCTACAACATCAGGTTCTTCACCAAGAATTTCTGCAATATCATTTATTTGCAAGACTTTTGCAGTTACAAAGAGGACAGCTTCTATTCTAGACTTCAATTGTTCCATCTACAGCCTCCTTTTTTAAAATACCTGTAACATTATTTATCGCATCAAAAATATTATCTTCGCTATCCTCAGAAGCAAACTCTGCCTCTTCATTTCCCCCTACTCCATCATATCTGACGACATATAAATCGCCATAAAATTCATCCTGCATTAAATCATAATCACTATCTACAGTTAAGAATAAAAGCGAAATGTAAGCATTTACTCTATCCATCCCTAATAAAGTTAATTCTGTTAGTTCTATTCTGTCTTGACGGTTCAATATCTCTTCTAAATTAGCTCTTAATCTTTGTACACCGTTCTCAATATATTCATCATGAGCAAGATTAATAATATCATCAGGAGATAATCTTGCATAGTTTTGAACTCTGCGTTTAGCACGTTCATGAGCATTCTTTAAAGAAGCTTTTTTATCAAGCATTTCATAAAATTCTAATTGACGAATCAAGTCTCTCAATGTTACAACACGATTATGATTTAAACGTACACTTGTACGACGTTGAAGAACTTCATCAATAGAAATAATATTATTTGTTGGAATATATTCTTCGGAATAATCTAAAATCTCATCAGAATATTCTAACTCATCAATTTCTTGCTGAGGTTCAAAGTCTAAAACGTCAATACCTTCTAGTACATTAGATTTCAATTTTAATAATATTGCAGCAAATAAAAGCGTGCGTCCTGTTAATCTTAAATTCTGAGCCTTAGTTTGGAACAAGTGTGTTAAATATTTATCTGTTACTTCAACAATATCAACATTCCAAGGATCTATTTTACCTTGCTTTGCCATATTTACAAGAATTTCAATACCGTCCACTTCTGCATTAGGTGCAAGTTGTTGTGAGGGTTGAACCCCTGCTATACTCTTATTAAAACTATCTATATTATTTACTGCCATATCCTACTCATTTTTTGTCGGATTACTTATCCAATCTACCATTTATATTATCTTATTTTTTTTGAGTTTTACTCCTCTGTTTTGAGGAATCTCACTATTGAAAATTTATACTTTATTGTATTCCTCTTTTAAACCATCTAAGTAATTATTAATGAATTCAAAAGTTTTCTTTTGGCGTTCCTTATGACTTCCTTCTATTATTATATTTCCTTCATCTCTAATCGATTTTATACCTTTTAGAACATGAGTTAAGCAGATTTTAGTATGCCAACCACCTAAATATTTCTCACCAATTTGATAACTACTTCCTTTTTCTACTAAAAACATTTTGGGCATAATTGCGATACTTATTAAATCATCTTTTGTGCCAATAGATTCTGCTTTTTGTTTTAATAATTTTGAGGCATTTTTAGGTAACAAACTCTTTTCAGCAATTAAAGAAAAATTTGCTTTTGAATTTATATTAAGGCTATTATTAACTGGACTTATATACATTTCCCCTACCTAATCTCTTAGTTTTACCCCAGTTACTTTGGAGATACCTTTTTCTTTTTGTGTAACCCCAATTGTTCTGTTTGCAGACTCAATCATTGGTTTTCTATGGCTTACAACTATAAATTGTGTTGTTTCAGCTTGTGATTGAACAATGTGAGCTAATTTTTCAACATTTATACCATCTAAGCTTGCATCAACTTCGTCAAAAGCATAGAAAGGAGCCGGCATGTATCTTTGGATTGCAAATACAAAAGATAACGCTGTAAGAGCCTTTTCTCCTCCAGACATCCCTGCAAGACGTTGTTTTTTCTTATCTCTTGGCTGAGCTTCAATATCCAAACCACCTGCAAATGGGTTTTCTTCATTTTCTAAAATCAAAGTCCCTTCCCCATCTGAAAGCTTATGGAAAATATCTTTAAACTGTTCACTAATAGCATTATAGGTCTTTAAGAAAGTTTCCTTTTTGAGATCCTCATAACCTTTCATTCTTTCTAATATTTGAGCTCGTTCTGTACTTAAAGTTTCAATTTGTCCTTGAAGCTCTTGTTGACGTGCAAATACTCTATCATAATCTTCTAGCGCACGCATATTTACGGCTCCTAATTCGTCCATTCGACGCTGAAGTCTTTGGATCTTTGCATTAATTTCATCAATTGACATTTCAACAGGAGGTAATTCATTTATGTTTACTCCTGCTTCTGTTAATGTTGCACGAGTTTCATCTAATTGAGGCTCAAGCTCTCTTCTTCGAGCTTTAAATGATTCAATCTGTTCTCCAATTTTTTCTATATCAGAAAGCTTCAAATTCTTTTGAGTTTCTAAATCAACTAAATCCTTATTAATTCCATCTCGCTGAGCTAATAATTCACCTAATTTTTCTGTAATTACTTTAATCTGCTCATCAAGCACCTCTAATTCAGAATTTAAACCTTTGATTTCTTCTGCAAACTTAGCCTTATCAAGCTCAAGCTCTTTATTGTTATTCAAAGAACGTTCTATTGTTTCTTTATGACTCTGAATCGTTGTATTGATAAAATCTATTCTTTGATGCAAACCATTTATGTCATTATTAGCATCTGCCATTTGTTTTTCATATCTTTTTATCTCAGCTTCAACACCAGCAGTTTTTTCTTTTAAATCCTTCAAATCTGTATCGTTCATAAGTTTTTCAACTTCTTCGATTGCAGTTTGAAACGTCATCATCTTTTCTGAAATTTCAATATGTTGTTCCTCAATTTTATCAAGATTTTTTTCAATACTTGTAATTTCTGGTTCTATAATAGTAACAAACTCTTGTCTTTCTTTGATTTCAGTTTCTGTTTTTAAGAAACTTGTCTCTAAAGTTGTTAACTCAAGCTTTGCCTTATTAAATTCTGTTGTAGAAGATGAATATTTACTCCTCACATCTTCCATTTTTGCTTCTAAACTAGAGCGTTTAGATATCAATGTTGCATATTTTGACTCCATTTCTTTTAAACGAGCCTTAAAAATATCAATTTCCGAATCAGAGTTTTGAGCGAATTTCAACCCAGATTTACGAATTGCACCACCAGTAATTGAACCTGATTTCTCAAACAAATCACCAGAAAGAGTAACCATCCTATATTTTCCGATTAATCTATTAGCAACACTTCTATCTTCAACAACAAGAGTTTCGCCTACAGCATAATAAAATGCATTCAAATACTCATCATCAAAATCAACCAAATTAATTGCGTAATCTATTACACCTTTTTCTTTCGGTAAATTTAAACTCTTAGGGCATTTAACAATTTTATTCAAAGGAATAAAAGTTGCACGACCTGCATTTGATGATTTCAAAAGCTCAATACAAGTTGATGCAACATGCTCGTCATCAACAACTATATGCGACATTCTCGCTCCAAAAGCTACTTCCATAGCAGTTGAATATTCTTCATCAACACTTCCTAATTTCATTAAGGGAGCGTGAACTCCTCTAATGTTTGCGTTTACAATGGTATCAACTGCTCTACCAAGATTTGCTTCTTCATTTGCTTGTTTAGTCGCCTCAAGCATATAAATCTTCTTACGTGATGCCTGAAGGTCATAATCCATATCTGCAATTTCGTTTTTAGTTTTATCCAACTCATCTAAAGTGTTTTTAAGAATAATCTTGAAATCGTCAAGTTCTTTACCCAACTGCTCAATCATCATTTCCTTAGAAGCTTTTGTTTCTGAAAAATTTGCCTTAAATTCTTCAAGCTCAACTAATTTTAATTTTGCATCTTCTAACTGTTTCTTTTTAGAAGAAAGCTCTGCTTCAAGGGGAGCTTGCCTTTGTATAAGCTTAGTTTCTTTATCTTGCTCTGCTTCAAGCTCTTTTCTTAAATTATTTCTTTTTTCAATATGTTTTTCTGCTGTTTCATTTAAACCAGACATATCCTCAAGGATTTTATGAAGAATTTTCTTTTGTTCATCTATATTCGCCTCAATACCCTTAATGTTGTCCTGTGTTAAAGAAATTTTCAATTCAGCTTCTTTAATCTTGTCTTGTTGAATTTCAATTCCATTTTTTGTATTTTCAATAGTTTTTAAATTATCTTGAATTTGTTTATCTGCATAGTTTATTGAGGACTCTTTCCTTGAAATAGCACCTTTAATTTCTTCTGCCTTTTGTTTTAACTCAATCTGATGAGCTTCTCCTTTTTCTTTTATTGTTGCCGAAATCTCATCATACTTTTCTCGAATAAGCTTAAGACGCTCTTCAATATCTTTAGATTTCATCTCTTCTTCTTTTTTCTTTTTAGTGAATTCTAAGATATTTTCATGCGCTTTTTCAAGATTTCTCTTTATATCGAAAAACCTAACAGTATTTATTTGACTTTCTAATCCTGTTTTTTCATCCCTTAATTTTTGATATTTTAATGCAACTTCACGTTCTTCATTCAATTGCTCTAAACGAGTATTTACCTCGTTCAATATTAATGTAGAATTAATAACACGCTTTTCTACAGTTTCTAACTCATTAGTCGCCTGATCTATTCTTCTGTCAAAATCTGCAACACCTGCAATTTCATCAATAATTTTACGACGCTCATTTGGTGTGCAATTTGTAATACTCATTACATCACCTTGCATCATGACATTATAACTATTTGGAGTAATGTTATATTTTTCAAGTTTTGCATGAATATCTGAAAGGGTTACAACTTTATCATCAAGGTAGTAAATACTATTAAAACCAGATGATGACTTCCTAATCCTTCTTGCAACAGAAAATTCTTCAGCTGAACCATCCTCTCCAGCTTCGCCAAACGTAACTTTTACAAATGCTTCATTTCTTTTATTATAGGTTGATATTAGATGAAATAATTTTTCTGCACGCAAAGTTCTTGAAGTAGAAAGCCCTAGAGCAAATAAAATACTGTCAATAATATTACTTTTCCCTGAGCCGTTTGGTCCTGAAATCGTCGTAAACCCTTTTAACATTGGTATTTCGACTTTATTTGCAAACGACTTAAAGTTATCAACTTCGAGTTGCTTTATGTACATTAAATCCCTTCCCCAACAAGCTAATACATAGCTCTATAAATATATTTACCACTTAATTAGATAACAAAAATATGAACATGTCAAACATATTATTTATAAAAAATATAATGATAATTAAATGTTTGAATAATTGCCTTTTAAAGAAATCAACTTACATGTACAATGTTTCATTTTAATAGTTTATATTTTTTATAAGCACCTTGAGCGTCCTTTTCCATTTTATTTCCAAGGTGTTGCACCTCTAATCAGATTTTGTATTAACTCGAATTGTAACATTTTGTAAAGCTATTAGATAAAAAGTGTAAAAAATACAAATTTTTTGTTTTTTATAGTAAAATATATTTACAAAATAATTTGATAGTACACATAAAATTTAAAGGAGGCACATGAATTGGCAGTAATATCATCTTCAATTGACGCTCTAGAAGAAAATAAACTAGACAAGGTAAATCTTGGACAACATGTCCTAGCAGAGTTTTTTGAATGTGATTCAAATGTTCTGAATAATATCGACAAAGTAGAAAAACACATGGTAGATGCAGCTCTTGAATGTGGAGCAACAATAGTTCAAAAATGTTTCCACATGTTTAATCCATACGGAGTTAGTGGTGTTGTAATTATATCAGAAAGTCATTTAGCGATTCATACCTGGCCAGAATTAGGCTATGCAGCAGTAGATTTGTTTACTTGTGGAACAAAATGCGATCCTAAAGTTGCATACGAGTTTCTTAAAAAAATGTTTAATTCTAAAAAAGCATCTTTTACTGAATTAAAAAGAGGTATCATTGATAGAGAAACTCTTAAATTAGCAGAACAACCTTTTGAAGTGGTTGAACAATACGCAGATTAATATCAAATAAAAAGCTATAGAAAAAAAATAAACACTTTTTTAAAAAAAGTGTTTATTTTTTGTTACAATTAGTCAATTTTTATTAGCTTTTGGTTTTTATTATAATATGGTTATGAAAGTCGGAAATATACATACTATAAATTTTAGATCTAATAAAGTTTCATCAGAGCCAATTAAACAGGATTTAAGATATAGCACTGTTAATGAATTAAGAAATGAAACTCCGACTTTTGCTGTTAAAACTCCACAAAAATATAATTTTTTAGGAATTAAAACCCTTGCTAATGGCTTGAAGATATATTCTTATAAATTAGCAAATGGTCATAAAGTTACTGTTGTCCCAATGGAAAATTCACCAACAACTGTTAAAAATTATGTCAATGTTGGTTCTATGAATGAAACTGATGATATAAAAGGAATTAGTCATTTTTTAGAGCACATGGTTTTTAATGGAACATTAGGCACTCCTGGTTACATGAAACTCAATAGTGGAGACCCTTTTAGAAAAGTAGATAAATTAGGTGGTTGGATTAACGCTAGTACAAACTACACATTAACAGATTATGTAAATTCGACTCCTATGCTTGAAGAAAGAGACCTTGAAGAGCAAATTAAGATTATGGCGTCAATGACTGAAGATATTGCGCTCACTCCTGAAATGATAGAAAAAGAAAAAGGTCCTGTTTGTTCGGAAATCAACATGATCCTAGACAACCCTCAAACTATATTAATTGATCAAACTATTAGAACATTGTTCAACGTAAGAAGTTCTGCTGATGAGTTAGTTGGAGGAAGTACTAGACATATAAAAAATTTAACAAGAGAAAAAGTTAAAGAATATTATGATAAATACTACACTCCTGATAATATGAATTTAGTTATTACAGGAGACGTTGAACCTGATAAAGTAATGGAATTAGTTTCTAAAAGCTTTCATTCTACAAAAACCAAAACGGGAGTTCCTTATGAAGAAAAAATGCTCCCTATCAACAAAACTGTAAGAAAAGATTTCATATTAGATAAAGCCTTATCTACGGAAATAATGCTAGGATTTGCAGGTCCAAAAAATAATGATTTTAAGTCTAAAATTATTTTTCAAATATTAGAGAAACATATCAACTCTACGTCATTAGGTTTGAATAAAGATTTAAAAAATATAAATACTTATGGCTCACTAGGTATTGAAAAAGTAAACTCAAACCCTAATAATTCAAAAATGATATATTATGGTGCAAATTGTTCTGAAGAAAATTCTGAAAAAGCTTTAAAACTTTTATTTGAAAAATTTTCAGAAATAAAATCTCCAGACGATAAAAAATTACAAGTAATAAAAAAACATCTGTTACAGGATTATAAAAAAGGTTTAGAATATTCTTCTTTTGTTAATAATATAATCGGTAATAGTGTTATAGATGGAACATTTGAGTCAATTGATGAATATGAAAATGTTTTAAATAATATTACCCAAGAAGATATTAATGAATTTATAAAGAAATATTTTGATTTAAACAAAGTCGCAATAACAGTAGTCCATCCAGAAACAACTCCAGATGCTATAAATGCAAACTTCGCTAAAACACACAGTTTAAGCTTCAAAGGGGTAAAAACTCCTCTTAAAGCAGAAAAAATAAGTGAAAAAGTTTTAGACAATAACTATAAAATAGGTTTTTACGAGACAGATAACGATCCAATTTGTTGTACTACTCAATTAACCTACAATACTAAACATAAAATAAACCCAGCTGTATGTGAAGTTCTAGATAGCATTTTCAAAATGGGTTCATTAAATTATACAGAAGAAGATATTGATAAAATCGAAGAAGAATATAACTTGGAGCTAGAAGCTAATATAACACCAAGAAAAATAATAATATTAGGTTACTCTAATAAAGAAGATTTTGATAAAATAATGAAAATCCAAAAAGATATCCTTTATAATCCAAGGATTACAGAAGAAACTTTAGAAAAAGCTAAAGCTGACATTAGAGATAGCATAGAACGTTCTAAAGACTCTGCCAATAGCTTGTATATAAAACACGAGTCAAAAACAAATCCTTTTTGTATCTCTAAAAATGAAGTTTTAGAAAAACTCGATTCTGTAACTATAGAAGATGTAAAACAATTACATCAATATGTTCTTAAAAATGCAAAAGCTTCCGTTGCAATAAATATTCCATCTAACGATCCAGAGTTTAAAGAAAATGTCATTGACAAATTTAATAGCTTTGAGAAGGTTAAACCTTTTGATTATGACAAAATTAAAATCTATAAACCTAATCAGCAAGTTGAAGTTCTAACCAAAGCTAATAATGCATCTCAAGCTGATATTGCACAGTTCTTTAAGTTTGAATATAAAGATACTCTTGAAGAAGAAATAATGTTAGATATCATTAACACAATACTAACATCTTCTTCAATTGGTTTATTTAGTAATTTAAGAGAAAAAGAACAACTCGCTTATTCTGTATACTCAGATGTAAATAGATTAGGCGACAGTGCTGAAATATCTTGTCATATTCTTACAACAACAGATAACAAAGCAATTGGTGAAATTAGCTATGATAATATACAAAAATCAATCAATGGCTTTAATCGCCAAATCAAAGCTTTATTAAACTCAGAATACACAGATGATGATTTAGAAAGTGCTAAACGTCTATTAAAAGCTTCACTTATTAATAAAGAAGGTAATATGGCTAAAGTAAGCTCAATTACACAAGCTATTCAATCTAATGAAGGCTTAGATAGAGAAAATCAGCTATTCAACGTAATTGATAATATTACAAGAGAAAAACTAGATGAGTTCAGCCAAAGAGCCTTTAAAAACCCACCAACATATTCAATAGTGGCAAGCAAAGATACTTTAGACGCAAATCAAGAATACTTTGAGAGGTTAAAACAAGCTGTTTAAGCGTTTGCTGAAGTAACCACCTTATCAATCAATCCATATTCAACAGCTTCAGCTGCAGATAGATAATGATCTCTTTCGCAATCTTCTTTTACCTTTTCAAAAGTTTGTCCAGAATTTTCAGCCATAATGCTAATAAGCATATCCTTCATTCTTAAAATTTCTTTAGCTTCTAGCTCAATATCAGTAGCTTGACCTTTTGCACCACCTAAAGGTTGATGAATCATAATTCTTGCACTTGGTAATGCCATTCTTTTACCCTTTGCACCAGCAGAAAGCAAAAATGCACCCATTGAAGCAGCTTCCCCCATACAAATTGTTTGTACATCTGCTTTTATTAAATTCATAGTATCATAAATTGCCATGCCAGCAGTAATAACACCACCTGGAGAGTTAATATACAACATGATATCTTTTTCAGGATTTTCGCTATCTAACAATAATAGCTGAGCAACAACAGAGTTTGCTACATCATCATCAATTTCAGTACCTAAAAATATAATTCTTTCTCTTAATAATCTCGAAAAAATATCAAAAGACTTCTCTCCACGAGATGAAGATTCAATAACTGTAGGTACATAACTTAATATCTTGTTCATATCTGTCATAATTCTCTCCTTTAATATGAGTATATTATAATATATTTTAAACACATTCAATCAATAAAACGATTGATATTTATTTTTTCAAAGCATTTTCTAAAGCTTTTTCTAAAACTGCTATTTTTGATTCTAAAACCTTTACTTTTGCAGAACTTTCATCAGAAGCAATTGACTCTTTTTCAAGTTTTCTTTGATAAGCATTAATTTTCTTATTCTTTACTATTACAAAAATATTCATTAATAATAAACCAAGAATAAATCCTAATATAAAAACTAATCCTAACCGTAAATTAGACTCAAGATTTAAAAACCAATCAAGCATAAAGACCTCCAAGATTATTTTACTATAAAAAGTTATTTTATGTTAAAATAATATAAGAAATTCAACTAGGAAAAATCAATGGGTGATGAAGATAAACAGTTTGACGCCACTCCTCAAAAACTTGAGAGAGCAAGGAAAGAGGGACAAGTTGTTAAATCAAAAGACGTATCAACAGCTTTGTCGCTATTGGTCATGTTTACATTTATCAACCTCTTAGCACCCATTATTTGGCAAGCAATTGTCGGACTCTTCAGAACATTATACGAGCAAATACCAAATCATTCATTGGAACAAATAGGATTACCTTATATACTATCAGTCTCATTAATCCCTACAGTTCTCATAATAGGTTCAATTCTTTTTGTCGCTGCTTTTATTGCAATATTAGGGGATTTTATGCAAGTAGGTCCTCTTGTCGCAACAGCACCTCTCGTTCCAAAACTAGATAAACTAAACCCTACAAAATATTTTAAGAATTTATTTCAAGTAAAAACCCTCTTTGAGCTAGGAAAAAATATAGTCAAAGTTGTAGTACTAGGTCTTGTTGGTTGGTCTGTTTATAGCGATCACCTTGAAGATATATTAGCTCTCGCTGCCATTGATAATAACTTTGCAATTATGATTGAATTCGGGAAACTTATAGTAGAATTTATATATAAAGCTTGCATAGCCTTCTTAGTTATTGCAGCAGCCGATTATGGTGTTACAAAATGGAAATTTCTAAAAGACCAAAAAATGTCTTTTAAAGAAATAAAAGACGAATATAAAAACTCAGAAGGAGATCCACATGTAAAAGCTGCATTACGTCAAAGAAGAATGCAAATGTTACAAAGAGGAGCTATGGATTCTGTTCCAGAGGCTGATTTTGTTGTTCGTAACCCAACCCACGTTGCATGTGCACTTAAATATGACGCAGAAACAATGCAATCTCCAACTTTAACATGCAAGGGAACTGAGTTAATTGCTAAACAAATCATTGAAATTGCACAAAAACATAATGTACCAGTAATTGATAATGCTCCAGTTGCTCGTGCTTTATTTAGAATGGTAGACTTAAATCAGCAAATACCACCAGAATTATATAAAGCTGTTGCTGAAATTCTACTATTTGTCTATGGACTAAAAGCCAAAAAGAATAACTAAATTCAATCAAATAGACGAGTCTAAAACCTTGAAATTTTAACATAAACAATGTAATATAGTAAAAGGTTAGTTTGAACAAGAGAAGATGGAAAGTAACACTTTAATCAAACAGTACGTGGGAATCGTACAAAAAATAGCAAGAGTTGAGCTTAAACGCATACCAAACCACATGATAGAATACGAGGAGTTGGTAAGCATTGGTATTATTGCTATACAAGCTCTAATCAAAGGGAAAAGTGAAGAACAACTTGCAAATTATAATGATGCTTATATTGGTACAGCAGTACGTTGGGCTATTAGGAATGAATTAAGGCATCGTTATAAATGGTATACCTTAAAACATAAAAAAGATGATGAAAGCGAAGAGCTCACTTCAAATTCGTTATCAGATATGACATCTCAAGATGAAAGTGATGATATCGGATTTTCGATTTCACCAGCTAAAGTAAGAGAAGCTGTCTACGAGACAATTTTATCGATTGACGGATTGGCAGCAGCTGCAACAGACAACGCTTCACCTTTTGATTTCATAAAAGACCCTTCAGCGATGCCAGATGAAAAAGCTGAAATTATCGAAATGAGCCGTCTTGTTAAACAAGCTATTGCAACCTTACCTCAAAAAGAAAGAACTGTGGTTGAGTACCGTTTTTATAGAAATATGCAAGCAAAAGATATTGCAAACATGATAGGTTTAAGCCCTTCTCGTATTACTAGAATTATCCAATTCTCACTCAACCAAATTAGAGAGTATCTAAAATCTCGTGGAAGAGAAGATTATTAAAGCTTAATCTCTATATGCAACAAGAATTCCTCCAGGAAGGTCAACAATTTCATATTGGAATTCTTCATCAACATCTACTGCATCAATAAAAGTTTGGACCTTTTCTGCATGTGATGTTATATTATCAGCTACAATCAATGCTTTTTGAGTTAAATGAGGCTTTATTAACTCAAAATATTTAACATACTCTCGCTTATTTGCATCTATAAAGACAAAATCGAACTTTTCATCATCGCTTAAAGAAGCAATTATATCACAAGCACTACCTTGAATTGGTCGTATTATATCCTCTACACCACAAAGCTTAAAATTTTCAATAGCAATACTTTGACGTTTTTCATAATATTCAATAGTTGTTAACTTCCCACCAGTTTTTTTCAAAGCTTTTGCAAGCCAAATACCTGAATATCCATTGGAAGTACCTATCTCTAAAGCACTTTTTACATTCATCATTTTTATAAATGTATTAAGCAAAATCGCTGTTTTTCTTGGCACATTCCAAAACTCTTTTTGAGTTTCTTCTAAATCTGACAATATCTTTGTTGTTATTTCATCAAATATAATATTCATAAACTGCTCCTAATCAAAAAGCTTAACGTCATCTGCAACAATAACCTTGTTAAGAGGAACTGTTGTATAATATGTCCTCAAGACTTTTCCTTTTGCTAAGTCAAAAATAGTATATTTATTTTGCTTAACATCAGTAATTATTGCCAAATCTGTACCATTAATTCTATTTAAACCAGTTGAAAAACCTTCAGTTCCTAATGAAATTATTTCAATAACTTTTCCATCATCAGTATTTATTTTTTGTAATTTATTATCTTGCGCACCTAAAATATACAAAAATTTATCATATATTAACATTGAAATTGGCTTATTTACAGCCGTAAACTCTGCGATTAATCCCAATGTTGAATAATCAACAATCGCTATACGACTTTTTGTCCTACTTGCTAAATACAACTCACCATTTATATAAGCTATAGAAGATACATTTGGGAATTTACCGATTTTTCTTAACGTATAATTATTATCCTTTTCAATTGCCCAGACATCATTTTTAAGCTTATCTACATAAAACATTTTATTATCTGTTAATATTAATTTTTCACAATATCCATTTATATGTATTTTTTGAACTAACGACATTGTCTTTAAATCAATAACATAAAGCATTGAAGCTTTAGGTGATGTTAAATAAGCTTTATGATTAGCTTCATCTAAAATAATTTCTTCTGGAAAAGAACCTAAATTAATTTGTTTTATAAACCTTGAATCTGCAACTGAAATAACGTCTAAGAAAGGTCTTTCATAAGATGTTACAAGTAAAAATTTCCCATTATTAACAGCTTTAATATCTACTGGAATTGATTTCTGAGCTAAAGAATATTTAGGTGCAACATTAGGTGGGGTTATAACCTGAATATTCTTTGAATAATTAGTTGTAACAAACAATGTCTTACCTTTTAATTGTGGTATTAAGCTCGGATTATTAACATTCTCTGTATTAGCAAGAAACTCCTCATAACTCTCTTTATCCGTTAATTTTATAAGATCTTCTTTTTTAGTATCAATTTTTAAATTACCAATAATACCTTTTATGTTCTCAGGCAAAACTAAACCACTTGGAACTAACATATCTTGAGGTAATAAACCTGTTCGAACCTGTAAAGGAGGATTTTGTAATTTAGCAACAGTTTTTCGTCCATTACTATCAGGTATAACCTTCAACAACACAAAATCATTATTAAAAATTATTACATCAGGTTTTTGATTTAATTCTTGATTTGCAGGAATAGATTCCTTAACCTTTAACTCATTTACATCTGAAAACAAAGATGGATATAAAGGTAAGTAAATTGTATTATCAGGTAAAATTATAACTCCATCAAACCTAATATCAGAATTAGGAACAGTTTTGTTAATATAATCTCTTACATCATCTGGAATTTTAGCTGCAAAAGACATTGTACATGAAATTAACAAAAAAACAAATAACAATAATAATTTACGCACTTTTCACCATCCATCCCTTAAATACTCTCTTCATGATTATCTTATCATAATTGTCTTTATTTAAAAACACCCTTGATTTTTTCTTTTACACTTTTATGGTTTTCTTTGTTTAATGCGATTTCATAAAGCTTTTGATAGAGTGCTTTTTCCTCATTAGAAATATGTGTTGGAGTTTTCAAACTAACAACTACTACATGATCACCTCGCAAAGAAGGTTTAGATATATTTGGAATACCTAAGTTTTTAACCTTTACGACCTCTCCGTGCTGAATACCAGCAGGTATTGAGATTTCTTTTTCTCCATCAAGTGTTTTTATTACTAGAGAATCACCAAGTACTGCCTGCGCAGGATTAATTTCTAATTTCGTAAATACATTAATTCCATCTCTTTGATAGTATGACGAAGGTTTAACATGGATTACAATATATAAATCACCTGCAACACCACCATTCTTACCAGCATCACCTTCCCTTGACAATCTCATTTTGGAACCATTATCAACACCTGCTGGAATTTTTACTTCAATTTTTTTCTCAACATCCTTCAAACCTTCGCCATGACAAGTTGGACAAGGGTCTGATATAATTGTTCCTTTACCATGACAATGAGGACAAGTAACAATTTGCGTAAAATGTCCTAGAACAGTTCTTGTTGTCTGTTGCACACTACCACTTCCACCACAAGTTTTACAAGTTTGTGGCTTAGCACCAGACTTTGCACCAGTACCATTACAAGTTGGACAAGTTTCGAGATGATCTATCTTAATTTCTTTAGATAAGCCAAATACAGCTTCTTCAAAATCAAGCTCAATATCTAATCTTAAATCATCACCACGCTGTGGCGCATTCGGATCACGTCTACGGCTACCACCAAAACCTCCAAATCCACCACCAAAAAACGAATTAAACACTTCTTCTAAATCGCCAAAGCCATTTGCAAAAGGACCTTGAGTATTGAAACCTGCATTGTTAAGTCCATCTTCTCCAAATCTATCATAAGTCGCTCTTTTGTCATCATCCATCAGCGTCTCATAGGCTTTACCTAATTCTTTAAACTTAGCTTCTGCCTCTGGAGCTTTATTTATATCTGGGTGCCATTGACGAGCCATTTTTCTAAAAGCACTTTTTATTTCATCCTTAGTTGCGTTTCTATCAACGCCTAATATTTCATAATAATCACTCATTGCTATTCCTTTTTATTTAGCTAGAACTTACTTTGCATACTTAACAATAATTAAGCTAATCATAACTATAAACTTACGGTGCTGTTGCTACGTTAACTAAGCTTGCTCTAAGAACTTTATCTCCAAGCTTATAACCCTTCTGCAACTCCGCAATAATTGTATTCTCTGGTTTTTCTTCTGTCGGAGTCTGCATAACTGCTTCGTGCAAATTTGGATCAAAAATTTCTCCTTCAGCAGGAATGATTTCTAAACCTATTTTAGCTAATACGTCGTTAAAATTTTTATACGCTAATTGATAACACTCTTTAACTTTTTCACAATCTTCAACAGTCTCAATAGCTTTGATACCTCTATCAAAATTATCTATTACTTCAATTAATTTTTTGACTGTATTTTCTGCACCATATTTAAGCAAATTTTCACGTTCAGCTTCTTGACGTTTTCTAAAATTATCAAAATCAGCAGCAAGTCTTATATATTGATTATTTAACATTTCATATTTTTCTTGCCATTCATTTTTCTCTGGAGGTGCTTGTTCTTCAGATTTTTCATCGGCATTAACTTCAACTTCTAAATCTGAAGCTTTATCTGCCTCTTCAATATTATTTTCTTTATTTTCAATTTCTTCTTGTTGCTCAACAACCTTCTTAAATGGATTTTCCATGATTTCCTCCCTTTTTAATACTATTATATACAATAATTATAAGTATTCAAATCTGATAAAAGGGGAATCTTTATTTTTTCTTAATTATCTAAAGGTTTATCCAAAGAATTTATCTTAATACTTATCTTATCAGGGAAAACCTTAGTAAGATTATTAACTAATTCATTAGAAGCTTTCACCCAAAATATAGATGAAGTCATTATTCTAGCACTATAGCCATTAACCTCTGGTAATTTAATCATTACAGGATCTTCGCCATGATATTTTGCTAAGATATTTTTTATTCCACAAAGCTCTTCATATTTAATCTCATCAAGTAAACTGATAGTTACAATATCAGAATTATCAACAGATTTCACATTCTCAACAACCAAACTTAATTGATCCTCGCCTCTATGCTGTAACTTCCCAGTAATAACTACTTTCATATCAGGTTGTAAAATATCAGCATAATCCAATAACTTCTTATGGAAACATACTGCATCAATTTTCCCTGTTAAATCTTCTAATGTTACAAACCTCAAGAATTTTGTAGGATCTTTTTTAGTAGGAATTTGTCGTGTTGCTGTAATCAAACCACAAACAGTAACTAAAGTTTCATCCTGAACATCATTTAATTCACTAATTTTATGTGAAACCAAAAATTGTAACTTATCTCTTATAGAGAACAACGGGTGCGATGTTATATAAAACCCTAAAAACTCTTTTTCAAAAAGTTGCAATTCCTTATCTGTATATTCCTCAGAACTTCCAACTAATTGATATTGAACTCCAGAAAAATCTTCTCCTCCATCACCAAGTGATGCAAACAAGCTAACCTGTCCCATTGCTCGATCTTTAGCTTCCTTTGATGTAACATCTAAAATATGTTCAATGTTTTCAAAAAGTTGCTTTCTACTTGTTTCTATATTAGCAAAAGCTCCAGCTTTAATAAGACCTTCTAAAGATTTTTTGTTTACAAATTTTGCATCAACACGCCTACAGAAATCAAAAATACTCTTAAATTCACCGTTTTCTTCACGTTCCCGTATAATAGCTTCAACAACAGGTTCCCCAACTTGTTTGATTGCTGCCATACCAAAACGAATATTTTTCCCATCAGGTGCGTATTCAAGAACTGACTTATTGATATCAGGTGGAAGAACTTTTATTCCATATTTATTAGCTTCCTCAATATATAACTGCGTTTGGTCTTTGTTATCAGCAACACTTGAAAGAAGTGCTGATAAATATTCAACAGGATAATGACATTTTAAATATGCTGTCTGGTAAGCAACAAAAGCATAAGCAGCAGAATGAGAACGGTTAAAGCAATATGATGCAAATGCTTCAATTTGTTCAAACAACATCGTGGCATCCTCTGGCTTCATATCATGGCGAGTTGAAGCAAGCTCAATAAACTTACCTTTTTGCTGTTGCATCTCCTCTATTTTCTTTTTACCCATCATTCTTCTAACAATGTCTGCTTGACCAAGAGAATAATCTGCAAGAGTTTGGAATACTTGCATAATTTGCTCCTGATAAACTATCGTTCCATAAGTATCTTTTAAAATTGGCTCTAGAAGAGGATGAGCATAAGTAACTTCCTTCACTCCATGTTTACGATCTACAAACTCATCTACCATGCCAGAACCTAAAGGACCTGGACGAAATAAAGCAACTAAAGCTCCTAAATCCTCAAAGACGTCAGGCTTCAAGCGTTTTACTAAATTCATCATCCCTTGAGATTCAAGCTGAAACACACCTATAGTTTCACCACGAACTAGCATTTTATAGGTTTCTGGATCGTCAAGTGGAATATTATTTATATCAACATCAATTCCTTGATATTTTTTAACCATATCCACCGTTTTATAAATCATGGTTAAGTTTCTAAGACCTAAGAAATCCATCTTTAATAATGATAGAACCTCTGTTGTTTCATGTGGAGGATAGCCTGTTTGAACAATACCTTCCTTTGATGGCTGAACTGGTATTATTGTATCAAGTGGTGCATAAGAAATAATAACTCCTGCTGCGTGCGTACCAGTACCGCATTTCAAACCTTCAATAGCACAAGCCATGTCAATTATCTTTTTATAGCTCACTGTTTTTGCAGGTTCGTCATCTGTAGGACAAGGTATTTGATAATCTTCGTCATAAAGTTTCTTTAATTCAGAGCCATCAACTTTTAAAGCATCTTTAATCCATTTTGCTTTTGGATTTTCAGTTGTTGCTAAATCAATTGCTGGTTCTATCAAACCTGTTAGACGGTTAGACTCCGCAAAAGGCACTTTCATTATTCTTGCAATACCTTTAAAAGCAGCTTTTGGAGCATAGGTTGAAAATGTAATAATTTGACAGACTTTATCTTCACCATATTTTTCAACAACATAATCAATAACCTGTCGACGTTTTTCAATACAAAAATCAATATCGACGTCGGGCATGGTAAATCGTTCTTCGTTTAAAAACCTCTCAAATAACAGGTTGTGTTTAATTGGATCTAAATCTGTAATCTCTAGTGCATAAGCAACTAAACTTCCTGCTGCAGATCCACGTCCAGGTCCTACTGGTATATCATGAGTTTTTGCATAATGAATAAAGTCCCAAGTTATTAAGAAATATGCTGGAAAACCCATTTTATTAATAACACCAAGCTCATAATCTGCACGTTTTTTAAGTTCATCAGTAATCTCACCATATCGTTTTTTCAAACCTTCATAAACAACATATTCTAGATATGATTCATTAGTATATCCTTCAGGCACATCATAATGTGGAAGTGGAGCATTACCTAATTCAATTTCAATATTACATTTTGATGCAAATTCTTCTGTATTTGCACAGCACTCCTCAAATGTAGCATCATCCATCCAAGAAAATGCCTGACGCATTTCTTCTTTTGACTTAACATAAAACTCATTATTAGGAAAATGAAATCGATTTGGATCAGCCTTATCAGCATTAGTATTTAAACATAACAAACTGTCTTGAGCGTCTGCATCCTCTTTTTTCAAATAATGAGCATCGTTAGTTATTATCATTTTGATATTAAGTTCACGTGCAATCTTTATAAGTTCAGGGTTTGTTTTCTTCTGCTCATCTAAATTATGATCTTGCAATTCAATATAAAAATCATCACCAAACAAATTTTTATAACGAGTAGCAGTCTCCCTTGCTTTCTCTTTTTCACCAGCTAATAAATTCTGTAAAATTTCACCACCAAGACAAGCTGATGAACAAATAAGTCCTTCATTATATTTTTCTAACAGTTCGAAATTAATCCTTGGTTTATAATAAAAACCTTCACACCAAGCTGTCGATACAAGCTTAATAAGGTTTTTATAACCTTGTGCATTCTTTGCAACAAGAATTAAATGCCATAAAGGATTGTTGTTTGAATCCTTCTGAGTTATATCACCATTGTGTACATAAAACTCACAACCAATTAAAGGATTAATACCAGCGTCTTTTGCTTTTTCATAAAATTCGATTGCCGAATACATAACTCCATGGTCGGTAATTGCAATCGCTGGTAATTCATTTTCAACAGCATACTTTACAAGATCTCCCACTCTAATCATGCCATCTAATAATGAATATTCTGTATGTATATGAATTGGTATCAACTTCGCCATAATGTTATGCTATCACAGAAGATTATTAAGGTTTGTAAATTCTACCAAACGACTTTTTCAATAAGCTCTATTTCATAACCATCAGGATCTTTTATAAAAGCTATCTTTGTCCCCTTGCCATTCAAATCAAATGGTTCATAAAGATATTCATACCCAAGATTTTCTATTTTTTTAGTAAATTCCTCTAATGACTCCACTGCAAACGCAAAATGACCGAAACCAGAGCCTATTTTATATCCATCAGTTGGTGTGTCATCATTAAATGTAAGTTCTATCTGACAAGTTTTTTCTTTATCATTCAAAAAATATAACCAACAATCATCTAATCTTTTTTTATGATCTAAATCCATATCTAACACTTCTGTATAAAATTTTAGAGATGCTTCTATATCTCTTACTCTAATCATTGTGTGTAAAAATCTCATATATACTCCTTATTTTAAATAATTATGTTACAATTAAATTATACATAAAAGGAGTAATTATGAAAAATGTTTTCAAACAAAATATTTATTATGCTGACACTGATGCCTATGGAGTTGTCTGGCATGGAGCTTATTTACGATGGTTAGAAAAAGGTCGTTGCGATTTTTGTGAAGATTTAGGATTTAATTTAGTAGAACTTGTTAAACAAGATATCGCACTTCCTGTAGCTAATATGAATGTCAAATTTAAGGCCTCTGCAAAACTAAATGATAAACTTGTTATAGAGACTTGGATATCAAAACTTACTCCCATTTGTGTAACATTTTCACAATCTATAAAAAACAAAGACACAGAAGTTGTCTACGTTCTTGCAGATTTTGATATTGTAGCTGTAAACAACCAAGGTAAGCTATATCGTAGAATACCTGAAACACTAAAAAACAAACTTCAAGAGGCTATGATATGCAAAGATTAAACAAATTTATCGCTTCATCTGGTTTTTGCTCACGAAGAAAAGCTGATGAATATATTGAAAACGGTGATGTTGTTGTTAACGGAAGAATCGTAAAAGAATTAGGGTTTCAAGTTGGACCTAAAGACAAAGTATCTGTTGAAGGTAAGCTAATAAAGCCTCTAAAAAATGAATATTATCGTTTTTACAAACCTGCTGGATATATAACAACCTCTGATGACGAAAAAGGAAGAAAAACAATATATGATATTATTCCTCCTGAATTAAAAAAATTAAAGCCTGTAGGAAGGTTAGATAAAGACTCTACTGGTCTAATCATAATGACAACTGATGGAGAGCTTATTAATGAAATGACTCATCCATCAATAAAGGTCCCAAAAGTATATCTTGTAACTATTAATGGCAAACTCTCTCCAGAACAAGGTGAAAAAATGTACAATGGCTTTGAAATAGAAACCGACCAAGGCGAAAGAAAAATGGCATACGCACAAGTACTACCTATAGAGCTTGGAAATAAAACATCCACTCTACAAGTAACCTTACATCAAGGAATTAATAGACAAATTCGAAAAATGTTTGCATCACTAGGTTTTGAAGTTATATCACTAAAACGTGTACAGCATGGAACTATAACTTTAGAAGGATTAAAAAAAGGACAAATTAAAGCAATGAAACCTAAACATGTAAAAGAATTAAAAGGTTATTTAGCAAAAATCAGAAAACAAGGATAAACAATTTAAAATTAAATCGTTTCGGAGTAATGTTATATGCTTAAAATTGCAATTGTTGGTAATATCGCATCTGGAAAATCTACTGTTGAAAATTTTATCAAAGCAAAAGGGTATAAAGTTTATGACACTGATAAGATAGCACATAAAATTCTTACTTTAAATAAAAATGTTATAGATGAGTTTGGAACAAATGAAAGAGCTAAATTAGCAAAAATTGTTTTCTCAGAGCCTGAAAAATTAAAAAAGTTAGAAGAAATCATCCACCCTTTAGTCAAAAAAGAGATTTTAAGTATTTTTGAAAATAATTTTAATATTGTTTTTATATCTGTACCTCAATTATTTGAAGCTGGCTTTGAGTCATTATTCGATAAAATAATTTATGTTACTGCAGAGAAAAACATAAGAAAAAATCGTTTAATAAAGCGTAACAATTATACAGAAGAAGAAGCACTTAAACGTATAGAAGCGCAAAACGAAGATAATAAAAAAGAAAAAGCCGATTTTGTTATCGAAAACAATTCAACAATTTTAGAGCTTGAAAATTCTATTGATTATATTTTAAAAGAAATTTTATCCTAATATAAATATTTCAATCAAAATTCTTCATAAAAATATTAGCATGATATAATTTAGATTATGAAAGATTATTTAATTGATACCCATGCTCATTTAAACATGCTAACTGAATTTGACACATCAGGTGTTGGTAAAGTTATTATTCCATCTGTTGAAGCTGACATAATGGATAAAATAGTTGATTTAAGTAGCAATCCAAATGTTTATTCTATGATTGGATTATATCCATCTGAAGCTAAAAATTATTCTCAAGAAATAGAAGCAAAAATGATTGAATTAGCTAAAAACCCAAAAGTCGTCGCAATGGGTGAAATAGGATTAGATTACCATTGGGATAAAACCTTTATTGAGCTACAAAAAGAAGTTTTTATAAAGCAAATAAAATTGGCTAACAAACTCAATTTACCTATTGTTGTTCACGATAGAGAAGCTCATAAAGATAGCTTTGACATATTAAAAGAACATAACAAAAATTCAAAAGTCCTATTTCATTGTTTTTCAGGCAGTGTTGAATTTATGAGAGAATGCGTAAAAGAAGGTTGGAGTATCGCAATCGGTGGTGTCGTAACCTTTAAAAATGCTATTAATATCAAAAACGTCGCAAAAGAAGTTCCTTTAGATAAACTTATGCTTGAAACTGATGCTCCTTATTTAACTCCTGTACCATTTAGAGGAAAGGAAAATAAACCAGCTTATGTTCGATATGTAGCTGAGGAAATTGCTAAAATTCGAGAAATGACTGTAGAAGAAATCATAGATATTACAACTTGTAATGCAGAAGTATTTTTTGGAATATAATTATGGCAAAAAAAGAAAGATTAGATAAAGTTTTAGTAGATTTAGGCTATTTTGAAAACAAAAGCAAGGCATCTTCTGCTATTTTAGCTGGTAATGTCAAAATTGGCACTGAGGTAATTACCAAAGCTGGCTATCAAATTGATACAACTAAAGAATATGATTTTCAGGTAAAATCTATGCCATTTGTCTCTCGTGGAGGTTTTAAATTAAAAAAAGCTCTAGAAAGCTTTGATGTAATCGTTACGGATAGAATTTGTCTCGATGCAGGTGCTTCTACAGGGGGATTTACAGATTGCTTATTACAAAATGGCGCAAAATTCGTATATTCAGCAGACGTTGGCTACGGTCAACTAGATTGGAAAATTCGTAGCTCCGAAAAGGTTAAAACTATTGAGAAAACGAATTTAAGGACCTGCTCTTTTGGAGATATTTATTCAGAATGCGAGCCTGTAGCTGATTTATTAGTATCTGATTTATCCTTTATCTCCTTAGAAAAAATATTGCCTAATCTAAAAACTTTAATGAATTCAGATTTTCACGAAATGATTTGTTTAATAAAGCCCCAATTTGAAGCAGGTAAAGAATTTGTAGAAAAAGGTGGAGTTGTTAGAGATAAAAAAGTGCATGAGCAAGTTATCAAAAATGTAATAGCCTGTGTAAAAAATCTAGGATATACAATCAAAGGCTTAACTTATTCATCTATCAAAGGTCCGGCTGGTAATATTGAATATCTAATTTGGTTTTCTACAAAAGAAGAAACCGACAATATCACAACAATAAGTGATATTGTAGAAAATGCCCATTCAAACCTTAATTAAAATATTTTTTATTTTTTAATTCATCTGGCATAAATTGTTGATACTCATCAGGGTGATCGTGGGAATATTTATATCCGACTCCAAAACCGTATTTTTTTGCATCAGAATAATGAGCATCCCTTAAATGGTTTGGAGGAGGAAAATCTAAGCCACTTTCGATATCAGCTAATGCAGAGTCAATCGCAATACAAGCTTTGTTGGATTTAGGAGCATTTGCAACATAAGCAACTGCATTAGCCAAAGGGATACGTCCTTCTGGAAGTCCAATTAATTCAACAGCTTTATATGCATTTACTGCTATATTCATAGCATTAGGATCTGCAATACCAACATCCTCTGCTGCACAAACAATAAGCCTTCTTGCTATAAATCTTGGATCTTCTCCTGATGCTATCATTTTTGCTAAATAATATATCGCTGCATCAGCGTCAGAACCTCGTATACTCTTCTGAAAAGCTGAAGCACAGTCATAATGTTCTTGGATTGAATATCTTGTATTTCTCCTCTGAGTAATGCTTTCTAATATCTCTATAGATAAAAACCTTGTATCATTAGAAAAATTACTCGTAAAATAAGAATTTTCAACAAGATTTAATGCGCAACGAGCATCTCCTCTTGCATTATTTACAATAAATTTTATAACATCATCTTCATATTGTATCGGTTGATAATTTTTTTCCAAATATTCAAAACCTTTATTAATAATTTTTGCCATACTTACATCATTAATCGGGTTTAGACGAAGAACCTGAACCCTTGAAAGAAGTGCTGGCACAACTTGGAATGATGGGTTTTCAGTCGTTGAGCCAATTAAAAACAATGTTCCATTTTCAAGATGTGGCAAAAGAGCATCTTGCTGAGTTTTTGAATATCTATGGATTTCATCTATAAATAAGATAGTTTTTTGTCCTGCTCTAAGAGCTTCTCTAGCTCTCTCAACTGTTTCCTTAATTTCTTTTATACCAGAAGATACTGCAGATAGCTCAATAAATTGAGCATTTACTTTCGTTGCTATTAATCTTGCAAGAGTTGTTTTTCCACACCCTGGAGTTCCCCAAAAAATGAGAGAAAACAACCTCTGAGTCTTTAATAGATTTAATAATGGAGAATTTGGAGCAACAACATTTGATTGACCTAAAAAATCCTCCAAAGTTTTTGGGCGAAGTATTTCTGCCAATGGAACTTGTTTATTCATATCCTCTAATTGTGAAAATAAATCCATAAGAATATATTAGCACAAAGAGATTGTTTTTTTAGACATCTATGAACGAAACCTTATTTATGTCCAATTTTTTTAAGTATAAAATCTAAATCCTTATCTCCTCTGCCAGATAAATTAATAAGAATTTTAGCTTGAGGATTTTGCTTAGCTAATTTGATACCATAAGCTACAGCGTGAGAGCTTTCCAAAGCAGGTATTATACCTTCGGTTTTTGATAATTCAAAAAACGCATCAACAGCTTCCTTATCATCAATTGTTACATAACTCGCTCTACCAATTTCATTTAGATGAGCGTGCTTTGGTCCAACTCCTGGATAATCTAAGCCACTAGCTACTGAATAAGCATCTGCAATATTACCTTCTTCGTCTTGTAAAAACATAGACCTAAACCCGTGCAATTCTCCTACCCTACCAAAATTAATACTTGCAGCATTATCACCTAAATTTTCACCTTTTCCAAGAGGTTCTACCCCAATAAGTTTTACATTATCATTTAAAAAACCATTAAATATTCCTATGGAATTAGAGCCACCACCAACACACGCTACTACATAATCAGGCAAACTACCTGCTATATCAAGCAACTGTCCTCTTGCTTCTCTACCAATTACAGACTGAAAATATTCAACTATCATAGGGAATGGATGTGGACCAACAACTGAACCGATTGCGTACATTGCTGTCTTGTGTTCCTTACAATAAGCTGCAAAAGATGCATCAACAGCTTCTTTTAATGTCTTAGTACCATCTAATACAGGTATAACATTTGCACCTAACATTTTCATTCTAGATACATTCGGGCTTTCTTTTATCATATCAACTTCACCCATATAAACATCACAATCTAAGCCAACAAGTGCTGATGCTGTTGCTATAGCAACACCATGTTGTCCTGCTCCAGTCTCTGCAATAAGTTTTGTTTTACCCATTTTTTTTGCTAAAAGAGCTTCTCCAAGACTATGATTTATTTTATGAGAACCTGTGTGATTTAAGTCTTCTCTTTTTAAATATATTTCTGCTCCGTATTTTTTAGACAAATTTCTTGCATAATACACAGGGCTTGGACGACCAGCAAAAGTCTTTAACAAATCATCTAACTGAGCTACAAACTCTAAATCATCCTTTATTTTCAAAAACTCTTCTGCTATTTTTGTATATTCACGTTTTAAATCTTCTGAAATAATTTGTCCACCAAAATTACCATAATATCCATCATTTGTTATCTCATATTTATTAATTGTTTCCATTTATCCACCTTCTTTATTTATATCTACTAATTTAATTATTTGCCATGTATTTTGCAAGCATAGAACTTTTATTCTTTAAAATTTTAGCACCTCTTGTTACCTTACAAAGACTAACTTGCAATTCTTTAGCAATCTCCCTTTGTGTTTTCCCCTGATTAAGCATTTCTAAAATTCGCCATCGTTTTGATAATGTATCTATTTCAGCTTCTGTTAAAAGCTCTTGAAAAAACTTTTCTACTTCAGTTTCATTTTGTATATCTTTTACCAATTTTGAAATTTCTTTTAAAGCTTTCATCTGACACCTTTGTTTCTATTCATAGAAACATTTTAGCTTGAGAAGTATTAATTGTCAATATTTTTGATTTTTTCAAATAAATAGATATAATATAAATATGAAGAAGCTTTTATTATTGTTTTTAGTATTCTCATTAGCAAACCCATCCTATGCTTGGTGGTGGGATAAAGTGGACAAAACATTAGAAGCAGAGCTTAAAGGTAAGGGTTACGCAGGAACGCTACCAGATATTACAAATGATATTAAATCAAAACAAAAAAAAGTTGTAACACCTATTTTTGAATCAAAAGAAACTTTTACCAACCCATCAGATTTAAAACCCGTACCAAAAGATGATCCCGCATTCATTAATATTATTTCAAAGAAAGATAGGACTTCCAATTATATTATAGATGCTATTGAAATTATTTCATTAATTGAACGCTTAGTTGATACTATTGAAGAAAACTCTTCTGTGCAACTTTTTGTTACGAGAGCAAATGTTCTAACTATGAATTTAGATTATCTAAAAACCAAGTACGATGGTAAACCTGAGAGCTATTATGAATCTTTCAAGAAACTAATGGAGGTTAATCAATTTGTAAAAACAGTATCTCAATTAAGACGAGAAGCTGTGCTTTATCAAAGATACCTAGCTTATCAATCAACTGGTTCAATATATAATCCTGAGAATATTAGTCAACAACTAGAATTTTTATTAGAAGAACTCAATACAGCAGTTATTATGCTAAAGCAAGAAAGTTAAATCATTTTTCATTAATAAATAATTCTACTTACTACTTTTGCCTAATTTATTAATTACCAGTTAGGTAATAATAAAAATGTAAAAGAAAGGAGTTTTTATCATGAATATTCTAAGATACGTAGCTTACACTTTAACATTAATTGGGGCATTAAATTGGGGACTTGTTGGTCTATTCGGTTTTGACCTCGTTGCAACCATCTTTGGAGATATGACAATCATGTCAAGAATTTTATACACATTAGTTGGTTTAAGTGCTATAATAACAGCTTTATCAATTCATCATTGTGATAAAATCGAAGAACGTAATTGTGATGAATATGGAAGATGCTCTTTTTAATAAAATAAATATAAAAAGAAATTATCCATTGTAATTATTAGACTAGATAAAAAAAGAGATTTCAATAATTAATAGAAATCTCTTTTTTATCATAATTATAGACAAAACCAGCTCTAAACTATTTTCGCTGAAATTTTTGTTGGAATATATTTTATTATATAATCGATGGCTTCTTGTGGAGTCTTTGCGATATAATACAACTTGCTAGAATCAGAGTTTGCAAAATTTCTGTCTATTATTGTATTAAAAAATTCAATCAATTTATCATAAAAACCATCTGTATTTAAAATAACTATAGGCTTAGAATTATAACCTAATTGTTTCTGCACAATTAATTCAGATAATTCCTCTAAAGTTCCATAGCCTCCTGCTATTGCAATTATTGCATCTGATAACTCATCTAATTTAGCTTTTCTCTCTCTCATGCCAGATGTTAAAATAAACTCATCGCAATCCTCTGGATTAGCACAACCCATATTTGCTAATTTTTCTGGCATTATTCCAATAATCTTTCCACCTGCTTTTTTAGTAGCTTCAGCGCAGGCATACATCATTCCTAATTTACTACCACCATAGACAATATTAAAACCTTTTTGTCCAATTAAAAACCCTAATTCCTGAGCATCTTTATAAAAAATTTTTTCAAGTTTATTTGAGGAAGATGCAAAAACACAAATATTTTTAATATCAGTCAAAGTTTCCTCCAATCAAATAATAATTTGAGCAAAAAAGTCCTGTCCCATTTTTTGAACAATCACGTTTTTGTTTACTAACAAGCTCATTTTTACCAAAAGGCTCAAACCTATCATTATAAATATTAAACCCAAAAACGTCTTTACCCCATTGATTTGGACCTTTTTTTCCATTAACATCATACATTAATATACCAAGTAATTCTCCTTGAGGTTGTTCAAATAATTTATATGCAATTACTGCATTTGCTAATGTTAAATTATAATTAACAAAACAATACTCTGGAGAAGGGTTTGAACCATTCAAGTAAATAATTCGATAATCTTTTATTTTATCCTTAGTCTCATTATCTATGATTTTTTCAAGATTTGCCTTGAACGAAAAATTCTCATCTAAGTTTTGGCTATGTATAGAGTAAATAATATTAGAAAAATCTTGTTGCACAACCTTCCATTTATAGATAAATTTAGCTTGTTTACTATTGTCCAACGATAAAGGCGCAACTAAGCAAGCAACAATCAAAAATATTACGAATAATATTGAAACCTCAATTATTGTAAACCCTTTTTTCATCAAACCTCTCTTTTATTAACAAGATTATGCCATATCAATACGTTTTTTTTCTTCTATAAGTTTTTCATATATCCACTCAGGAACAAAATTCTTACCTAAAATTATTTGTCCATTCATAATATTTGGCGCATGAAAATCAGAACCACCAGTAACTATTAAACCTAATTGTTCTGCCATAGAAGAAAAATATTCAACAATAGCTGGAGAGTGCTTTCTATGATAAGCTTCTATACCCAACAAACCACAATTCATTAAATCCTTAATAAGTTTTTCTGCAATATCAATATCATAAGGGTGAGCCACTACAGGAATTCCCCCTGCATCATAAATAACTTCTACTGCATCAAAAGGAGACACCGTCTTTCTCTCTACATAAACAGGAGAATTTCTATGAATATATTTACTATAAGCTTCCATTACGTTGCTCGTTCCACCAGCATTTGTTATAGCTTTTGCAATATGAGGACGACCTATTGAGCCACCATCAGCCACCATATTTTTAACTTCTTCGTATTTTATTTTAATACCTTCTTTCTTTGCTAGAAGAGTTAAAATTTCTTTTGTCTGCTTTGTACGAGCTTGCTGTTGAGCCTTCAAAAGATTTTTAAAATCACTTTTAGTAGTATCAGGAAAATATCCTAAAATATGAACCTCATAATCTTTGTAAAGTGTATTTACTTCAATACCTTGAATTATTTTCATATCAACATTTTTAGTTTTTAAATATTCCTTTGCTATGTTGTATGATAAAACATTATCGTGATCTGTAAGCGAAATAGCTTGTAGCCCTGCGTTAAGAGCTAAATCGACTATTTTTTCTGGAGAAAAAACTCCGTCAGAATAGTTTGTGTGAATATGATAATCACCTTTAATACCACTATTCACAATTTTACCCTCCTGAGTCAAAATCAGCCTTCCTTTCTTGTATATCATTATCTATCAAAATATTAAATCTTTTAATTTGTGTTGCTCTAGCCCTATCAATAAGGACTTCAACACCATTAAGACAAGCAACCCCTTTTTCAGCTATTTCATATCGTTCAGGTAAGCTTGTTGATAAACGCTTTAGCGATGTAGAATATTCCATTCCAATAACACTATCTGAAGTCCCACAAAAACCTACATCCGTTATATAAGCCATTCCTTTTATAATTTGCTCATCAGCAGTTTGAACATGAGTATGCGTTCCAAAAAAACCTTTTATTAATGAATACGACTCTGTATTAAACTCACTTGCCAAAAACTTAGAAAAACAAATCTTTTCTGCAGTAGCTTCTGCATGAAAATCAATAAAAATATGTTCAACACCTTCGTCTTTTAACTTATTAATTTCTTCAACAACAATTTGCCAAGGTGAATCAATTGGTGGCATAAAAACTCTACCCAAAGCATTTATAACCCCAATCTTAGCGCCACGAAAACTAAAAACCTGAGAGCCTTTTCCTGGAGTCCCTATTGGATAATTAATTGGGCGAACTAAATCCTTTGCATCATTTATATATTCATAAACATCCTTTTTATCCCAAATATGATTTCCTGATGTAAAACAATTTACTCCAGCTTCGGACAAATCATTATAATTTTTCTTTGTTAACCCAAATCCATGTGAAGCATTCTCAATATTAGCTATAACAAATGTATTTGACTTATCAACGGAAGCCAAAAAAGACTTTAGTGCAATACGCCCTTGCCTACCTGTAATATCACCGAAAAATAATAATTTTAAAGTATCTTGTTCCATATTTGTTATTTAAAAAGTGTAAACCTCATAATGACAAACTGTTAGTCATTATATTCACCTTTATTTTGCAATTTCTGTTGTTCTAAACTCTCTTACGACTGTAACTTTTATTTGTCCAGGATAATCAAGTTCATCTTCAATCTTCTTCGCAATATCTCTTGCTAATTTTTGAGAAGCTAAATCATCAAACATCTCTGCTTGAACAATTACTCGAACTTCCCTACCAGCTTGAACTGCAAATGATTGCTTTATGCCCTCATAACTATTTACAATTTCCTCAATTTTTTGTAAACGCTTAATATAAATTTCTAAAGTATCTCTTCTTGCACCAGGTCTACCTGCTGAAATCGCATCCGCAAGCTTAACCAATACAGCTTCAATTGTATTTGCAGTTACATCATCATGATGAGCTTCTATTGCATGAATTACATCTTGTTTTTCACCATAACGAGTAGCCAATTCGACACCAAGCTGGATATGTGTACCTTCTTGAGTTTGGTCAACAGCTTTACCGATATCGTGAAGTAGACCAGCTCTTTTAGCAACATTAACATTAGCACCTAACTCAGCTGCTAACATGCCTGCGATATGCCCTACTTCAAGTGAATGCTTAAGTACATTTTGACCATAAGAGGTTCTATAATACAATCTTCCGAGATTTTTAATAAGTTCTTTATTAAGTCCCATTACTCCCATGTCTACAGCTGCATTTTCGCCTTCTTTCATAATTTTTTGTTCGACTTCTTCTCTTGATTTTTCTACAGTTTCTTCAATTCTAACTGGGTGAATTCTTCCATCTTGAATAAGTTTTTCTAAAGTAATTTTAGCTATTTCACGTCTAACAGGATCGAAAGCTGAAAGAACAACAGCTTCTGGAGTATCATCAATGATTAAATCTACTCCTGTAAGTGTTTCAAGAGTCCTAATATTACGGCCTTCTCTACCAATTATACGCCCTTTCATTTCATCATTTGGAAGAGATACTACAGAAACGGTTGACTCTACAACCTGCTCCATCATACATCTTTGCATTGTTGTAGAAAGAATTTCTTTAGCCTTTTCATGAGCATTTTCTCTTATTTTAGCTTCATTTTCACGTATAAGCTGTAATTGCTCCTGCGCTAAATCACTTTTTAATTGCTCCATCAACATACGTTTAGCTTCTTCAGTTGACATTCCTGCAATTCTTTCTAGTTCAATTGTTCTTTTTTGTACTATTTCATCTAACAAGTCTTCTTTTTCAATAAGTTGATCTTTCATTTTATCAAGCTCAACTTCTTTATCCGTAATCTCTTGTAACTTTGTTTCAATCAAATCTTCACGCTTTGAAAGCTTTGTTTCAATAGCTGCAAATTCTCTTCTTCTTTCTCTTTCATCTTCATTAAGTTGTTCTCTTTCATTATGCAAAGCTTCTTTAGCTTTTATCATCGCTTCTTTTTGCATAATTGTTTCTTTATCTTGCAAATCCTTCATACTTTGATTGGTTTGTTCTACAAGATTTTTGTATTTTACTCTTTGCACAACAATAATTGCAGTGAGAATAACTGCGATTACTACTGCAACAGCTAATAATGTACTATTCATCTAGCACCTTTACACTTTCTATTTTTTTATATACATGCGACATTCGGGCACATATAGCCTACCCGACAACTTTTATTAACATCTCAAGCCTTCTTATCGCATATATCCTCAAAAATTTTATCTACTACTATATTGTAATAATATCATATAAAGTAAATTTTGTATATATATGTGAAGTTTGCTTAACAATAAACTTAATATAAACATTAATCAAGGAATTTTCATTACAAAATTTATATCTTATTTATTACACCTTCATAATAAAATTAGGATTGAAAAAAGTAACTGGATAAATTATACTATAGATATGCACATTGAAAGACTAATTATCTTGGGGATGTACTGGTTTTGACGCTGTGATCGGTAAATCCGGGTTGCGAGTCCGAGCGCTGTTCTCGGTTATCAACGAGCATTTAAAAAGAAACGACAAATCAAATGTTGTTTATGCTAACTTCGGTCGCGAAAGCAGACTAGCTGCCTAATTGCAGCTATTAGCCCTCTAGTATGACCAGCTTGCCGTTGTGCTAGATGAAATTATGCAAGACGCAGTGCGCAAATGGTAGTATGCGCATCAAGACAACTACTAACGGTTCGGCTTCCGTAAAAAGTCTTTGATTTAGATTAGGTTAAGTAACTTTCCATGCTGAGTCGAGATAATAAGTTACTACACTCGTAGATATCAGTTTTTATCCACAATGGACGTGGGTTCGACTCCCACCATCTCCAGTTTTTAATATAATTAATAATTTTGAAATATGGGAGTTGAACCCCAACTAAGCGCAAGCTTTGTTTTCTGGGTTCGAGCGCGAACGAGCTGAGGCTGGAGAGTTTTGCGAAAGACAAAGTCTTGAAGCACAACTCGGAATTGCCGTTAAACGCGAGTGAGCAAGACACTCCCACCATCTCCAGTTTTAAAAAAGAACCTAAAAAATAGGTTCTTTTTTTGTTAGTAAAAATGCCGAATATAGCAGACTTTGCAAAAAAGAGAGAATAGAAAAATTTAATTTTACGACAAAATTTAGCCGTTGTTCAATATAGAGCTTTTTGAATGTTACATTTTTCTTGCAGAACTATTCTAGCAAAAAGTTAAAAAAAACTGATTTCAAAATGTATAAAATTTAGGATTATTCAAGCATAATACTTAAACAATCCTAAATTAATATTTTAATTATTATAAATAATTATCTATTACGAGCTTTTGCTAAGAAATTCAAGATTTCAACATATAGCCAAACTAATGTTACAAGTAATCCAAAAGCACCAAACCATTCATATTTCTTAGGGTACATTCTCTGAACACCTTTTTCTATAAAATCAAAATCTATAATAAGATTCAAAGATGCAATTACTATTACAAAAACGCTAAATGCTAATCCAAATCCTGAAGAAGAATGAATAACAGGCATTGAATAGTTAAAAAATCTACCTATTAAACTAACCAAATATATACCAGCTATCGAGGCTGTTGTGATAAAAACAACACTTCTAAATTTATCAGTGCAAGTAATAACACCCGATCTGTACAATATCAACATCGAAAACAAAGCCATTAATGTTCCCAATGATGCTTGAGCGACAATTCCTGGATAAGAATTTTCGAATATTGCAGATAAACCACCTAAAGCAAGCCCTTCACACGCAGCATATACTGGTATTAAGACTGTTATTCTAGCAAATGAAATTATTAATGCCAAAACAAAACCCACTATAAAACCAGCTGATGTTAACATCATTGCTAAATCTGTATAACCTGCAGCAAATTTCGACCAAACTAATCCAGCGGCTAAAACAAGCAAAACTCCCATAAAAGCAGTCAACTGCAATGTTCCATTAACTGTCATAATTTCATCAGCATTAACAACTCTTTCTTGTTCTGCTCTACGTTCTTCAAGCTTCATTATCGGATTAGACATAATTAACCTCCTACTCTCTATACTACTATTATAGCATAAAACTTATTTAGTTATCTTATGTTAATCTTTTTTTAATGATATTTAAAGAGCTCTAACTTTATTCACCAAATTTGTAATTCTAACTTTAAACTCAGAATCAACAACATTTGTTGAATAACCTTGTATTCTTGCCATTTCCTCTTTTTTTAAAATACTTCTTTCAAGCATTTCTAATTTTTTCATTACTAAACTCATAGTGTAATCCCCTATTTTTATTTTCCTATATATATAAAGTCTTTATTTCATAAAAAATTGCTCAATTGTTAAGTTTTGTATAATAAAAAATAATAAGATTATTTTTTTACAAAAAAAAAAGACTGAAACACATATTTCAGTCTCAGTCTTTTTTATTTTAATTTATACTTAATAAGTAGCTACGCTGACTAACACTTTTCTTAATTCTTCAACCTTATCTAAGTTTTCCCAAGGCACTACCAAATCAGTTCTACCCAAGTGTCCATAAGCAGCTAGTCTTTGATAGAATTTACCACCATTTTTAGCAGGCAAGTTTCTTAAATCAAAGTTTTTAATAATAGCAGCTGGTCTTAGATCGAAATTAGCTCTAATTAAGTTAGAAATCTCGTCATCAGAAATCTTTCCAGTATTAAACGTATCAACAAAAATTGAAACTGGTTCAGCTACACCAATAGCATAAGCTAATTCTATTTCACACTTGCTCGCCAAACCTGAAGCAACAATGTTTTTAGCTACATATCTTGCTGCATAAGCTGCTGATCTATCAACCTTTGTTGGATCTTTTCCAGAGAAAGCTCCACCACCATGGCGAGAATATCCACCATAAGTATCAACAATAATTTTTCTACCTGTCAAGCCAGAATCTCCTTGAGGCCCTCCAACAACAAATCTTCCTGATGGATTAATAAGTATCTTAGTTGCTGAATCGAGTTTAATTGATTCTGTTGCAAAAACATAATCAATAACGTGCTTTTTCAAATCATTATAAATTATCTCTTGGATTTTTGAATTTTCAGTTTCACCATTAATTTCAGCTGCGTGCTGAGTAGAAAGTAAAACTGTATCAATTCTTGAAGGCTTACCGTCAACATATTCTACAGAAACTTGAGACTTACCATCTGGTCTAAGATAATTTAACAAACCTTCTTTTCTAACCTGAGCTAATCTATAAGATAGTTTATGAGCTAAACTGATTGGTAATGGCATTAATTCTGGAGTCTCATCACAAGCATAACCAAACATAATACCTTGGTCTCCAGCACCAATATTTTCTGTTTCTGAAATAGATGTATCAGCATTTTCACTTCTAGTTTCATAAGCCTTGTTTACACCACCAGCGATATCACAAGATTGCTCATCAATACTTGTCAACACTGCACAAGTATCACAATCAAAGCCTCCACCTGCTTGACCTTCATAGCCAATATTTCTAACAGTATTTCTAACAACTTGTGGTATATCTACATAACAATTAGAAGTAATTTCTCCACATACAAGTACCATACCTGTTGTAGCAGTTGTTTCAGCAGCTACCCTTGAGCTAGGATCTTTTGTTAAAAACTCATCTAAAATTGCGTCAGAAATCTGGTCGCAAACTTTGTCTGGGTGTCCTTCTGTAACTGATTCAGAAGTAAATAAGAATTTTTTTGATGTCATTTTCGTTCTCCTTAATTTAATTTATCGGTAAGGTTTTTAATTCCGACCCGATGTAATATACATTGGCAACATTCTATAACAAAGACTTTCAAAAATCAAATATTAGCTTGGAAAATATTGATAATGAAATAATAATTATTCCGTGCTACAATAGACCTATGAAAAATATTGTTATAAAATGCGAAACACTTGAAAACACAAAAAAATTAGCTAAAAACTTTGCGCGCCTTGTAAACAATAAAGGTTGTTTTGTTAATCTCTTTGGTGATATCGGCGCAGGAAAGACTGCTTTCGTAAGACTTACAGCAGAAGCTCTTGGTGTTAAAGAAAAAGTTACATCGCCAAGCTTTGTTATACTAAACGAATATCATAGTGCAAATATTCCGATTTATCATTTTGATCTATACAGACTGGAGCATACTGGCATTTCCACAATTACTGATGAATTAAGAGAATATTCAGAAGGTAAGAAAATAACATTTGTCGAATGGGCAGAATTTTCTCAAGGCGAATTACCTTTTGAAAGAATTGAAATAAATGTTACTTATGATGACGATGATTCTAGAATATATGAATTTAAGTCTATCGGAGAAAATAATAAATACATTATAGAAGGATTAAATCAATGTGGTTACTAGCTTTTGATACTTGCCTAGATAAAACCTATATTACACTAACAAACGGAGTATTGTTTGATAATAAAATCATTTTATCAAACGAAAAAAACTACCATTCTGCATATCTAATATCAACTATTGTTGAAATATTAAAAGAACATAAACTTGAGCCAAAAGATTTAACACATATAGCAATAGATATTGGTCCTGGTAGTTTTACTGGAATTAGAGCTTGCACTACTGTTGCTAGAATGCTGGCTCAACAACTAAAAATTGATGCAATAGGAGTTCCTTCGTTGGAAATCCTTTCAAAAGTTTATGAAAAAGATGATTTAGTAGCATTAGATGCAAGAAAAAACAAAGCATATATCTACGATAAAAAAATCTTAGGTGCGATTGAATTAGAAGAAGTTGAACAACTTATTCAAAATAGAAAATTAATAACTGATGATAGCTTATTAGATAGATTTAAAAAATATTCTAAAAATGCTATCTCATATCAAAAAGAGAATTTCCAACTAGGAGAAATTCTTGCTAAAATTGCCTTAGAAAAAATTTCATCAGGAGAGAATTCTGACTGGAGAAATCTAAAGCCTTTATACATACAGCCACCACCTGTTTTTGGACGTAATTAACATCTATTACGACACAGTTGCGAGAAGCATGTTTATCTCAGAAATCAAATCCTCATTCTGAGTTTTAACAGCATTTATCATAGCTTTTTTAAGTAATGATTTTGCTTTATTAGGACTATTAAAATAAATCATGAGTTCTGCTGCTGATTTATAATTTTGAGCTATTTCTTCATTAGCATTTATTTTTTCATAGTTCTTAACAGCTTCTGCATAATATTTCAACGCTTTATCATTTTTACGGAACTGAGCACAAGCATCCGCTGTATTTGAAAGCACATAACCTTTCATATTATCATCTAATGTTTGTTCTACCAATTTATGCGCAATTTCATAATATTCAAAAGCTTTTTCATCATATTTATCTGTAAAAATATTTGCTACTCGTGTAAGCGAACCTGATTGACCAACTAAATCATCAGACTTACCAGCATAGGAAATTGATGTTAAATAATGTTCTAAAGCAGGACCAACCTCATTTACATCATCATAAATTTGCGCCATTGAATAATGAGCTTTAGATTTTACATTTGTATCAGTTGTATATTGCAAAGACTTATGATAACTATTTAAAGCCTGTGCTACAAAATCATTATCGTCATAAATTTTTCCTATTTCCAAACAAATTCTAGATTGTGTTTCGCTGTCGTTCAATTCACTAGCACGATTAAATGCTTCTTTGAACATAGACATTGCTTTTTGAGGATTATTTGAAAATGCCTGTTTTTTAGCTTCTAAGAATAACGATTTCAACCTTGTATCTTGTGGAATAATTGTAATATTCGGCTTCTGAGAAATTGATTCCTCTGCCTTGACGAATTCTTCCTCAATATTTTGAGTATTTTCTTGTTCTAGCTCTAATTCTGAGACTTCAATTTCGGAATTAGCAACAACATCATCTTGATTAGTTTCAGCACTTACCTCTGAAGTATTTTGACCTTCACCATCAGAAATACTTTTCTTTGTAGAATCAGGGAATTTTACTAAAAAATTTGGATTAATTTCTTCGGTATTATAATTATAATTAATTTTTTGTAAAAATAACGCATCTAGCCAATTTTGAACAACCTTAGACTCTTTGTTTAATGTTTCAGATATATAATTATCTAACATTGAAGCTGCAATTTTAAGATTGCTTTGAATAATATTTACTTGAGGATGTGGACTACGTACTTGTTCTTCTACAATTAATAAATATCTATTAACTTCTTCCTCAATATTTTCAGGTGTTGCAATAGCTTTTATTGTATTTCTAAAATCTTTAAGAATTTGAGCTATATTTACTCTATTATTTTTTTGCGAAGCAATTGAGCTTGTTGGTTGAGCAGGTTGATTTGACACAGATTGATAACCTGCTTGCGCTTGAATAGCTTGGTACTGCTGAGGACTTACCTGATGAATTGGTGTTGAAACCCTCATTGGTTGACTTGGAACTGGGTAAACTTGCCTTTGGGGATAAGGTAATTGAGCTGGCGAATTTATTTCAGCTCGAGGATAAGCCTGAGCTTGTTGTAAATTATTAGCACGACCAGTTGCTAGAGTTTGCTGATTTTGATTTTGACGTTCCTGACCACTAGAGTTATGCCCGTCTTTATCTGCACCCTCATTACCTGCGTTATAATTACCAGAACCTTTTTGTGGGTAAGGTCTTGGTCGTATTGTGTTCATTGTATTAAACAAAATTTACCGTCCTTCCTTATATAATATCGGCATTTCTTTTGAATTAATTATTTTTTTTGACAAATTTCATACATTTGTATGATATTTTTTTAAGAACAAATTATTAAAAGTCATGATTTTTCATTACTAATAGCAAATTATTTTTTTACGTGTTTTTATAATAAAAAAAACAAAGGTGAACTATGAATATCTCTTTAAACCACGCAAATATTAACCTTAAAGGTGCTACTCAAAGTACATTAAATCGTTCACAAGAAATTGCAAAAAATAGAATGAAAATTTTATTAACCCAAGATATATGGGAGAAAAAACTAGATATTAGGCTTCCTGAATCACAATTAGAATTCGAAACATTAATGGAAATACTATGCCATCGTGTAAAACTAGATAGATATGCTCGTTACAAAAACGATAAATTAGAAACTAAAGGTGTAATTGAGCTATATGATAAACTTATAACAACTACTCCTGAAAGCCAGAAATGTAAAGAATTGAAAGAATTTCTTGATAAAAAAGGAAATTTAGACGTATTTTTTGATAAAATAAACAAACATATTAGATACGAAAAAAAGAGCAAAAGAAAATCTCTTAAATATTTTAAAGAATTAATAAAATTAGAAGAAGATTATTTAGAAAAAGGCCTTATTACAGAAAAAGAAATGGATGATTTTTATAAATCCATTAAAGATAAGAACATTAACTCTGAAAAAAAATATACAACTAAAAAACTGATAGAAATACTCGAAAGCAAAGAAGAAGATTTAAAGCAAGAATACCAAAAGCTACAAATAGAAGAAAGTAGCAACACTCCCCAAAAGCAAAACTTCTTTAGGACTTTAAGAAACATGTTTAAAAAAGAAAATAAATAGAGTTAAACTAAACATCAGAAAACATTTAACTAAACAAAGCTTCCTCGACTAATCCACAAATAATATGACCAATCATTATATGAGCTTCTTGTATAATAGAGGTTTTGTTTGACGGAACTTTAATAAGCAAATCAGATATATTATCCATTTTACAAGGTGAGCAACCTGTTAAACCAACAACCTTTAAGCCTCTATCTCTAGCAGTATTTATAGAGTTTATAATATTTGTTGAATTTCCAGATGTCGATATTGCAATAAAGACATCTCCCTCACTACCAAAAGCTTCAATTTGTCTTGCAAAAATATAATCGTTGGAATAATCATTTCCAATTGCAGTTAATATAGATGTATTCGTCGTTAATGCAAGAGCATTAAGAGCTGGTCGCTCTTTTATAAACCTAGAAACTAATTCTGTTGAAATATGTTGAGCATCAGCAGCAGAACCACCATTACCTGCCAAAAGTATTTTTTTTCCATTTTGATAAGCATTCTCAACAAGTAAAACAGTTTCTTCTATTTTTTTTAGAATAAACTCATCATTTAAAAGCTGTTCTTTAACTGATAATGATTCCGAAATATAATTCCTAATTTGATTTTTCATAAGATACATTATAACAATTATTTTTATTGTTTTGCAAGAGCCTTAATTGAAATTAAGCTTATAATCCTTTGGATTTTTTATCCTATCATGCTATAATTAATTAGCAAATAGGAGATGTTTATGAGCAAAATCAAAATTGGCATTATCGGTCTTGGTACTGTAGGAACTGGTGTTTATAAAAGTCTTGAACAATTTAAAGATATTGAAATAACGAAAATTGCTGTTCGCAATATCAATAAACCTCGCAACGTAAATGTTCCTATTGAAAAACTTACAGATAATCCTTATGAAATAGTTAATGACCCTGATATTAATGTAGTTGTCGAGCTAATGGGTGGAGTTGATCCTACTTGGGATTACATAAGCACAGCATTAGAAAACAAAAAACACATTGTTACTGCAAATAAAGAGTTATTAGCTAAAAAAGGTGAAGAATTATTCAAATTATCCGAAAAAAATAATTGCGTAGTTCTTTATGAAGCTGCTATCGCAGGTGGTATACCATTGATTATGCCTATAAAAACAATCTTAGCAGGCAACAAGCTAAATTCCATTCAAGCTATATTAAATGGTACTACCAATTATATATTGACAAAGATGGATGTTGATAACGCAAGTTACGACGAAGTTTTAAAAGAAGCGCAAGAGCTTGGATATGCAGAAACAGATCCAACTGGCGATGTAGAAGGTTATGATGCTGCATATAAAATTACCACATTAGCAACTATTGCTTTTAACTCTCGTATAAAATTCGAAAATGTATATAGAGAAGGTATTTCAAAAATTCGCAAAGAAGATATTCAACAAGCAAATGAATTAGGCTATAAAATAAAACTAATAGCCTCTGCAACAATTGACACTGAAAACAATGCAGATGTAAGAGTTCATCCTATGTTAGTACCGAAATCTCATTTATTAGCCCATACCAATTTTGTAACAAATGCAGTTGCACTAAGTGGACATCCGATAGGAAATATTGTTTTATCAGGTCCAGGAGCTGGAGAATTTCCAACAGCAAGCTCTGTAATTGGTGATATTTTAGCTATTGCTAGAGAATGGGATACTACAGAATATTTATTACCAATGATGAGATGTAATCATCATTCAATTGCCAATCCAATAGAAATTAATGATACATATAACAAGTATTACTTATCAATTACTGCACCACACGCAATCGGTGTTATTGCAAAAATAGGAACAATTTGCGCTAGTAAAAATATCAGCGTTTCAAGCATACTTCAAAAAGGTGTTCAAGATAACAATACTGCTGAAATAACAGTAATAACGGAAAAATGTCTTGAAAAAAGCATAAAAGAAGTTGTGAAAGAGCTAGATAGCTGTACTATCAATAGTATAATAAGAGTTATGGAAGGATAAATTATGTATTATCAAGGCTTAATAAATAAATATCGTAAATATTTACCAGTTTCAGACTCAACTCCTGTTGTAACTTTAAATGAGGGAAATACTCCTCTGATAAAAGCTGATAATCTGGCTAAAAAAATTGGCTTAGATTGTAATATTTACCTAAAATTTGAGGGTTGTAATCCTACAGGAAGTTTTAAAGATCGTGGTATGACAATGGCTGTTACCAAAGCAAAAGAAGAAGGCTCTAACGCTATTATTTGTGCTTCAACAGGCAATACATCAGCATCTGCAGCTGCTTACGGAGCTAAAGCAGGTCTAAAAACTTATGTTCTAATTCCAGACGGATATATTGCATTGGGCAAACTATCTCAAGCAATGATGTACGGTGCTGAAATTATTGCAATACAAGGCAATTTTGACCAGGCACTAGAATGTGTTCGTGCTATTTCTGAAACACATCCAATCACTCTAGTTAATTCAGTTAATCCATATAGGATTGAAGGTCAAAAAACTGGTGCATTTGAGGTTTGTGATGCACTAGGTAAAGCTCCTGATTATCATTTTATCCCAGTTGGAAATGCTGGTAATATCACTGCATACTGGAAAGGATATAAAGAATATAAAAATTTAGGAATTATTGACAGCCTTCCACTTATGATGGGATACGAAGCAGAAGGTGCTGCAGCAATAGTTAGTGGCAAAAGAATTTTAAGTCCAGAAACAATAGCAACAGCAATTAGAATAGGAAACCCAGCTAGCTGGAAACAAGCTGAGGCTGCTCGAGATGAAAGTGGTGGAAAAATTGGCTGTGTTTGCGATGAAAAAATAGTCGAAGCGTATAAGCTACTTGCTTCTTCTGAAGGGATACTTTGCGAACCTGCAAGCGCAGCTTCTGTAGCAGGCTTAATCCAAGCACACAATGAAGGACTTGTAAAAGCAGGATCCGATATCGTTTGTGTTCTTACTGGTAATGGATTAAAGGACCCTGACAATGCAATTAAATACTCAAACGCTGATGTTAAAAAGACTTCAGCAGAATTAAATGATGTATTAAAAGTTATGGGATTTTAAAAACATCAATAAGATATCAATAATTTTGTCAAAATAAAGGATTTATTAAATGCAACGTAAAGATTTTATAGATGTTAAAAGAATAGTAATTAAACTTGGTACAAATGTACTTCGTAACAACGACGGCGAAGTAGCATTAAGTCGTATTTATTCATTTATTGAAGATATCTCTAAACTTGTCAAAGACAATAAAGAAGTCATTATAGTAACAAGTGGTGCAGTTGGTCTAGGCAAGAAAAAGCTAGGACTAGATTCAACAGATGGCGATGGCGTAAAACAAGCTTGTGCAGCTGTTGGTCAAAGTCGCTTAATGTCATATTACGAAGCAGGATTTGCAACATTTGATATTCCTATTGCTCAAATACTTTTAACAGAAGATGATTTTTCTCTTCGTCATAGGTATTTAAGCCTAAGAACAACGCTAAATAAGCTACTTGAGCTAGGAGTTGTCCCAATTATTAACCAAAATGACACAGTTTCAACAATTGAATTAAATGATATGTTAGCAGGTATGCAAGTATGTTTCTCTGACAACGATAAGCTTTCAGCTCTTGTCTCAAGTGAATTAGACGCTGATTTATTAATTCTTTTATCAGATATAAATGGGCTTTATACAGCTAATCCAAAAGAAAATTCTAATGCTGAATTTATTAGAGAAGTAGAGTGCGTAACGGAAGAAATACTTAATCTTGGGACAGGAGCTTCAGATGGTGGACGTGGAGGAATGCGAACAAAACTTGAAGCCGCAAAATTTGTTACAAGGTTTGGTGGGAAAGTTCTTATAGCTAATGGTAAACATCCTTATATAATCAGTAAAATATTTGCAGGAGAAGAATTAGGGACTATGTTTACCCCTACAAACGAAAATCTTTCAGGGAAAAAGCGTTGGATTGGTTATGCTACAAATGTTATAGGCAAACTAATTGTTAACGAAGGTGCAAAGTCTGCAATATTAGACAAATGCACAAGCTTATTACCAGTTGGGATTATCAAAGTAGTAAACGATTTTAAACATGGTGAAGTTGTTTCAATTTGCGACGAGAACGGAAACGAATTTGCAAGAGGAATGGTAAATTATGATTCAGAAGAATGTAGAAAAATTGCAGGTTCTCATTCTGATAATATTCTTGAAAACCTTGGATATAAAAATTATGATGCAGTTATCACAAGAGATAATATCACAGAATTAATATAACAAACTACCCTGTAAAATAAAAAACCCGAAAGATTTAATATTACATCTATTCGGGTTTTATATATTTAAAAGCTTATTTTACATCCCAACCAATTCTTTAACTTTTCTTCTTTGAATTTTTCTTGTAGCAGTTCTAGGAAGAGCTTGGTCTGTAATAGTTATATTGATAGGACGCTTATAAGGCGCAAGCTGTTTTGAAAGACGCTTAACTTCATCCTTTAAAACCTTTTCTAATTCAGCACCCTGGAACTCAGCTTTTATCTGTTCTGATGGCACAATAACAAGCGCAATATCTTCTGTTCCATCTTTAGCTCCACCTTCACGAGAAGCACCAAACACACAAAGTTCTGCAAATTTATCACTCTTTTCCAAGACAGCTTCTACTTCTTCAGGAAAGACTTTTTTACCACCAGAAAGTACAATCATATTTTTAATACGACCAGTTATATAAATATTTCTATTTTCTAGCCTTGCCTTATCTCCTGTATGGAACCATCCATCCTTATCTATTGCTTCTGCAGTTAATTCTGGTTGATTATGATAACCTTTCATAATAGAAGGTCCTCTTAACAATAATTCTCCCGTTTCTGAATCAATTTTACCTTCAAACCCTGGTAATAATTTACCAACTGAACGCAAATCACGATTCCAACCGCAATTAAATGATGCAACAGGACTTGTCTCTGTTAATCCATAGCCTTCGTAGACCTCAATACCTATTCTACGGAAGAATTTTGCTGTTTCAAAATCATAAGGCGCACCCCCCGACATAAATGAACGGAAATGACCACCAAAACAATTGTGCAATCTTCTAAACAAAATCTTTTTTACCCATCTAAATGGTATAAATTTTGCTACATAATGAAAATTAATTTTAAACATTGTCTGATAGAATTTTGGAGCATTTCTCATTTCTGCTTCAAGAGTTGTTTTCATAAGTCTTAAAAAAGCAGGAACTGAAATCATGAAATTAATTTTTCTATCTTTAATAATATTTAAAATATCTTTAGGTTTAAGACTTTGCGTATAATATACAGAAAATCCCATATTTAAAAAAGTCGCAAAACCGACAGTCATTTCAAATAAATGATTCATTGGCAAAATCGAAAGTATTTTAGTATCTTTTTTAGGAAAAACTGGAGCCATAACAGTTTTTAAATCTTTAAGCTGTGCCAAAATATTTCCAAAAGTAGTTTCAACACCTTTTGGATTACCAGTTGTTCCAGAAGTATATATGATAAACATTCTTGAATTTTTAGAACGATGTCTAAATTTACAAGTATAGTTATTTGGAATTGTATATAAACTTTGAAGTCCATTTGATACAGGTTGTTTATCCATAACTATTATATGTTTAATAGAAGGAACAGCTTTTTGTAGTTCAAGAGCCTTGTCAATATAAGTCTGAGAAACCAACATTACAGTCGGCTGACAATCAGAAAGTATTGAAGTTAATTCGTAGATTGTTAATTTTATATCTAAAGGAACAGTAATCATGCCAGAAATTACTGAACCTAAAACACTAACACCAAATTCTGGCTTAGATTCCGATAAAATCGCCATTTTTTCTTCTTTTTGTATACCTAAATCGTTTATAAGATATGAAGCAAGCCTTCTTGCCATTAAACCTAAACCATCATAAGTAAGCTCTCGCCAACCAAAATTAGTTTTCATCCCTAAAGCCGTTTTACGAGCATATTTATTAGTCTTATCTTCTAATAATGATAGTACGTTTGCATCACGCTTTTTCATAAAGCCTCCTTATTTTAAACTTATTAAGACAATATTATAGCATAAAAAAGATGGTTGTACTTTCATTTTGAAAATTGTTACAATAGAAAACTGATATTTTAAGCTAAGATTTAAAAAAGAAAATTCAGACTACAAAATTCCCCATTTTTTTCTTAATCTCTGAATAACATTTTTTCTTTGTAAATCCTCAATAGCAAAATCTAAACTTTCTTTAAACTTAATAGCCGACTCACTTTTTTTGAATGCAATACCATAAGGCTCTCGAGAGTATCTTTTTGGTAATAACTTAACCGATTTATCATAGTAAGTAAAACGACTTAATATTGTATCATCACTTGTAATCGCATTAATTCTATCAGCTTTTAGAGCATTATAAGCATCTTTATAGGTAGAAAAACCTAATAAATTGGCATTTGGTACTAATTTTTTCATATTCTTTTCTGCTGTTGTACCAAAAATAACTCCAACATTTTGTCCATTCAAATCAGTCAATGATGTAATCGAGCTATTTGACTTAACAAGAATTGCTTGTCCTGCGACATCATAAGGTACTGAAAAGTTCACAACCTGCTCCCTAAATGGTGTAATAGTAACGGTTGAAATAACAATATCAACCTCACCTGTCGAAGCCTTCAACAAACGATTAGAGGGAGTTACAGATACGAATTCTACTCCGTTTGGGTTGTTTACAATATATTGAGCTATATAACGAGCTAAGTCAACATCATAGCCTGCATAATTACCATTGGAGTCAATAAACCCATAAGGTTTTGAATCGGAATTAATACCTACTTTTAAAACTCCTCGAGATTTAATATTCTCTAGCATATCACTTTCTACAAACTCTCCAGATTTAGGAGCTAAACAAAAATGTATACCTACAAGAAGCATAAAAATTAATACAAATATAATTCCAAGTTTTTTCATTCTAAAAACCTTTTAGACTTCTCTTTTTGGCATTCTGCCACAAGACTTATCTTCATCACAGAAACCTAGACGTTCACATTTAGGCACTAGATAAGGTTTTAACCAAGGTTCTTCTGCGATAATAGCATCACACATAGCTTTGACCATACATCTGATTTCGTATTGAGCTCTTGTGCAAAGTCTTAAATTAGCAATATGGATTAATTCTCTAAGATTTAAGCTTGCAACCATTGATGTAGCTGCTGCATTAGGGAGTACAGCTCTAGCATCCTCTGCAGGAATTCCAGCTTCTGTAAACTCACAATAAAGCCTAGATATCTCATCCATAAAAGATTCAAACTTAGCTTTTAACTCCTCATCTCTAGCGATTGTAGGTGGGATTAAATAATCAAACTGTCCCTTCTCTTTAACATATCTTTGAGATTTTTGAGAAAAAGAAATATGTCTATGTCTCACAAACTGATGAGAGCATGCTCTTGAAATATTTGATATCGAAAAAGAAACCTGTATATGTTCTATTGTTGAATAGTGTCCTGAAGATATCACACGCTCAATAAGTTTAAGCATTTTTTCTTTATCATCAGTACTGTTATATATTTCAAAAGGCGTATCTGCACTATAACATGTTCTGCAAGCCGTATATACAGTCTTTAACATGTTCTCAGGTTTAGCAATCAAATGCACAATTGGCTTGTTATTGTTTTCCATACTCTCTTCTATCCTTTTCCATAATTAATCTTACATTGAAATAGTTGATGCGCTTGCAGCTTCTTCATAAGGGTTTTCTAAACCTGCTTCTAATGCTGCTGAATAAGCTGCTTCAAATATTTCATCAGAATTTTCTGCTACTTGCGGATGTTCTAATAAAACTTTTAAATCATTATTAATACTATCTTTTCCTTTAAACAACATTGAACGTCCAATAGTTTCAGCTGTATTGTCAGAAAAATCTGTAATTTGTGGAGTTGCTTCTGCAACAACTTCCTGAGTAATTTCAGGATTAACTTTTTGTATCCCTGAATAATTTACTTGATTAACACTAATTTTTGGACCATTTACTTCACTCATGAATTTACCTCGCTTATTCTATTCAATTATACCATGTTATATATTTAATCAACCATCCATTTATCCTAAAACCTATAATAAAATTTTTTTGCTACCTATTGCAAAATTTGTTACAAAATTTAACTTTTAAGCAATTTTTTTTAACAAAATAACTTTATATATATAAGGGAAATTACAGGAGTTCTTTAAATGGTTTTTTTAAAGGTTTTGCCTAAAATTGCAAAAAAAACTAATCTTCCAAAATGGTTAGTTAAACAAGGAACACAGACTTGTGTAAACAAGTCTATTTTTAGTCAACGTGTAAAACCCAATGGAGACGTATTTATTAAAAATACTCCTAAAGTTTTAATACAAGAGCCCAAAGGTGCTACAGAAAGATTCTATGAAAAAAATAAAGATTTGATTGAAAAACTTTTAACAGATAAAGATGGCAACATTGTCTATAGAGATTTTGATGGAAATAAATTAATCAAATTCAAATTCGATGATGAATTCAAACCTCTTAAAGAAGAGCTTGGAGCATTAGTGCATAGGACAGATCCTCAATCTTATATTAAAATCATGAAAGACAATTTTAAAATTAACAATAAAAAATTTGCTGAAAGCTTTCATGGAATTTATTTCATTCGAAAAGCTGATGACATAAACCCAGAACTTTTAGACAAAATGTATGGTAAAAACAGAATCGAATGTTTATTAAATGGAAAAACTGCCATAGGCGACGTTGATCGAATTGCGTCATTTATAGGCTATCCTTCTGCTTTAGATGATTATCTAAAAAATAACAATATAATTGGTATTGGATCTAATAGATTAAAAGAGCTCTTCTTAAAAGATGAATTCTTAAAACGTGGCTACAAGGCTTTTTATTCAAAAGAAGAGACTTTCTTTGCAAAGTGTAGAGCTCTTGTTGTATTTGACCCAAAAGATTTAATTTATCTCAACAAATAAAAAAACGAGTTTGTAGAATTCTACAAACTCGTTTTTAGATATTATTTGATGCTAGTTTCTTGAATGTGCTTTAAGATTTGCTCCTGACATTCCATCATATTGCATTAGATAAAATTCTTTTTTATCACCATTAAGTTTGTATTGTAATAAATAGAGTTGCTCACCATGCTTTGTGGTCATATCTTTGAAAACATATTTATTACCGCTTTTACCTTGGAATTCATACGTTACATCTAGTGAGCCATCTTTCAGTTTTATTTGTATAATTCCGTCTTTATCTTCAACATCACAAGTATTACCGTCAACGTTTCTTACTGGAGGAGTTTGTTCAGATCCTGGAATATCCCAAGCTGCAACAACTCTATTGGCTTTCAAATCGTCAAAGTCATTTTCTGTAAAATCGTTAAAATTACCCATATTAGTTTTGTTAGGAAGTGAACCATCATAATTTTTTCTATTCACAGTTACCTTTTTAGCATCAAGGTCTCCTTGATTTTCTAGATGTTTTTTCTCATTTTTATCACTTTCAACTTTATGAGAAACTGGAATTTCATTTAGCGTCTTTTCATAAGCTATAATTCTATTTAACAAATCTTTATATAATTTTTTATCATCATCTATATTTGCTTCGTCTTTAGGTTTATCGATTAACTTTTTTAATTCATCTTTTAATTCAACTAAATCAGAATTAAGCTTTTCACCTTTTGTACCATGTTTTTCAAGTGTATTAAATTTATCAGTTAATCTTCTCAACTCTGGTGTATCAGCATTTCCAGCGTTTTTATCACCAGCATATTTATCATAGTCTTTAGAGCTTTCTTCTGACTTATCAGAACCACCTGATGTGTTCCACCAGCCATTGCCTTGGAAGCCAAATGGTGCAGCCATTTGGAACATGCCAGCCCAAGGATTCATCATGTTCATTCCAAAGCCACCCATGCCCATAAAGCCTGATAACCAATTAGTTAAGCCATAACCTGCGCCTGTTAAAAAACTATTCCAGCCAGAAGTATGTCCACCACAGCAATTGTTTGTAACATTAAAAATTGTTCCATAATTATTACCACCACCGTGTCCACAATGATAATGTCGTGGCTGGCATCTAAAAAATGGTTGTCTACCGTGGCAAATGTGTAATGTCATAGCTCTTACCTCATGTTTATATATTCTGTATATATATAAAGTATACAAAAATCTGATAATTGCATTAAATAAACAATTTTGTTACAAAACTTTACAATTAGAGCTAAAGCCTATATTTATAATTTTCTATATTAAAATGTATTTATAGTATAATTTTTTTGTAAATATTAATAGAGGTAAAAATTTTGGAACTAAAGGGTAATGTGATTGAAAAAGCAAAAAACATTAAAATTCTAGCTTTTGATGTTGATGGAGTTATGACTGACGGAAGTGTTACTTATGACCAAAACGGAATTGAGTATAAAACATTTAATGTAAAAGACGGACATGGTATTGTCCGTGCAAATAAATCAGGATTTATTACTGCTATAATTACAGCTCGAAAAAATGGTACAGTTCAACATCGTGCAGATAACCTCAATATTACAGAAATTTATCAAGGTCAAAAATATAAATTACCAGCCCTTGACGAAATCCTTGCTAAATACGAATTAGGTTATGAAAACGTAGCTTACATGGGAGATGATATACCTGATATATGTATATTAGAAAAAGTTGGACTTGCGTCTTGTCCTAAAGATGCAGTCAAAGAAGTTCTTGAAAAATGTAATTTTATATCTTCTCAAAATGGTGGTCGTGGAGCTGTAAGAGAACTATGCGATTTTATCCTTGACTCTCAAGGTATAGAAAAAATTGCTGTCATTTCAGAAACTGATGCTAAATAATCTTTGTCTAAAACTATCACAAAATAAAAATCTATTGATGTTATTAACTGCTGGCTTGTATGTTATATCGCTATATGCAGTTCTTTCTGAAAGATTATTTTTATTTTCATTAATATTAGCTATCATTTCTATTATATGTATTATTAAAAACTATTTTCCAATTAAATATATAATAATTTGGAATTTGCTATTTATAATAGGTGTAGCTAATACCTCTCTAAGGTTGCGAGAGACTGATGAATTATTAAACCTTGCTCCAATGAACGCAGAAATAAATGGTACAATCGTCTCTATTCCTCAAGGTATTAACGAAGGTAAACCTAAATTTTTCTTCAAAGCCGATAATATAAGCTTTGATTTATTTAAAAAAGATTTAAAGAATGAAAAAGTATTAGTTACAATAAATGATTACAATAATGAATATAAGCTAAAGATTTATGATTCTTACAAACTTAAAGGCAGATTATCTGCACCATTTAAAGCTGGGAATCCTTCTCAATTCGATTATGGAAATTATTTAAGAAATTACAATACTTACGCAGTTTTCTATGCAAACTCTTTAATAAAAATAGACAATAAGCTTACTCTAAAAGCTAAGGCACTACAAAAGATAAGTGATTTTAGAGAAAGAATTTTAAGTATTCATTCAAAATACTTGCCATCACCGAACCTTGAAATCTTGGGTGGCATTGTATTCGGTGATGATGCCATTTCACCTCCCAAAGAAATTAAACAATCTTTTGTTAACTCTGGATTACTTCATATACTGGCAGCCTCTGGCATGAACGTGGCTTTTATCTATACCTTCTTTTTCTGGATATTTTCACAACTAAGAATAAATTTTAAAACAAGCGTTATCCTCAGTATGCTAACCGTCATTATTTATACATTTATGACTGGTCTTGGTGCTTCAATAATAAGAGCATCCTCTATGTTACTATTCGTACTAATTGGTAAGCTAATTGATAGAGATGCTCATAGCATATCTCTTTTATCCTTTGTTGCATTATTAATGCTTTTATATAACCCTCTTTATATAAATGAAACAGGTTTTCAGCTATCATTTATAGTAACATTTGGAATACTAATAATGTCGCCAGTGTTTTCTAATACCAAAAATAAATTCGCAAGCTTTATAATAAGCACTGTCTCAATACCTATCATTGCACAACTTTGGGTAATACCTATTCAAATTTTTTACTTTAATAACATAAGCATTTATTCTGTATGCGCAAATATTATGAGCATGCCAATCCTTATGATACTTAGCTTTGGTGGTTTTACCAGCTCGCTATTGTCTGGGATTTCTATAATTGCTGATTTTATTTGCAAAACATTTGATATCATATTAAACCCTTTACTCTCTATTCTAATAGGCATTTCAGACTTCTGGGGACATTTACCAAACTCTACTATGCAAACTGCTCATCCAAGTATTTTCCAAATTTTATTATATTATGGAATCCTATTATCTATAGCAGGACTTCTATACAAAGATTTCAGGCACAAATATAAGAAAGCTTTATTGATATCTTTTGCAATACTAATAACAACTTGGTCTCTTACATTGTTACCTATAAAATCATCCAATGTAGAAATTACAACATTTGACGTCGGAAATGCTGATTGCTTTTTAATTAAGACTATTAAAAACGAATATATAATTATTGATACTGGAAAAGCTGGATACAAAGGTAGTAAATCACAAGCCGATATAATACTTCTAAAATATTTAAAAGACAAAGGAATTAAAACCATCCATTCTTTAATCATTACACATTTTGACAATGACCATTCTGGAGGTGCTGTCGATGTTCTAAAAGAAACTAAAGTTCTAAATCTCTATGTAAATAACAATAAACATAATTCATATAATGCAAAATTAATATACGATAGTGCTAATAAATATAATACAAATATCATTAAAGCTGACAATAATCAAATTGTATATGATTGCAAAGGCTTAAAAATAACAAACTACTTAAACAAAAACAAGTCTAACGATAATGAAAATTCAATTATTACATTATTGGAATTTAATAAATTCAAAATGCTATTTACAGGTGATGCAGGAACTATGAGTTTAAGTCCAATTATAAAAAATCTACCTAAAAACATATCTGTTTTAAAAGTTCCACATCACGGCGCAATTGGAGGACTGAACAAAGAAATAATTGATTATTTAAACCCAAAATATTCAATCATTTCTGTTGGAGAAAACAAATTCGGTCATCCTTCCTTTTATACTTTAGAATTACTAAAAAATACAACAATTCTCCGCACCGATATAAATAATTCAATACTTATTAAAATTAATAAAAAATCTAATACTAAAATTCTAACCTATGATTTAAAAAGAAAAAAATATATTCCATTATTAAAAAACAAATAATTTACAAAAAAAAGCCCTCAAAAGAGGGTTAAAATCTTGTAAGATGTAAGATAGTATATAAGAGATATTTGAGTTTTTAAGTTTTAATTATTTTTTAGATTTGTTTCAAAATTATGCGATGAAGTTATTACCAAATCTATTAGCACCATAAAAGAAAGATTCCTGCATAACTTGTTGTAAATTTCTTTTTCTTTTAATTTTATTACCAATTT
>JAGBXP010000008.1 GCA_017629215.1 bacterium | reverse complement strand
CCTTCTGTAATTGATTGATATACTCTATAATCAATTTTAGGGAAGCAGTTATCGATTGATTCGATTTCGGCAAGCTTAGCTTCATCAATTGTGCCAGCTTCAATCATATCAGCTATAAGACTAAATCTTTCAACGTGTTCGTTAAATCTATCTGTAGCATAATCTTTAGCTTGCCATGTTGTAATCAAGAAAGGCCAATCTGAAGATTGTAGTAATAAGTTTTCTCTTGCAAGCTGATTTAACGCTCTTAGAAGTAATGTATCTTCTGGTTTTTCTGCATTATTATCAACGATTTCATTCATACGTTTTTCACAAGAGTGAATAATTGGCCACATCCATTCAGTTAAGTGGTTCATCCATACGTAGAAATGACCACCTTGTCCCCAAGAAGATTCAGGGATTTGGATAGCTTCTTTTGGTGGATATTTTGTTACATATTCACCAGCAGTAAGTCTTTCTACTTCTGGCAGGTAATCATTGAATTTCTTAACAACTTGTTTAATAAATTCAACACCTTCAAACCACCAGTGTCCAAATAATTCTGTATCAAATGATACCATTACTAAGCCTTCTTTGTTCTTAGCCATTTTATAATCATTTAATAGGTGATAAATCATTGTTGTATAGTGATCAGAGTTTTCGTTGATTTTGTTCATTGCAAGAACTGGATCATAGAGCATTTTATCGCCTAAATCAGTTGTAGGTGATGTTATTCTCCAATAATGCATACCTGATTTATCGTCTTTTTTGTGAAATTCTCTAAAGCAACCGTCCCCAGGGTAGCCATCTGCAGCTGACCAAACTTGGTAGCCAGCTCTATCGTTACGTCCCATAACTGCAACTTGTGCGTCAGGTAGCCAGTAAGCTGCATAAGTATCATAGCCTGTTGCAGGTCTTTCTGGAAGTGGAATATATTCAATATTTCCATACATACCAATTACACGTCTGTTACCAATGGAATTTCCACCTTCAATAACATGAGATTCTGTAAAGAAGTAATTGATATCGTTGTTTTGAAGAGTAACTTCAATAGCTGGTCTCCAATGCTTTTTACCATCTTTTCCTACATATTCGTAGCCTTGACGATAAGCACATTCAGGAAGCCAAGCTCCCATCGCTTTTTTGCCGAACAATCTTTTTGTTGTATCTTGTCCAACTTTGAATTGTGCGTTTAAATTACTATCAGTTGCTAAAAGTGGTGAAAAACCGTGTGTAGCACCTGAAGTTGTGATTTCAATACAACCTAAATCTTGATATTTTTTGAAATATTTAATCAAATCCATTTCATATTTATTAACAAAATCATCTCTCATTTTGTTCCATAAATCAAAATAGTATTTAGCTAAATATTTTAAATGTTGAGAGTGAGCTACTTTAGGATCAGGATATCTTTCTAAATCCTTTGAAACAGATTTTATTCTTGAATCAATATATTCTACAAAACCTTCTTGTAGATGTTTGTCTGCTAATTGTTCTGCAAGTATTGGAGTAATCCCTACAGTCAATTTCGCTTTTATTCCTTCTTCATACAATTCTGAAATTGCATTTAATAGAGGTACATAGGTTTCTGCCATGCATTCATAAAGGTTTTCTTCTCCGAATGGCCACATACCAGCTTTTCTGTAGTATGGCAAATGGCTGTGTAACATAAATACAAATTGTCCTACTGACATTTAATTGCCTCCATTCATTTGTATACGAATTTATATATTTTTACATTATTATTTATAACACAAACTTAGTAAAAATTTAACTCTTTAGTATTAGTTATCATGAATAATGTTACAATTGTTTACTAAATTTTAGCTATTTTATGTTCGATAAATGATTATATATGAATTATATAAAAGAAAATTTAGTTTATTAGGGACATATAATTATTATTATTTGAGCAAGTTGCACAAAATTCAGTTTCTGCAGTAAAGCTTTTTGAATAATTTTTGAAGCTTGAGCCAACTCTTCCTCTATAATCACTAGCTAAAAAAGGACAAGCATAAATGCCATTTGACGCTAATGTACGGCTATTCATACAATCTGTTGCTTGGGCAGGTTTTACAAAATTAGTTTCATCAAAACAAGGGTGCGAATTCGAAATTTGAATTTCGGTATAGTTTATTTCTTGTTCATTAAATATTTTATTAAAATTAACGATGATTTCATTATGATTTAATTTATAATGGTTTTGTATATTTAAAACGGATTCAAAATTATATCTGGCTAGGGATTTTAGAGCGAAAATTGTTTGACGGTAGTTTCCTCTATATTTTATTTTATCGTTTTCTAATTCATTATAATGTGTTAATGAAAGTTTTATAAAGATTTGATTGCAACCTTCTTCTTCAACTTTTTTTAAAAAGCGAATTTTTTTTTCATTTAAAAAACTTCCGTTCGTACAGATACAGACATTACATCTTTTTAAACATAGTCGAAGAATTGTATTAAAATCGGGGTGTGTCATAGGTTCTCCACCTGTTAAATAGATGCATTGTATATTTTCTTGTTTTGTATCATCAAGAGCTTCTTTAATTCTGTCTAAAGATATAAAATCTTTTATTGTTTTTAAGCTAGATGGTAAATTGATATAACAATTTTTACATCTTTGATTACAGTTTTTAGATGTTAGCTCTATAAAAATATTATTGAGTTCTTTTAAAACGTAGATTGGTGCTGTGTATATACAATTCATAAATCCTCCTTTTGAAATAATAATTTTATTTTATTCATATTAAGATATTAATAAAATTATCATATTAGAGGGTTGTATTAAGACCAACTAGGTTATTTTTGGTAGAGATTTATAAATCTAGTATGTAAAATATTTATCGAAATTTACATCTTCAAAATTACATAGAAGATGAAAAATTTCGTCATCGTCATTTAATCGTTGAAAATTGTATTCATCAAATTTCCAGTATTTAGGGTTCATGCCTTTAACTCTGGCGATATTTTTATCTTTAAGGATGTTTAACTTTTTCTTAACTATATCAACAGGGAGATTGACTAATTTCGCAAGCTCAATAGCAGTAATACCTTCTGTATTGCTACATTTTTCTGGCGTAAGGAACATTAGTTCTAGACCAACCATTTTTAAATTGATATCTTCAGATACTGTATCCATATAATTATTATAACTTATTTTTAGTAATTTATATCGTTTTTTTATATGACTTGATATATAATTTTGAACAGGGGAGATTTTTTATTAATGATATATCAAAAAAATAATAATTCAGCGATAATATGGTTATGTCTTGCACATTTAGTAAATGATATATATACAGGAGCTTTAAATCCATTATTACCATTTATAGCGACAAAACTTGGTTTTACTTTGGGATTAGCAACTATTTTAGTAGGTATAACTCAGATATGTTCAAATCTTTTTCAGCCAATATTTGGTTTTTTTGCTGATAATATATTAAAGCGTTTTTTTATTTTTTGGGGCTTGATGCTTTCTTCGTTATTCATTCCTCTTGCACCTTCTGCACCGAATGTGTTTTTATTAACTTTATTCATGGTACTAGGAAGTCTTGGTAGTAGTTTTTTTCACCCTCAAGCAATTGGTTTTATAAATTCGTTTTCTAAATCAAATTGCTCTAGGAATATGGGAATTTTTGTCGGTATGGGATCTTTAGGTTTTGCCTTAGGTCCATTGTTAACAGCCTATATTGCTCAAGTATTAGGCCTAGAAAAGATTTGTATTACAGGATTGTTGGGGATAATACTAGCTCTGTTCATGTTTTTATTTGTGCCAAAGCTTTCTTGTAGTTCTGAAAGAATAGAAAAGAAAGAGTTTTTAAAATCTTTTAAAGAAATTTTTTCAAACCTTCAAATAAACTATTTAATGATAATTTCAATGATGAAATCTTTAGTAACAAATAGTTCTTGTATTTTATTACCATTTTTATGGCAATCAATGGGATATTCACCATTTTATATTGGATTAGCTTTGTTTTTATTTATTTTTGCTGGAGCAATAGGTTCATTGATAAGTCCTTATCTAGAAAAAGCTTTAAGTTCAAAATTGATAATATTAGTATCTATGTGGTTACCATTACCGTTAATGTTAGCTTTTAGTTTAGTATATAAAACGCAAGCTGCTTTATCATTGATATTATTTGCTTTTATTGGATTTATTACTATGTTAGCTCAACCAGTAACGCTTGTTATGGCTCAAAAAACATTACCAAAATATAAGAGTATTGTAGCAGGATTAATTAACGGTTTCTGTTGGGGAACAGTTGCGTTATGCTTATCCTTTTTAGGTATAGTTGCTCAGAAATATGGTATAATAAATGTTTTAGTCATATTGACAATTTTACCAATCTTTGCGTCTTGGATAGTTTTAAAATTGAAGGAAAGCTAAGATACATCTGCGAAGGTTTTTGAAAGAATCTTACCTAAAGCTGAAGTAGTTAAAACAGTAGTTAAAACTAACAAAGTAGCAGTAGCTATAGCATTTGGAGTTGGTAGTTTATTAACTCTTCTAGGAACTTGTTTAGTAAAGAATAAAAAAGCTGATTCAACTATCCAAGAGGCTTAGAATTTAGATTTCTATTAAGTAATTTTTCAATGCAATCTATTATATAGTCAGATTGAATATATTAATGTTATAATTTTGTCATGGGAACAGATAAAATTACAATAAAGGGAGCGAGGGAGCATAACCTCAAAAATATATCATTAGAAATTCCAAGAAACCAGTTAGTAGTATTCACTGGAGTTTCAGGCTCTGGCAAAAGTTCATTAGCTTTTGATACAATTTTTGCAGAAGGTCAAAGACGCTATATTGAAAGTCTTTCAACGTATGCTCGTCAATTCTTAGGTCAAATGGATAAGCCTGATGTGGATTATATAGATGGACTTACTCCTGCAATTTCTATTGACCAAAAATCAACAAGTAACAATCCTCGTTCAACAGTTGGAACTGTAACAGAAATTTATGATTATTTAAGATTACTTTATGCACGAGTTGGAACTCCGTTTTGTCCAAAATGTGGGAAACCAATCCGTCCTCAAACAATTGATGAAATTGTTGCAAGTATTTTATCACTTCCAGAGGGAACAAAAATCCAAATTCTTGCGCCATTGGTTAAAGGTAAAAAAGGCGAATATCAATCACTATTTGAAGAATTAAGACAAGAAGGCTTTGTTCGTGTGAAAGTTGACGGAGAAGTTTATAATCTTGATGAAGATGAAATAAAACTTGCTAAAACTAAGGTTCACAACATATCAGTAGTTGTAGACCGTGTTGTAGTAAAGCCAGAAGCAAAATCAAGAATCGCTGATAGTGTTCAGATTGCTCTACAGAAAGCTGACGGAGTTTGTCATATCGACAAACTTGATGGAGAGGAATTAATCTATAGCGAAAAACTTGCTTGTCCTGATTGTAATTTGAGCTACGAAGAATTATCACCACGTATTTTTTCATTTAACGCGCCTTATGGAGCTTGCGAAAAATGTGGAGGTATTGGAGTTGATTTTCAGATTGATCCAGATTTGGTTATCCCTGATAAAACCAAATCTATCAAAGAAGGGTGTATTTATCCGTGGAGCAAATCTTCTACATCATATTATGATGACGTGATAAAGGCAGTTAGCCTTGAATATCGAATTGACAACGAAATCCCATTTGGCGATTTACCACAAGAACATCAAGACATTATTTTATATGGTTCAAAAGAGCGTATTCCAATGAGAATTCGTGAGTTTGGTTCTCATCGATATAGAAATACTTTGCAAAAATTCATTGGCGTAATTCCGTTTTTAATGAAACATTACAACGTAGAAAGCGAATATTGGAAAGCTGAAATCGAAAAATACATGGTAACCACTCCATGTACAGCTTGTGGTGGAGCAAGGCTAAAACCATTCCCACTAGCAGTTCGTATTAACGGAGTGAATATTCACGAATTCTGTTTAATGCCAATCGATAAGGCTTATGAGTTTATAACAGATTTATATTTAGTGCTTTCTGATTTTCAAATGAAAATTGGTAAACAAATTTTAGACGAAATCCGAGCAAGATTAAAGTTCTTACTTGATGTTGGACTTTCTTACTTAAACCTTGCAAGAACAGCAGGAACTCTTTCTGGTGGTGAAGCTCAGAGAATTAGGCTTGTAACACAAATAGGAAGTGGACTTTCTGGAGTTCTTTATGTACTTGACGAACCTTCAATTGGGTTGCACCAAAGAGACAATGATAGGTTAATTAAAACTCTTGTTAGATTAAGAAATATGGGTAATTCATTAATTGTTGTAGAACATGACGAAGATACAATCAGAAACGCTGATTATATTGTAGATATTGGACCAAGAGCTGGAGTTAATGGTGGTGAAATCGTTGCTCAGGGCGAAGGTGTAAATGCAATAATTAAACAAGAAAATTCTATTACTGGTAAGTATTTAAGTGGCGAGTATTCAATTCCTATTCCTGAAAAAATTAGAGAAGGTAATGGAAATTATTTACAAATTAGAAATGCACATTTGAACAATCTTAAAAATATTGATTTAGATATTCCGACAGGAAAGATTGTTGTTCTTACAGGTGTATCAGGTTCAGGAAAATCAACTTTGATGCAAGATTTAATTTATGAATATGCGATTCATAAATTAAGAAAAAACAAACCAAAGCCACAAGGCGTAGATGAAATCTTAGGTTTTGAAAACTTTGACAAGATTATTGATATTGATCAATCACCAATCGGTAGAACTCCACGTTCAAATCCTGCTACATACACTGATGTATTCACACCAATTCGTGAATTGTATGCAAAGACTAATGAAGCAAAAATGCGTGGCTACAAGCCTGGCAGATTTAGCTTTAACGTAAAAGGTGGACGTTGCGAAGCTTGCGCTGGTGATGGTGTTTTAAAAATAGAAATGAACTTTTTATCAGATGTCTATGTCAAATGTGATGTTTGTAAAGGTCAAAGATATAACAATGAAACATTGGAAGTTAAATACAAAGGCAAATCGATAGCTGACGTTCTTGAAATGAGCGTTAAAGAAGCTTATGAATTCTTTGAAAATATTCCACAAATTGCAAATAAATTAAAGACTCTTGTAGATGTTGGCTTGGATTATATTAAACTTGGTCAAAGCGCAACAACTCTTTCTGGAGGCGAAGCACAGAGAATAAAGCTTGCGTCTGAATTGAATAAACGAGCTACAGGCAAAACTCTTTATCTTCTTGATGAGCCATCCGTTGGCTTACACTGGCATGATTTAGATAAATTAATTAAGATACTTCATCAACTTGCTGATAATGGAAATACTATTTTAATAATAGAACATAATTTAGATTTAATAAAAGTTGCAGATTATGTGATTGACCTTGGACCAGAAGGTGGCGATTTTGGAGGAGAAGTTGTAGCCTGTGGTACTCCAAATGAAATCGCAAACACCCCAGAATCACACACTGGGAATTATTTGAAACAATATTTTAAATAGCAATTATTATAATTCTGTTCTATCAATTTCTTTTGTTGTTGTGAATTTAACAATATCACCTTCTTGAATATCGTTAAATTTAACAAATGAAATACCACATTCAAAACCTTGTGCTACTTCTTTAACATCATCTTTGAAGCGTTTAAGTTGGTCGATAGAACCTTTGAATATTTCTTTACCATTACGATAAATTGTGGCTGTATTATTTCTATGAATTTTACCTTCTGTTACATAGCAACCTGCAATTTTAGTAATTTTACCAATTGTAAAGATTTGTCTGATTTCAACAGTACCTGTTTCGATTTCTTTAACTTCAGGAGAAAGTAATGATACCATTGTTTTTTCAATATCTTCAAGTATTTGATAGATAATGTCGTATTTCTTAATAGAGACACCTTCTCTTTCAGCAGCAGCAAGAGCGTTTGAATCTTCCTTGACTGTGAAGCCAAGAATCATCGCATTTGATGCAGATGCTAACATAACGTCTGCTTCTGAAATATCACCAACACCAACGTGAATAATCTTAGTAATGATTTCGTCAGATTCAAATTGTGCAATGGCTTGCGAAACAGCTTCTGCTGAACCATGTGTATTCGCTTTGATAATTAAGTTTAGTTGTGTTGCGCCATCTTCTACTGTTCCAGATTCTCTTCTCATGTGAGCTGGTAACATCGCATCAAGACGTTTGTTTCTTTCTCTTTCCTTGCGTTTATCAATGATTGCTTTCATTTCTTTTTCGTTTTGGACAACTTCAAAATAATCTCCTGCGTTTGGAACTTCTGTTAAGCCTAAAATCTCAACAGGAGTAGATGGTTCAGCTTTTTGAATTCTTTCACCAGAGTCTGAAAGAAGTGCTCTTACACGACCGCAAGCTGTACCAACAACAATACAATTACCAGTTCTAAGAGTTCCGTTTTGTACAAGTAATGTTGCGACAGGACCTTTACCTTTGTCTAGGTTTGCTTCAATAACAACACCAGAAGCTTCTGCTTTAGGGTTTGCTTTAAGATCTTGTACTTCTGCTACAAGCAATATGTATTCAAGTAATTCATCAATACCATCTCCCATCAAGGCTGACACTTTAACTGTTATAGTCTCACCACCCCAAGCTTCTGGAACAAGCCCATGTTCAGTTAGTTGTTGGAGTATTCTATCAGGATCAGCTGAAGGCTTATCGCATTTGTTAACAGCTACTATAATAGGTACTTCTGCAGCTTTTGCGTGATTAATAGCTTCTATAGTTTGAGGCATTATACCGTCATCAGCTGCTACTACTAAGATAGCTATATCAGTAGCTTTTGCACCTCTTGCGCGCATTTCTGTGAATGCTTCGTGCCCAGGAGTATCAACAAATACAATTTTTTTACTTTCTGCATCATCAAGATAAACTGTATAAGCACCAATTGATTGGGTTATACCACCCACTTCTGTTGCAACAATTTTATGTTTAGATGCTCGAATACTATCAAGTAATGTTGTTTTACCATGGTCAACGTGTCCCATTATTGAAACTACTGGAGCACGTTTTTTAAGTAATTTTTTATCGACTTCAGTAAGAGCTTTTTTCTTTTCTTCTTTTTCAAGCTCTTCTTCCATAAATGCTTCAAGGTCCTCTTCGAGAACTTCTAATTCATATTCGGCACAAACCTTTTTGATAGTATCAACGTCAATTAATTGGTTAACTGTAGCCATTACTCCTTGGAACATTAAAAATCTAACGATTTCAGCTGGTGTTTTTTGAATTTTATCAGCTAATTCTTGAATTGTCATCGCTTGATTAACAACAATAGAAGTTACAGCTTCTTTTTCAGCAACAACTTGTGTGCGCTTTTTGTGTTTTTGCGCAGCAGCTTTTTCAAGAGAAATCATTTCTTGATCTTCTTTTTTAGAGTTAAAATCTTTGTCTTTTTTGCGATTATCTCCCTTTTTCTTTTGAGTAGATGGTCCACCTTTGCCATCATATATTTCTTGAGGGATTATTCTGCGTTCTATAAGCTTTTTATCTCCACCTTGTTTGTTAAAACCTTTTTTTTCAGTACGTTCAGGTTTTTCATTTTCTTTTGTTGTAGGGCGAACAGGTGCTTTTCTTACAATTTCAATCCTAGACTGATTTTTAGGGTATTCTATTTTAGTACGTTCAATTCTAACAGCAGGTTTTTCGGCTTTTTTTATAACAGGAGCTTCTACTTGCTTAGCTGGAACGGTTTGTTTTTTTTCAACAACTTCAATCTTAGGTGCAACTTTTTCTATTCTTTGGACTCTTTCTAATTTTTCAACTTTTTCAATTTTTGCAGGAGTTTTTTGTAAAGAATTTTCACTATCAGATTCCTCAGAAGGCTTTGATTTTTTTACAATGAAAGCTTTTTTTGCTGTATTCTTTTTAGGAGCAACACCCAAATGTTCTTTAATTTTACGAATTTGTTCTGGACTAACAATGTTTGAATGCGATTTTACAGTAATAGATATTTCTGCAAACTTATCTATTAATTCTTTACTTGTAATATTTAATTCTTTTGCTAATTCGCTAACCCTTAAATTGTCCATCCAATAGTCCTTTCAAATCCTTGCTCATGCTTATTTTTAGAGCTTTATTAATCTTTTTCTTTTTTATTGCCTGTTCTATACAATTTTGATTATAACAAAGATATGCAGATCTGCCAAATATTTTAGAATTTGGATTAACAATGATTTCGTTGTTACAATGATTTCTTGTTATTTTTATAAAGCTTTTTTGTGGTTTATAATCTCCACAAATTATACATTTACGCAGGCTTTTGTTTTCCAAATTATTTTACCTCAGCTAATTTTTCTAATTTTAACTTTTGGTCATATTCAATTAAAAGTTTTAATAAATCTTCTAAGTCTCCATCAATAACTGTCCAAACGTTTAAGTTTTGTCCTATTCTGTGGTCAGTTAAACGTCCTTGAGGGAAATTATATGTTCTAATACGTTCACTTCTGTCTCCTGTTCCCACTTGCGAACGACGTAAATCTGTGATTTCTTGCATTTGTTTTTGAACTTCTAAATCATATAATTTAGCTTTTAAAATTTGCATCGCACGTTCTTTGTTTTGTAGCTGTGAGCGTTCTTCTGTACAGAAGATCATTATTCCTGTTGGCTTGTGGAATAAGCGAGCAGCTGTTTCTACTTTATTTACGTTTTGCCCACCAGCACCACCAGAACGAGCTGTAGACATTTCAATATCTTCTGGTCTGATTTCAACTTCAACGTCATCTACTTCTGGCATAACTGCAACAGTTGCTGTTGAAGTATGAACTCTGCCTTGAGATTCTGTTTCAGGAACACGTTGAACTCTGTGAACTCCTGATTCATATTTAAGTTGAGAATATACAGCATCACCTTTCATTGAAATAATTATTTCAGAGTATCCACCAGCTTCACATTCAGTTTTAGAAAGAATTTGTGTTTGCCAACCTTGTTTATCTGCGAATTTAAGGTACATTCTTGCTAAATCTCCAGCAAATATGTTTGCTTCATCTCCACCTGCACCTCCTCGGATTTCTAGCATAATATCCTTATCATCCATTGGGTCTCTTGGAAGGAGGAGTACTTTCATTCGTTCTTCAAAATCTGGAATTTTAGCTTCGTTTTCTTCCATTTCCATTTTTAGAAAGGTTTTCATTTCTTCATCTTTTTCTTCATAAATCATCTGTTTGGCTTCTTCAATCGCATCAGTAGCTTTTTTCCAAGCATAATAAAGTTCAACAGTTTCTTCCATTGATTTTCTTTGTTTAGATAAATCTCTAAACTTGTTATAATCTTGAATTACAGCAGGGTCTGAAAGTGTTTCGCCTAATTCAATATATTTTTTTTCAATTTGAATAATTTTATCTAACATATCTTTCATATTATTTACCTCTTTTGAAAAAATTATAATTCAAACAAGGTAAATAGTAAATCTTAAGGAAAATGTTATTATTTATTTTAGAAGTAAGGTAGTATATGTTAAATTTTTACAGCACCCCAAGCTCTTATAAATCCTTTTTCATAACGAATAAGGTAATATCTACCTTCTTTTATATAGTCAATATTTGCTTCTAGATGGATATAATCTTTTGGTGGGACTGTTGCTCCTGTTTTTGCGTATTTTGTTTCTATAATTTGTCTAATTTTATCTTTTTGTTTTTTCTTTTGTTCTCTTTTTTTTAATTTTCTTTTTTCGGTTCTAGAGAGTTCATTTTTACTATTCATGTAGTTTTCTAACTCTGATTCATTTTCTTCAAGTTTAAATACAGGAATAACAGCAATTAAGTTTTTTGATTCTATTAAATACAAAAACTCTCTATCGTCTGAAAGTGCCAATTGATAATAACCAGGTTTAATAAAATTTCCATTATAATCAGGAATGTAATCTTTAATGAGTAATACAGGTTGTTCATCAGTTGGTATTGAATATCTATATATTGAGCTTTCATGAATAGTTATTCCAGATGGAATAGCTGGATAGGGTGCAGATGGTGCTAAATAATCAATATCTCTTAAAATAGGTGTAATCAGTCCATCAAGCATTTTTAACAGTACTCATAAGTTTTTTGATACTATAATTAATCTCATTAAAATTTTTTTCTAATAATTTTGATGATGCAACAAAAATTAATGACAAGTATTTTTTATTAAAATTTGGATTTGATTTAATATATAATCTCAAGCTTTCTCTCATAAGTCGCTTAATTCGATTTCTTTTAACTGCTCGTTTATGAATTTTTTTACTTACAACGAAGCCTATTTTTGTCGGTGATTCATCATCTTTTTTTTTACCACAAAACATTGTTATCCCGTTTTGGTGATATGAAATTCCAGTTCTATATGTTGCATTAAAAGCTATTCTTTTCTTTAATCTATATTGTCTTGGTAACATACTTAAATAATAGCTTAATTAATTTAATTTGTAAATCTAGAGAGGAATATCAACAATAAATGTAGAACCATTATTTACTTCACTTATTAATGAAATCTTACCACCATGAAGTTCTACAAGTTCTTTTGTTATTGTTAAGCCAAGACCTGTTGAGCTTTCTTTCTTTGTATATGCACTGTCTAATTGTACAAATTTTGCGAAAATTTTTCCGTGGTATTTAGGGTCAATTCCTATTCCATTATCGTGAACTGCTATTTGAAATCTATTTCCAGAATGTGCTGCTGCAATTTCTATTTCGTCATTTTCTGGAGAATATTTAATGGCATTGCTTATCAAATTGTATAGGATTTGCTGAATTTTCTGATAATCTGCAAATACTTCAAAATCATAAGCCATACCTACATTTATATGAAGATTTTTTTTCTGAGCAAGTGGTGCAAGAATATTACAAACTTCTGTTAAAGCTCTACTAATTGGGAAAGTGCTTTTTACTATTTTCATGGCGTGAGCTTCAATTTTAGACATATCAAGTATTTCGTTAATCATTCCCAAAAGATGAGTGCCTGAAACTTTAATATCATTAATATATTCTTCTTGTTTTGCGTTTAAATCTCCATAAATCTGGGTTGTAAGGATATCTGCAAAGCCTAATATTGAATTAAGTGGAGTTCTTAATTCGTGCGAAATATTCGCTAAAAACTCGTTTTTTACTTTATCAGCTTCTAAAATTCTTTCATTTTGATCTTTTATTGTCTTATAAGCTTCTTGTTTTTCTATAATTCCATCCTTAAGAGCTTTAAGCTGAATTTTAAAAACATTAGAAAGCTCTAAATCTTTTAGAATATAAGACAAGATACTTGCGCTTGCGTCAAGAATTGCTAAATCTTCTTCTGTGTAGAAATTATACTCTTTTTTCGCTAAAAGAATTACACCAAAAACTGTTGATTTGATAGAAATTTTAGCTAAGATATAAGACTTTTTCTTTAACTCTGCTAAACCAACTGTATTTATAAATTCGCAGTCAGGTAATAATATTCTACCCTCTTTAGAGAACATTTGTTTTTTTAGCTCTGCAGACATTTCAAAAGCTGAGTTTGCTTTGTAATTCTTATGTTCTTTATAACTGTATTTTAATTGTAAGCTTTCAGGGTTAAGGAAGTAAATAAAAGCCTCATCAAAATCTAATATTTGAGAAAGTTTTTCAAAAATATGTAAGCCCGATTTATCAGTGTTTAAATTGATTTCAAACAATGATGGTATAGTTTTTAATGTTTCTTTTAATGATATTTTTGACATAAGTAACTATCCCGCTGTCAGAGAGAAAATTTCGTAGATTTCTTCATCACTAAGTTCTGTAATAATCTTTTCGCCTTCGTATACAGCGAGATCTGCAAGTTCTTTTTTAGATTTAAGCATTTCGTCGATTTTTTCTTCAAAAGTGCCTAGCGTAATCATTCTGTGTACCATTACGTTTTTATCTTGTCCGATACGATAAGTACGGTCAGTTGCTTGATCTTCTACTGCTGGGTTCCACCATAAGTCGTAGTGAATAACATTTGTAGCGCTTGTTAAGTTCAAACCTGTACCACCAGCTTTTAACGATAAAATCATAACTTTTCTATCTGGATTGTTTTGGAAATCTTCAATTAAAGCTTCACGTTGTGGAACAGTTAATGAACCGTGGAAGAACGAAGCTTCTGTCTTACATTCTTCTGAAATAATTTGGGTTAGAATATCGCCCATTTCTTTATATTGAGTGAAGATAATAGTCTTTTCGCCGTTTTCAAGAATATTATTTACTAAATCTACGCATTTTTCAGCTTTACCAGAAAGCTCTTTTGACATACCACCTGATTTTAGGAATTGATAAGGGTGGTTACAGATTTGTTTCAAAGCTGTAATCAGCTTGAAGATATTTCCTCTTCTATTTACCCCAGTAAATCCACTAATTTTTTCCATCATTTCATTAAGCGTTTTTTCGTACAGAATAGCTTGTGATTTAGCTAAGTAACAGTAATCATTAAGCACCATTTTTTCAGGAAGATCTGAAATTACGTTTTTATCGGTTTTTAAACGTCTAAGAACAAATGGTGAAACTGAAAGCTTTAGCTTAGAAGCTCTTGATTTTTCTTTGAAACGTTCAATAGGTACAGCATAGCTCTTTTGGAATTCTTTTAAAGAGCCTAAGTAGCCTTTGTTTATGAAATCGAAAATACTCCAAAGCTCGGTTAAACGGTTCTCTACAGGAGTACCTGTCATTGCGATTTTGATATCAGATTTTAAGGTTTTGATTGCAAGAGTTTGAGCTGTATCAGGGTTCTTGATGTTTTGAGCTTCGTCAACAACTATCATACCCCAAGTTTGATTTTTCATTTCTTCAACATCTATACGCATAATTGCATAAGTTGTAAGAATAACATCAAAGTTTGTATCAAGTTTTCTATCAAGTCCATGATAAGTTGTTACCTTTAGACTAGGTGCGAACATTTGTAACTCTTTCATCCAGTTACCCATTAGGGTTGTAGGACAAACAACAAGCACAGGATGTTTAAGCTTGTTTTCTTCTTTAAGCTTAAGGATTAAGCTTATTACTTGAATTGTTTTACCAAGCCCCATGTCGTCTGCCATACAACAGCCAAAACCTTTAGTGATATTTGTCCATAGCCATTTTAGACCAGTTTTCTGATAAGGTCTAAGTTCACCTTTAAGTTCGATAGGGTTATCAACTTCTACAGGTTTTGCAAAGTCTTTAATTACATTTGCATAAGCTTCGTCGTAATTGAAATCATAGTTTTGTAGTTGACCAGACATAGAAGCATGGATAAGCTCTAATCTAGTCATTTTCTTGTGGTTAGCGTTTGCGATTTGTTCATAAAGCTTTTTGCCTTCAGTTTTATCAACGATAATGTATTTTCCGTTGTATTGGATTAGACCATCGTTAGATTCTTCTAAAAGCTTATTGAATTCTTCTAAAGAGATTTTCTCATCTCCTAATGCTACTTCGTATGAGAAATCTAAGATATCGTCAAGCGAAATTGCGCTACTTGATACTGTATTGAAGATATCCATCAAATCATCGCTACGAGAAGCTTTAACTTTAGCATTAATAGATGCTCTCGGAACGATGATATTTGTAAGTTCATCTGGTAAAATTACTTCAATTTGAGCTTTTTGTAAATAATAAGCAGTTTGAGCGATTATTTTGTAAACTTCGTTTAAGTTAAGCTCTAATGAAAGTTTTTCTTCGTCTTCAAAAAGTGTTTCTAATTCTGGCATGTAGCGAAGCGCATAATTGAGTTGCTTTTCGCAGATTTTACCAATATCTTCTGTTGATAATTCCCAGATAGTATCTTCTGTGTATAATTGGTCAATTAAAATTGATTCGCCATTATTTCTGTTTTTAATATGAACTTTTAATTCAAATTTTTCATCAGTTAGCTTATTTACTTTAAAGAATGGTATTAAATCGTATTTGCCTAGGTATAATTCATCAAACCATTGTGCGAAGTTTTCAGCAAGATCTTTTCCTTTCATTAAGCTCTTTTGTTCAAGGTCTTTAAGCATATAATGTCCAGATTTGATATCTTTAAATCGGTAAGCTTTTATACCTAAGAATTTGTATACAAGATAGTTTAAATACTCTCTTACAAAATTCTCTACAAAATCTTTTGGCTTTTCACCTTCAATAAATAAGTTTTCTGGAAGATTATTCTCAAGCTCGTTGATGATTCTAGCAGATTCTTTGTTTGAAACGATTGGTTCGTATACAATTCTAAACATATCGCCAACACTTGTTTTTCTACGTTTAACAGTAGGAACAAAATAAAGTTTTTCGATAAGCTTCATCGCAAAATGTGTTAGCTTATTAAAATATGCGAAAGTTTGTGTAAGTGAAGCAAAATCAACAAGCTCGCCAAATCCCCCAAAATAGTCTAGAACTAAGTCTAAAGGCATTTCATAGCCAATTTTGCCATTTAATTCTTTTGGTGTGAAACGAAACATTGAGCCTTTTGATTTTAAGTAAAATTGAAAATTATTTGTCGGTGTTACAAAAAATGACAATTTACCATTACGATTTATTAAATAAAAATCAGTGTTTCTCACTGGAGAATTTGGAGATAAGAAAATACCTTCAAATTCATCTTCTACAAGCTGATAAATTAAGCTTAAAGTGTAGCGAAAATCTTTGTTTTTAAAACCGTTTGGGTTTTCGCTCAAATTGAAGAAAAATTCATCAACGTCATTCTTTTTTAATGATAAATCTATATCTAAAGCTTTTGTTTCGTCTGTCATGTTCACTCTCTTTTTAAAAAGGTGGAGCGTACTCCACCTTAAAATAATACCTTACTTAATTAAAGACTCGCAGTCCATTTCTTTAGGTTGCTCAATTCCCATAAGCTGAAGAACGGTTGGAGCTACGTTACAAAGCGCACCGTCATCTTTAAGTTCTATACCTTCAGGTCCATTAATTACAACAAAAGGAACTTCGTTTGTTGTATGTGCAGTCTGAGGTTTGTTAGTTTCTTCATCAACCATTGTTTCTGCGTTACCGTGGTCAGCTGTAAGAAGCATTGTAATACCGTATTCTTTACATTTATCAGCGATTTTACCAACGCATTCGTCTACAACCTTACAAGCTTTAGTAGCAGCTGGAATATCGCCAGTGTGGCCAACCATATCAGGGTTTGCAAAGTTTACAAGGATGAATCCATAGTCTTTATTTTCTATTGCTTCTAAAACTTTTTCACAAACTTCTGGTGCGCTCATTTCTGGTTGCATATCATAAGTTGCAACTTTTGGTGATGCAACTAGAACTCTTGTTTCATGAGGCTTTGGCTCGTCAATTCCACCATTGAAGAAGAATGTTACGTGAGCGTATTTTTCTGTTTCTGCAGTTCTGAATTGATTAACTCCATTAGCTTCAAGAACATCACCTAAGATGTTTGTTAATTGTGTTTTAGGGAACGCTACTGGGAATGTGAAAGTTGCTTCATAGCTTGTCATTGTACAATAGTAAATGTTTTTAAGAAATTTCTTTCTTTCAAAACCATCAAAATCAGAGAAGTTAATAGCTTTAGTAATTTCTCTAGCTCTATCTGGTCTGTAGTTGAAGAAAATAATTGCATCATTGTCGTGAATTCTTGATTCTTCTCCGCCGATTGCAGTTGGAAGCACGAATTCATCAGTTTCTCCTTTTTCGTATGAAGCTTTAACACCCGCACAAGCAGATTCAGCTTTTTCTCCTTCACCAAGAAGCAAGCAATTATAGCCTTTTTCGACTCTATCCCAACGATTATCTCTGTCCATAATATAGTAACGACCAATTACAGAAGCTACTGGAGGTAAGTTGAATTTAGCAAGTTCTTTTTCTACAACTTCTAAGTATTCACATGCGCTTGCTGGAGGAGTATCACGACCATCAAGGAATGCGTGAACATAAACTTTAGTCAAACCTTCTTTAGCAGCTAATTGGATTAAAGCTAATAAGTGGTCAAGTGAAGAGTGTACGCCACCTGTTGATACAAGACCATAAATATGTAGTGCTGAATCATTCTTTTTAGCGTGTGCGATTGCTTCTAAGAATTTTTCATTAGTGAAGAAATCGCCATCTTTAATCGCTTTGTTGATTTTTGATAAATCTTGGTAAACGATTCTTCCTGCACCTAAGTTTAAGTGACCAACTTCACTGTTACCCATTTGACCTTCTGGAAGTCCTACGTGCATGCCATCAGCGTGAATTCTTGTAGATACTTCTTCTTTAATAAGACGAGGTACGTTAACTGGCTCTGCAAGCTTTGTAGCATCGTATTTTTCAGAACCTTTTGATATTCCCCAACCGTCCATTATACATAATAAAACTCTGTTCATATTATCTCCCCTAAGTAGTTTTTTAACCTTATTAGTCTATGACAAACATAGTAAAATATCAAGAGTTTTGAGACTTTAAGAGTTTTTGTACTAAATAATAGAAAATAGTCTATTTCTTAAAACTAAAATGGTAGAGCTTCTATAAAATCTGGTATTTTAACATTAGTTTGTGGAATTTCTTTTTGTTTTAATGATTTTTGCGAGTAAGATATCCAGTTAAACAAAAGAACTGAACTAGGTTTGTCAATTATGCCATTAATAATAGAACGAAATTCTTTGGTGTTTTTAGAAGATAATTGTGGTATTTTTTCAAAATCTTCTATTTTTACATTGTTTTTGTTTTCTTCACCTGTTAGCATTATCATTAATTTATTAAAAGAGAAATCTCCAAAGACTCCGAGTCCTGAAACAATTTCATCAGAAAGACGTCCTAGGACGGTTAGATTAGCATAATCTGTTTGTGGATTATAAATCCCTTTGATGTATAAAGCCATTAATGGTCCTTGGGATTGTAGCATTTTAATATCAACTAGACCATTATTAAGCTCAACATCTCCACGGAGAAACTTAAATAGTCCAGTATCTTTAAGTGTAATTGCTCTTAGTATAACACTCAAGGATGTGCGAAGCATATTATCTGCAATAACATTTTGTGCATATAGCAAGTGCTCTAATCTACCTAGTGTAGATAATCTACCATTATTTATTATAAATTTTAGATTGCCATTTAGTGTGTTTCTGTTTGTTATGTTTCCATTCAAATCTGAATCAAAATCCATAGTTCCACTAATGGTATCTTTTCTAGTTGAAAGAATTGCAAAAATTGGTTCAGCACTAATATTACGTCCCATAATTTTAGATAAATAGTGTTCGTCTCTTAAATTGAAATTAAATGAGCCAGATATCTTGCCATTGTTCAATTCAGACATGATGTTTTTAACCTGAAGTATGTTGTTGTTTAAATTAAAATCACACATAAAACCTGTTAAATATAAAGGTGAATTGTAGATATTTAAGAGTAATCTTTCTGTATAGAATTTGCCATCGAGAATTTTCATATCTAAAGTTTTTATAGCTGGAATATCTTTATACATTAATAAAGAATCTGTATTTATGTATTTTGATTTAATGTTGATATTTTTGACGATTATACCATTTGTTATGTCAGTTGATACAAGTCCATTAATTCCAAGAATTGTATCTGCTAATTTTATTATTGGTGCATTTATTATAATATTGTTTTTATTAAAATCAATTGAACCATTTTGTAATGAGAGTTGCATTGATTGATTAAATAAATTGTTTACGAATAATTGTCCAATGATGTCAGGATTTTGCGCTTTACCATTTATAAAGAAGTCCCCTTTAATTTGTGCGATTGTATCTTTAATATGAACACATATTTGTTGTGGGATAAAGATTCTTATATTTTTTAAAATAGGAGATTTAAAGTTTTCAATCATACCTGTAATGATTAATCGTTTATTCCCTTTGATGTTTGCTTTAATATCGTCAGTAAATTTTCCAATGAATGAAACAAAACTAATATCTTCGATTTTTAATATATTTTTTTCGTGTTTTAAAGCTATATTTAAAACAGTTGGTTCATCTAATAAATCAGTTTTTTCTAAAAGAATTTGCGCATTAGCATTTTGTAAATATTTATTGCCACTTATTACCAAAATGGCAGGATATCTTGCAGAATCAATAGAAAGTTTCTTTATATCCTTAGAGTTTATAAATCCAGATAGACTGCTTATAAAACTTATATTGTTGTTATTATAATTTATCGCTTCACCCTTTAGGGTTAATTTTGAATTTTGCATGTATATGTTTGTGTCAGGGATTTTAATTTTTTCGTTATCAATTAATACTTGCATAGAAGGAATTTTAATAGCTTCGGTTTCTTGATTGCTACAGAATACGTTATTAATGTAAGCAATATTGTTTTTGTTTGTATCAAGATTAATTGAATCAATATCTAAGTTTAAAAATTTGTTGGCTATTTTTAGGTTTTCTATTAATAAATTTTCTTTATGGATAATATTATTAAAGGTTCCACTTAAATTTGTAATAAGTGATAAAACGCCTTCTTGAACACCAAAAGTTGATGGACAAAGGTGCTTTAATTCAACTTTATTCATAAGTAATTCAAGATTAATATTTTTAGTGATGTTACCTTTAACAATTATTGGAGAGTTATTAACGTAGCCAATTGCTTTAATTATGTTTACTGAATTGTTTGAAAAATCAATATCAGAATTTATATTGTCAATTTGTATAGAATCGGCTTTTATGTTTGCGTTAGATATTTTAAGATAACCATTAGATTTTATCTTGTTTAAGTCTCCTTTTAAGGTGAAATTAGCATTCAATGAACCGTTAATTGATTGAATATTTTTCAGTTGAGAAAAATTAGAAAATATTTTTAATTTTTGATATAAATCATTAATATTGATATCATCAGTTTTGACTTTTATATCAAGTACAGGTTTTTTAGAATTATTTACCATGCCTTCAATATATACTTTTTTATTGGTAGAAGCGTATATATTTGACAGTATGCTTGCTTTATCTCCCCAAAGCGTTAAATATATAAAGCTTTTTGGTGCTTTTTTTGATTTATCAAGTACTGATATGTTATCAATATTAATAAACCCAGAAGCTTGTATTGCGCTTTCATTGTTTTGGTATAATTTTATATCAGCAATTATATCAGAGTGAAAATCTAATTCTTTTATTTGCTCTATATACTTTATAATATTAATCTTTTTTGATGATTTGAATATGTTTAAATCAGGTTCAGCTATAATATCATAGGATAAATATTTTTGATTGTTAATATCAAGTGTTCCTTTAGTTTTAAGAGTTATTTTTTTAGTATTGTAGTTCTTGCAGAATTTTAATGAATGTCCTTCTAGTTTGTATTTATCATTATTATCTGTGTTGTTGTATAAAATACTATATTCTTTTAAGAATAAATTAGGTAATTCTTTATCACTTTTAGATTGAAATTTTTCAATTAAATTGTTTAAATATTTATCATTAGCTGATAGCTTTGTAGTTAGCTTCAACGCTTTGATTTTGTTTATAATGGGTTTGTTTTTAATTAATGAATACCAAGGTATATAAAATTTGACATTATCAATTTGTGCAAATTTTTGACCGTCTTCATAAAGTAGATGTATAATTGGAGTTTTTATTTTTAATTGAGGTCCTAATCTTAATATCAATGTTTCGATATGTATTTTAGCACCTAAATCTTTCTCAACTTGTTCTTCAATTAATGGTATAAATTTTGTTGTTTTAATTGGTATAAAACAAATAGAGAACAAAAAAGCAATTATAACAAATCCAAATATAAAATATTTACTGTATTTTTTCATAAATCTCATTTCTAACAATATAATAAATTAACGCCTGTATTTTTATCAAAGAAATACATATCCTTAATATCTAATTTTAATTCGATATTATCTTCTGACTTAAAATCAATTGGAGCTTTTGCGCAACATTTTGCACCATTAAGCTCAAAATAAATGTTCTTTTCTCCACCAGTCATTTCAATTATATCAATATTAGCATTAATATTTTTTGAACCAGTAAGCATTTTTTCAGAACGTATACCAACTATAATTTCTTTATTAGAAATATTCGGAGGTAATTCAAATTCTATATTTTCGATTTTAAACACATTATCAATAACTTCTATATCAATAAAGTTCATTTGTCCAAAAAATCCTGCTACAAATTTGTTTTTAGGATTATTGTAAATTATTTCGGGCTTGTCGACTTGTTGTATAATTCCTTTGTCAAGAACAACTATTCTATCCCCCATTGTAAGGGCTTCGGTTTGATCGTGAGTTACATATATAAACGTAGTTGCTAGATTTTTGTGTAAACGCTTAATTTCTGTTCTCATTTGTAATCTTAGATTAGCATCAAGGTTTGATAACGGTTCATCCATTAAGAATACCTTAGGATTTCTAACAATAGCTCTACCTAGTGCAACTCTTTGTCGTTGTCCTCCAGATAATTGTTTAGGTTTTCTATCTAGTAAATCTTCAAGATTTAAGATTTTTGCAGCTTCTTTAACTTTTTCATCAATGGTTTCTTTGTTAAATTTGCGCATTTTTAGTCCAAATGCAATGTTATCATATACGCTCATGTGTGGATAAAGTGCATAGCTTTGAAAAACAAAGGCAATATCTCTGTCTTTAGGTAGTATATTGTTCATTAAAACATTATCAATATAGATTTTACCATTAGTTATTTCTTCTAGCCCAGCGATAAGCCTTAATATGGTTGATTTTCCACATCCTGATGAACCAACTAAAACAATAAATTCTTTATCTTGAATTTCAAGATTGATGTTATTAATAATATTTTTTTTACCATCATAGCTTTTTATTAAATTATTTAAAACGACATTACTCATTATCTTATACCTAGTTGTTAAACATTTCCTTGTGGTAATATGATGTTAAAACTTGTATTTTTTAATATCTTAGATTCAACCCATAAAATACCATTTAATTCATGTACGATATTTTTTACGCAACCTAATACTATAGCTCTTAATAAATTTTTTCGATTTGTGGTGTCAACTATAGCGTAAGGGTCAAATAGGCACTCTAAATCATTTTCGGATAACAGTAAGGCACTACTTGAAATTGAAATCATTACAAAATTTGAACCAAATAAATTCTTTGACTGGATAAATTCTTCATCAGGTTTAGTTAAATTAATTTGAATTTCTCCCATTTCGATAGATTTAAGTATAACTTCTAAAGTGTTTTGAAGAATTGTCCTAACCATTTCTTCGTCAGATATAATAGTATTTTTTAATCCTTCTTCAATATTTATATTCCAGCGAATATCTTTATCTTTGTTTAGTTGTTCGTTAAATCTTACGATTGAGTTAATAACATTTATGATGTCAAAAACTTTTAAATCTGGAGATTTGATATTTATTTCAGTTTGTGAAAGCTCCATTAATTTATTAATAAAATACATTAATTCTGTAGAATTCTTTTTTATAATCTTAATGTATTTTTCTTGCTGTTCTGACATTTTACCACCAAGTCCGTCTGACATCGCTTGTGAAAAACCAATGATAGATTGTAATGGAGACTTAAAATCATTAGCAAGTTTTAATAAAAAACTGTCTTTATCATAGTTTTTCCCATTATCTTCTGGCGTAGTTATCTTGTTTATATTAAATCCAGCTTCGCCAGCATCTCTAAATGCTAAGACATAGCCATCATTAATTTCTTTTGCTGTCATATTGAAGTAAACTTCTTTAAGTATTAATTTTGTAATAACTTGGTTTCCAGTTATTATTGTGCTTGTGATGAGATTTTGAGCATTTTCTATAAAATCTGCAATATTTGATGTTAGTAAGTGCATTTTTGAAGTTTCAAAAATTTCTGTAGCTTTATCATTTACCCATTGAATTTTACCATCATTACTACAAAATATAACAGCATCAGGTAATGCTTTTTCAACATCAATTGAGTTTGTTTTAAATAATATTTTCTTTATATCCATGTTAATATCCTTTATTTACTCATAATATTTTATCATAAAACTTGTAAAGTCTTAAAAAAAAATTAACTATATGAAGAATTGTAATTTTTTTGTATTAATATTTAATATATAGAGGACTAAATTATGAAATATAAAGATTATTATGAAACATTAGGTTTGAATCGTGGCGCAAGTGAAGCAGAGATAAAATCTGCTTATAGAAAATTAGCTCGTAAATACCATCCAGATGTAAATAAAACTAAAGAGGCAGAAGAGAAATTTAAGGATATCAATGAAGCTTATGAAGTTTTAGGAGATAAACAAAAACGACAAAGGTATGACAGTCTAGGTTCTAATTGGCAAGGTGGTGCTGAATACACACCTCCTCCAGGATTTGAGAATTTCAGTTTTAATTTTAATCAAGGTGGCGCTCAGAGTTTCGATTTTGGAGGTTCTTCTGGAGGCTTTTCTGATTTCTTTTCTTCATTGTTTGGAGATATGATGTCTGGACAAGGTGGGGCAACTAGAACAAATTTTGGCGGATTTGATTTTGGAAATTCTTATTCTACTAGAGCTAATCAAAAAACAACTTCAAAACAAAAAGAAGATTTAGATATAACAAAGACTCTTAATGTTACAGCTCAAGAAATTTTTGATAGAAAACCGATATCAGTTACATTTACTGATATGGAAAAATGTGGATTTTGTAATGGTGGTGGCTATTGTTCGCATTGTGGTGGAACTGGTATTCTTTCAACTCCAAAAACTGTAAAAGTGAAATTACCTAAGGATATATCAGAAGGTAAAAAGGTGCGTTTGAAAGGTGAAGGAAAGTCTGATAAATATGGCAGAAAGGGAGATTTATATCTAATAATAAATTTCAAGGATTCAGAATATGATTTTGATGGCGTAAATTTAACAAAGAATATTGAGATTACTCCACCTGAAGCTGTGTTAGGAACAAATAAAGATATTAAAACCCTGCACGGTAATATTAGTATAAAAATACCATCTGGTGTGTCAAGTGGTCAAACTTTGAGGCTTAAAGGTTTAGGTTTGCCTTCTAATGATGGTTATGGAGTGTTAAATGCTGTTATAAAGATTGTCGTACCGAAAAATTATTCGGAAGAAATAAAAAATTTATATAAAAAAATACAAGACTTATCAAAATCTTAATTGTTTTAATCTATCTTTTATTTTTGTGGCAATTGTAAATTTTTGTAAAGATTACTTCTATAAACAAGCAATTATTTATAACAAAAATACTTTATTATTACAGAATGGTTATAATTTAAGCTTGTGGTTATTTGTGATTAGAAAAAGGTTAGTAAATATAGGAGTAATTAGTTATGTCAAATGAAATGATGATTCAGGATAGCAGACCATCAGCAATGCCTTATTTGATAGGTGGTGCTACAGTTGGGTCTTTAGGTGGGATGTATGCAAGCAATAAAATTCCATATTTTGCAGGTAAGAAGATGAAACTTTCTGAAATCATAGAAGAGGTTAATTCTAAGGATAAATTTGAAGCTAGAGCTAAAACTCTTACTAAGAAAGAAGCAAAGTTGTGGCAGGCTTTAAAAGATAAAATAAAGAATTTAACTGAAATTAAAAACGGAATACATAATGATTTATGCAAGGATAATTTATTATATAATGGATTTGTTAATGAACCTAATAAAACTTTTAGAGATAAGAAATATTTTGCAAAAGATTTTATAAATAATAATGATTATACAATAGCAAAATCTGAGTACAAAAATGCATTAAAGAATGTTCAGAAAAACATTAAAGTTGGTGGTAAAATGAAATGGTTATTACCAGTCGTTGGAGCATTAACTTTAGGATTAGCGGCATTAGGACTTAGACCAAAAGCAAAAGAAGTTTAGTTTTATAAAGATTTATAAAAAAACGGACAGTTCATTACTGTCCGTTTTTTTTGTGTGTATTAGTTTTATTCTTCAGAAATTTCATCAGAGTCTTCAACTTCTTCAACTTCAATATCTTCTTCGTCATAAGCTTGTTGATTCATTTCTTCTTCTATTTCTTCTTGAATTTCGTCAGAGTCCACTATTCTTTCTTCAATTTCTTCTTCTGCATAATCATAATTAGAAACTCTTGATGCTTCTTCATCTTCCATTTGAGAAACTGACTTGATATCAATTTTCCAACCAGTTAATCTATGAGCTAGTCTTACGTTTTGACCTTCTCTACCAATAGCTAGTGATAATTGGTCATCAGGTACAACAACTAAAGCATCTTTTGTTTCGTCATCATCAGTCATTATATCGACAGAAATAACTCTTGCTGGAGAAATTGCGTTAACTATGTATTCAACAGGGTCTGGAGACCATCTGACGATATCTATTTTTTCGTTTTTCAATTCACCAACAATTGTTTGAATTCTTGAACCACGAGGTCCGATACAAGCTCCTACTGAATCAACTTCTGGGTCATTTGACCAAACTGCGATTTTTGTTCTAAATCCAGCATCACGAGAAATTGATTTGATTTCAACAATTCCGTCTTCGATTTCTGGAACTTCTAATTCAAATAATTCTCTAACAATCTCAGCGTGTGCGTGAGATACTATAACTTGTGGTAATCTATTGGTTTCTTTAACATTTAGAACAAATACTCTAATTCTATTACCAGGTTTATAGTATTCTCTAGGAATTTGTTCTTTATGAGGCATAATAGCATCTGTTTTGCCAATATTAACAATAACATTACGGTTTTCAACTCTTTGGATTATACCTGTAGTTAATGTACCCTTCTTTTCTAGAAATTCGTTAAGAATATTATTTCTTTCAGCATCTCTTATTCTTTGAGTGATAACTTGTTTTGCAGATTGAGCTGCAATTCTACCGAATTGATCAGGTGTTACTTCAATTTTTACTTCGTCATCTACTTCGACTTCATCGTCTATTTCTTGAGCTTCTTCTAGTGAAATCTGTAAGTCTGGATCTTCAACTTCATTTACAACAACTTTTGTTGAAAATACTCCGATTTCACCTGTTTGTTCGTCTAATATAGCTTCAATGTTAGCAGCTTCTTTTACATGCATGTGCTTTTTATACGCAGCTACCATAGCATCGCAAAGTGATGCTATTAGAACTTCTTTAGATATTCCACGTTCTCTTTCAAGCTCTTCGCAAGCTTCAAATAATGCTGTTCCAATTTTAATCATTTTTTTCTCCTTTATATTTTAATCTATGTATAATTTTGCTGACTGTATATTATTTTTAGGGATTAGTAATTCTTCGCCGTCATCAAATCTGAAAAATTTTAAACCTTCATTCTCATCAAAATCTAAAATTTCACCTTTAAATATTCGTTCGGTTTCTCCTTCTAACGGAGTTTTTAGTTTTATGCTTATTCTTCTTCCTTTAAAAATAATAAATTCTTTATCTGATTTGAATTTTCGCTCAAGTCCTGGTGATGAAACTTCTAAATAATATTTCACAGGGATAAGCTCGTCTAAAAAATCATTTAGGCTTCTTGTTACGTTTTCACAATCTTCAAGTGTGATATCGTGGTCATAAGAATATAAATATATTCTTAAAAACCATCTATGATTTTCTTTTACAAACTCAATTTCTATAGGTATAAGATTATAACGAACAGCAGTGTTTTCAATAACTGGCGTTATTTTCTCTAAAATCTCATGTCTATTTATGTCTTGTTTCATGTTTTTATCTACCCTTAATAAGTAAAAAAAGAACGGGGTTTTGAAAACCGTTCTTTTTCTAAGAAACTATTCTCTAAGAGTATATCAAAATTTGCTCTCTTTGTAAATCTTTTTATTAAGCATTATGAAGTTTATTTAATTTTTTTTGAATATTTTGCGAATGGAAAGACCTATACCATATATAAAACCAATAAATGATGCAAGTGGAATAGGTATAAGAAATCCAAGCAACGAATACTTAATTGGCATACTCCAAAATCCAGCTTTCTTTTCTAAATTGTTGAGAAAAGCTTTAGGCCTTGTAAATGTCGCTATCTTAGTTTGTCTAGTGTTTTTTGTTTTTTTAACTAAATTGCTCGGTAGAATATTTTGAATTCTCATAATTGAAGTATCTCATAAAATTAAAAGCATGTCGATTTATGTTTGTGTTAATATAATATTATTAAGTATGAGGATATTAATATGACAGAACAAATGACAAGAGAACCTATCTCGGCTAGAGATACAATTAGACAAACTAGAATACAAAAGCTTGCAGAGCTAGCAGATAAAGGTATAAACCCATATCCGTATGTGTTTAATAAGAACGCAAACGCTGCAGATCTTCAAGAAAAGTATAAAGATTTAGAAGCTGGTATTGAAACTGATGACGAATATTCTGTAGCTGGACGTGTTATGGCTATTCGTAATAGTGGTATGTTTATTGATTTAATGGATGTTTCAGGAAAAATCCAAATTTTTTCTCATAAAGAAAACATGGATGAGGAAGCAATTAAAACGCTTAAATTAGTTGATATTGGTGATATTTTAGGCTTTACAGGAACAATTAGAAGAACTCCAAGAGGAGAGCTCTCAATTAAAGCAACTAGCTATAAAATACTTTCTAAATCATTATTACCTCTTCCTAATAAACAAATTAGTGAGGAAAAATTAGAACAATTAAAATCTCATCATACAATGTCTGATACTGAAACAAAGTATAGACAAAGATATTTAGATTTAATTGTTAATGAAAGCACTAGAGATACATTAAGAAAAAGAAGTTTAATTATTCAAAAAGTTCGTGAATATCTTTATAAACAAGGTTTTATAGAAGTAGAAACTCCAATGCTACATACACAAGCTTCAGGTGCTAATGCTAGACCATTTATGACACACCATAATGCTCTTGATATGGATTTAACTCTTAGAATAGCTCCAGAATTGCATTTAAAAAGACTTATGGTTGGCGGTTTGCATGATAAGATATTTGAACTATCAAGATGTTTCCGTAATGAAGGTATTGATACAAGACACAATCCAGAATTTACAATGATAGAACTATATCAATCTTATGTTGATTATAATGAAATGATGGCATTGACAGAAAATATGGTTGCTTATGTCGCTCAGGAAGTTCTTGGTACAACTAAAATTCAGTATGGTGAACATGAAATTGATTTAACTCCTCCATGGGATAGAAAAACCATGATAGGTGCAATTAAAGAATATACTGGTGTTGATTTTGGTGATTTTTTCACAGCAAAAGAAGCATTTGAAACGGCTAAATCTATGCATGTTGAAGTTGATGAAGAAATGAACTGGGGTCAAATTATTGAGGCTGTTTTTGAAGAAAAAGTTGAACCTCACATGATACAGCCTGTACATATTATAGATTATCCTCGTGAAGTGTCTCCACTTGCAAAAGTTCATAGAGATAATGATAGATTGACAGAACGTTTTGAAACTCGTGTTAATGGCTGGGAAATTGCTAACGCTTTCTCTGAATTAACAGATCCAATTGATCAAAGACATAGATTTGAAGCTCAAGCATTAGCAAAGGCTAACGGTGATGAAGAAGCTATGGAAATAGACGAGGATTATATTACAGCTCTTGAGTATGGCCTTGCACCAACTGGTGGAATGGGTATGGGGATTGATAGATTAGCGATGTTGTTGACTAATTCACAAACAATCCGTGATGTAATTGCATTCCCAACTTTAAAAAAAATTGAAGGATAGAATGAAAATAGTTTTAGTTTATAGAAGCTCCAGATATAATTTTGGAGCTTTTTATTTTTAGAATTAAAAACTTGACAGCAAAAGTAATAGCTGAGACAATTAGAATACTTAAATTAATTGATTGTAGGAGAATTACAAATATGAATGATGCTATGTTATGTACAAAAACTCATGAGTATTTAATAGAACAAGTTGATAATTATGAAGTTGGTATTACAGACTATGCAATTAAAAAATTGGGTGATATTATATTTGTTGAATTACCAGAAGTAAATACTAAATTTATCAAGAATGAAGCTTTTGCAACTATTGAGTCTGTAAAATCGGTTTCTGAAATATATATGCCAATCTCTGGTAAAATTGTTGAAATTAACGAGGAAATAGTTAGCACTCCAGAATTGTTAAATGACGACTCTTATTCTAATAAATGGTTAGTAAAAATAGAGTCTACTGCAGATCAAGTTGAGTTAGTTGATCTTTTAGATTATTCGGATTATTTGGAAGAAATTCTGTAGAATAATAAAATGTGTTAAATTAGTAAAGTATATAGGAGCTTGTATGGAAAGATTTGTTGGAATAATTGGTATAGTTGTTATATTTTTGATATGTTACGCGCTTTCTAATAACAGAAAGGCAATTAATTACAAAACTATAGGTATGGGCTTTTTATTACAAGTTGTATTTGCTATTTTTATTTTCAAAGTACCTTTAGGGCAAAAAATGTTTATGTTAATTGGAGAGTTTATTCGTAAAATTCTTGATTTTGCTTATGAAGGTGGAACTTTTGTTTTTGGTCCATTGATGAATAATTCTAGATTAGCTGAGCTATTTGGTAATAATTATAGTATTTTTGCCTTGCAGTTAATTTGTTCAAGTATTTTTATGATGGTTCTTGTAAATATTCTTTACTACTATGGAATTATGCAAAGAATTGTTGCAGTACTTGGTAAAGCGATGAATAAATTTATGCATGTATCAGGTGCTGAAGCACTTTCAAATGTTGCCAGTGCTTTTGTTGGACAAATAGTAGCACAAATAATGATTAAACCTTATTTAGAAAAATTAACACGCTCAGAATTATTAGCGTCAATGGCAGGTTCTATGGCTTGTATTTCAGGGGCAATAATGCCTATTTATATTTCGATGGGCATTCCAGCTCACTATTTATTAGCATCTTCAATTATGGCAGCACCAGGAGCATTAATATTAGCAAAAATAATTTATCCTGAAACGGGTGAACCTGAAACAAGGGATAATATTAGAATTTCTAAACGTAGAACTTTTGCAAATATTTTTGATGGTATTTCGAGTGGTGCTTCAGAAGGTATGAAGGTTGCAATTAATGTAACAGCAATGATTTTAGCATTAGTGGCTCTTGTTGCTTTTATAGATTGGATTTTGGGTGTAACTGGAGGATTTTTATACAATTATATTCCAGGATTTTCGCATCTGACATTTTTACCAGATTTATCGCTAAAATTAATTCTTGGGAAAATATTTGCAATATTTGCGTTAATTTTAGGTGTTCCTCTTCAAGATATCTCAACAGTTGGTGCTTTGATGGGTACAAAAATTGTTTTAAATGAAATGGTAGCTTATGTTCAATTATCGCATATTGCAAATGTAATTGACCCTAAAAGCTTTATGATTGCAAGCTTCGCTTTATGCTCTTTTGGTAATTTTGGATCAATTGCTATACAGATTGGTGGTATAGGTGAATTAGCTCCAAATCAAAGAAAGAACTTGGCAAGACTTGGTTTGAGAGCGTTAATATGTGGTACGCTTAGTTGTTATCTATCAGCAGCTATTGTGGGTATCTTATTATAAATTATAAAAAACTTTTTCGATGTTGTTATTAATCTCTTTCAGAACAGCTATCTTTTCAATAGCGATGTTAAGCATGTTTATATATAAATTTCTTTCTTCGCTTAGTTGTTTGTTTGTGTTGTTTTGATAACTATAATATGTTGCAAACATTTCTTTATAAAAACAAGACTCTTTAATGATTTTGATTATATTTTCAATTGTCATTAATAATTCTATCAAATCATTGAATTTTGATAATAAAATTTCTTTTTCTTCTACTTGCATAAATACCTCTACTACTTACTTAAATTCCATATATTATAAGTATAGCAAGTTATCAGAAAAATTTTTTAATATATTTTCCAATTTACAATTATTTACATGTAATGAATGCATTTAAGTATTGGATTAATTCGTTGAAAGTTACATTATTAGGGGTTTTAAGTCTGTTTTTTAGATAATCATCAATTGTTACAAGAATTTCTAAAAAAGTTGTTTCAGATAAATTGTTATCAATGTAATCTTCATAAATGTTTAATATATAAGCATAGGTGTCTTCTCCACCATGTATTTTTATTTGCACAAAAGCTTTTTTTAATGCTTCATTATTAAAATTAATATTTATTATATCGTTATATAATCTAGCTGACTTTGTGATATTAGACATTAAGACATCTTCTGGCATATATTGTAGCATTGTCTCAAAATAATTAACGAAAATTTCGTATAAATAATTTTGAGTGTAAGTTATATTGTTAAACTTTGTTGCAAAAAAGTCTTTAAAAAATAGATATATATCATCTGATTTACTATTGAATATGTTTTTTAAATTATCCCAGTAGGTTTCTAATCCGATATTCTTTAAATAATCATTTATTAGCAATAGGTGATTAACCTCTTGCTCATCTTTATTAAGAGAATAATATAAATCTCTAATAGGGACATTATCAACATCAGAAATTACAATAAATACTTTCTGAAGCATTTTTATAAGTAATGATGCTTGTAATTTCTCTTCTTGTATTCTTTGCCAAAATAGGTGAAGCTGTTCAAATATTTTGGATTTTTTTTCTTTCCCTGAAAGCTTTTCACCAAAAATAATCTTATGATAAATTTTTTGAGCATCAGGTGGTAATTTTAACTTAGTACAATTTTCATTTATTAAATATTTATTTCGTATAGTTTTAATAGCTTTATCATTCTTAGATGATGTTTTTTTGTAGCATTCACAAATTGCGTGTAGCAAGAGTGATAGCGATAAAATTCTTCCTAAGCCATCAACTATTAAATATTTGTTATCAATTTTAGATTTTACAAAAATTACTCCTAAATCGATTTTTTGTATAAATTGTTCGTCTTGAAGTATAAAGTCAAAGAAATTAATTAAATCACACTCGCAAGAAGCGTAATCTAAGGCTTTTAAATTCTTTGCATTATTTATAAAATCTAGTAAATTAACAATTTCCATCAAAATTACTCTGTTAATATAAATCCACCAGAAGGAACATTTTTGAGTTTATCTCCTTCGATTTTAGCTCTTAAATTTTTAATATATTTATAGACATAATCTCTAGGTAAATCTAAAAGCTCAGCTAAATCTTTTGCAAATACAGTTTTGCCAACATTGTTTAGGAAATATTCAAACACTAATTGTTCTCTATCTGTTAATGATTTTTTTAGAACAATATTAATATCAGACTTTGAGGCATAGTGTTCAACATCATCTAAAACTGTATTTTCAGAAGTTGTCAATGCTTTATTTATAATGTTTTTTATTTTATTTTCAGTAGAAATCGTTTTTTTATCTTTAATTACTTCTTTATTGTTTGAGTCTGTTGTTTTTTTAAGGTTATTAGAAAACTCCTTTTTATTAATAGAAAAAGGTGTGTGAGAGATTTGGCGTTCTCTTATGAAAGCTCTTTCTGCAATAGCTGAAAAACTTTCAGAAATGCTATTGTTTGTATTAGAAGATGTGCCTCTGGACATAACAATGTCAACAACATCGTTAGTAGGTTTGCTTTCTTCTACAGTTTTCCCTAATCTAGCAGCAAATTCTTCTAGCGTAATTTTTTCTAAAGAACTTCTCCATTGTCTTATCTCTTCTTTTGTCAAATAATTAGACATCAAACTTCTCCTATTTTAATTCATGATAGTTAAACTCAATCCCAAATTTGGACCCCTTAATTATAATGTATCACAAAATATTAAAAATAAATCAAAATGTTTCGTGATGTAAAGATTTGTTTTCAAACCTTAATATTCTTGAACAATTCTAGCTGGCAAATGGTTTTGTTGAACTGTATATAATAAAGCTTCTGCGCTTGTTTTGTTTTTGAATAGTCCGATTTGTAATGTATAATTATTGGAACCGATACATTTTACAATAGGATTGTAGTTTGAACCTGTTTCAAGAATGATATCTTTAGCAACCTTTGCTTGCTCAGCTGATGTGTACGTTCCGATGTAAACTTTATAAACTGGCTCAAGTTTTGCATCAGGTTTTTCTGTAGGTTTTTCTTCTTTTACTTCGCTAATATTTTGTTCAATGTTTTGCGAAATTTCACTATTTTGTTCGTTTTCAGTGGCTTTTTGCATTAATTCTGAAAAATTACGTCCCAAATCTTCTTCTTGGATCATTGCAAGACGTCCATCAACTCTTTTCTTGACTTCTTCTAAATTTTCATAGTTTTCTTTTTGTGTATTATCTCCAATCGAAACATCAGGTGTTGGAGAAAAAGATTTGATAACGAATGTGAAAACTAAAAGCATACCAAAAAAAGAAATAATAAATAATTTTAAAAGAGTGTAATCGTTATTATTTACATTTTTTTTCATATATTTTTTATAGGTACGAGCTGACATATTTAAACTCCTCGAACTTTTGTTGAAGCTAAGATAATATCATCAATTTCTTCAGTATATCTTTTAAGGACTTCTAAGGCAAAATCTTCGATATCAGTGATGCCTAATTCACTCGTTAAGCCTGAAGCTTTAACAGGTGCGCCTTCAGATAAAATGTTAATACCTGTATGTATTAAGACAGATGTTACGGATTTTGTTGCAATAGAGACTGAAAGTTTTCTTTCGTCGATAATTAAATCGTCTCCTTTGCGCACAACTTTAATATCATATTCTTCTAGTAATTCTTTTATGATAGTAATAAGTAGTCTTTGTCTTAGTACACCTTGTATTAAATCAATTCCAAATTGTTCAGATATAAAGCTTAACATATACTTGCTATAGATAGGTTCATTATTGATAACATCTTCAATATCAACCATTTCAGTTAATTTAACTTCGCACTCTCCAATAAATGCTACAATAGCATCTCCTTGAATGTTAAAATTTTTGTAAATCCAATGAGGTGCAAGCTGTGAGCCTATATATTTTATTTCGTCCTTAATAAATTTAGTTTTCATAATTAAATAATTTATTAATATACTCCTCTTGATTATTTGCTAATAAAGCTTTTTTAAGATAATGACAGGATTCGCATTTGCCACAATGTCGTTCTCCCGTATTATAACAACTCCATAAAAGCTCAATTGGCAACGAATTTTCGACTGCAATTTTCACTATATCACTCTTGGAATAATTTATCAAGGGGGCTATTACAGTTGGTTTTTCTAGTGTAGAAGATTTAAAGCAATCTGAAATTTTTGCTCTAAATTCTTCTGTGTTATCAGGAAAATTTGCGCCTTCTTCTTTATTTGCACCATAAATTATGTATTTATATCCTTCTGAATCACAGAAGCAGGCAGCGATATTTAGGAATAGGGAATTCCGATTAGGAACCCAAACCGAAGCAGAGCTTTCTTTTGTTTCAAAATTGTGTTCAGGAACATCAATATCTGCTACAAGGCTTGTCTTAGTTATATTTTTAAGCCAATCAAGTTTGATTATTTCATGTTTTATGTTGTAGTACTGAGCTATTTTTTTGGATGCTTCGATTTCTTCCTTTACTGTTTTTTGTCCATAATCAAAAGTTAATGCTAATTCGACATTATAATTTGTAAATTTCTTAGAATAACCCAATGAAACTAAGGAATCCAGCCCCCCAGAAAGTAATATTATAGATTTATTCATTGTCTACCTCGTATTCATCAATAATATTTTGAGCTTCGTTTTTGACAAACTCGGAGTATATTGGCAAATCTATAACTTCATCAAGTATATCTCGTCCTGCGAGGTTGTAAAGTGCAATTAGAGCATTTTTCTTAACTTCATCATCGTCATCGTGCAGAGAAGGTTTGATTAGCTCATACGAGTTATCGTCATCGCTATTCATAATTGCTTCAATCGCATTAATTCTAACCATTGGAGAAGAATCCATTAAGGAATTTTTAAGCGCTTTCATTATATTTTTATTATTAATATTGAGTTTGCCTAGAGCTTCTACTATTTTTTCTTTTAAAAAAGTAAATTTTCCTAAAAATCCTTGTTTTGATTCTAAAATTGAAACCAAAGGTTCTATAGCACTTGCGTCTCCCAATAATCCTAATGCAAAAGTTGCAGATTCTTTAAGATATACAGATTTTTCATTTTCATCTTCTATTACGTCAATAAGAGGTCTTACTGCATATTTATCACCTATTCGTCCTAGTGCGTCAGCGCAAGTAAGTCGAACTTTATAATGCTCGTTTTTGTTATTCATACAATCTAAAATTGCAGTTACAGTAGAATAATCTTTGTAATTAGCAATTGCTTTTATACAAGTAACACGAAGATTAACCGAGTTTTCGTCATTTGAATTAATATCTTGTTTTAATATGTCTAATAATATTGTTAAGGTTGATTTAGAACGATAAGAATCAGAAAATTTAATAATTTGAGTTAAAATTTCTGGATTTTCAATGTTTAAAAGACAATAATTATAAATATTAGCCAATTCTGTTGAATTATAAAATTCTTCAAGATTAGCTAATTTCTTAATAGCTTCTTGTGGTGTTAGTACTCCAACTCCACAATCGGTTAAAATAGTTTCATAATTCAAGGCTTCTCTATTCACAAATTCACAATACTATAAAAACTCCTATTAAGCAAACTATAAGTTATGAGGAAGCGTTTGCTTTCAATACAAAAATATTATTATTTTAACAATTCTTAATATTATGAAAAAAAAAGGCAATTTTTTAACCTAAAAAAACTTTATATATATAGATATAGTTTTTAAAGGAGCTTAGTAATGAACGAAAAAGAATTATACACAGCAATGTCAGTTATTCCAGACCCAATTGAAAATGTGTATAAATTAGAGTCAAGAAAAGATGTTGAAGAAATCCAAAGAATTTGTAGGATTTTTGCAATTTCTGAAAAACAAAGCAACAAGCATAAAATGTTATCAATTAAGAATTTAGCAACATTTAGATTAGTATTAAGTAATAATTAAATAGAAAGGATAGAAAATAAAGAAGCCTGAAATTAGTTTTCAGGCTTTTCTTATGTTATCAATTTTAGGTCCTAAATATTTATCTATTATTGTATGTTCTACGAATTTGTCAATGGGAGATATTGCAAATGCAACGGCAATAAATCCTCCGATTGTTTTTACAACTTTACTATTTAACGAAATAGAATTAAGCATCTTAGTTAAAACACTTTTTGTAGCAACAGTTTGAGTTTCACCTCGTTTAAGTGCTTCTTTAAAATTTGCATATTTTTTATTTGATTTGAATTCATCAGTAGGATTAAGCAAATTTTTTCGTGTTTCAATTAATTCTTTAATTGTTTTTTCAGCATATTTTTCAATATTTTCCGGTTTATTAATTTTCAATTTTTTTTGAACGCTTGTAAATACTTTTTTTAATAAATTGCTACGACTTTTGAACTCTAAATTGTCATTTACAATATATTTAAACTTGTCTATACATTCTTTATCATTATTTTCAAAAGCTCTCATATTGCCATTAGCCACAAATGTTTTTGCTAATTCTATAATCTTTTCTTGTTTATTGCAAGAAATTTTATCTTTTCCTAGATGTCCAAAGAGAGAAAAGATATTTTGTCCACCTTTAATTGCAACAAGAGGTAAAATAATGCTAGCAAATCCTTGAAAACAAGCTTCTTTTATTAAGCGCCTAGAATTTGGACTATGCTCGATACCATCATTTTTGTATTTATCATAGACATCTGCTCCAATGTATAAAAATACCGGAGCCCAAAAAAGATTTGCATAAGATCCAATTAGTGGTCTTAAACCTTCTCCTAATTCATTTGTAAATGCTGCACCTCTTAATGGCCATTTTAAAAGAGGATCTTTGTATTCATTATTATTAGGATTTGGAGTTTTTTCAGCACTAAAGCTTAGGTTTGAATAAGTAATTGGCTTAATCATTCTGTAAAATCCCTTTTTATAAATTTCAGCTAGTCAGTATATTGTAGCATATAAAAACAGGATATGCAAATTGATATCCTGTTTTATATTTTTTTGTTTTTTATTATTCTGTTTTTTTCTTCTTCTCGTTGCTTTCAGGTTCGTTTGTATCTTGTGGTCTTAATACATCAGGAACTGGATTTTCTTCTGGAATATCTAATTCAGGAGGAGCTTCTATTTCTTTAGGTATTTCCATTTCTAGACCTTCAATTTTTTCTAAGTTATTATTAAAATCTTTTGTTGTAGATTTTAATTCTTCCTCAGTTGTTTTGGTTAGATCTTCTGTATCTTTTCTAAGCTTAATTTCATTACCAACTTGTCCTGCAAAATCCCATTGTTCTTTAACCGCAACGGCAGAGATACTTCCTGCTGCGCCAACAAGTGCGACTATAAACCACTCCCACGGTTTAAAAAGAGCATTAGCTAAGAGTTTTCCTACTGTCATTAAAGATGAAACAACATTTAATCCTTGACTTGCAGCTTCAGTATAACAAGAAATTTGAGTTGCCTGATCAAAGTCAGAAGCATAATCAGTTAGACCATCAACTTCGTTAATACCAGTTGCTATATCATCTAAATTTTCTTGCTTTTCACCAAGTTCATTATATATAGCACCAACTTCTTCAGTATTAGTGCTAGATATACTGTTAATATTTGTACCTGAATTTATCATTCTTTCTTTAGAAGCTTTATATAATTCTTTTTCTGAATCGGATAATCTTTGTCCACTATCAATTTTAGCTTGTATTGCATCAATAGCTGATTTAGCAATATCATGTAGAGTTTTTTCTTCTTCAATTCGGTAGTTTGCATCTTCATTCATTAATTCGGCTTCTTCTCTTTGATATTCCATTTCTTCTTTTAATTCTTCCATTTCATCTTGATTAGCAGTTAGCATTGATTGAGAAGCATTAAATTCTGACTGTAAAGCATCGCAAGCATTTTTAGCATCTTCATTTGGCTTGTCAATCAAATACTGTGCTGCTGTTGCTATGTTCATAGCTGCGGCTATATATATTGAACCTTTACCACTTTTTTTAAAACTTTCCCATTTACTCTGACCTTCTGTTATTGTATTATTTGTAGGTTTATCACCCAAAAGACGATCTTTTAAATTCCCTAGTGCGTTCCAACCATCTTTAATACCTCCAGTAGCCATATTAACAATAGCTCCAGAACCTGCTACTGTTAAATTGCCACCAGCTCTTAAATCTTCATCCCATACTTCGCCATCAAATTGTGTGGCATTTTCACCAGCTTCTCTGCCAGCTTCTTTAGCGTCATCAAAATTACTACTATCATAATTATATTCATAGTCGTAATTAACTTGGTCTTTAGATTGACCCAAGACCTCTTTTTTCCATGCATCAGTATAATAGCCCCACTTTTCTTCGATTTCGTCAACTTGAGCTTGTGTTAAATAATTCCCAACTTGCATATTATAAATATATGCTTGTTTGCATTCTTTGATATTATTCAAGTTTACAGTTGCCATATTCCGTACTCCTTTTTCTAATATATATCGGCATTTTTTGATAAAACTTTAGAGTTTAATAAATAATTGTTACAAATTTTAACATTTTTACCTCAAAAAAAGTAAAAGCCGCATCGTTGCGGCATTAACTCTCGTTAGATAAAGGAGTGGAGGAGAAAATAAAGAAAAGAGATTGTACTTTTTATATTCCACAATATATATAATTGGTAACATATTTATATCAATTTTGTTACAAAAATATACAAATCTTTACAATTAGAGTTGAAAAAGGTTGTATTTGTTGAGCTTTTTTATTGTATAATCAAAGATGAAATATTAAGAATTTTAATTTATATTTAATAATTTAATTTTATTAGTTCTTGAGGGTTTGGATAACAGTAAAAAAGGAGAGTTTTTATGATAAATGTTGCAGTATGTGGTGCAAATGGGAAGATGGGACAAGAAGTCGTTAGAGCAGTGAATTCTGCTAATGATATGACTTTAGTCGCTCAAATTGATATTCTAAATGGACAGTTTGCAACAATTAAAGATGCAAAAAATTCAGTAGCAATAGATGTGCTTATAGATTTTACTCAACCTGCTTCAATTTATGAAAATGCACTTTATTGTTTGAATAATAATATTAAAATGGTTATCGGAACTACAGGACTTTCAGATGAGCAGATTGAAGAATTAAGAAAATTGAGTTGTGAAAAATCTGTAGCTTGTTTAATAGCTCCAAATTTTTCAACAGGAGCTGTATTATTAATGAAGTTTGCGCAAATGGCTTCAAAATATTTTGATAATGCTGAAATAATTGAATTACATCATAATCAGAAAAAGGATGCTCCTTCGGGAACAGCAATTAAGACTGCTCAATTAATGGCTAGTGCTAATTCTGATTTTACAACAGGTAATTGTCCTGAAAAAGAAACTATTGAAGGTGCAAGAGGTGGAGTGTCTTATAATAATATTCATATACATTCAGTAAGAATGCCTGGTTATATTGCATCTCAAGAGGTTCTTTTTGGCGCAAATGGGCAAATTATGACGCTTCGTCATGATTCAATGAATAGAGAATGTTACATGGCAGGAGTTTTACTAGCAACGAGATATGTAAATGAGAATGACGAGTTTGTATATGGACTAGATAATATTATGAATTAGAAAAAAGAGGTAGATATAAATGAGAAAACCAAATATAGCAATTTTAGGTGCAACAGGTGTAGTAGGTAGAGAGATTACAAAGATTGTAGATGAGCTTGATATTGAATATAACTCAATTAAGTTTTTGTCAAGTGCAAAAAGTGCTGGCTCAAAGTTAAATTTTCAAGGTAAAGAGTATACGCTAGAGGAAGCTACACCAGACTCTTTTAATGGGATTGATATTGTTATGGCATCTGCAGGTGGTACTATAAGCCAAAAATTTGCACCAGAAATTGTTAAACGTGGTGGAGTTATTATAGATAATTCTTCAGCTTTTAGAATGGAAAAAGATGTGCCGTTAGTTATTGCAGGAGTTAATGATGAGGATTTAAGATTACATAAGGGTATAATTTCAAATCCAAATTGTTCTACTTCTCAGCTAATGTTAGTATTAGAACCACTCAATAAAAAGTTCGGGATTAAGAGACTTATTGTATCAACATATCAAGCTGTCTCTGGTGCAGGACTTGCAGCTATTAATGAATTAAGAGAAGATACCGAGGCTTATTTAAGTGGTGAAAACTTCGAAAATAAATGTTTCAAAAAACCGATTTCGTTTAATGTTATTCCACAAATTGATGTATTTTGTGAAAATGGTTATACAAAGGAAGAAATGAAGGTTGTTAATGAAACAAAGAAAATTCTTCATTTAGCTGAAGATACGCCTATATCTTGTACAGCAGCAAGAGTCCCAGTTTTTAATGGTCATTCAGAAGCTGTAGATATTGAGTTTAATGATAACGTAACTCCAGATGATGTCCGTAAAATCTTAACTGAAGCTTATGGCGTTGAAGTGATTGATAATATTGAGAATTTTGAATATCCTACAACTAGAAATGCAAATGGAGTTAATCCTGTATTTGTAGGTAGAATAAGAAAGAATTTGGCATTTAATAGTGGTATTTCGCTTTGGTGCGTAGCTGATAATATAAGAATTGGAGCTGCTTTGAATACTGTTAGAATATGTAAAAAAGTTATTGAAATGGGTGTTTGGGGAAATAACTCCCCATCATAGATCTTCCTTTACGAAGGATGAAATGAGGTTGTAATCATGTTGAAAACACAAGAAGAAATTATAAATATTGTACGCAAAGGTCAAGCTGAGGGTAAAACTTTTGTAACAACAAATGGTTGTTTTGATATTTTGCATGTTGGTCATGTAAGATATCTAAATAAGACAAAAGAGTTTGCTGATAAGCTAATTGTAATGCTTAATTCAGATATCTCTGTTAAGTCAATAAAGGGTGATAGTAGACCAATAAATTGTGAAGCAGATAGAGCTGAAATATTAAGTTCTTTGAGTTGTGTTGATTATGTGGTATTATTTGATGAGAAGTCTCCTGCAAAACTCTTAGAGAATATAAAACCTGATGTGTATACAAAAGGAGCAGATTATTGTTTAGAGACTTTACCAGAAAGAGATATTGTATTAAAAAATAATATTAAGGTAGAATTTATAGAGTTTGTAGAAGGAAAATCTACAACAAATATGATTAATAAAATTAATGCAAAGTAAATATAGAGGAGTTTATTATGAAAACATTTACATTAGAACAAATTGCACAAGTATGTGGTGGTATGTTATCAAAAGAAAAAGATGTTGCTATATCAAGAATAGCTCCACCTCTATTAGCTGATGAAAACACATTAGCTTTAGCTCTAGGAGAGGATGAAATCGCTAATTTATCAAATACTAAAGCTCAAGCCGCGTTAGTACCATTAGGAGTTAATATTGAAGGATTTACAACTATTGAAGTAGAAAGACCTCGTTTAGCTATGATGAAGCTTATAACTATGTTCTATGAAGCTCCTCACGTAAATAATGGTATTCATGCTACAGCAGTTGTTCACCCAACAGCAAAAATAGGAGAGAATGTTTCTTTAGGACCAAATGTTGTAGTAGGTGAATATGCTGAAATTGGTAATAATACTAAAATATTAGCAAATTGCTATATTGGTAATGGTGCTATTATTGGCAATAATTGCTTCTTCCATCCAGCTGTTAATATTGGTGATAGAGTAAAAGTTGGTAATGAAGTTATTTTACATCATGGAGTTTCTCTTGGTGCTGATGGATTTAGTTTTGTAACAGAAAATCCTAATAATATTGAACAAGCTAAAAAAGATGGTGAAATTAAAGAAAATGATGTAAATCAAGTTATATTTAAAATTCCATCTATAGGTTCTGTTGTTATTGGAAACAACGTCGAAATCGGTGCAAATACTGCGATTGATAGAGGAACTATTGAAGATACTGTTATTGGTGATAATACAAAAATCGATGATTTGGTTATGATTGGACATAACTGTAAAGTTGGCAAAGGTTGTATGATTGTCTCTCAAGTTGGTATTGCAGGTAGTTGCGTAATTGGTGATAGAGTTGTTATTGCAGGACAAGCTGGACTTGCTGATCACTTAAATATTGGCGATGATTCAATTATTGCAGCTCAAGCTGGAGTTTCAAAAAGCTTTCCTGCAAAATCAATTGTAATCGGTTCTCCTGCAATGCCAAGAAAAGAATTTATTAAGCAAATGAAGTTGATGAAGGATGCTGGCGATTTGATTACTAAGTTTAAGAAATATGAGCCATTACTAAAAACATTTTTAGAGGAGCATGATAGCTAGATATAAAGGAAATTTGGTCGAATGGTAACAATAAAGACAGAAATTCATACAACAGGAAAGTCTTTGATGAAGAATAAAACTTGTGATGTGGTTATTAAACCATCACAAAGTGGCAAGATTAAATTCTTTTCTAAAGGTGCAGAAGTAGGTTTTGAAGCTTGTATTGACAATTTATACTCTACTGATCATTGTGTAACATTGTGTAGTAAAGAGCATAGAACTTTGTTAGGTGATTATAAATATAAAGCTATGCTTTGTGAACATTTTATGGCAGCTTGTGCAATATTAAAAATTGATTCGCTTGATGTATATTTGTCTGATATTGAACTTCCAATCTTTGACGGTAGTGCTAAAACTTGGGTAAATTTATTCAAAGAAGCTGGTATTGATGGCTCAAATAATGATATTTATACTGTATCAGAACCTGTTTATTATTTGAATGGTAAAACTAGCTTGGTTATTTTGCCTGATAATGAATTGACAATTTCTTATGCTGTAAATTATGATCATCCGGATTTAACTAGGAGATGGGTGAGTTTAGATTTAAAAAATCTTAATGAAATAATAGAAGCTAGAACTTTTGGGTTTTATAAAGATTTGAAAAAATACCAATTGTTAGGTTTCGCAAAAGGTGTTACTGTAGATAATACAGTAGGGCTTAAAGATGTCGGTTATACGACGGAATTACGTTCTACACATGAACCAATAAAGCACAAAATTCTTGACTTGTTTGGAGATTTATATTTAACAGGAGTTTCGCCTTTAAATTTAAGAGCGCAAATTCTTGTAAAAGAAGCTGGTCATGCTGTTCATTGTAAAGTAGCGCAACATTTAAAAAGTAAGTTGATAAAATTATAATGTGGAAAGGAAATTTTTATGACAGAAGAGATTTTAACATTTGATACTATGCAGATAATGGAGATGATACCTCATAGATATCCATTTTTGTTAGTTGATAGAATTACGGAATGTGTAGCTGGTAAATATGCAAAAGGCTACAAAAATATGACAATGAATGAAGAGTTTTTCCAAGGTCATTTCCCTGGTAATCCAATTATGCCAGGAGTATTACAATTAGAGGCTTTAGCACAATGTTCAGCGCCTATTGTTATGTGCATGCCTGAATATAAAGGTAGATTAACATTATATGCTGGAGTTGATAATGTTAGATTTAAAAATATTGTAAGACCTGGCGATAAGTTTGAAATGCATGTAGAATTAGTTAAGGCAAAAGGACCTATCTGTAAATGTCATGGTGTTGGTTCAGTTGATGGAAAAATTTGCATAGAAGCTGATATGACAGTTGCCTTGAAGTAATAATTCTTAAAGATATTAAAAAAAGCTAGTTTAATCAAAGTTTAACTAGCTTTTTTTGTTTATAAATTTAAGTTATCCTCTTGTGTTTGTGTTTTCAAAAATCATTCTACTTTGGCTTAATGCTAACATTTTTAATGAGCAATTTCCATTTTTTTTATCAAGTACACCGATTGAACATAGTCTTGCTGAGACAAATTCGTTTAAATCTTCTGGTGCTACAAATAATGGACAATCGGAATTGCATTCTTTATTTGCTGTAAAAGGACAAGTCTTTACCATTATTTTAACTCCTCTAATGCTTGTGTAAGTTGTTCATCATTAGGAGCTTTGCCATGCCAGCCTGCTTGATTTTCCATGAAAGAAACGCCTTTCCCTTTAATTGTTTTTGCAATAATTGCAAAAGGTTTTTCTGATTTTTTTGCTAGCTCAATAGCGTTATAAATTTCATTATAATCATGACCGTTGATTTCTATTACTTCCCAGCCAAAGCTAGAAATTTTATCACTAAGGTTGCCTAATGACATCACATTTTCGGTACAACCGTCTATTTGTAGACCATTTCTATCAATTATTGCAATTAGATTATCAAGTTTTCTATGAGAAGCTTGCATAAATGCTTCCCAACAAGAACCTTCTTGAAGTTCTCCATCTCCTAAGTAAACTATTACGTTAGCAGGGTTGTTGTCTAGTTTTAATCCCATTGCAACCCCACATCCTAAGGATAGACCTTGACCTAATGAACCAGTTGAAGCTTCAATCCCGTTAATATAATCTTTTGATGGATGACCTTGTAATCTAGAACCAAATTTTCGAAAACTTAATAACTCTGCTTCGTTTATAATCCCTTTTTCTGCTAAGATTGAATAAAGTAATGGTGAGGCATGACCTTTTGATAATATAAATCTATCACGCTTGCTAAATTCACTATTTTTATCCCAATCCTTTGGAATGTTTAAGCATTTTTGATATAATACTGTTAGTATATCAACACCAGACAGAGAGCCTCCTGGATGACCAGATTTTGCTGAATGTATCATTTTTATAATGTTTCTTCTAGCTCGTAATGCAGATTTTCTAAAGTTTTCGATTTCTTGTGCAGATAACATAGATACTCCTATTTTGTAAACTTATATTTAATAGCTTTTATAATGAATAATGGTAATGTTGGAAAAATTCTTTTAAATCTTGATGGTTGTGATAAAGTTCTGTATAACCACTCTAATCCTAGTTTCTGAATGATTTTAGGAGCTCTTTTAAGGTTTCCAGACCAAACATCAAGACTTCCTCCAATACCAATAAATAATCCAGAATTTAAAGTGTTTTTAGCTTTATAAATGAATTCTTCTTGTCTTGGTGAACCCATTGCTATTAATATTAATTTTGGTGATTTTGATGATAATTCATCTAAAATTTCATTATCATTATCAAAATAGCCATTGTGTGAATAAACAATATTAAGGTCTTTTATTTCTTTTTTAAGTTTATCTACAGCTTTTGAAAGGACTTCTTCTTTAGCACCTATAATAGCTACAGGATAATTGTTTTTCGCAGATTTTATCAGTAATTCATGTGCGAAATCAATACCAGGTATTCTATCAACATTAATACCATTTATTCTTAAAGCAATTTTCACTCCAATACCATCTGGAATAATTAATTCTGCTTCATCAACAATTTTGTGGAAATTGATATCATGATTGGCTGTTTCAAACATTTCAGGGTTTATTGTAACTACTTGTGAAGCTTTTTGTTGTTCGATTAGACCTATTGCACAATCAATTGCATCAGAAAAGCTCAAAGTATCAATCTCTAAATTAAATAATTTTGTCCTCATATAAATATTATACTTGAAAAAAGAAAAAAAATAATCTAGAATAATTAAAAAAGGTTTTGAGAAAGGGGTGTTGTATGAAAAAGATTTTAGCAATTTTAACAGCAGTAGTTATTACATCTTCATTAATTGTAAATGCAACTGAGTCAATTACTTTGAGTTCGTTTTTGGATAAACAAGTTTCAAAAATAAGTGAAAAAGAAAATGAGATTAATAAAAAACTTGAAGCTCAAAGAAAAGCTGACGCTGAAAAAAAGGCAGAACTTCAGAAAAAATATGATGAGCAACAAAAGGCTATTGAAGCAAGTAAAGCAGAATTGAAAAAGCGTCAAGAAGCTAGAGAAAATAGTATTAATGATGCTAAAAAAGAAATTCAAGCAAAACAGGACGCTCATAAAAAAGCTATAGAAGAACAAAAAAAATATTGGAAAAATGTTTTTGCTCAATAATAAATTTTGAAATTTAATAAAGTTTTGTAACAAAATTTATTTAAGATAGCAATTTTTAATTTTTTGAATACTTTATATATATGTATAGACATTTAAAAGGATATGCTATGGCAATTACAGGAATTAATCAAAATCCATATTTAAATCAGAAACTTGGTATGTTAACTGTTCAGCCACGTATTTCTGGACCAGAGCGAGTAGCAGGTGGTCCGTTAGCAGGTGGTCAGGTTGCTGGTGAAGATGGAGCTACTCCAATTTCACAAGGCTTACAAGGAGTCGGTTTAGGAACAAACTATGCAGAAGGTCTTGGCTCTCACTATACTTATGGTGTTGGTCATGGTAATCATACTAAATGGTTTGTTGGCTAATCAAAGAAAAGATTAAATAAAACGACCTCAGGATGAGGTCGTTTTGTTATGTATTGTAACAATTTTTTTTTCTATTTCTATTAAAGCATGTTCGTGTTAAAATTTTTTACAAATAGAATTATATATTCTAAGTACAACATAGAGAGAAAAGGAGAAAATTAAATGGCTCAAAAAAGAGTATGGTTATTCCGTGAAGGTAACGCTGATATGAGAAATCTCCTTGGTGGTAAAGGTGCTAACCTAGCTGAAATGACTAATTTAGGTCTACCAGTTCCTCCAGGATTGACTATCACAACTGAAACTTGTATGGATTACATTAACGCTGGTAATAAAATGCCAGAAGGTTTGATGGATGAAGTTAAAGCAGCTTTAAAAGAAGTAGAAGCTCAAAAAGGTCAAAAGTTTGGTGATGCTGAAAATCCTCTTCTAGTTTCTGTTCGTTCAGGTGCTAGAGTTTCAATGCCAGGTATGATGGAAACTATCCTTAACCTTGGTTTGAATGACCAAACTGTAGAAGCTATGATTAAGCTTACTAATAACCCAAGATTTTGCTATGACTCATACAGAAGATTTTTAACTATGTTCGGTTCAGTAGCTTGGGAAATGGATAGACAAAAATACTTCGAATCTGAACTTGAAAAAGTTAAAGAAAGAGAAGGTGTTAAACAAGATACTGAAATTTCAGCAGAAGGCTTGAAATCTCTTATCCCGGTTTACAAAGCAGTTATTAAAGAAGTTACAGGTAAAGAATTCCCACAAGATCCTTATGTACAACTTCAAGAAGCTATTGAAGCAGTATTCAGATCTTGGAACATCCCACGTGCAGTTGCTTATAGAAATATGAACAAAATCGACCACAACTTTGGTACGGCGGTTAACGTTCAATCTATGGTATTTGGTAACATGGGTGATGATTGTGCTACAGGTGTTTCATTCACTAGAAACCCTGCAACTGGTGAAAACAAATTTTATGGTGAATACTTAACAAATGCTCAAGGTGAAGACGTTGTTGCTGGTATTAGAACTCCAAAACCTATTGCTGAATTAGAAACAGAAATGCCTGATTTATACAGACAATATGTTGATATCGCTAAAAAACTTGAACTTGGTTATAAAGATGTTCAAGATATGGAATTTACTATTGAAAAAGGTAAATTATATATTCTTCAAACTCGTAATGGTAAGAGAACAGCTGCAGCAGCAGTTAGAATTGCCGTTGAAATGTGTGAAGAAGGTATTATTACTAAAGAAAGAGCAATTCAATTGGTTGACCCTTATTCAGTAAACCAAATTTTGCTTCCTTGTTTTGATGTAAAAGCTATGGAAGAAGCTAAGAAGATTTCTTCAGGTGTAAACGCTTCTCCAGGTGCAGCTGTTGGTAAAATCGTATTCGATACAGAAGAAGCTGCAGCTAGAGGTGAGGCAGGTGAAAAAGTTATCTTGGTTCGTGTAGAAACTTGTCCAGATGATATTCACGGTATGGCAGTTGCTCAAGGTGTTTTAACTCTTCGTGGAGGGGCTACTTCTCACGCAGCAGTAGTTGCTAAGGGTATGGGTAAACCTTGTGTATCTGGTTGTGAAGATATCAAGATTGACTTAGCTAATGAAACATTAACAGCTGCTGATGGTACAGTTTATAGAAAAGACGATATCATTTCTTTAGATGGTGGAAAAGGTCTTGTAATGGCTGGAGCTGTTAAATTAGTAGAAGCTAAGATTGATGATAATTGGAACAAATTCTTCTCTTGGGTTGATGAAATTAGAACAATCAAAGTAGAAGCTAACGCAGATACTCCAAAAGATATCATTAATTCATTAAAATTTGGTGCTGAAGGTGTTGGTCTTTGCCGTACAGAACACATGTTCATGGATCCAGAAAGACTTCCTTGGGTACAAAAAATGATTATTGCTGGTACTCCAGAAGCTAGAAAAGAAGCTTTAGCTAAACTTCTTCCTATGCAATATGCTGATTTCTATGCAATGTTCAAAGAATTAGGAGATAAACCTCTTACAGTTCGTCTTTTAGACCCACCTCTTCACGAATTCTTACCAAATAAAGAAGATTTAATTGCTGAAGTTGCAACTCTTAAAGCTTTGGGTAAAGATTCTAAAGAAAAAGAAGAAATGCTTCACATCGTTGAAGGTTTGAGCGAATCTAACCCAATGATGGGTCTAAGAGGATGCCGTTTAGGTTTAACTTACCCAGAAATCAATGAAATGCAAGTAAGAGCTATTTTCGAAGCTTGCTGTGATTTGAAAAAAGAAGGTGTTGCTGTTCAACCTTGGGTTATGATTCCTTTAATTGGTCATGTAAATGAATTGAAGGTTGCTAAAGAAATCTTAGTTCGTGTTGCTAAAGACGTTATGGCTGAAAAAGGAGTTGAAGTTGAATACAAATTCGGTACTATGATTGAAATTCCTCGTGCTGCAATTACAGCTGATGAAATTGCTGAACACGCTGAATTCTTCTCTTTTGGTACTAACGATTTGACTCAAATGACATTTGGCTATTCTAGAGACGATGCTGAAGGTAAGTTCTTGAATAGATATGTTGAACAAAAAATCCTTCCATCTAATCCATTCGAAACACTTGATACCAAAGGTGTTGGTGCATTGTTAGAAATGTCAATGGAAAAGGGTAAAAAAGTAAATCCTTCATTAGTTGGTGGTGTTTGTGGTGAACACGGTGGTGATCCTGATTCAGTTAAGTTCTGCCATAAAATTGGTTTGAACTATGTATCTTGTTCTCCATTCCGTATTCCTCAAGCAAAACTTGCAGCAGCTCAAGCTGTTGTTGAGAGCAAGTAGTTTTTTATAAGCTATATTATAAAAGGAAGTCTACTTAATTGAGACTTCCTTTTTTATTAAAATATTAATTTATTTTAGTTTACCTCAGAGTGAATTTATTATATAATAATTTGCAAATGGTTAGTAGTGATAGAAAAAAAGTGTTTTATATTAATCATAGTGGAGAGCTTTTAATTTGGCTATTAATAATTTTAGCTTTCGTATTTTTATCCTCTTTTGGTATTATTTTTAGAGAAAGAAATGATGAGAATGATTATCAATTATTCCTTCAAGATGTTGATGGTCTTATAGTAGGCTCTCCTGTTCGGATGATGGGAGTTGAAGTTGGGTATGTTACTAAAATCAAGCCTATTAAAGATGAAGTCTATGTAAATTTTATTATTACCAATAAAGATGTTTCAATCCCTCAAGGAACGGCTGTTACTGTAGAATTTACAGGACTTGCTGGGTCTAAATCTTTAGAACTTTATTTAGCTGACAATATTTCTTCTGTAGATAAATCTTTGCCAATGATAATAGAACAACCACCAAAACGATTACACGACTCATTGAGTTTACTTAATAATATGTTTAAAAAATTAGGTTCAATAATATATACAACATCAAAATTTGGTTCTAAATTGCAAGAAAATAATATTCTACCTAAAAATATTACTAATAAAAATAAAAGCTTTATGGAGTTTATAAATTATTCTGACAAATTTTTAGATGAATCAAATACAAAAGCTAATGAGATAAGAAATAGTCTAGAGGAGTTAAAACACAATGCTAAATGAGTTCAAAAAATTAAAGCTTATTACAAATCCTATTGTAAATCAAAGTTTATGTACACTAAGGTCAAAAAATACTGATACTGAAGGTGTAAGATTAGCAGCAAGAAAGCTTACTCGTATTTTATTATATGAGGCAACTAAGAACTTACCTCAAAAAGAAATAGAAGTAGAGACTCCGATTGCAAAATTTAAAACAAAGACAATAAATCCTGATATAGATATAATCATTTCTCCAATATTGCGTGCAGGCTTGATTTTTACGGATGAAGCAGTTGATATTTTACCTCAAGCTGCGATAAGACATATCGGTATGTATAGAGATGAAACAACGCTAAAGCCAGTTTGGTATTATAATAAAGTCCCAATGTTAGTTAATAAGCCAGCTGAGGATTATTATATCTATATAACAGATCCAATGTTGGCTACTGGAAATTCATTGATTGAAGCAGTTAGGCTATATGTTGATAAAGGTATTCCAGAGGTCAATATTTGTTGCGTCTGTATGATTTCATCACCAGAAGGTATTAGAAACCTTTTTAAAGAATTTCCTGAGATAACATTAATTGTTGCAGCAATTGATTCGCATTTGAATGAGAGAGGCTATATTGTACCAGGTATGGGAGACGCTGGAGATAGAATTTATAATACATAGTGCTCATATTTCATTAATTGACTAATTGATAGATAAGGTGGTATCATTTTCCTATGTTAAAAAGATTTTTGTTTTTACTCTCATTAATATTGGTAACTCCTGTATGTGCTGGAGAATATGAGGATGCAAATAGGTTTTATGCTCATGTTTTTTTATATTTGCAAACTCCTGATTGTGGTTATTGTAGGCAGTTTGAACCAATATATGCAAAGTTAGAAAAGAAATATCATAATGAATGTAAATTTGTTAAAATTGATGCTAATACTGATTATGGTTATAGTGTTATGCAAAAAATTGGAGCTCATTATGTGCCGTACGTTTTATTAATCAATAATCAAAGACAAACTATCCATAGAGTCCTTCCACAATGTTTGTTGAATAATGCGTGTGTAAAGGATGCTGTAGATAAGTTTGTTAAATAAATAGGAGGTCGTATGAAAGGTATTATTTTAGCTGGAGGAGCAGGAACTCGTTTATATCCAGCATCACAACCAATTTCAAAAATTCTTTTACCTATATTTGATAAACCAATGATATATTATCCTCTTTCTACATTAATGTTAGCAGGTATAAAAGATATTTTAATTATTACCAATGAAGTAGATTATGATAATTTTATAAAATTATTAGGCGATGGCTCTCAATTTGGAATTAATTTAAGTTATAAAATTCAATATATACAACGTGGTATTGCAGATGCTTTTTTAATAGCTGAAGATTTTATTGGTAATGATGATGTTGCATTAATACTTGGTGATAATATTTTTCACGGGCACGGATTTTCGACAATTATGAAGAATGCTATTTCTAAAAATAATGGTGCTACTGTGTTTGGATATACAGTTAAAGATCCTGAAAGATTTGGAGTCGTAGAGTTTGATGCAAATAAAAAAGCAATTTCTCTTGAAGAAAAACCTTTATTACCAAAATCAAATTATGCAGTAACAGGTTTGTATTTTTATGATAATAAAGTTTGTGAATATGCAAAAATGTTAAAGCCTTCTGCGCGTGGAGAACTTGAAATTACAGATCTAAATAAAATTTACCTTGAACAAGGTCTGTTAGATGTTGAAATCCTAGGTCGTGGCTTTGCGTGGTTAGATACTGGAACCCATGAATCAATGCTACAAGCAAGCGTGTTTGTGCAAACTATGGAATTAAATAAAGGGGTTAAAATTGCTTGTCTTGAAGAAATTGCATTTAATCAAGGTTTTATATCAAAATCGGATTTAATGGCAAAAATTGAAAAATATGGATACAAGAACGAGTATTACAATTATGTTAGAACAATTTTAAACCAGTCAGGTGAAACAATATTGGCTTAGATTATGGGAAAACGATATAATGCTTTTTCTGAGCATTTAAAACAGAAATTTGGGACAAAAGTTTATAAAATAACTCTCGATGCTGGGTTTTCATGCCCGAATAGAGATGGCACGATATCAAGTTCAGGTTGTATTTTTTGTGATGATGGTGGAAGCTTTTCACAAGCTCATTCTAATAAGCTTACGATTGAAGAACAGGTTGAAATAGGTGCAGAAACATTAAGAAATCGTTTTAAGGCTCAAAAGTTTATGTCGTATTTTCAAGCGTTTTCTAATACATATAAACCTCTTGGTGAGCTTGAAAAGATTTATTCATCAGCTCTTAATCATCCTGATGTGGTAGGGCTTTCAATAGGCACACGTCCTGATTGTATAGATAATGAGAAACTAAAGTTAATACAATCTTATTCCAAGGATTACTACACTTGGATTGAGTACGGCTTACAATCTATACATGATAAAACATTGCTAAAAATTAATAGGGGACACGATTATGCTTGTTTTTTAGATGCTTATGAAAAAACTCGTAACTATTCTGGCATCAATGTCTGTCTACATATAATTTTAAATCTATTTGAGACTTATGAGGAAATGATGCAAACTGCAAAGAAAATTGCAGAATTGAGACCAGATGGGGTTAAAATACACATGCTTTGTGCATTAGAAGGGACTAAACTTGCTGACCTATATAAAAATAATGAATTAGCTTTTATGGATGAGAATGAGTATGTTTCTACAGTATGTGATTTCCTTGAATATTTACCTCCTGAAACTACAATACATAGACTTGCTGGTAATGGTTTGAAAAGTGAATTAATTGCTCCACGATGGATTGGGAAAAAACTTGATACATTGAATAAAATAGATAGAGAATTTATTAAACGGAATACAATGCAAGGTAGTAAATATTTGTTATAATAATAAAAAATCCTCTTATTAGGAGGATTTTTTGTTATGATTATTTTAAGTATTAGCCTAATCCGAATTTAGGAACCACATCCTTAGCTCCTTCTTGAGCTAGCTTATCGTAAGATTGTTTTTCTTCTTTGTAGAGTTCTAATTCTTCTTCTAGGAGTGTCTTTTCTAATTGAAGCATTGTTTCTTCGTGTGTTAATTCTGCAGTTGCGGCATCTTGTTGAGCTTCTATTTCTCGAGTCATAGCTTCTTTCCAAGTATCAACTATAGAAGCGTATTGATGAGATTGCTGTTGTACCATCATTTGTGCTTGTTGCTGTTGCATATTAGCTGTTTGCATAGCACCGTTGAATGCATCAACATCTTCTTGTGTAAAGTTTGTGAATTCACGTTTGCCATCTTTATCTGTATATTTGAAGCTGCCGTTATTTGACATATATTCATTGTACATTCTCTCGAATTTATCTTTTATTGGAGATTTTTCACTGCAGCACATTTCGTTCATTCTATTTGCAACAAATTGTGTCATGAATATACTACCAGTTGGCTGCAAGTTCATGCTACTAGTTCCAAGACCGGAGCTATTTTGATAGAAAATTGAAGCATTGTTTTTCATGTTTTGAGCATTTGCTTCCATCATTTTCATCATGCTTGTATATTTCTTTTCAGTATCTTTGATATTTTTCACCACTCTTTCTATCTTACTAGTGATTCTAGTAAGTTTTAGCTGTGCCTGATTGACCTTTCGGATCAATCGCATTTTTTGATACATAGCTAATAGTAGTGCCATTTTTGTATTATCCTCGTATTTTTAATACTCTTAAATATATAAAGTATATGATTACTTGATAATTTCACTTTTTGAGGAAAATTGTTACAAAAATTTACAATTATATTAATGGTGAGTTCAAGAAGCAATCGCAATATTATAGATATATTGTTAATAATTATTCTTTCCAAGAGTTTCCATAATTAATATCAACAACTAGAGGTACATTTAATGGTTGATTAAGTTCCATAGATTTTCGAACAAGAGTTTTTACTTCATCAAGTTCAAATTCAGGAACTTCGAATACAAGTTCGTCATGCACTTGCATAATCATTTTTGTTTTTAAACCTCTTTGTGATAGCTCTTTATTAACATCTATCATCGCCATTTTAATCAAATCTGCTGCAGAGCCTTGTAATGGTTGGTTTATCGCAGCTCTTTGTGCAAATTCACGAATTTGGAAATTTGGACTCATTAGTTCAGATGTTAAATAGCGTTTTCTACCAAAGATTGTTTCTACATATCCATTTTCGTTCGCAAATATCTTTTTGTCTTCCATATATTTTTTTACATCTGGGTAATGCTCAAAATATTTATCAATAAATTCTTGTGCTTCAGTATTAGAAATTCCAAGGTTCTTCGCCAAGCCATATTTTGATTGACCATATACAATTCCAAAATTAACACCTTTAGCTTTTTGTCTCATATCTTTTGTAACATCATTTATGCTAACTCCAAAAACTTTAGAAGCTGTCATTGTATGTATATCTTCTCCTGATTTAAAGGCATTAATAAGGTTTTTGTCATTTGAAACATGTGCCAGTAATCTTAATTCTATCTGAGAATAGTCTGCTGAAAGAATTAAACATTCTGAGTTTTGCGCACAAAATGCAGCTCTGATTTTATTACCTTCTTCTGTCCTAATCGGTATATTTTGTAAATTAGGGTTAGATGATGATAGTCTACCAGTTACGGTTAATGCTTGATTATATGTTGTATGAATTCTGCCATCACGAGAACTTATAAGAGCAGGTAGTGAATCAGTATATGTTGATTTTAATTTTGAGAATTTTCTATGTTCTAATATATATTCACAGATTTCATATTCTTCTGCAAGCTCCTCGAGTATTTCTGCGCTTGTTGAGCGTGATCTTTTCTTTTTTGATTTTAGTTCTAGTTTATCAAAAAGAATTTCTGCAACTTGTTTCGGTGAATTAATATTGAATGTCTCGCCTGCAAGTTGATAAATAAAATCTTCTAGATCAGCAAGCTTTTCTCTCATATATGAGGATAATTCTTTAAGATAATTTGAGTCAATAGCAACTCCTGTATGCTCCATTTCTGCTAAGATTTCAGTTAGAGGTAGTTCAATATCCAAAACAAGTTTTTGTTCCTCTGGAGCAAGATTATTAACCCAATATTCATAAAGTTTTAATAATGTTTCTGCTTCATCGCAAGCGTGTTTTTGTAAATCATCTGTAGATGACAAGATGTGGTCTAAATAATCTAGTGCTTGAGCATCAAGAGAATGTTTGCGATTAGGGTCTTTTACATAACTAGCTAGTAAAACATCATATTTAAGCCCCTTAGGCATAAAACCCTTGTTAAGGAGTATACTATATTCAGACTTAACATCAAATCCTATTTTTTTAATTTTTTCATTCTCTATAATTGGTTTTAGGTTATAGAGATATTCGCCAGGGAAAAAATAATTACTACCATTTGAAATTCCTATATGTGTTATTTCTCCATCTTTGTAATAATATTTAATACCAATTTGTTCTGTATTTGATATTTCGTTTATGATGCTATTAATATTATCTGAATTTACGATAACATAATTTATGTCTTTATCTTCAGCGATTTCTTTAATTGCCTGTGTAAATAGATTTTGCTGTATGTTATTGTCATTTTGTACTTGTGGCTGTACAAAGAGACTTAAATTCTCGGCTTCCTCGTTATGGGAAGGGTTAAACATTGTAAGAATTTTATCAATACTTTTAATGAATGTATAAAACTGCATTTTCTTTAGAAACTCAGAGACTTTATCAATTTGTGGTAGGCTAACAGTAGCTTTTTCAATATCAAAATTTATATCAACATCTCTAACTATTGTAGCTAATTCTTTAGAAAGAATAGCTGTATCTTTTTGTGTGCAAATTTTTTCTCTTATTGCTTTTTCAGGAATGTTTTCACAATCAGCTAAAAGCTCTTCTAAGTTAGGATAACGAGTTAATAGCTTTTGAGCAATTTTTTCTCCAATGCCACGAATACCTGGAATATTGTCTGATGTGTCTCCTCGTAACCCTTTATAATCAATAATTTGGTTTGGATAAACGCCAAGCTTTTCATATACTTTATCCCAATTATACTCTATAAGCTCTCCTTTTGATGGAATTAGAACTTTTACACTACCTTCTTTATCAATAAGTTGGAAGCTGTCTTGATCTCCTGTTAATATTAATGTGCAGTTTCCACTTTCAGAGGCTATGCGTGAAATTGTACCAATTACATCATCTGCTTCAAAGCCTTCTTTTGTATAAATAGGTATGTCAAAAGCATTAAGTCCTTCTATGATTGCTCCGATTTGAGAACGTAATGAATCTGGCATAGCTTCACGGTTAGCTTTGTAATCTTCATATTTTTCAACTCTAAATGTCTGGCGACCAACATCAAATGTTACAGCTATAAAATCGGGTCTTATGCGTTCTAATAGGTCGAAAATAGCTTTGAAAAATCCGTAAACAGCCCAAGTTGGTTGGTTTTCTGAGTTTTTCATACCAGATCTCTCGAGCGCATAGAATTGGCGAAAAGCTAACGCATGACCATCAATTAACACTAATGTTTTTCTATTTGACATAAGATACTCCCTTTTATTGATTATATTATATCATGTAGATAGAATTTTATCTTGATTTTAGTCAATATTTTGAATAGCATGTTTTTATTTGGGGGTATATTTGATTGATAAAATAATACAAGCATTAAAAAACGCAAATCAGCCTAGAAGTGAGTTTGTTCAGTTAATGGAGGAATTTAAAGATCCATATCTTGTCTTGATTGGTTGTATTCTTAGCTTGAGAACTAATGATAAAACAACTTATCCAGCAACTTTAAGAATGTTAGAGCTTGCAAAATCTCCTCAAGAAATGCTTAAAATTCCATACGAAAATTTAGCAAAAGCTATTTATCCTGTTGGTTTTTATGAAAATAAAGCTCGTCAAATTATTGACCTTTCTCGTTTAATAGTAGAAGAATTTAATGGTAAAGTCCCTGATGAAATAGAAGATTTGATAAGGTTTAATGGAGTGGGACGAAAAACTGCTAATCTAGTTCTTGCAAAAGGTTTCAATAAACCAGCAATTTGCGTTGATGTCCATGTTCATAGAATTTTTAATCGCATAGGGTATATTCAAACAAAGACACCAGAGGAAACAGAATTTGCACTTAGAGAAATATTGCCAATCAAATATTGGATAGATATTAATACATTGATTGTAACTCATGGCCAAAATATTTGTAAATCTAGAAACCCAAAGTGCTCAGATTGTCCTATTTTGAATTATTGTAATAAAAATATTGAATAAAACATGTTTATTTTGTAAATTTTTGTTAAATTTTGGAGTTAAATTAGTCAAATTATTTTATTTTCGTGTTTTTAATTATATGATTAGTTGTGTAGCAATATGGTAAATATCTATAATCATATTACTAGATACCAACCATTAAACACCCTAATTATATAAAGTACATAAAAAAAGGAATCAAAATCATGAGAAAATTTGCAAAGAAATTATCAGCAATTGGTTTATGCACTGTATTTGCAATGATGCAAGTCTCAGCGACAACTATCATGTCTGGAGATACTGGCTTAGGTGTTGGTAATGGTGGTGCAGTCATCAATAATGCTTCAGGTGGTTATTTGGGGACAGATTTAACTGCAGGTTCTGCCACTTTGAACTTTAATGGTGATTCTCATGTAAATTGGGATACATTAAATGTTAATAGAGGTGAAAATCTTAATTTTAACGCTGTAGATGGCGCAAATAATCTAACAGTTGTTAATACTGTAAATACTGGTATGACTAATGTATATGGTAATGTTTCTTCAAATCAAGGTATAGGAAAATTGATTATATCAAATCCTAATGGCATGCTTTTTGATGGAGCTAAATTTACAACAGCTGGAGATTTACAATTAACAACTCAAGCTCTTGCTGTTAATTATTTAAATGGAAATCTTAATGTTACAGGTTTAAATCAAGAAGCTACAAATGGTATAGTTATTAAAGATGGTAGTAATTTTAGATCTAACTTTAATATTGGGGGCGAATTTAACATTATCGCTCCATTTATAGAAGTAGTAGGTGGATATATTGGTGCAACAAAAGGTTTAAATTTAATAACTAGAGATGGTCAAAATTATTTAATTGCTCCTACAGCTAGTAATGATGCTTCAAGTAAGCCTGTTAGATTAGAATCTGTAGAAGTTGATGGTAATGTTTATATTGTTTCTGATAAAGGAGCTGTTACAACAGTTGCTGGTGGACAAATTAATGGTGATTTAACTATAGATTCAAGAGGCAATGTGGGTTTAAACTTCACAAACAATGGTGAAACATTAAATGTTACAGGTAATTTGAATTCAGTTGCTGATGGTAGAGCTAATATTGTAAGAAAAGCTAATATTGGTGGCAATCTTTCAATGAATAACACAGGTGGTTATGTAGAAATAGTAAATACAAATGTTAATGGTGATGCAAGTCTAACAACTACAGCTGATGCAAATGATCCTCTTAAACATTTTGTTCACGTTATTGGGGATACTAATATTGGTGGAAATCTTAATATTGATTCAGCACATAACATCCATATTGGGGGTTATGATGATGGTTTGAAAGCTTTAATACCAGGAGAATTAAATGTTGGTAATGAACTAAATGCTGTAGCTCAAGATGGTAGTATAGCAGTTACTATTGATACTAATGCAGATAAAGTTAATCTTAATTCAAAAACTTTAAACATTGTAACTGATGGTAAGGCGACTATTAGTGCAAATGATTATGAATTTTCAGCTAAACAATATATTGGTGGTCTAAAAAATACAAATTATCTAATAAAAACTGTAATGGAAAAATATACACCAATTGGAAGATATATCGAGGCTAGTAGTGGGTTCTTAAATGTTGAAGGTGGAAATATTAATAAGCTTGAACAAGATAATACTAGCTATGCGTTAATTAAATCAAATGGAAATCTTAATGTTGATAATGTTAATGCAGGCAATGTTTATTTAACATCTAATAACGATATAGTAATTAAGGATAATGCAAAAGCTGAAGTTATTAAGGTGGGTGGTGAAACAAGAAACTTAACTGTAAAATTACCAAATCGTGATTATAAATTAAAATATACAAATATTAAAGATTCTCAAGTTATTACAGTTGATAAGGATACTGAAATAACTTATGATATGGCAAATGGCTCAAATGGATGGAATAAAGGAGTTCAAACAGCTCAAAATACATATTTAGTTGTTCCTGCTGGACCTAACCCTCCAATTATTAATCCAGATGATCCAAGTGGACCAATTGTTGAGCCAAATAACGATGATCCAACTAAAGATGATGCAGAAAAAATACTTAGAAATCTAAATCGTGATGAGGTAGCGTCTGCAATTGATGCACAACAAGTTATGACTCCTGTTGCGTTTGCTGCAGATTTAGATGACGAAATTGATACTGGTGTTCGTAAGAATGTTGATGGTTCTGTAACAGTAGTTAGACCATTCACTCCAAGTAAATAGTAGTATAGCTATATAAAATAAAAAGGTTGGCTTAAAAGCTGACCTTTTTTTGTTTAAAATAATGTTTCTGTGATAGAATAATAATATGAGTATAATAAGAAGATTATTGAAAAAGACTGTAGGGAATGATAAGAAAAAAAAGCTTTATTTAATACTTGTATCAATAGCTATTTTAATTATGATTTGGGCTTTTGTATCTGCTGAGATTTTAACAGCTAATTTTAATAGAACTCAAATTAAATTAGGTGTAAATAGTCAAAAAGTAGAAGCAGTGGGTATTATCATTACAGAGACAAAACAAGGTAATAAACATTTTGAAATCTATGGAGAAACTGGCAGTTATAGTAATGACCATAGTATTGCAACATTGAATAATGTTGTAGGTAATTTGTATAAAGAAAATGAAGTATCCATGAGCTTTCAATCCTCTAAAGGTGCATATAATGAAAAAAATGGATCAATAACTTTGTATAATAATACATTTATAGTTCTTAAAAATGGAACATCTCTTGAGGCTGATAAATTAACTTGGGAAGGCTCTGATAAGGATATTGTTGCCGAAGGAAATGTAAGAATAAAAAAAGATGCAGAAATGTATGCTATAGCTAATAAATGCGTTATTAACCCTCAATATGATAAGTTTAAGATTATAGGTAATTCTCAAACAAAATTATATGGCAAGGATAAGAAATAAGCTTTAAATTCAAAGGAGATAAGATGAAAAAAATATTAATCATTATGACATTAATAATTTCAACATTGACAGTTTTAGCTTCTGATTTGATTATAGAATCTAAGACTCAAGTTTTTTCTGATAAAGAAAAAAAGATTAAACTTGATGGTGGAGTTAAAGTCAAAATGGATAATTTAACTGTTGAAAGTCCTAGAGCTGAAGTTTCTGTTAGAAGAGGAAATAAATTAGATACTGCTACTTTTTACGATAAACCTTATGCGTTTGAGATTAATGCAAATAAAAAACGTGAAGTAAAGGCTAATATTCTTAAAGTTTCATTAATAAATAAAGTTGTAAGAGCAGAGGGTGAATCACAATCAAGCATTATTGAGGGTAATACTCCTATAGTTGTCATAAATGCAGATGAACAAGAGTATGATACAAGAAGCAATATTATGGTTGCTATCGGAAAGGTCTCTATGAGATATAAAGATATCGAGAGTTGGTCTGATAAGGCTGTAATAGTGGCAGATCCTAAAGGTGGGTTGAAAAAATTAGATTTAATAGGTAATGCAAAAGTTAAAAGAGAACAAAATGTATCAGAAGGACATCATTTTGTCTATAATCCTTTAACTGAAGAAATGAGCGTTACAGGTAATACTAAAACGACAGCATATACTGATGATGGCAAAAAACTTGTGCTTCATGCTGATTACCAGCAATATAATAAAAATCAAAATTCTTATATAGGAAATGGTCATGTAAAAATATGGTTTGATGAATATTATGCACAAGGTCCTAAAGTTTCAGTTTTCCCAGATGTTAACACTGGAAAACTTAATGAAGTATACTTCATTGGTCGTTCTAAGATTATACAGCAAGATAAAGATATTGTTGCAGATAAAATTAAGCTAACATTAGATCCAAAAGATTTTCAGGCTGAAGGTAATGTTAGAACGATTATTCATGATATTGAAACAAAGGAAAATAATTTATAGTTTAATTATATAAGGGCTAATAAGGTTAAAGATATGTCAGAAAAAATTGATAAAGCGATGAGCTATTTTAAAGAAGGTAAATATAAAGAATGTATTGATGCTTTTCATTCAGTGCTTGAAACAGAGCCAGATAATGCTGATGTTTATAACAATTTAGGTGTTGCGTATGCTAATGTCGCAGATTTTGGGCATGCTGAATTTTATCTAACAAAAGCTTTAGAATTAGATCCGGAATTAGCGCAAGCCTATATTAATTTATCAGATTTGTATTATAAGGCTAATGACCTAGCTTCTGCTATTGGTACATTACAAAAAGGAAGTTATGAACTCCAGGATAATTTAACAATTGCGCATTTATTAGCTAGAGTTTATATTGATGATCAAAGATGGGAAGATGCTATTGAAGAGTTAGAAAGAGTTCTAGATGGTGAACCAGAAAATTATGATGCGTACTATGATCTTGGTCATGTTTGCTTTGAGCTAGGTGATTATGATGGTGCTATTTCAAATTTTGAAACTGTAACTGAATATCGTCAGGATAGCGAACTGCTTTTCTATTCTTTAGCACAAGCTTATGAAGCTAATAACGAAATAAATAAAGCAATTTCAAATTATTTAAAATCAATTGCTGTTAATGATAAATTTGTTTTGGCTTATAAAAAAGTAGCAATTCTTTTCATGGCAAGAAATGATTTTGATGATGCTATTGAGTATTTTGAAGAATATTCAAACTTTGATATACCTGTTGAAGAAAAAAATAATGTTGTTAGTTTAATTGAAAAATTAAAAACGAAGAAATAGGATAAAATTTAAGTTTTTTTCTTTAACCATTTTTCATATAAATCTGGACGTTTAGCTTGAGTTCGAAGTATTTTCTGTTCTAATCTAAATTGTTCAATCAGCTTATGATTGCCATTTAAAAGAACTTCAGGAACTTCCAGGTCTCTAAATACACGAGGTTTGGTGTATTGAGGGTATTCTAATAAGCCATCTGCAAAAGAATCGTCATGAGCAGATTCTATTTTCCCTAGAGTACCTTCTATATTTCGAGAAATGCTGTCAATTAAACAAAGAGCAGGTAATTCTCCTCCTGTTAGTACAAAATCACCTATAGATATTTCTCGAGGTTTGATTATTTGTCTTATTCGTTCGTCAAAGCCTTCGTAATGACCACATAAGATAATTACTTGTTTATATGTAGCAAGTTCTTTTGAAATCTCATGTGTAAAAGGTTCTCCTTGAGGAGTCATCATTATTGTTATTGATGAGTCAATTTTTTTTATCGTTTCGTAAGCATCAACATAAGGTTGTGGAGCTAATACCATTCCTGCTCCACCACCGTATGGCGTGTCATCAACTTTTTTATGTTTATCTAAAGTGTAATCCCGAGGATTAATTGTATTTACTTGAATAATACCTTCAGTAATTGCACGTTTAATAATACTAAATTCTAAATGAGTTTGTATTAAATCTGGAAAAAGAGTTAAAACATCAAATCTCATGAAAGTAATCCTTCAATATTATTAATTTGTATTCTTTTTTTCTTGATATCAACTGACAAAACAATAGCTTTAACAAATGGGACTAAGCATATATTTTTAGAGTTTGTTTTAATTGATAATAAATCGCTTGCTCCATTATTCGAGACTCCAACTACTGCACCGACTCTATTATCGCCATCATATACATTTAAGCCTACTAATTCATCAATCAAAAATTCGTCTTCTTCAAGGTTTTCTCGTATAGTACTTTCTTTTGCAAAAACCAAGCAACCCTTATATGCTAATATTTCATTTAAGCTATCAATTCCTTTAAATTTGATAATAGCACATTTTGGAGTAAATTTAATACTCGAAATAAAAAATTCCTTATATTCATTGTCCAATAAAATATAGACTTCACTAAGCTTTTCTAAAAAATCCTCTCTGTTCTTAGAATAGCCAAATTTAGCTTCGCCTCTTACGCCATGAAAATTGAGAATTTTTCCTACAGATATTAAATTATTCTTCATTCTCTGACTTCTTAGGTTTTCTACCACGTTTTGGCTTGTCAACAACAGCAACATCTTCAACTTCAGTTTTTTGTGCTGTTTCTGTAGTTATGTTAGTGTCTTGTGGTCGTTTAGATACCATATAATCAGCAGGCTTATCTGCTCTATCTTCATTCCAACGATCTAATCCCATTTGCGCTCTCACAAGCTTTATACCAACGTGAACACGCCATTCATCCATTTTTAATTGAGCTGCAATAATCTTCTGGCAACCAATAGGAGGTAATGGTAATAATGGTTCATAAAGGCTCTTAATTGCCAACATTTGGTCAGGCGAAATTGCTAACTTACGCTTAGGAAATGGTAGTTTTGGTAGCATCATTTTTTGACGTACTAAATTAATACCGAAAAATACTTTTTGAGGTTCAATTTCTAATTTTAGACCAATTACTTCATGTGCGTCTGGGTTAGGAAGTGGTAACATCGCTTTATAAAGTAATTCAATTTGTTCTAATTGTTCTTTACTTACTAATAATGGCTTAGCTTGTTTTTGAGGTCTAGGACGCTTGTTTTGCATAGGACGTCTTGATTGGAAAGCATTATTATTCCTTCCACCACTTGCGTAATTATTTCTAAAGCCACTTCTGTGCTCTCTATTATCATCAGGTCGTCTATTATATCCTCCTGAACGATGGTCTCTATTATATCCTCCTGCTTGTCCATCACGTCTTTGGTAGTTTCCTTGAGAGCGTTCCCTGTTGTAATTATTTCTATGCCCACTTTGAGGTCGATCATAGTTTCTTTGTTTCTGTTCTGTCGAATAAGAGCTATATGAACTATAGCTTTGCATAGGTTTTTCTTCTTGAGTATCACTCTTGTCAGCGTATAGACATGCTGGACATATCACTCTTTTGGGGTTCTTAGTTTCAAACTCAGCACCACACTTAATGCACCTGTTTACATACATAATTAAAGCCTCTTAACCACAATAAAAAATTTCACTAATCTAAAAATCCTGTCAATAATTAACTAATAATGAGATTTAATAAAAATACACGGTTTATAACCGAACATTTATATTATAATACATATTTAAAATTTTGCAAGTATTTGTTCTTTTATGTAACTTATTCATTGTAAAAAATATTATATATTAATACAGATATTGAGTTTTAAGTTTCTTTATACGTCTATTGGAATTTAAAACTTTTTCTTGTAGATTTTTGTCTTGTTCTACTAATTTGCATAATTCTTCAATTATAAACAGAGTTTCGGTATTAGAATTTCTAATAATAAATATGTCTAAGCCAACATTTATTCCCTTTATAATAGCTTCAAGTAATCCATATTGTGCGACCCCTTTCATAACCATGTCATCAGAAATTATTACGCCATCATAGTTAAGATTATTTCTTAAATAATTTATTGCATTATAACTTAATGATGTTGGTATGGGTTCTTTATCAAAGCAAGTGCAGTGTAAGTGTGCTACCATAATCATTTCAATATCTTTTTTGATAGCATATTTAAAAGGTTTTATGTGATATTTTTCCATTTCATCAATAGAGAGATTTATCTGTGGTAGCATGTAATGACTATCATTTTCAGCATCACCGTGTCCTGGAAAATGCTTAATACAAGGTATGATTTTGTTTTTTCGGGTTTCTTCAATAAAAATATTCATTCCTTTAATTACGTCATTTGGATTATTAGCAAAAGCTCTTTCGCCAATAATTGGGTTATTAGGATTTGTATTTACATCAGCACATGGTGCAAAATTGAGATTTAATCCCCATTTATTAAGCTCTTTAGATAATAGATTTGATTGGTTTCTTAAAAATTCCTCTCCTTTTTTAAATGCAAATTTAGGAGAAAGTCGCCTTGCACGAATATTTTCAGTACGTTCAACTCGTCCACCTTCTTGATCTATTGAAAGAAAAGGAGGTATTAAAGATTTTGATTTAATATCAGATATAAGCGATATGAATTGTTTTTCTGATTTAATATCTTTTGTAAAAAAGATGACTCCACCAAGCCCTTTTGATAAAGCTATGTCAAGGTTATCACAACCTAAAATAAACATCTGCCAAACTTTTGTTTTCATAATAATATATCATACATTTAACTGATGATAAAAATCAACTTTTTGTCATATTATAATAATGATATGTGATTATTAAAATACAATACTGGAGTCTTTATGAAAAAGTTATTAACATTTATATTAACAAGTTTTTTCTTATTATCAGCAATTTGTCTTGACGTATCAGCAGCGAAAAAATCTTCTAAAATATCTAAAGAGGTTATTCAAGAAATGTCTGATAATATTGATACATTAATGAAAAAAATATATTCAAGAGCTTTGCTTTCACCACAAGATAATGAGATTTTGATTGGTGTTAAAATACAGCTTGATAATCAAATGTTAGTTGCAACATCTACAGAATTAGCACCTTTATATTATAAAGCGGGGAATGTCTACAAATTGAGGAACATGAGAGCTGAGGCAGTGGAGTGTTATCAAACGATATTGGAAAATTTTTCGGATACTGCACTTGCACCAAAAGCTAGAACTGCATTATTAGAGCTAGGAATAGAAGTTGATTTACCGACTCCGAATAATGATAGTGAAGATGATGAAAATATATAGATAAAAAAAGAAGTATTATTAAATACTTCTTTTTTTTTAACAAATTAAATGTTTATCTTGTTGTTTGAATAAATAAGCTTATCAAATCATTCAGTGCAGAATATTGTTTTTGATAATTTTGAGATTGTTTTTCAAGAGTAAGAATTTGTTTTTTGTATTCTTGGATTGTACCTTGACATTCTCTAGCAGATGTTTTTAAATTTTCTTGCACTTGTTGTGCGTCTTGAAGTACGCTTTTCATTGAAATACCAAGAGCTTCCATTGTTTGTTTAATGATTTGCGCCCCAGTGTGTCTAGATACACCACTTGGTAATTGTGAAATCAATTTCTTTAATACTAAAATATTAGCTGGCATTTCAAAAGCCTCAGTTTGTTCTTCGTTGATGCTTGGAGGTACAATGGCATCAGCAAAAATATTTTCACTTACTTCTTCTACATCATCAAAAAAACTTTGTTTTTTAGTTTGTCTAGCTTCGTTGAAAGTATCATTATTGATTTCTAAATTTGTTTCAGATAATACGCTAGACTCAGATTTTTCAAATAAATCAAAATTGTTTGATTCTTCAATATCCATGCTTTCAGCTTGCTTTTTTAAAGCTTCTACTATTTTTTTTCCAACACTTTCATTATTCATGGTTATACTCCCCCGAAAATTATAACTGTATTTATTATATTTAAAACATGATTAATTTCAAATGAAAATTATGATAATTGTTATTTTTTGTAATAATTTTATAGTATAATGTGTAATTATTGGAATTAGGAGATTTACATGGTTAAAGATATTGATTGGGCTAATTTAGGTTTTGGCTATGTGAAAACGGATTATCGTTTTGTAGCTAATTATAAGAATGGAGCATGGGATGAAGGACAACTTTCGACAGATGAAAAAGTTGTTATCAATGAATGTGCAGGGGTTTTGCAATATGCACAAACTTGTTTTGAAGGAATGAAAGCCTATAGAACTGTTGATAATAAGGTTGTATGTTTTAGACCTGATTTGAATGCAAAGAGGATGGCTGATACAGCTCGTAGGCTTGTAATGCCAGTGTTTCCAGAGAATAGATATGTTGAAGCTGTTTTAAAAACAATTAAGGCTAATATAGATTGGGTTCCTCCTTATGGCACAGGAGCAGCGTTGTATTTGCGTCCATATATGTTTGGTTCTGGTATTGTAATAGGTGTAAAACCTGCTCAGGAATTTCAATTTAGGATTTTTGCAACTCCAGTTGGAGCGTATTTTAAAGGTGGAGCTAACGGAGTTGCGTTAAGAGTTCCAGATTTTGATAGAGCTGCACCTAGAGGTACTGGGCATGTTAAGGCTGGACTAAATTATGCTATGAGCTTGTATCCAATACAAGAAGCTCATGAGCATGGTTATGCTGAAAATCTTTATTTGGATTCTGCAACAAGAACTTATGTAGAAGAAACAGGTGGAGCGAATGTTATTTTTATAACAAAAGATAATGTTGTTGTAACACCGAAGTCTAATACAATCTTGCCATCAGTAACAAGACGTTCTTTAATGTATGTTGCTGAACATTATTTAGGTTTAAAAGTTGAGGAGAGAGCTATCCCATTCGAAGAAATTTCTGAGTTTAAAGAATGTGCTTTATGTGGAACTGCAGCAGTGTTATCTCCAGTTGGTAGAATTGATAATAAAGAACAAACCATTGAATTTGATTATAACAATAAGGGTATTGGTGAAATTTCTAAAAAATTATATGATACACTTCTTGGAATACAAATGGGCTTAATTGAAGCACCTGAGGGATGGATAAGAGAAATTGAGTAATTATAAGATTTCAGTAATTATACCAACGGTATTAAAATCTACTAGGGTTTTATTAAAGCTAGTAAGTATTTTATTGCGTGATAATTCTGTTTCTGAAATAATCATAATCGAAAATTCAGGTAGGGGGCTTTATATACCTTCTAATGAAAAAATAAAAATATATAGTCCTAAAGAAAATTTATATGTAAATGCGAGTTGGAATTTAGGAGTTTCACTGGCGGAAAATGAGCGTTTGTTGATAATAAATGATGATATTCTTTGTTGTGAGAATTTTTGTAGTAAGGTCTTGGCTTCTGGAATTCTTGAGAAGCCAAATACAGGCTTAGTTGGATTAAGTATTAGTTGTATAAAGCAGTTTAAGCGTGAAGAAGTTACTGATATTGAACCTCCTCCAATAACTAACGAAAATTTATTAGAATTTAAGCCTTTGAACAGATATATATCCCTAGGAGATTGGGGTAGTGCGTTTTTTTGCAAAAAATCAAACTATCATAATATTCCAGATGATTTAAAGATTATATTTGGAGATAATTATTTGCTAAAAAGAAACTTTGATTTAGGAAAGATAAATTACCAAATAACAGGCCTTAATTTTAACCATATTCATTCATTATCATCAGCAAGTAATGAATTTAGTAGGATAATTAGTAGCGATATAAGAAATTCTAAGAAGTATTTATAGCTATATCAGGATTTAAACGAAATTAGCTAAGCAATTCTGTTAGCATAGTAGCGTTAGCTTCTGCTTGTAGGTTGTTAGAAATCTTATTACGTTTAATATAGGCACGTAATGCTTCTCTAATTAATTCGCTTCTTGTTCTTTGTTCTGAAGTTGCAATATTATCAACTTTGTTCAAAAAATCGTTTGACATTGAAATTAATACTCTCGCCATAATCCCTCCGTTGATTAACACTTTCATTATATCGTATAAATAGATTATTGCAAGTGTATATCAGTAATATGTTTAACTAAACCTTCTAGAGCGAGTATGTAGCTATACTCACCAAACCCTGCGACTATTGCTTTAGAGACTCCACTTAATAATGATATGTGCCTAAACTCTTCTCTTGCGTGAATATTTGTCATGTGTACTTCAATCGTTGGAATTTTTACAGCAGAAATAGCATCTCGTATAACGACGCTAGTGTGAGTATATCCACCAGCATTAATGATTATACCGTCATACTTACCTAATGCTTTTTGGATTTTTTCAACTATTTCACCTTCGATATTACTTTGCCAGGCATCGATATCAGCGCCAAGTTCTTTACCTTTAGAAACTACCATTTCTTCAATTTCTTTTAGAGATTTAGCACCGTATTTTTCAGGTTCACGAATACCAAGCATATTTAGGTTAGCTCCATTGATTAAAAGTATTTTCATATAATCAATCCTCTTATAAATCTTTTTTTTTTATAGATTTTATTATACAATATTTTTAAATAATTAACAAAATAAAGAAAGGTAGAGTAGAGATGATTAATAAGCGTTGGTATGACAGTGATCCTATTTTAAAAGAGGCACTAGAATTATTAAGATTACAGCCAGATGATACGAAAACTGAAGCTAAGGATTTTTTATTAAAGCTACAGGAGCAGGTTGCTGGTGAAGTTATTGAACATGTTTATGAAATCATCGAAACATACCAAGGCAAGGGAAATCGTTGGTATGATAATGATCCAATGATGCTTAAAGGTGTTGAGCTTTTAAGAAATGCACCTGCAAATATTCAAAGAGTAGCTGCTTTGAAGCTATTAATTGCACTTGAGCAAAAGACATTTGAGGGAGTAGCTATCTAGTGAAGGACGTTCAGAACCAACAAGATTTCAGAGGTGTTGATATCCAAAAAGTTGGTATAAAAGATTTTGAGATGCCGATAATTATTCAGAGAAAAGAAGCTGAGGATAAAGTTATATATGCATCAGCGACTTGTGGTGTTTCATTACCAGCACATTTTAAAGGTACGCACATGTCTCGTTTTGTTGAGGTTTTAAACAATTGGCGAGGTAAAAAAACTCTTGATATAAAAGATTGCGTTGAGTCGATGGTGCAAAGACTTGATGCAGAGTCTGGATACGTTAAATTTGATTTCAAATATTTTGTCGATAAAAAATCTCCTGTAACAGGGATATCAGCACCGATGTGCTATGATTGCACATTTGAGGGAATTTTAGATAATTATAAAAAAGATGACGAGAAATATAGATTTTATCTAGGTGCAAAAGTTCCAGTAACGACGTTATGTCCATGTTCTAAAGAGATTTCAGAATATGGAGCTCATAATCAACGAGCGATTATATCAGTAAAGGTAACTTACGCAGAGAATGAGCATGTTTGGCTTGAGGATTTGATTTCAGATATTGAAAAAACGGCATCATCTGAATTATATCCACTTTTGAAACGAGAGGATGAAAAATATGTTACGGAGCATGCATATAATAATCCGAAATTTGTGGAGGATGTGCTTAGAGATGTTGTAATTCTGCTAAGGAACAATGATAAAATTAAATCATTTGAAGTGGAATGTGAATCCTTGGAGAGTATTCATAATCATTCAGCTTGGTGTGCGACTCATGTTGATATATGGAGAACAAAAAAATAAAAAAAACTGACTGTTTTAGCCAGTAAATTTTCTCTAATAATTTTAGGAAGAGATTTGGGGATAGTTGATACGAGCATGCTACATCAAAATCTAAAATCATGACACATGTTCCAGAAAAATATTTACAAAATTTTACATTTATCAACTAAAAATTATCTTTTTATGCTTTGTAATAAGCCAAGCAGCGTAGGTTGGGTGAAACCCAACTATTTTTGTAAAATTTCCCGTCTTTGCGAGCGAATTTCCCCTCGTCATTGCGAGCGAAGCGAAGCAATCCAACTATGTGTCATTCTGAAAGCGCAGAAATTAAAATACAGAAATAAATAATTAAATTGTCATCCTGAATTTATTTCAGGATCTTTCCAAAACCCAAGCTAAACGCCAAATTGGTAAGATGCTGAAACGCGCCTCGCTTTAAACGGATACGCTTCCGATTTCATCCTCTGCTCGGCTTGTTCAGCATGACAATGGATATTAATTATGATTCCACGTCATTGCGAGCGAATGCGAAGCAATCCAGAACTTTTTTTCATCAAACATATTTCACTGGACTGCTTCGTCGGATTTCATCCTTCCTCGCAGAGACGTGTGCTGTAATAGCTATTTTGCTGGGTAGCACACAGCTTACAATTCTGAGTTTTAAGCAATTCTAAATTGTTGTTTTAAGTTTAAAAAAGTCTTATTATCACCATTATAAGCTTTAAGAGCTTCTACAAGTTCAGATTTTGTTTTATTAATTTTGTCTAAATCACTACCTTGTTTTGCTTTATTATATTCACTTAGCAATTTTACAATATTATTTGTCTCATTATTGGTTAAGCTCTCAATTGCTTCTTTGCCTTCAGCTTTCTTTAATTGTTTTGATAACTCTTTTAAGTCTTTTATATCTTTTTGTATAGACTTAAATTCATTTAATAATTCATTATTTTTTACTATTTGACTTAAATTTTCTTCTAATTGTTTTTCGTTCTCAGCTTTCTGTTTTATTAATTCAGCTTTTTTCTCTTTTAATTCATTAATTTTTCTTTCATAATCCTGTATTATCAAGTCATTATTAGGTAAACTTTTAAGTGCTTTTATTGAACCTTTACAAGCATTAATTTCATTATCAATTTGATCTATATTACTATCAAAATTAACTAAGAAATTGTTAATATTTTGATTAGATTTTTCTAAGTTAGAATTATTTTCTTCTAAGGATTCTATACTAGAATTTGTCTCATTATACCTTGCTTGTAAAAGTCCCTCTATTTCATCAATATTATCAATAGGGTCTTTTGAATCTTTATCACCTTTATTATATTTTTCAAAAATTTTGTCAATATCAGATTTTATATTTTTTGCAATTTCAGCTTTATCGTCATTATTATTACTGCTTTTTAATTCCATAAATTGAGGTAACATAGTAAACAATGATTGTGCGACAGGTGCAAATGTAGCAACAAAAGGATTATGAATTCCGTTTGGATTATTCAAATAATTCATTTCTGCTGTAGTATAGCCAGAACTTTTTTCATAATTTTTTAAATCTTTATAATAGTTCGTATTTTGCCAGCTTACCATATTGCTCTACTTTCTTATTTATCTTACATATATATAAAAAAATAAAAAAAGACTTAATTTCACAATTAAGTCTTTTTGTTACAAATCTTAATATATTAACCTAAAATAATGTTAGCTGCAGCTCTTAAGCTATTTGTTCTATCTTCAACAGGTAGTTTTTCCCAAAGTAGTTTAAATTGTTCTTGGTAATCTTTCTTTTCTTCATTTGTACTTGCTTTATTATATCCTAATATCGCAAATCTAACATCTTCTTTAGTAGTCTTATTTTTAGGTGATGCTAATGTGATTTTATTGTTATCATCTTTTGTAAATAATTTATCATAGTCATTTTGATTTGTTCTTTGTATTTTATAACCATCAGCTTTTTCTAGGATTTCATTGTTTAACATTTTTTGTGCATTCTTTTTGTAATTCTCAAACTTATTGATTTCTACTTTTACATTATTTATATCAGCTTGTACTTTTTCTAGCTCTTTTTTTTGAGTTTCATTTTCTTTTCTTAGTGTTTCTATTTCGCTAGTTAATGTTTTATTAGCTTCTTCTAAATTTTTGATCTCATTTTTTAATTTTTCAATCTGCTTTTCTTTATCTGCAATTTGTTTTTCAATATCAGCTTTATTTTCATCTGTTTTTTCAGTATTCTTTAAAGTCTCTAAATCTTTCTCTAAGTTCTCTAAATCCGTATTTAATTTAGTTATTTCAGTCGTATTTTTAGATTTAGTTTCATTATTGCTTTCAATTTTATTATCGTTTTCGCTAATTTTATTCTTAATAGTACTTTCGTTTTTTTGATAATTTATTAATTTATTATTTAATTCTTTAATTCTTTAATAGAACTATTCATTTCATTAATATCATTTTTTATATTATCAGTAGAGTTTTCTTTTTTACTGCTAATATATCCAGAAAATGTATTTAAAAGGAAATTTGTTAAAAAGTTACCAACTCCAGCCAATGCCATTGAATCATAATCGACAATTCCTTTACAATTCATAAAAGATGATGATAAATTACTACCCCAAATGCTACCAAGAAAAGATGAACCACCAAGACCAAATGAGTTAGCTCCAAACATACTGCCCATACCTAGCATGTTCGAATTAAACATATTCATATTGAAATTTCCAAATTGAAACATAATTTAATCTTTCTATCTTAACTCTTACACTTATATAAAAAATATATAAAATGTAAAATTTCAGAGTTTCTATTTATTGTTACAAAACTTAACATATTTTTATTTTTTATTTTATATACAAAAAAAAGCTTGAGCATTAACTCAAGCGGAAAAGGGAAAAGGGATTATTAATATTTTTTTTAAGGATTTATTTAAAAATTTTTGTTAAATTAAAGACACAAAATCTCCACGTTAAAATCATTTAGCTATTAGCTGAAGATTTTAAACGAACGAGTTACGTTGTCTTTAATAACGGTTTTAACGGTATCTAATTCTGTAGTTAGAGCGTTTCTTTCTGTTTCTAGTTTAGATAAATCTAAATCGTATTTTTTATCAATGCTGTTAATTTGTTTTAATTTATGTTCATATTCAGCTTCGGCTTTAGCAAGCGCACGGTTGTCGATAGAAGTTTTTTCTCTAAAAGAT
>JAGBXP010000007.1 GCA_017629215.1 bacterium | reverse complement strand
TTATACTTTACATATTCATCATAATTATCTGTTTCTCTAAATGTTTCAATAGTTCCTTTATTTCCATCCCACTTAATATTATCAGTATTTGGTTTTTTAAATTTAATTATTACATTATCGCCATTTTGTAATGCATTAAGTTTTAATTGTTCAATAGGATCAGTAAATTTACGATCAACGTCAAGAGATGAAAATAATATATCTAAATTCCTTTTTTGTTGCTTAGACAGATTATTAGGCCGCTGATCACATAGATTATTAGTAAAATGAGTCTCTCCTTTTAAACGATTAGGTTGAGGTGGTATTTTATTTGTCATAATTTTTTCTCCTTTTTTAAAACTAATATCACTCGTTACATAGATTTAAAGTTCTTCAAAAAAAGGAAATTGCTCCCCTCCCCTCACATAATATTATATCATATCATATCATATCATATAGGGCATTATAACTGGATTTGAGCCTCATAAAAACTTGTCTTTACAAATCATTACAATTGCTTGTTTTGTGAAGTTTTGTTAAGAAAATTAATGATTTTTGTCTGAATTTTGGAAGGGATTTTTTGATTTTTGAGGGATTTTTTCACAAAAAATAAAAAATCATCTTTGCAATTTTAAATTTCCGTCTTTGCGAGCGAAGCGAAGCAAGCCAGAAAAATGCATCATTCTGAAAGCATAGAAATTAAAATACAGAAATAAATAATTAATTTGTCATCCTGAATTTTTTACACTTTACTTACAAATTTGTAGATTTGTAGGGTGGGCAAAATTGAAATGTGCCCACCTTTTTAAAGCTTTGTAGTAATGTATGCTGGCTGAAACCCAACAATAATAGGTACAAACAATTGTTATATTAAATTAAACATAGGTCGGCTGAGATTTTATCCCAGCCGATTTTTTATCTGAATTATGTTTAATACAAGGTTTTATTTTTTCTGGATTGCTTCGCTTCACTCGCAAAGACGGGAAATATTTATAAAATCTCATCAAAATCTTCTTAAATTTAATATTACTTAATAGTTTGCCATTTCTATCAAGGTTAATATACAATATTGTGGGGGAGTGGTACGCTCTTTATCAATAGTTGATTTTTTGAGGAAGTTTTTAAATGAATATTATGAAAAAATGGGGGTATATTTTAGGTGGATTATTTATCTCAATTGTTCCATCTTATGCAGCTATGACGTTGCCAAATATTAATATTGGGCTTACAAATGCAAATACTCCTCAAGATTTTACAAATGGTTTGCAAATTCTGATTTGGTTAACTATATTAACTCTTGCACCAAGTATTTTGATAATGACGACTTGTTTTGTGCGATTAGTTGTTGTATTGGCATTAACTCGTCAGGCACTTGGAGCAGGAACATTACCTCCAAATCAGGTTATAACAAGTTTAGCTCTTATTTTGACATTCTTTATAATGGCACCAACTTTTAATGAGATTAATGAAAAAGCATTACAGCCTTATATGCAAAATCAAATAACTCAACAGGCAGCGTTAGATAGAGGGATTAAGCCTATAAGAGATTTTATGTTTAAGCAAACACATGAAAAGGAATTAGCTCTGTTTGTTAGGATGGCAAAAATTGAAAAGCCAAAAACGAAGGATGATGTTCCAACATTTGTACTGCTACCCTCGTTTATTATGAGTGAGTTAAAAACAGCTTTTACGATAGGTTTTGTTGTGTATTTGCCGTTTTTAGTTATTGATATTGTTGTATCATCCGTATTAGTATCAATGGGGATGATGTTTTTGCCTCCATCAATGGTAGCTTTACCGTTTAAGCTTATTATGTTTGTAATGGTTGATGGTTGGTATTTGATTGTAAGGTCGCTTGTAGAAAGCTTTGTAAGATAAAGGATTAGATAATGCAGGATATTGTTATAACGCTATTACAAAAAATGTTCATATTGACATTACAGATGTCAGTACCAGTTTTACTTATTGGTGTTGTTATTGGTTTGTTGGTTAGTATTTTTCAAACAGTAACTCAAATACAAGAATCTACATTGACATTTGTGCCAAAAATAGTAGGATGTGTTGTTTTATTAATCTTTTTAATGCCTTGGATGTTTAGCGTTTTTATTACAACAGTAAATGAATTTATGAGTATGATTCCACAATTAATAGGTGCGTTTTAGAATGTTTAATCTTGAGACATTATTTTCTACAACTAATATAATTTTGTTTATGGCAATATTTACTAGATTATCTGGTTTACTTGTCTCAGCTCCTTTGTTTTCAACTTACCCAATTCCTGCACAAGTCAAGATTTGGTTAGCTGCAATAATTGCATTTATACTTTTTCCTGTTGTACAAGTTAATACGCAATTTGTTGTACCAAATTCAGTTCCAATGTTGACATTAATATTATTTAAAGAATTTACAATAGGTTATGTTATAGGTTTCTGTGCAAATATTATTTTTGTGGGGATAGAATTAGGCGTAAATACGTTCACGATACAAATGGGATTATCTGCAGATCAAGCTCTTAATCCAACATCAGGTGGAAATTCTCCAGTAATAACTCAGGCTTTTACATATTTAGCGTCAATGACTTTTATAGCACTTGGAGCACATCAATGGCTATTTTCAGCAATCTATAATAGTTTTAAGAGTATGCCAGTTGGTTATGTTTTTACAACATCACCAGGTTTTATTGAACAAATTGTAATAATAACAAGTCAAATTTTTTCAGTAGGGCTAGGTGTTGCATTACCGATTTTTGGAGTACTTTTTATTACGGATGTATTATTAGGGTTTACATCTAAGATGATGCCACAAATGAATATTTTTATGGTTTCTTTACCATTGAAAATATATTTAGGCTTGCTATTATCATTAATCTTTATGCGTCCTTTAGCTGAGAGAATGGCATTAATAATAGAGCAATTCTTAATAAAGATAGCTACAATTTTTTAGAAGGGTAAAAATAGGTATTAGAAATTTAGAATAAAATGGGAAACGAAGCAGCAGAAAAAACAGAAGAAGCGACCACCCGACGGCGAACTAAAGAACGAGAAAGAGGGAATGTCGCAAAAAGTAAGGATATGGAATCCGCACTGGTTATGGTTGGCGGTATAGCTTTGCTTGGTGTTTTTGGGAAGCACATGTATAATAATATTATTGCGATGATGCAAGATACATTTATAAATCTTAACCCCAATTCAATAGATACTTCGAGTATAATAGGTATTCTTTATCCATATCTTCGATATACAGGATTAATTCTTTTACCATTTTTTGTATTCTTATTTATTTATGCAGTTATTGTAATAAGAATGGATGTCGGACATGTATTTGCATTAGAAAAAGCTAAATTTAATTTAGAAAATCTTAGTCCAAGAAGAATGTTTCAGAATGCAAAACGAATATTTAATCCATTTCAACCACGTTCTATGGTAGAATTTGCAAAATCAATTTTAAAATTAGTTATAGTAGGTGCTTGTGGCTATGCAGCAATCAATAGCCGAAAGGGAGATTTGTTGGGACTTATTGGACTAGAAACTCCAATAGCTCTTAATATAATAGGTTCAATTTTGATTAATATGATTATAAATATGTGCCTAGCAATGTTAATTCTTGGTTTTTTAGACAAGAAGTATCAGACGTATGAATATGAAAAGTCAATTAAAATGACAAAACAAGAAGTTAAAGATGAGCATAAGGATATTGAGGGAGATCCTAAGATTAAAGCAAAAATCAAATCTATTCAAATGCAAATGGCTCGTCAACGTATGATGTCTGCAGTTCCACAAGCTGATGTTGTTGTTACAAACCCAACACATTACGCAGTTGCAATTCAATATGATAAATCAAAAGCTCCAGCTCCTATAGTAGTAGCAAAAGGTGTTGATTACTTGGCTTTTCAGATTAGAGATATTGCAAAAAATAATAATGTTCCAATTGTTGAAAATCGTCCTGTAGCAAGAGCTTTGTATAATACTGTTCCAGTTGATGGAATTATACCTTCTGATTTATATGTTGCAGTTGCTGAAATCCTTGCTTATGTGTACAATAATAAAAGAGAGACTTAGGTAGAATAGGATGGAGTTAAGTAAGTTATCAAACATATTAAAAAATAACGATATTGTCCTAGCGATAGGCTTAGTTGTTATTGTCTGTATGATGGTAATTCCATTACCTGCTCCAATCTTGGATTTATTATTAACGATAAACATTTCATTAGCAGTTGTTATACTTCTTGTTTGTTTATACACTCAAGAGCCTTTGGATTATTCTTCTTTTCCAACAGTTTTACTTATTGCAACATTATTTAGGTTAGGCTTAAATGTAAGTTCTACACGTTTGATACTTTTGCATGGTCAGGCTGGTAGTGTAATTAATTCTTTTGGAGAATTTGTTGTTGGTGGTAACTATGTTGTCGGTGCAGTTATATTTTGTATTCTTGTGTTAATTAACTTTATGGTAATTACAGGTGGTGCAACTCGTGTTGCAGAAGTATCAGCACGTTTTACATTAGATAAAATGCCTGGTAAGCAATTAAGTATTGATGCCGATTTAAACTCAGGATTAATTAATGAAGAACAGGCAAAGGAAAGACGTAAAAAATTAGAGCGTGAAACGGATTTTTACGGTACAATGGACGGTGCTTCGAAGTTCGTAAAAGGTGATGCTACAGCAGGGATTGTAATTACAATTGTAAATATTGTTGGTGGGTTGATTATAGGTGTAGTGCAATTACACATGGATATTCAACAGGCATTAGGTACATATACAATATTAACTGTTGGTGATGGTCTTGTTTCACAAGTTCCAGCTCTTTTAATCTCAACAGCAACAGGTTTGATAGTGTCTCGTGCTTCAGGTAAAGATGAATCTCTTTCTACTGATATTAAAAATGAGATGTTTTCTGACCCAAGAGTTCTTGGTGTTGTAGCAGGCTTACTTGCGTTTATGGGTATAGTTCCTGGCATGCCGACTATTCCATTTATATTGATTTCAATTGTTACTGGAGGCATGGCATTTCTGAAAATTAAAGAAAATGAAAAGAAAACTAAAGCAGAAGAAGCACAGAAAGCGCAGTTAGAGCAACAAGAAAAAATTGGTAAGAAGGAAAAAAGAGCAAAGGCTACAAAAGAAAGCGTTATGGAATTACTTAACGTGGATACAATTGAAATTGAGGTTGGCTATAGACTTGTTCAATTATTGAATGTTGAGATGGGTGGGGATTTACTTGAACGTATAGCTCAAATTCGTCGCCAGACAGCGTTAGATATGGGTATTGTTCTTCCGTCAATTCGTGTTCGAGACAATTTACAATTGTCTCCAAATTCATACCAAATTAAGCTTAAAGGTGTAGCTCTTGAATCAGGGGATGTTTATCCTGAAAGATATTTAGCTATGTGTGCAGGTGATCCAGTAGGGAATTTAACTATTAACGGTATCCATGCTATTGAACCTGCTTTCGGGCTTCCAGCTCTTTGGATTGAAGGTAAAGATAAAGACTTAGCTGAAATGTCTGGTTATACAGTTGTTTCAGCATCGGCAGTTATTTCAACACATATTACAGAAGTTATTAAGAAATGTGCTTATGAAATTGTTTCAAGATTTGATATTCAACAGCTTATTGATAATCTTAAAAAAGAAGTTTCAGAAGATTATGTAAATGACATAATGAAAGATATTTCTATAGGTGAAATACAAGTTGTTATTCAAAACTTGCTTAAAGAAGGTGTTGCAGTAAGGGATTTAAAAACCATATTAGAGACAATTAGCTTACAATCAAAAATTAACAAAAATCCAAATTTCTTAACTGAACATGTTCGTCAGGCATTATCAAGAAATATTTGTAAACAAAATCTTGCAGATACTGGAGAATTATATGTAATAACGCTTTCTCCTGATGTAGAAAACGCAATAGCTAAAGGTGCAAGCCCAGATGGTACAAGTGTTACATTAGATCCTTCGTTTACAAGAATGATTTTTGATAGAATGAATTTAGAATTAGAGAAAGCTATTACGGCAACAGGAAATCAGCCTGTTATTTTATGTTCTTCTCCAATAAGATTATTATTTAGAAAATTAGTAGAAAGGACATATCCACAAATAGCTATTATGTCATATAATGAAATTAGTCCAAATGTAAAAGTTAAATCCGTTGGTATGATTAAAATAGAAGCTCCAAGAAAATAAAGAAAGGCTCAAAGTATGAGAGAATTAATTAAAAATGAACAGCTTGTTACTATAGTTCCACAAGATTTTAAAAATTCTAATAAAGGAAAAGTCCTTGATGTTAGCTTAGAAGGATTTAGGATGGAATTGAAATATAAACCAGAGGGAATAATAAAAAATCATATTTGCGACTTCTATTCATTAACAGATAATGGATATTTATATTTTGAGTCATATATTCAAAATATTGAAAACAATGTTGTTACAATAGCTAATCCTATTAAACATAGATTTTTACAGAGACGTAAATTTACACGTATAAAATTTATGGAGGACTTAGAATTAGTTAGTGGTGATATTGTGCATAAGGTTAGAACACTAGACTTGTCTGCAGGTGGTATGAAGCTTAGAACATCTGAAAATATCGACATTGAGAAAGAGTATAATGTATCAATTAAACTTAATGATGAACGTGAAGTTAAATGTAAGTATCAATTAATTCGTGTTGAAAAAGGTGATAATGGTTTGTATACAATATCAGGAAGATTTACTGCTTTATCTAATGTTGATAAGATGACGTTAGTACATTTCTGCATGAAAAAAGATATGGAGAATTTGAATAAATAATGGATTATACAACAAGTATTCGCAATTTTTTTATATCTATAACTGCACTATCGATTGGTACTATTTCAATTTTAAAAATTGGCATAATTGATTTACATGCAATTTTTGCAACTGGAGCAATAATGATACCAGCGATAATAATTATGGGTTTTCTAGGACAAAAGATTGGCGAGATTGTTGATAATCCTAAAAATAGAGTTGATGCTGATTATAAACTTGCAGTATTAAACGCATTAAAGAAAATGGATAAATCTATAACACTTCAAGAGCTTAATGAAAAATTGACTAAAACAGTTGCAGAGCCAGATGTTCCAGAGAGTGAAATAGAAGATGACCTTGATATCTAGCTTTTATGCTACAATTAATCAAAGAAAAGTTTTGACTGGAGGAGAAATATAAATGAAACAAGGATATTTTCCACAAGAGATAGAAAAAAGATGGCAGGCAAAATGGGAAGAAGAAAAATCTTTTTATACGCCAGATACAGATGATAAACCTAAATATTACGCATTGTCAATGTTTCCATATCCATCTGGGAAATTGCACATGGGACATGTTAGAAATTATACAATTACAGACGTAATTGCTCGTTTCAAAAAAGCTCAAGGGTATAATGTGCTACATCCGATGGGATGGGATAGTTTTGGTCTACCTGCTGAAAATGCAGCAATGCAAAGAGGTGCAAATCCAGAGGCTTGGACTGATGAAAATATTGCATATATGACAAAACAACTTAAAATGTTAGGTCTTTCTTATGATTGGGAAAGAGAAGTTACGACTTGTAAACCAGATTATTATAAATGGACTCAATGGTTATTTATTCAACTTTATAAAAAAGGCTTAGCCTATAAAAAAGAAGCTGCTGTAAATTGGTGTGATACTTGTGGAACAGTTCTTGCCAATGAACAAGTTATAGATGGTAAATGCTGGAGATGTGATAATGTTGTTGAGAAAAAATATCTTTCTCAATGGTTCTTTAAAATTACAGATTATGCAGAAAGACTACTTAAGGATTTAGATTTGCTTGATGGTTGGGGCGATAATGTTAAGACAATGCAAGCAAATTGGATTGGTAAATCAGAAGGTGCAATTTTTAGATTTCCAGTAGTTGACGCTCCAAGTGGTGAACAAATGGAAGTTCCTGTATATACAACAAGACCTGATACCGTCCATGGTATTACTTATCTTGTAGTAGCTCCAGAATATAGAGATATCGAAAAATTAACAACAGAAGATAATAAACAAGCTGTTGAGGAATATAGAGCAAATGCTCGAAAAATGACTGAGATTGAAAGACTTTCTACAGATAGAGAAAAAACTGGTGTACCTCTTGGTACTCATTGTAGAAACCCATTTACAGGTGAAATATTCCCTCTTTGGACTGCTGATTATGCTCTTGTTGAATATGGAACAGGCGCTGTAATGGCAGTTCCTACACACGATACAAGAGATTTTGATTTTGCTAAGAAATACAATATGCCAATGAAGGTTGTTATTGAAAACCCAGAAAATCCTTCTGATTGCAAAAATGCAGCTTATACAGAAGAAGGAGTTTTGGTTAACTCAAATGAGTTTAATGGAATGAAAAACACTGAAGCTAAAAAAGCTATTACCCAAAAAGCTGTTGATGCTGGCTTTGGTGAATTTAAGACTCAATATAGATTAAGAGATTGGCTAATTTCGCGTCAAAGATATTGGGGCGCACCAATTCCAATGATTTATTGTGATAAATGTGGTATTGTACCTGAGAAAGAAGAAAATTTACCAGTACTTCTTCCAAAAGATGTTGATTTTTCGGTTGTAGGTAAATCACCAATTACAACATCTCCGACTTTTGCTGAAACCACTTGTCCTATTTGTGGAGCAAAGGCTCGTAGAGAGATGGATACAATGGATACTTTCGTATGTTCTAGTTGGTATTATTTAAGATTTTCTGATGCGAAAAACTCAGAGATGCCGTTTGCGAAAACTCTTGTTGATAAATGGTTGCCAATAGATCAATATGTAGGTGGAATTGAGCATGCAATTCTTCACTTGTTGTATTCAAGATTTTTTACTAAGGCGATGAAGGATTTGGGCTTATTAAGCTTTGATGAACCATTCAAAAATCTACTAACTCAAGGTATGGTGCTAAAAGATGGCTCTAAGATGTCAAAATCTAAAGGTAACACTGTAGACCCAGATGAAATCTTTGAAAACTATGGTGCAGATACTGCAAGATTATTTATTCTTTCAGATTCACCTCCAGCAAGAGATTTTGACTGGTCAGATGCTGGCGTTGAAGGTTGCTATAAATTCTTGAACAGAGTTTGGCGATTAGTTTCTGATAACTTTGAACATTTAACTCGTGATTATAAATTATCATTCCCACTTTCTAGAGAAAATGATGATTTGGTTCGTACTGTTCACATGGCAATCAAAGGTATTACAAATGATATTTCTAATGATTTCCAATTCAATACAGTAATTTCTAAATACAGGGAACTTACAAATGCAATCTATGATTGGGTTGGTGGCAAAAAAGAATTCTCTGATGAAGATAAGAATGTATTAAGCTTCGCTGTTATTTCTTTAGTTAAATTAATGTCTCCAGTTACAGTTCACCTGTCTGAAGAGATTTGGAAGGAGCTTGGAGCGAATACATCTATTCACGAAGAAAAGTGGTGTGAATGGGACGAAAACTTAGCAAAAGCTAGTAAAATAACTCTTGTTGTTCAAGTGAATGGTAAAGTTAAAGACAAACTTGAAGCTGATGAGAGTGCAACTAATGATGAATTACAAGAATTAGCTTTAAATAGTGATAAAATAAAAGAGCTAACTGAAGGCAAAGAAATAGTTAAAGTAATTGTTGTGCCGAAAAAACTTGTAAATATAGTTGTGAAGATGTAATATATAAATTATAAAAAATAGAGGTCAGCTTTTTTTAAGGTTGACCTCTATTTTTTATATAATATTTTGTTATTATTTTTTATTACTAGAGATTTTATAGCTTATTCCAATTTCACCAGAGACCCCTTCTTTAAATCCATTAAGAATATCGCCACCAACTTTTGCAAATGCACTTAAATTACCTATTTGATATTTAAAACCGGTATAGATAGGAATTTCAGTGTATTTATTATTAGTACTAATTACGTTTTTATTTTCATCAATGTGAACGGACTCTAAATTTACTTGATTATAGACTCCGTTAAATGTTGCACTTATTTTTGAATTTTTTGTCTCGTGTAGCTTTAATTCAGTATCCATTCCAACACCTAATTTATGAAATTTATGTCTTGTTTGATTTCCAGCTAGGGTTACATTAACACCATTTTTCTCTTCTTCAAAAGGTCTAGGATCTCCACCCCATTGACTAGAACCTGTGATGTTCATATCAATTTGGTTAGTTGTAAATCCATAACCAGCATAAATTTTTCCATCTTGTGCATCCATACTTTTAGGACAAACTTTAGAAGCACTTGGGCTTGATATCATTGGTTGTACAAGGTTGAATTCACTACCAATGTTAAAGCCGTGATAACTAGCTTCGCCAGAGATGCTTAATGATGGATTGTTTACACGATTATCGTTAAACTGTGATCGAACAGTGCTTGTTTTGTATCCAGGATTAACTCCAAACTCAATACCAGTAGGCAATTCTATTTTATTATATTGATTAGTATTTCTTCTATAACGTCTTCTGTTTCTATTATCGATAACTGTAAATTGATTTGAAATGCCCAATTCCAAGAGTGTTTCACCGTCTGGGTTTAAAACATCTTTTGAAACTTTTATGAAGCAATCTGGATTTAACAAATCTCTATTTGAGTTATGAGGTTTTCCATAAGGTTTAAATTTTAAACCTAATCCAAGGCGAAATTCATCTCGTGGATTAGATTTAATATTATTTATAAACTTATGGCCTTGATCAAAATAACTATATTCTTTTTTAACTCTACAATACTCACCAGAAGCTGATATTTCGTAGGTAGGAGCATTTCTATATCTTTCTTGCCAAGTATAACTTAATTTACTTTCAATGCTAAAAGTTTTATTGTATTGGGTATAACTAGCTGGCATTGTAGGAGGATTATTCAAATCAGGATTGTTAATATCTATAGGTCTTTTAGTAGTATTATGCTTTTGTTTTTTAGGTATTGTATGGTTACTTTGATTTGAATTTACAGATTGTCCTTCAAACGGTTCTGTACTATATTCAAAGTTTAATCCACAAGAGAATCCAGTGTTTCCAAAAGTTTGTTTTAAATTTAAATTTGTAACGCTTTCTGGTTTAAATCCATCAGGTTAATAAAATAATGTTATTGGATTTCCTCTCATACTACATTCTATGTTAAAATTTCCCTGTTCAAATCCTATAATTCCACCCAAATGTTGTTTCCAATAGTCTGCTAGGCTTCTTCTATTTGGGGAAATTTTCGTGTATTCATATGTGCTGAATCCACTATAAAAACCATCATTCATAATAAAGCTCCTATTAAATTAATACTTGTTATATATATAAAGTATATACAAACGATAGAATTGCTTTGTTTTTAAAGTTTGTTACAAAGCTTTACATAAATAGCGTGGGTGAGTTCAAGAAGCAATCGCAACATCAAAATGTTGAAGTGCTGAGATAAAAAAGAAGTTGTAGTTTTAAAACTTAATTTAATCAAAAATATTATTTGCTCTTAATGTATCTTGAAATCTCAGCTTGAATAGAATTAGCTTTGATTATGTACTTGGAAAGCTGTTCGTACTTGTTAATATTCTCTCCATATGGGATATTAAGAGACATTAGCTCATCAACGCTTCTATTAAGGTTTTCAAGTTTCGCTAAAGTTTTTTTTAGCTCAAAAATAGAAGACAATTGTCTTGGCATTTTATCTATGATTTTTTCCGAAAAGTTTGAAAATTTAGTATGTATATTTTTCAAGTTATTTTTTAGCTTACCATCAAAAAGGTTTAAGATTTTATCTGAAATCTTTGCAGATATACTTTTATCATTATAGATTGCAATTAACGCTTCGTAATCTTCTTCTAGTAAAGTTTTTTTTGTTGATAAGGTCTTAATCGTGTTGTAATCTCCAATTTCTCTAGCTGCTTCGATTTGAGACTCTAAGTTTTTAATCTCCTCTTCAATGCGAGAAATTTTATATTCTAGCTTGAATAAATCATCGCTTACATCTTTATATGCATCCTCTTTTAGTAAATTAAAATCATAATCATTTAATCTTCTTGGCGATTCTCTTAAAGAATTTTGTGGGATTGTGATATTTGATGAATCATCGAATAGAAAAAAATTATCGCTAGTATTAGCTATACGATTTTCTGTTGTTGTTTCAAATACGTCTTTTCTACTCTTATCCATAATCGTATTATACTAAAAAACTTTATCTAAGCCAAATGTTTTATGATTTCAGCGTGAAAAATTTTTGCAGGATAATAGTCAGGTAAAATTCTAAGGCATTCTTTAATGTTTAATAGTGCAGAGCTATACTTATTGTTTTTGTAATGATACTTTGCCAACATGAAATGTAGCTCAGGATCGTTATATAGAACATCTTTAGATTTTTCTAAATATTCTTTAGTTGTTTTATAAAATTGGTTTTCGTACATAACTCTTGCAATATATTTATAGGTTTCTTGATTAATTTTAGCAAGTAAATCTGCCATTCCTAAGATTAATTGAACGTAGTCTATCTTATTGTTTTTAAGTAAAAAATCTAAATCAATCTCAAGAAAATTTCTTATCTCAAAATATGTTGGGAATTTTTGGACATAGCCTGATAAATTTTCAACCAAGAATAATCCCCAAGAACTTCGAGGGGAGTCTATTTTTGAAAAAATATCTTTTGCAGACGCTAAATCATTATGTAATATCGCCAAATAAGCACTTTCTACGCTGATTGGTTCAAAATTAAAAGTATTATCTTGCGAAAAAAAGAACATTCAATCCCTTATTATAAATCAGTATTATTTTGCTTCTTTACTGTTATTTTTTTAGCTTTTTTGTTTTCGTCAAATTCTATTTCAGATGCGTCAGAAGTTAGCTGCATTTCATTATTAATTTTAGATTTGTTATCTCTTATAATGCTTGAAACAGAATCAACAGCATTTACGTCAGCATTTTTACCAACAAGGTTTGCAAGTTTAATTTGATAATAGATTTCTTCACGATATATTTTAACATCTCTATCTGCATCTATCGCAATCTTGCATTGTCCATTTTTAGCTTCGACAATAGTTATAACTATATTGTCGTTTATCATTATTTTTTGTCCGTTTTTTCTTGAAATTACAAGCATTTTTATCCTTAACTAATTATTCTTAAATAACGGGAAGCTAACATCATATCCTGAACCAGATAAGATGATTTGTCCTGCTAACAATTCGTCTAAATTAAATATGATTGGAGCTAATAAATTAATAGTAGTATTATATGGCTCATTTTGTGGAATAGAAGCAATGTTCATAACAAGCAAGCTTTCCACGTTTTTTATTTTTAGTTTTTCAACAGCACTATCAGGGATGTCTATGGAATAATCTGAATTCATGCTAAACATTGATACAATAGGAAATGCTAAGGATGGATCTTCTACAGATTGTAACCACTTGAATATGCTGTCTTTGTTAAAATCTAGTATAACAAATTTTTTTAATTCATTAAAACCAATGACAGGAAGAACAAACTCAAAAATACGGTTTTCCTCTATGTCAATTTCTCCAAATCTAATTGTGTTTATTTTCATGACTTAATTAAACTTTCTATAAACCTTGAATAATGTTATTATTTGTAAACAACGCTTGTATTAGCTGAGGATTCATAGAATTAGATCCTAGCATGTTAAGCATTGGATTTTGCAATTGAGAATTACCTATTAATGAAGAAAAGTCTGAGTAGTTATTATTTAATACATTTCCGAACCCAGCTTGCTGAAGAGTTTTCAACGCTGCAATAATTTCATCATTTGTTGGAACGCTTGAAAAATCTTTATAATCTTTAAATTGATTTACATCAATAGAATCTTCTCTATTCATTTCTCTCATAAGGTTTTCTATTTTTAATCTTTCAAGCTCACTTTTTACTTTTTCAGTGTATTTTAGTCCTTTTTTGCTTTGAATGAATTCATCTTCTAAAGAACCGAAGTCGCTTTCTTCGCATTTATCAGGAGTTTCTAAACATCTTTTGCCTTTTTGTGCAAAACGATAAAGGTTATTATTATGGTTTTCGATTGCTAAAACTTTATCATAGTATGATATAGCATCATCTTTTTTACCTAATTGCGCAGACGTCATTCCCATATAATAAAAAGCAAGAGCATTTGTTGAATCTTTTTTAATAAATTCTTCCAATTTGATATAGCATTCTGAATAATTACCAGCTTTGTATAATTTAATAATATCTGTAATATTAATGTTATTAGAATGAGCTGATGCTGATAAAGATATTAACATAAGCGTCAAAATAGCTATAAACTTCTTTTTCATGATAATCCTTCTTATTTAATCTCTTATTATAATATACAACAAATATCTGAAAGACAGTATACATTATATAATTGAATTATAATATATTTTTATAATAATAACAAGTTTAATGTCAATGAATGTAGTGGAAGTGTTGATGCTAAAGGTTTTAGATTTGTAGGAACTGAGTATTTTAATATGTTTTAGTCTAAAAATAGGATTTATTTTTACAACAAACAAAAGTATATTGACAATAGAATTTGAGCATGTATTATAAAGAATGTAATCGAACAGAAGATTATGCCTCAGCGATGTGGGGGATTAGCTCAGCTGGTAGAGCACCTGCTTTGCACGCAGGGGGTCAGGAGTTCGAATCTCCTATCCTCCACCATTTTAAAACAAGAGCCGAAAGGCTCTTTTTTAATGCGTTTCAGGCGTTTTTGAGTTCGAATTTTTACCCTGTTTCATGCCCGTTTTTTGCCACAAAATTGAATTTTGTTGCAAATTTGTTGCATTTTGTTTTAGAAAGGTATTAATTTTGTGTTACACTCAACATATGATGAATGACTCTTTGCAAAAAATAATTGCTCAACAAGAAGCTATGACACAAATAATAACAAGGACTTCCCTCCCTGATTTAACCTTTTTAAATCATCTTGGTTCAATTTATGATTCTATAGTACCAACATGTAATTTGATAAATTCTATGAATTGGGCTATGCCTAACATTTCAATAGCACCAAACACTGAATTCTATTCTACAATGACACAATTTAACAAAGCGTATAATTTCCCAATTGTAGACACTTTTAAAAGATTCCACGATATTGCTCAAGCATTTGATTTTTCAAATATTAATCGCATAAACAATATTTACAATGATGTCAATTTGGGAAATGTCACTAGAGCTCAAGAACTTTTAAACAATCAATTAAAAACTATTTCGTTGCTTAGAGGCTATGAAGATATAACTATTGATGATTATAGTTTAAATGACATTCTTAAAACTGCAAAAGTCGAAGAGTTAGAAGAACAATATGAAATCATTGAAAATACAGATTCACCAATTAAAGATTATTTAATAAAGAATCATTTGACAATTTTATCTATAATTCTTTCTATTGTATTTTTTGTTTGGACTATGTTGCCTGATAAACAAACTAATGAGCAAAATGAAAAAATAATAAATTTATTAGAACAACAAAATCAAATCAGTATAGAAACATTGTCAGAAGAACGACAACAGACAAAATTAATTGAAATTCAAAACCAATTATTAAAAGAACTTATTGCGGATATAAATACACTAACAAAAGTCTTGAAAGAAGATAAAAAGACGCCTAGACATTAAGTCTAGGCTTTAGTTTCACATATGCAATTTTGTTTAAGTTCCAAATTTTCGCACTTTTTCTTCTTCTTTTGGAATATCAAGAATCTTATTTAGAGTTTCTACCCCCTTTTTGTGAGCCTCTGGTAACAAGTGAGAATAAGTATCCATTGTAATTTTTATTGAAGCGTGTCCCATTTGGTCTTGCACATATTTGGGATGAGCGTCATTGGCTAGTAATAAGCTAGCAAAAGTATGTCTTAAATCATGAAAACGAATTTCACTTACACCAGCACGCCTTAAAACAGGATTTAATTGTCTTTTTCTTACATTATGTCTATCTAAGAAACCGCCATTCTCATTAGGGAAAACAAGATTCATTTCACCATGAGGACATCTTAAACGCCATTCTTTTAAAACCCTTATAACTTCATCAGGTAAGTTAATTTTGCGATTAGAACTTCTTGTTTTAGGCGTATCAATCGTTTTATTGTGCACCCTTCTATCAATCTTTATGTATCCTTCGACAAAATTAATCCTATCCCAAGTTAAAGCAAATAATTCACCTTGCCTTGCACCTGTAAATATTGCAGTTATTAGCAAAGGATAGAAATCAGGATAATGTTTTTTAGCAACTTCTAAAACTGCATAAACTTCTTTTTGAGTTAAACATTGTTGTTCAATTTGTTCTTCTTTAAGAAGTTTAACTCTAGCTAAAGGATTTCTAGCAAGCAATCCATTATCAATTGCGTGGGTTAAAATACTTTTTGCTAAAACCAAATGCTTATTAATAGTTGTATTTGAAAGTTTTGTTGCACTTTGCTTTAGCCTAATATATTCATTCATTGTATTTGGCGTCATTTCTAAAACTTTCATATCACCAATAACAGGTAATAAATGATTCAAACAATTTTGATAACAAGATAAAGAAGTTTCTTTTAAGTGTAATTCTGCGTAGTATTTCCAATATTTATCAGCTAATTGAGCAAAAGTTAAACTTTTATTTGAATCTACATAATAACCATTTTCGATTTCTTGTAACTTTTTAGCTAAAGCTTTTTCAGCTTCTATTTTAGTTTCGAACCCACTTTCAATTTTGCGTTTACCAAAAGTATCGTTGTATGTGAAGGCCCAAGTAGAGCCTTCACCATTTTTATTTTTCCATTTTCGTTTAAATACTTTTGCCATTGCGTACCGCCTTTTTATTTTTATTATGCCGTGGTTTTTACTTTCTGTAAGCTTTTAGACTAAGAAATGCTAACAGAGTTTTGTTTAATATAGTTTTCAATATCGCTTTGTAAAAATCGTAGTTTTCCCCCTATTTTTACAAATGGTATTGTTTTATAATGTACCCACCTATAAAGAGTGGACTTTGAAATCATTAATTGTTTTGATAATTCATCTATGGTTAATAACATTTTTATTTCCTTTCGTAATTTTTCATTTTTGTTTTTGCAATTTTTGAAAGGCTTGTTATAACTGCTTTTAAAAACACTTTTTGTTTTAAATTACAAAATTGCATTTTAAATTAAGATTTTTAAAAAATATTTTTGTAATTTTGTAATAATGCAATTTTTCTTTTTAAGCCTTTGATTACAAGCCTTTCAAGATTGCAAAAAGTGCTATATTATATCATTTGCGTGAGCTTGTTGTTCTAATAATTCAAGTTCAAAATAGACGTCAGTTAAAAATTCGTCGCCATGAATATTTACAACTAAAGCACGCTTTGTAGTATTTCCAAAATTTGTTGAAAAACCTGTTTTATGCCCTTTTTTTCTTGCCATATTTTGGATATCTTTTATTTCAGGAATAAAAGTTCCATTATCTTCAGATTGTTTAAATTGTTTTCTAAATTGGGTATAAACCCCTTTAAGATATATACAAATAGTTCCATCTGCAGGTTTTAAAACGTAATCTATCCCATTTCTCAAGACTCTACTTTTTGCAAGCATAAAAAATATTTGCATAAATTTTTCAAAACAATCTTCTGTATGAATCATGTCATTATGATTTTTCAAGTATTCTTCCAAATTTTGATTTAACAATTTTACAACTTCGCTTTCTATGAATTCTTTATCAAATTCTGCAATTTGAAACAAATAATCTATTCCCAACATTGCAATTGCAATATTATTAACACATCGTAAATCTAAATTTGGATTTAATTTATTTATTATTTCACATTTGTTTTTTAAATCTATGTGCAATTTGTCTATATCATTGAATTTTTGTAAAAATTCTGGCAAGATACAAGATAAATATTTCTCTCTAATATTATTTATCTTACTTGCTTCTTTTGGATTGAAATTATCTTGATAAAATTCTGTATAAACAAGCCTTGTAGCTGTTTGTGGGTTTCTATGAGCTCTGTCATTGCTAGCAAAATTTAATGTACCATTAACGGCCCTTATATCTTGTTTTTGTCCAAATCCTGTCATTCTTTTTCTAGCATTTCTATCATAAACAGCTTTAACAGTTGTTTCAAAATTCTTTCTCATATAACCTTCTATTTCTGCATATAAGACAGGAACAGAGCTATAGTATTCCATATTGTGTAATAAATTCATTGCTGTATCATTGCCGCTGCTCAAAAATCTCGTATCAAAGCCAAAAGCATAAGCTATAGTTTGCAGTAAATTACTTTTTCCACTTGCAGCTTCACCGTACATAAAATTAATAGGATACCCCATTGTTTTATCAAATAAGATATTGACAAATGGACTCATTAACGCAGCTCCAAGAGACAAGAATGGCTCAATTTTGTTTCCATAGGCTCTTAAAGTATTTACAAATAGGGTTTTAGCAATAAGAGATTCAATTGTTTTAGAAGTTTTTGCAAATTCTGTTATTAATTCTTCTTTTTCATTTTCTTTTACAAAATCGCCATAACTTACTTTAGGTATATATAAACTTGGTGAATACATGCCTCTATCGACATCAAGAGCTATAAAATCTTGTGAGTTTATTTGAATAACATTGTTTTTATTAGGAGTTAAAATATTACCATTGGTAAGGTCTACGGCAGCATTTGTATAAATCCAAAAAGGCTTGGAATGGTGATAAATCAATGAAGGATTTTTATAAACATTTAATTCCTCTCCTATATTATTTAATTCTTTTAAAATAATATTTTTTAAATCTGTATCTTTTAAAGTGTGTAAATGAATGCCACCTTCTTTTAAAATTTCGTGCAAATTATTTGTATCTAATAATTCTTTTTGTGTAAGTATTTTAGGACTAGTTGTTTTATTTCCAATATTAGTAATAATTTCTAACCTGTATTCCGATTGATTTTCAAAATTCAATGAATTAAAAATTATTGTACGCAATATTTTTAATGTAAAATTTGATTTCCTAACGCAACTAAGCTCAGCCTTATCATGATTATAACTAACATAATAATAACTATTTTTGTAAGGATAAATCCCCTGTTTAAAATATGACATAATTGATTTATGCTTATCATCTATTTCTATAACTTTTTTTTGTTCTAAATCCATATCTGTATTTTTTAAGTAAATTTTTAATATGGAATAAATTGAAAGTTTAGTATTTTTCTTGATAATATCTTCTCGAATATTTTTATTCTTCAAATATTTGTATAAATCATTAAAATCATTAATATATTCATTTATTTCGACAAGGTTACCTAAATTTAAATTAAAAAAAGTAATTGGAATTGTTTGTTCAACTTTTTCAACAGCTTTTTTGCCTGCATTATCATTGTCTAAACAAAGAATAACTTGTTCAAATTTTTCTAAATAGTCTAAATGTGGCTCTAGTGCTCTAGCTGTATTCGGTTCACCATTGCTATTTGTTAAAATTTGATATTCATTTTCTTGGCTAATATCTTTTAAGTATTGATAAACAGCATAACCGTCTTTATAGCCAGCGCAAATAATAGCTTTCTTTGCTTCATTAGGGCTATTAATTTTAGACAAGCATTTCTCTATATTCTCTGCAAAACCTTTACTTTTACACTCAAATTTAAATTTGCCTTTATGATTTTCTACAGCTCTAAATTCTAAGCCAGTTATAGAATCATCGAGAGCAATCATAGGGAAAGTAAACATCTTATTTTCTTCTACATAACCTATTTTACATTCTTTTATAACTTCTTCTGATAAGCACGTGTCATTCATAACTAGCTCTAACATTTTTTTATTTTTTAAAAGATTTGAGCTATATTTTTCAATATTTTCTTTACTATATCCAATTTCGGAAACTTTTTTATAAATGTTTGAGCTTTTATATCTAGATTTTGCAATTTCTTTTGCTAATTTTTTTGCGTGTTCATTATCGACACATGCACCACAAAAGATACCTTCTACTGGATTAAAATTGAGATTATCTCCGCTATTATCTCCCCCTTCTTGTCTGCAATAAGGGCAAGGGCCTTGATATTGATTTACTCCAACTTTTTTCAAACTGTAGCCTAAAAAATTTTCTACTTCGTTAATGGTGAAGCCACCGTTTTGGTAATTTTTCATTTTTATCTCCTTTTATTTTCTGTTACTTCAACTTAATTAATAAGGCCTTGCAAGGAATATAAATTTAAGTTATATTTCAATTATGGTGTAGATTTTAAAATTTGCACTAGCTAAAAATAGGAATATAAAATGAATAAAACAAAATATGAAAAACAACTTAAAAAAGCTTTTATAGCTTGGTTTGAAGAAAAAGCAGAGAAAATTTATGATATTGGTGAGGAATCACAAAAATATTTATCTAAAAATTTAGGAATAAAAGAAGAAGAATTTTTAAATAAATATATTAGACCTATAACTAGTTTAAATAATTTGCAATTAATTCAATTTTTTAATGCTCTATCTTATCATTTAGCTGATAGATTTTCCCCCTTACCACAAGTTATAAAATATCAAATAACTCAAAGTATGAATCCAGAGCCTAATGCACTTGATTGGTTACTTGTGCATATTAAATATATTGCTCTTTTTGACTTTGAAGATGATATTTCTTACGAATGTAAAAAACCTTATAAGCAATGTATTTATTGTGGCGCTTTAGATAAATTTAAAGCACCTAAATGCATAGATGATAAAGAGTTTATTGAGTTTGATGACAGAAAACATTTTTGCCATGACGAAGATTGTAAAACTTTAAGCGGCTCTAATCCTGAGGCTCATGACCCATTGTGCCATTATGCTATATTTGCACGAAGAAAAAAGACGCTTATTGATAGAATCAAAAAATCATATTCAGCAGAAACCGCTGTAGCGATTTTTATTGATTTTTGTGAAAAGCAGCTTAAAGAAAATTTAAACATAAAATATGCCATTAGAACAAAAGAAGAATACGAATCTGATGATTATGGATATGTAGATTTAACTTCTTTATCTGATAACTTAAATTTTGAAGATTTCTTTTATTCTGATGAGAAAATAATTGAAAAAGAATTAGAAAAATTAAAGCCCTTGAAATAGAATCAAGGGCTTGTTTATTATAAATTTTCTAAAACAGGTTTTTGATATTTGCTCTCTAGTATTACATGTTTAACTTTACCACCAGATTTTTCTTTATACCCAACTTTTATTGTTTGGCCTGCTTTTGTTGGATTTAACATTGTCCATAATTCTTCAGCCTTGTATTTTTTAATAGGTTTATCGTTGATTTCAACAATTCTATTTTTAGCTTTTAAGCCTTGTTCTTTTGCGCTATGTGATGTTGAAATTAAACGAGGTCCTCTGATTGTTGATTTTGGCACAACATCATAAAAATAAACTAATTCTGCGTCATTAGAATTGCTAATTCTTGTAGGTGTTCCATTAGAATCAATACCGTCAGACATATAGCCTTTATTTGGAGTTGCTTTTAATTTAATGAAGTAATTAAGCCCATAAGTATAACCGCCTTTTAATTCTTTTTTAAGAACATACAATTCTTTAGCATCATAAGGCCAAATATAAGAATTATTGACTAAGCTTAAAATACAGTTTTTACCATTTGGAACTATTGTAAATGTTTTTTTGAATTGATACCCACTCCATAAAGTCATAAAACGAGTTTTAACAGTAAAAGAATATTCATTCAGTTTATTTGATTCTATAACTGCGCCTTTAAGAGCATAGATTCCAATAATATCTTGTTTTAATTTTGTGGCGTCATAATTCTCAATAATTGTTGTTGCTGCATTTGCACTAGCATTAAATAAAAATAATGCCGCTAATGACAATAAAATCTTTTTCATAAAACCTCGCTTTCTTCTATATTATAGAGTTATCTTGTAAAAAATCGGTTGCAATTGATATTGCTTCAAATTTATCACAATATAAATTTTGTGGAATATTTCTCATTTCATCAGGTGCTACATACATAACACATCTTAATGCAACAGATTTTATCAAATCAACTTCATCATTAAACCGATTTGTTCTATATGTATAATTTTCCTGAGAATATTTTACCACTCTATTAACTAAATCTGAAATATAAGGTTTAATTTTAGCATTTGTTGTTGGCGAATATCTAATTATCTGATTAATACCGCATTCATACATGTAGTTTTTATTAAACAGTAAACCAATACCGCCCAAAATAAACCTTCCAAAGACAAAAAATAAAATAATTAATAATACTATTAGTAAAGACATATTGAACTCCTTATTATGAAAATAATAATAACATGAATATTTCAAAATAACACGGTGAGTTTGTTTTATTTAAGTTTGATTACAAGCATAATTACTTTAATGAGTAATTACAGCGATAAAGAGTTTATAGAAAGACAAGAAGATTTAAAAATCTTTGGTTTGCGTGTCCGTGAGTTAAGAAAAAAGAGTAAATTAACTCAATCAGAGCTTGCTGAAAAAATTGGCCTATCAACTAACTTTATTGGCATGGTGGAACGAGGAGAAAGAAACACGAGTGTTGATAAAATCTTCAAACTATCACGTGCTTTTAATTTGAGCCTTGCTGAATTCTTCAAAACTCTTTAACTATCTATGGTATGCCTTATATTTGTCAATAGTGCATTTATGCGCCGGAACAAATGGTAATAATCCGTATTGTCCCGCATTTGTAAATCTTCATCAATAATACAAGATTCGGTAGCTAGGGCACCTATTTTTACCATTGCTAATGCTTCTTCAAGTATTGGCTGAATTTTATCAATCCTCGATTCTTGATTTTCCATTCTTCCTCCTTTATAAATCTAACCTTGTAACTAGCCGATTAAGTTTGATATTAGGGCAAATAATTAATTAATTTCTAGCACTTCACTTAATTCTTCCCAATCATTTGGTTTTCCAGACCTTTTAAGATAGAAATGTCCACCATCAATAGCAACTTTGCCACAAGAACAAAACTTAAAATCATATCGATTTTTAGATTCTAAAATATCACTGCAAAGTTTGCATTTAATTCTGTTTCTAATTATTTTTACTTGCATAAATAATTACCCCCTCAATAAATATATCGAGGAAAAATAAAAAACTACCCTACAAAATGAAAAAAATTTGCAAAACTTAGAATGTTTTAAGTTTTGTTAAGTCAGTATTTTTAAAGTTATTATAAATGTTATAATTGTAAAAGAAATATGAATAAAAATGAATTTATAAAATTGCCAGCCATATTAGATAAAGAAATTGACAATATCGATAAAGATAAATTTGGTCATATCCATTTTGCTGAAATACTGGCAACCTATATAAAAGAACATGATGAATCTTATAGTATTGCATTATTAGGGGATTATGGGGTAGGAAAAAGCACAATAAAAGCATTGTGTAAACAATATTATTTAGAATCCTCAAAATTTAAAATTATAGATTTTAATGCATGGCGATATGAAAGTTCAAATATCAGAGAATGTTTATTGAAGGAAATTTATACTGAATTAGGTGGCGAAGAAGAGCATATTTTAACAAAACTATTCAGACAAGTGTCTAAAATGTTTGAAAAAAATCTTCCATTCAAAGAAGCATTTAAAAATTTCTTTATTTCTATTCGATTAAATATAGCTATCATTTTTATACATGTGTTAATTTCAATTTTCTTTTGCTGGTTGGTAAATATTTGTCTTTTGCATTTAATTTTTAGGTGGCAAATTTTATTTTTATTTTTACCAATATATATAATTACTTATCATTTTTTAAAAAATCCCTTTGAATATATCTCTTCTAAGTTTCCAAGATATTTTAAAGAAACCATAACCGAATTACCCATAAAAAAGGACTTAGAGTACGAAGATTTAATCGCCAAGCAATTGAAAAAATTTACAGAAAAACACCCTTTTCAAAAAATTGTGGTTTTTATAGATGATTTAGATAGATTGCCAGCCGCAGAAATGGTAAATGGCCTAAATGCTTTAAGAGTTTTTTTGGAATTAAAAAATAGCAAAATGGTATTTGTTATATCTTGTAATGAAGCGCAAGTCGCGGAAGCTATAAATTCAAATTTAGAGATAAAGAATGCCAGAAGATTTTTAGACAAAGTATTTCAATTCAAAATAGAAATTCCAAGCATTCATAATCAATCAATGAATGAATTTGCAAAAAGCTGCTTGGAGCAAATATCAAATATTGATGTTTTAAAAAATGATTTAGAAAAATCCAAACTAACACTAGATTCTTTGATTGATATACTGATACCATTAGAGATTAATAGTCCCAGATTAACTATACAAATTTTAAATCAATTTTTACAGTATTGGTGGCTAGCAAAAAGACGAGAAGAACAATGTGATAAATGTGATAAAGAAAAAGATTATTCTAATTGTAAATCGAAAAATAATTGCTTGCTTATAAAAAATATTATAAGTGGTAATATAGGTGTACTTGCCATAGTTTCTGTTTTAAAAACACAATTTCCTAGCTTTTATGAAGATTTACTCAAATGTCCTGAATTATTACAATTTATATTACTTCAATATTTCAAAGTTAAAGGGTATTCAATAGTAAAAAGTAAAATATTAGAGAACAACTTTTCTAAATATATAAACGTTGAGTATATTAAAAATAAAGATTTTGCATATAGTGAAGAAGAAAAAGAAATCATGTATTTCAAAGAAGGAAATGAATCCCTTGAAACATATTTAGCTTTAATTCAAAAAATAAAAGTCCCAGATGATTTAAGTCCGTATTTAAAATTTGTTCAAGGACCATTAGAAAGAGCAATTGGTGAAGAATCTATAGAGATATATAAGGCACTTATAACAAACAATCAACGTAAATTTGAAAATATTTTAGGAATAGATATAGAACGTAAAAATATTACTGATAAACAAACAAGACAGCTTCAAAAAATAAAAAATGAAATCCGACAAAAATATGACGAAGAAACCATAAAAGAATCTAGTTATATGCTTTTAAGTATTATTGACTTGTTTCAAGGTGAATCCGCAGCAGATTTAGCAAACGAGCTTTCAGAAGAATTTTGTGATACAAGAATGATTAGGCTAGTCTCGGATTCTGATATTAATAAAATATTAGTATCTGAATATATAAACAAACAAAATAAAAATAATATTTTTACCATGTGTGTAAATAATTTAAATTATCGCTATCGTTTTCTAGGAGAAGAAAATAGCAAAGAAAAAGAATGTAATTATTTAAAAACTATTATTGAATATGGCTTGGATTTAAAATATAAAAAAGGAATACTTAATGAAGAAAATCATAAAATATTAATCAATATAATCAATGATAGAAAGTATAAATTCTATATTAAAGGTGCAAGTAGCGAAGAGTGCAAAATTGATTTTGCTTACATTAAAGAGCTTGTCTTAAAATACGGCAATGAACTAATCTTAGATTTAGGTTATCCTTATGCCATCGACATATTAGATAACAACCCATTGCCACATGAAGATAATTCTCTAACAGAAATTTCTATTATTATAAATTCTACAGTCCTAAACGATGAAGATTCTATAAGAAAATATGAACTTATCAATAAAGGACTCTCTCATAATAATATTAATATTTTAGATTATTTCGTTGCATATACTAAAAATGAAAATAATATTAACAACATGAAAGTTGCATATATTGCAGAATTAATAGATTCATACACTCAAAGAATCATTAAACATTATTCAACAAACAAACTTGACAACATTGGTAAGCATATTGGTAATCTTGTAACAATAATAAATAAATATGAAATTTTAACTGATGGCGAAATTGATACATTAATATCGCCTAATATTGAAAAATTAATAGATTTAGTTTTACATAATGAAGCAAAAGATATTTTTGAACAATTATTCGAAGTATATGGAAGACTTTTCTCTAATGAATCAAACAAAATATTAAACGACTTAACTGGAAAAATATTTTTAACTGATAGCATTGAAGAGGCTGAGTTAATATCCGAACAAGTGTTGGAATTGCTTATCAAGAAATATTTCAATATTTCTCAATTTGAAAATATAGTCGAAGTTATATCGGAATTATTTGAGGATTATTCCATTGATATTGATGAATCAAATTTAAAAAAATATAAAATATGGATTTCAAATTTAAATGAAAATTTTTTACACGAGGAAGTTTTTAAAACACACATTTCTAATATTTATGAAAACATGGAAACATCTTTGTCTAAAGGAGATGAAACTTATTTTAATGCTTTAATTGATATTATTTTACCATTTTTTGAGAAAATTAAAACTCCAGAACTTGATTCATTGCTTGCTTATATTAATGAAAATTATTTATCAGTTGAGACAGATGATACTGAAAAGTTTTATAATTTAATGAAAAATAATTGGCCAAAAGAAGATAAAGATTTATTACCTAATTATAATATTGAAAACATTGCAAATAACCTGCTTGAATTAATAAAAAATCCAAAAGTAACATTAAATAAAAAAGAAATATTTGAATCAATTTATTCAATATTAGAGAAAAACATCATAAATACATATAAATTTAAAAGCATATTAACACATACTTTGATGTGGCTTTGGAGTGAATATACACAATTCGCATATAATAAACTTTTGGAATTTAAGCATATAATGGCATATGGATATAATTTTGAATGGTTATCTGATAAAACCACAAAGGAATATGATTATTTGCTAGAAAATTATTGGAGGGAAATATTTAACCTTGCTGATAGTACAACATTAACAAAACGTACTGAAAATTATATTAAAAAATACAATAACCAATATAAAGGATTATGGTGCAAGCTTTTATATGAAAAACATAAAAATTTAAATATTCTATCTGAAATAACAACACAAGAAATAAAAGTTTTAAACAATACAGTATTTGAACAATTTAAATTTTTCACAGAAGAAATATCAAAAAACTACAATGATGAAGTAAAAAAAGAATATGCTAAAGCTTTATTTAATGGATACATAGCAATAGAAAATTCTGATTATAAGCGAAAAGTATTAGCTTTAATGAAAAAATTACTAGATAAAAATGCAACCAGCTTTTTCGCAAAAGGTGATTTTGAAAAAGCTATTGATAAAAAAAATGACGTAAAAAAACTTTTGAATGCATTTCCAGGTAATTTATGTTTAAAAAGACTTTCTAGAGAACTTTCTAAAAATAGAAAAAAGAAACAATCTCAAAAAAGTTAAAAAATTTGAGTTTTATTCATTATTTATAAAATTTTCATAGTAAAATATTATTAAACTGATTTTATCTAATATGGGAGTATGGTTAACTAATGCATAAAAGTTTACAAGATAGAATGAAAAAAGAAGGTTATAGCAAAGTTGGAATCGACTTGTTTTCAGGACCTGGTGGACTTTGTACTGGTTTTAAATGGGGTGGAATTTTACCTCTAATAGCTGTCGAATGGACTGATACAACAGTTAAAACATACTCAAATAGCCATAATGCAGAAATTTTTGAATTAGATAAATATATTGAGAATGGTGTAAAAAATAAAGAGTATTTTAACTCTTTTGCGCGAGAATCTTCACAAACTTTAATCATCCATGGTGATATTAATTTAGTTGATAGCGAAATGGTAAAAGATTTGTTACTTTTAAGATATGGAATTGATTCTCAAACTGAAACGATAGATATTGTTTCAGGAGGTGCACCTTGTGAAAGTTTCAGCATGGCTGGTAAAAGGATTGTCGGTGATGAAAGAGATGATTTGTTTAGTAATATCCTTAGAATTTCAAGAACTGTGAATTCAAAAATGGTGTTGTTTGAAAATGTTAAAGGCATTTTTTCAAAGGCTAAAGATGGAGTCAAAGGCGCTATTTTTGAGTACATTTGTGATTCATTTGAAGATAAAAAAATGTTTCCTAACTATAATTTAGTTTCTAGGAAACCAGAGGAAGTTTTGCTAAAAGCTTGTGATTATGGAGTGCCTCAGGTACGCGAGAGGTTGTTCTTAGTTGCAATTAGAAGTGATATTAAAAATATTGAGTTTAGTTATCCAGAAAAAGAATATGGACCAGGTTGTAAATATCCATATGTAACTGTGAAAGATGCATTATCAGATTTGCCACACGTAGTCTCTGGGGAAGAATCAGTTATATATAATTCTTTAAGTGATTTTGACAATAATAATCAAAAAAGATTTCTTTCAATTATTAGAGGAGAAGGTTTCGACAAAAAAATTAATGCTAAAATTCCATCACATTTATTAAAAAATGGTAAATATTTAAAAAATAGCATAAGCTGTCACAAAGGACCTGGACACGTAAAAAGAAAACAAGACTTATTAGCTTTAATTCCTGAAAAAGAAACAATGAAAACTGTTTTTGATAAATTAACAAAAGAGGGAAAAATTGATAAATATCGTCACTTATTTCCTAGGGTTATATATGCAAGTAGAAATCGTAGGCTTGTTAATGAAGAACCCAGCTTTACAGTCACTTCACATTGCCTGGACGAAATACTACATCCTACAATCAACAGAGCAATTACTCCTAGAGAAGCTGCTAGGCTTCAAAGTTTTCCTGATTGGTATCAATTTGAAGGGCCTTATGTTCAGTTCCATGGTTCTAAAGAACAAGATAAATATGAACAAATTGGTGACGCTATACCACCATTATTAGCACATGCACTTGCAAAAGAAATTGTTAAAAGTTTGGAAAATGTAAAGTAAATGTCCTTGTATTACAGTCATAAAGATATCAGCATATACAATAGTGATATATTAAAAACTAAATCAATTGATAATAATTCTGTAGATTTAATTATCACATCACCACCTTATAATTTGGATATCCAATATGATAGTTATAATGATTTCTTATCTTATCAAGACTATTTAAAATTATGTAAAAAATGGTTTTCTAGATTATATGAATTAGCCAAAGAAGATGGCCGATTTTGTTTAAACATACCATTAGACAAAAGCAAGGGAGGTTATCAATCTGTAGGAGCAGACTTAACAGTCTTGGCTAAAAGTGTTGGTTGGAAATATAAAACCTCTATTATTTGGAATGAAGGGCATATTTCAAAAGGCTCTGCTTGGGGGTCTTGGCTGAGTGCATCTGCTCCTCACATTATTGCTCCTGTTGAATTGATTGTTATTTTCTACAAAAAACAATGGAAGAAAAGAAGTGGTTCTAAAATAACAAATATCAATAGCGAAGATTTCAAATCATGGACCAATGGAATTTGGAGCTTTAAAGGAGAAAGTAAACGTAAAATAGGCCATCCTGCACCATTTCCAATTGAGTTACCATATAGATGTATAAAATTATTTAGCTACGAACAAGATTTAGTTTTAGACCCTTTTATGGGAAGTGGCAGTACATTAATTGCAGCAATAAAAACTAACAGAAAAGCTATTGGTATAGATATCGAAAAAAGATATTGTGAAATAGCAAAAAATCGGATTTGCGATGAAATCTATACAATAAAATAATCATCCTTTAAATTGGATTTTCTTTCCTTTCGAACCAGTTGCGTATGTCCAACTTAAACCTGTACCGAAACCACCTTTTTTTATATTTTGATTTTTATCTAACATAACACTATCAACATATTCATCTATTGAATAAACTTTTATATCTTTAATTTCATCAGTTTTAGTTAAGGCGAATTTAACCATTAAAACAGGATATCTTAAATCTTCAGATTTAACAGGGGTGCCTGCCAAAACCCAACGTACAAATTTCCTTGAGTAAGGTTGGAGCAATGTAAATAATCTCTCTTTTTCTTCTAAAGTGAAATTTTTAGCAGAAGCATCAATTTGATGTTTTAATAATAATGCTTTTAACTCAGATTCTTCAATACCTACTTCATTGACAATTGTTTGAACATCAAACTCTGCCATTGCGACTTTTGATACTGTCGATGATTTAACACTTATAGGCACTTGGATAATTTTTGAATCTGTGCAATGTATTTCAATAATTATATCTGTTTTAGGATTGCCACCAGTGAATCTGTGTTCAATGTCTCTCGTAGCATAAATCTTTATTATTTTATTTATATCAATAGGAATTCTTTTGATTATTTGATAAAAAATAAACTCATCAGTATTATCTAAATTTAATTTTTCGTTTTTATAATTAGTTAAAATATCATCTGAATTTAAAATGGAAACACAATAATCTTCAATTGTATCTCCCATCTTATCTTCTTTTGCCCCATGGGTTAAATTTTCTACATTATACTTATTCAATAATTCTTGTAATAAATTTGTACGCTTAAACATATTACCACTCCTAATATCTATACTTTTAGCATACAAATTTAAACAAAACAAGATAAACCTTTTAAAGAATATTTTACTAACAGAAGCTTTCATTTTTCAAAAATTAGTCGGGAATTCTCCTGGCTCTAGACGAATCTCCTTTTCTTGCTTTTACCCCTCTAGGGTGGGCCCCCTATCAAAGATTTAGCTTTTTCTAAACCTTACAGCATAATATAAACAAAAAGCTGAAAGGAGGAAAAAATGGCTTTTATTATACCAATTGTCTCTATTTTTTGTTGCATCATGGCAATTAAATCAACTTTAAATGATTGGGCATATCCTACAAATCTAAAGATTCGAGATTCTATTTTCTTTGGCATTGTAATAATAGGATATATTTTTATGATTTTTGATTTATTCTAAAGTGTAAATATCAATCTTGTTACATTTTTGTTGCAACAATTCTGATAAATGATGATAAATTCTAGCAATCATTGAAAATGCAAATTAGGGCAAAACGTAGTCAAAATAACAATTCTAATAAATTGTGATAAAAGTTGAAAAATGCTGAAAATGAGTTATTTTCACTTTGCACGCAGGGGGTCAGGAGTTCGAATCTCCTATCCTCCACCATTACATACAAAGACCGATTTTAAAATCGGTCTTTTTGTTTGTTTTTGCTAAGTTTTTAGCTTTAAAAACCACCCGACAAATTATATTTTAAAAGATTTATCCCTTTTGTCATGCTGAATTTATTTCAGCATTTTACAAATTGGTAGATTTACTATTGGCTGATAAGGTCCTGAAACAAGTTCAGGACGACAATATTGTCGGTCTTTTTGTTTGTAAAATTAAGTATTTATAACCCTTTCAACGGTTCGAAAATTACATTCTATAAGGAATTAAGATGCGAAGTTTTTTGATTCGGTGCAATAAATTGCACACTACGCAACTCAAAATGATGCAATAAAGGTAGGGTGGACAAAATTAAATGTGCCCATCGTTTAAAAATTTTGGTAGGGATGCTAACGCTTTCCCTCCTCTAATAAACTAACCTGTCATTATTTATTTTATTGAACCAAGACACGATTCATTAGCTTATCCATATAAGTTATGTGTAATAAAATTTTTACCAATTAATTTTTGCCATTTCATCAATTGGCTTTTGGCTAATTCAAGTTCTGTTGAATTTCCTCTAAAATTAATTCTTGTTTTGTTGTTTGATTGACATAAGCTTTGCGCTTCTTGCAAATTATTATATGCATTTGTTCTATTCAAATCAAGATAAAATTGTCCGTTCTTAAACTGAATGATTGGTTTTGCTTTTGATTCAGTTTTATAGTTCCAAGCTATATCAAAATTTTGCATTTTTCTTTTTGCCATTTTGTATGAAGATACTGGTACGAGTTCTGTTTCTATAGGCAAAAATCCCATTTTAGTATGAAACAATGTTGCTTGTGCTGCAGCCTCTCTTGGTATTTTTGTAATACCTAAATCTAAGGCTCGTTCAATTTGAATTTGATCCCCTCGAATACCAATTCCTATTATATCATCAGAAAAATTTTGCATTGTCCCTGTTTGCATAGAGTTTCCTAAATTTGGATGCATTTCGATGCCAAATCTTTTTTCTCCTACTTTCTGCCCTTTTTGATCATAAAAGCTATAAGTTTCTTGAGTAGTTCTTCCAAAGGTATGTTTTTCAGTTTTCACAGAAATTTCTATTGGTGCTTTCGTTTTTTTATCTATACAAAATATTGTATTTGGTTTATTTCCTTTATATGTATATTCAGGTGTTAAAAGTTTTTCTAATGTACTAGAATTAAAACAATTTTTCTTATATTTAAACATTTAAAATTTTGAGCGAAGTACTGCTAATGATAATTTAGGACTTGATAATATATTTTTTATTAAAGTAAAATAAGCCATTAAAATATCCCCATAATATTCCCGTATATTTATATAAAGTCTTTCTGTTTAGCAAAATTGCTTGATTTTGAAAATTTTGTTACAAGAATTTAACAATTCTACGCATCACTTTCTTCCGATTGGGATTCTGCAAAACCAGATATAGATGAATTTTATTTATAAAAATGTTCAGGTTGAGTAGTATAAATTTACAAAAAAATTGGTTTACAATAAAATAATAAAAGTTTATTATTAATAGAAAGAAAGGAGTTTTATATTATGGAATTAAAAGGTAGTAAAACTGAGAAAAATTTAATGGAAGCATTTGCTGGCGAATCTCAAGCTCGCAATAAATATACTTACTATGCAGCTCAAGCAAAAAAAGATGGTTATGTTCAAATTAGCAGAATTTTTGAAGAAACTGCTAATAACGAAAAAGAACACGCTAAAATTTGGTTTAAATTACTTCATGGTGGTAAAGTTGCTGATACCTTAACAAACCTTGAAGATGCTGCTAATGGTGAAAACTACGAGTGGACTGATATGTATGCAACATTTGCAAAAGAAGCTCGTGAAGAAGGTTTTAACGATATAGCATTATTGTTTGAAAATGTTGCTAAAATAGAAAAAGACCACGAAGAAAGATATAGAAAATTATTCGCTAATATCAAAGATGGTATTGTTTTTGAAAAAGATAATACAATTGTTTGGGAATGTGGAAACTGTGGTTTTGCCTATGAAGGTAAAAATGCAGTTGAAGTATGTCCAGTATGTGCACATCCAAAAAGCTTTTTCTTTGAAAAACCAAAAAATTATTAATTTTGCAATAATTAAAAAGAAGCTTGTTTTTAAACAAGCTTCTTTTGTTTATATGAACAACATTTCTTTTTTTTATAAATCATACGGAATAGTAAATTCAAAAATATTTCTATTTTCTTCAAAGCTTATTGCTCCTATTTCTCCATTATGAGCATTTACTATTTGTTTTGATAAATATAATCCTAACCCAACACCAATTTTATTATACTTAGCAGCATGGGTTACATATTTTTCGAATAAATTCTTTAGTAAAGAAGGATTAATATATGGACTAGCACTAGCTATTTGTACTTTTACAAATTCTTTTTCTTTCAATACTGCAACTTCAATATCAGTATCATTATAAGCATACGTAATAGCATTTCCTACTAGATTTACCAAAACTCTTTTTATTTGCATCCTATCAAATCTTAAGTTCTCAACATTTTCTGGAGCCTGGATACGAACTTTGATATTTTTCTCTTTTAACAAAGATTCTAATTCTTGTCCGACATCCTCAATGAGTTCTAAAATATTAGAATTTTCTAAATTTAATGTGTAATCACCATTTTCATATCTATAAGTACTTAATAAATTTGAAAGCATTTCATGCATATAAGTACAAGATTCTTTAACCAAAATCATCATATCTCTTTGGTCTTTATTAAGCTCTCCCATTGTATTTGCTAATAATAAATCTAAAGCTTTTATTTGAGCAATTGTAGGAGTCTTTAAATCATGTGTTAAAGTCGCTACATAAGTTTCTCTTTGGTCTTGTGCTTTTTTCTCAAGCTCTATATCTCTAGCAACACATAAAATCCCTGTAATATTTTTATTATTATCGTAAATTGGACATTTAGTAACATTGAACCATCTAGTGTCATTATTATTTAGTGTAATTCTCTTATCACGGCTAATGCAAGTTCTTTTATTTAAAATTTCATTATCTTCTTTTGCAATTTCATTAACACGATTAGCTTCATAATCCCATTTATTTGCAAATTCTGAATCAGATAAACCCAAGAAATCTTTAGCCATTGAGTTTTCGTAAGTAATATTACCATTCAAATCCTTCAAATATGTCGCAACAGGCATTCCATCTAAAATCGACCTTAACATTTGCTCTTTTCGTTCAAGTTCTTTTTGTAAAAATTCTGTTTGCGTAATATTTTTAGCAATTGTCAAAGTACCTTCAATTTCATCATCTACAATAATTGGTGTTATTAACAAATCATACTTTTGTTCGTTATAGCCCATTACAATAGTTTTGTTTACAGAATTGCCTTTAAGAACTTTTTTATTAATTTCTTTTAATGCTTTAGCATCTTTTGGTGGTAAAAAATCATAAGAATATTTTCCTCTAACTTTGTCCATTGATAAATTGAAAGTTTTGAGATATTGAGGGTTACAATAAATATAATTGCCGTTTATATCACGATAGGCAATCAGTTCTTCTGCATTTTTGTATAATGCAAAAATAATTTCTTCTTGCTTAGAATATTTATGTTGTAATTTCTTTAATGTTCTTTGGTTTTCAATATAAGTGTGTAGTGTATAACAAGTGCAAATTAAAATCGTAACAGTTATAGGGTGTAGATATACTTTTGGATGCCAAGATATGAATACAATAAGCATCGCAATTATTGCTTGTATAAAATTCTTATATTTGAATACAAAAGGTTTTTTAACAAATTTAGTCATTAAGAGCTTCCTTATAAATCATATTTTGTTGCTTTAACTGCAGCTTGAACCCTATCTGTTACAGACAGTTTTGTTAAGATATTACATACGTGAGCTTTTGCAGTATGTGTGCTAATAATTAATTTCTCTGCAATTTCAGTATTTGATAAACCTTGAGTGAGAAGCTCTAAAACTTCTTTTTCTCTGCTTGTTAAATTAAAATCTTCTTTTGGTATTAGTTTTGCATTAACAAATGTATGGTTAATGATAGATGCGATTTTTGGATGAATCCAGATACAACCTTTATTTGTATTAAGAATAGCGTCATGTAAATCTTCTACGGAAATATCTTTTAGCGCATAAGCGTTGGCACCTGATGCAAGGCTAGAAATGATTTCTTCTTGATTGTCATGAGAAGTCAACATTATAATTTTTGTGTTTGGATACTTTTCTTTTATTATTTTTGTAGCTTCAACCCCTGTCATGTAAGGTAAGCCAATGTCCATTAAAATTACATCTACAGGATTTTTCTCTAATGCTTCAATACATTCTTCAGCAGTTTCAAAATCATTTTTTATTTCTAAATCATTAAATTGTTCTAAAGCTTTTCTACAAGTTATTCTTGCTAAAAGATAATCTTCTACTATGTATATTGATACTTTTTTGTCCATATCTTAATTCCTTTCTTAACTTTCTTGATAATAATAAAGACATAGTACTTTTGGCTATCCCCTAGTTGGGCTAGAAAACTTTATAAGGTTAAAAATTAAAAAAATATGCAGTAGTAAGTGTGAGCTCAAAGCTAGGTTATACAGCATTTTTCAGAACTATAGGTGTTATCTTGTACGTTAAGGTCCACCACGAAAAACCGAATGACATCTGTTATTCGGTTTTTTATTTTGCAAGGGTAGGGTTTGAGCTAAATAAAACTCTCAACAAATTATATTTTAAAGAGGTTTTGCCTTGTCATGCTGAATTTATTTCAGCATCTTACAAGTTGGTAGATTTACTATTGGCCGATAAGGTCCTGAAACAAGTTCAGGACGACAGGAATATCGGTCTTTTTGTTTGTGGAATTAACTATTTATAACCCTTTCAACGGTTCGAAAATTACATTCTATAAGGAATTGAGATGCAAATTTTTTGATTTGGGATAAATATTTATACCATAGTAGCTTTTATAAAAAATTAAATAACATGATTTTTGCGTATCTCTTGAATAAGATTAAAATATTCTTTTTTCATCATTTCTATTTTATCGCCCCATTTAAATCCGTCAGCAGATTTTATTGCTCTTTTTTGAAAATAAGCATCTATCCCTTTATTCTGTGATAAACTAGGGAATTTATATCGTAATTGACTTAATTTCCCTAACTCATATGCTTGTTTTTCTGCTTGAGCTTCTCTTATTAATTGTTTAAGCTGTACTGCAACCATTTCTTCTTTATCTTTCATATAATAAGGTGTTCTAATTCGTTGCATAAGTTTTTTAATAAATTTATTTTTATTAAAAAATAATTCTTCTTTATAAACTAAATCTTGATATGTAAGAGCATTATCAATATTAAATCCTCTTATCCATCCACCTTTGCTAGGTAAGGAAGACTGTAATGTTCTTTGATAAGCCAATTGAGTAGGTTTTGTTATTTGTTGCATTACATGTATGCTTTCATGTAATAAATTCTCAGCAAAAGAATTGGTAACATAGAATTCTTTTTTATTATTTTTTATGTGTAATATTTTTTTTAGTTTATCCATAAAAGATTTTGAGCTCATTGTCATATTATAAGATGTATATCGCGATAAATCTTCAGCTGTCTTAACCCCTGATGATGCTATTGCGCCTGACGAGAATATTCCAAAAGAGTTTTCTACAACATCATCTATAACGTTTAAATTAATATCAGGCTGATGCTTTTTGAAAATATTAACAATATCATCTGAACCAATATGCTTACCTTTATTAACAGTTAAAAAATCTGTCATATCATGTATTAGAGAATTTATTTGAGGATTAGTATCTGATATTTGTGGTTTGAGAATATTTTTAGGTGCTTTTTTAAAAAATAAATAACTAGCTACCCCAATAGCCACAGTTCCTAATATAATGCCTGCACCAATTAACCATTTTCTCTTATTATTAGCTTTTTCTTCTAGCTCTGGATTGCAATTAGCATTTGAAAAGGTAAACTCATCAATATTAGATTTAGAACTTTTATTTTCAAACACTGCAATATTGTTGTTATTTTGTAGCTTAGAAACAACAGATAACGGTTTTGCATTTGAAACAATATTTAAGCTATCAACTTTTGATGCCAAAACTATATCCCCATAATATTCCCGTATATTTATATAAAGTCTTTTTATACGTCAAAATTGCTTAATTTTGAGATTTTTATTACAAGAACTTAACAATTCATAGTTTTATTTTCTTCCAATTGAGATTTCGCAAGACCAGATATTGAAGAGTTTTATATATAACACGCTAGTATTGACAAAAAGGAGTTAATCGTAAATAATGTAAACATAGGGGCAAGCCCCAAAGAAATGCAACTTCTCTGAGGCTTGACTTAGTACCCTATAGTTTGAATAAATTCAATGCTATTACTACAATCGCAAATGCTAGTAATAGCATTATTATTTTGTCAAACATAGCGTTACCCTCCTTCCTCGCCACCGATTTCTTAGTAAAATACGTGTGTGGGCGAAGGCTGGTGGTACTACCCTTACAACTATCATATTATAAGGGTTAAGCTGTGTCTATATAACATTTAATTGATATAAAAATTTTTGCAAAAAATGTAATTTTTGTAATTTTTCCTCTTTTTTAATTTTTAAGCTATCAGTGGGTTTGAGGATATGCATTTTTTCGGGGGTAAATATTAAAAATAGCCTTAAGCAAAAAATGCAGGTGTAAATATGGGCTTAAAGTAAGACTATGTAAGGCTTTGCAAAATCAAGGGTATTATCTTGTACGTTAAGGTCCACCATAAAAAGGACAATGACATTTGTTATTGTCCTTTTTATTTTGTGCGGGTAGGATTTAAGCTTTACAAATTCCTCAATAAATTATGTTTTAAAAGATTTAAGACTTATTATGTCATTCTGAACTTGTTTCAGAATCTAACCAATTTAGCGTTTCAACTATAATTTTGTAAGATCCTGAACAGCTTGAAAATATACCTTTGCAAGCTTATTTTCTACGCTTTCAGGATGACAGATGGTCGGTCTTTTTGTTTGTGGAATTAAGTATCTAAGCTTCTTTTCACTGTTGGGAAATTACATTCTATAAGGAATTGAGATACAAAGTTTTTTAATTTGGTGCATTAAAATGCACCCTACTAGCTAAAAAGAAGATTAAATTTTAATCTAAAATCGCTCTGTAACGCAGTTTGTAGCGAGTTTAACAAGCGTTAGCAAACCAATTAATGATTTTATTGCAAGAACAACATAAGAACTGGGAATCACAAAATCATTTTTATTAAAAGAAAAATAAATATATTTAGTTCGTTTGAGAAACTTTATAAATATAAGATTTATGTATATATTTCGAATGTGTAAATATATAAAAAACTTGTGTTACAAAAGCTTAACATTACAAATATTTTTAGTCAATTTTTATCAAGAAGAATACTTTATATAAATATATGGGAATTACTAGGAGATATTTGCATGATAACTTTAGGTAAAATGATTTATAAATTAACTGGTTACATACTTAATTAAGGAGACAACTAATGGTAGTTAAACCAATAATGAATATTGTAACTAAAAAAAATACAAAAAATATTGTTGATTGTGTTATGCGCGAATGTAAAAAGCCTACAAGTTTTGATTGCTTAAGATTACCACCACCTACTTGTGATGTTTTTAAGGCAAGTGGTGTTAGAGATTATTTATCAGCTGATTTTATTAAAAGTTTGTTAAACATAAAAGGTAAAACACAGATAGAAACAGCAACTATGATTAAAGATGAAATCTTGACAGCTATGAAATATGAGAATCCCGGAGTTCTTAAAATTGTTGAGAATCCTTTTTTAAGAGGTTCAGGCTCTTTTAACTCTGTAACAGGTAAAATAAGTTTTAGTCAAATACCAGAATCAAAAGAAGATTTAATTGCCCTACTTTATCATGAACTCGACCATATGGATAAATTTGTAAAGCTTTATAAGGCTAAGGGTGCTGAAGCTTTTGAAGAGTTGTTAAATTCCAATCTGAGAGGAAGAGATTTAAAATCTTTTAAATTAAATAAGGATTTCTATGAGACAATGGCTAAAGATATTTCTCTGGAAGGGTTTAATGTAAACAAATATCAAAGAGCAGTTTCTAAATATCGTAATTTTGATTTAGATGAATTATATGACCAATTTCTGTATTTCCAAAATTATTTAGAAAAAGACGCTTATGCTTTACAAAAGAAGGTGTTAACAACTTTAGGTAAAGATGGCTTTGTGGTAGCTGACACATTCCCTAAAAGTTATATTATGGCAGCAAGAGCTTTAATTAGAAATCCTGGAAAAATAAACTTGGAAAGTAATAATATTGAGGATTGTTTAGAAGGTTTATATAAACTTGCAAGATTAAAGTGTGTAGAACAAACCCTAGAGGTTAAGAAAGCACAATCACTAATATCTCGAGTTTTGAGAAATGGATATAATAATGGTAATGGTGGACTTTCTAATACTGAAAAAGAATGGTTGTTTGGTACATATAAAAAAATCATTGGTGATAAAGAACTCAAAGAAATGGGACAAAAACCTAGCGAATTAGTACAATCATGGTTAGAACAAGCATTTAAATAAATAAACATTTTTAGAAAATTAAAAATTAGTTAGTGAAGAAAGCGTTACAATTGATTTTAAATAAAAAAACATAAGAACTGATATTTCTCAGCTCTTATGTACATAAAGGTTAAACCACGAATATTATTTGTATTCCTCACTAGCTTTTCTAAGAAGTCTTTCTAATTTTTCTAATAACTCATCATTTTTTCTAAAAGCTTCCATTAATTTTTCATTTGCAGCTTTTTGTCTTTCTCTAGCTTGTTTCATTTGTCCCTGCAAATATTCCATTTGACGTTGATAATGTCTGTCTTCTGCACATCGTCTTTCTCTTAAACTGTTTAACTCCCTCTGATGCCTGTTTTTTTCTTCTTGAATTCGTTTTTCAATGTTCTCAACGTCCATAGTTTTCTCCTTTTGTTTTAATAAAAAAAGTTGTTTGGTTTTTTTTATTTTGCTCAACAAGATAAAAATAATATTGATGAGATTGTTGAGTTTATAAAGCAAAATATTAAATAATAACTCATTTTTAGTAGAACACTTGAAAAGCCACTTATATAGTGGCTTTTACTGTTTTTATGATAATTGCGTAAAAATCGTAAAAATTCTTTAGTAGAACACTCAAAACCATTGTAAATACAAGAAAAGAGCCACTTGAGTGGCTCTTTTTATTTAAAAATACGCCTGCCGCGATTCGAACGCGGGACCCTCTGCTTAGAAGGCAGATGCTCTATCCAGCTGAGCTACAGACGCATATCTTGTTATTTATTTAATTGTCAATTTTTTGTTTTAGCTGAGCTACAGACGCATATTGGTTTTATGCCACTTGTGCTACGCACCTCACTTATTTAAAATAACACATCAACTTTTTTTTGCAAGTATTTGTTTTATTTCTTTATAAACAACTATTCTGCTATAAATTATTTTTTTACTGTTGATTCTATATAAACATTATTAAAATATTTATTTGCAACTCTTATAATATCTGAGGCTGAAACTTTTTCTATCATGTCAACATATTCTTTAAGGAAATCATATCCAAAACCTGATGTCTCAAACAATCCGATGTTTGAAGCTTTTTTTGAATTTGTTTCCATTTCTAGTATAAGTCCTCCTTTAAGTCTGTTCTTTGCGTATTCTAATTCTGTATCAGATACAAATTCCATTTTTAATCGTTCAATCTCTTTTAATAATTTATTTTTTGAATATTCTATTGTACTAGGGTTGCTACCAATGTATACAAGAAAGGAGCCTCCTAGCATTTTGGGAGTGTAGCTAGATCCTAGTTGATACGCTAGGCCTTCTTGTTCTCTAAGGTTTTTATAAATTCTACTACTTATTCCACCACCAAGTATTGTGTTAATTATTTTTAAAGTTACATAGTCGTTTTTATTGTTAACACCACTGGTTTGCCAGCCCATAAATAGCCAAGCTGTTTGTAAATCATTTATAATTTTTGTTGAGGTTTTATGTTTTGTTAAATTTGTAATTTTATAATTAGAATAATTAAATTTAGGCTGTTTTTTATCTTTTAAAATCTCTCCAAAGGAGTTAATAACGGTATCTTTATTAACATTTCCATTTATAGAGATTATAACATTTTTAGAATCAAATATTTTATTATAATAACTAATAACATTTTCTTTTGTAATTTGTGGTAATGTTTTTTCAAGTACATTATTTGAATGTGAGTATACGCTGTTTTCAAAAATCAATGTTTTAAATTCATCAAGAGCTATGTTCATTGGAACATCTTTACGTTGACGAATTTTGTTTAAGATTTCTGTGCGACTTTTTTCAATTTCATAGTCCTCAAATAATGAATAATTTAATATTTCATTTAGTATTTCAAGAGATAAATCTACTTGAGAGGTTGTTGTTTGTAAATCTATTTTAAAATAGTCCTCGCCACATTGAGGTTTTATTTTAATCCCGTTTTCTTCCATTAACTGCGCGAGTTCTTGTGATGAATACTTTTTTGTACCTTTTAACATTGTTTCAGCAGTGAGTGTACCTTCCCCAATTCTGTTTTCTAAAAATTGTCCACCTTTTGCAATTATGCTAATAGCAATAATATCATTGTTGTTATGATTATTGATTAGCAAAGTAGAGTTGTTATCAAGCGTAAATTTTTCTATGCCGTTTGAATTTGAAACTTTTTGAGCATAATGTTGAGTTCTTGCTTTTGCCTCTGTTATTTCTGTTTTTTTAGGTAGTACAATTGACACAGCTGATTTATTTATACCTAAATATTTGTTCGCAACTCGTTTTATGTCAGTCAATGAAACCTTTTTAATGTTTTCAATGTAGTTTTCATATAAATCTAGTGATCCTGTTAGAGTCATAATATATCCAATTTCTGAAGATATGTTAGATGTAGTTTCTCGAGAATAATATGTATCTTGTTCAATTATTTTTTTTGCTACTTCTAATTCTTCTTCAGTGATGCCATATTTTTGTATATTTTTTATTTCATCAAAAATAGATTTTTCTAGTTTTTCAATATTTGAAGGAGAGTAGTTTGCGCTAATAAAAAAGATACCATCGTCTTTTAAGTTCAAATTGTTAGCTGATATTGAATAAGCAAGACCTTTTTGATCTTTAACATTTTTATATAATCTAGAGGATTTTCCGTTGCCGAGTATTTTTTCAAGTAAATCTAATGCGTAGATGTCATTTTCGCAAATGCTTGCACCTCTAAAACCAATCATCATGTATCCAGCTTGAGCTTCTGTGTATTCTATTTTTCGCTTTTGTGTAAATAACGGAAGTTCTTTTTTATAACATTTTTTTATAGGTTTTTTGTAATCAGAAGCAAAAGCTTTGGAAACTTTTTCAATAACATTATCAGTATTAATATTCCCAACAATAACAGTAATCATTTGTGTTGGAGAATAGTGATTATTGAAGAAATCTAGGATTTCTTCGCGTCTAATAGTTGATATTACATTAGCAGAGCCTATAACTTTGCGTTTATATGGATGATGAGAATACATCATTTCATTTAGATTATTATAAACTTTTTTCGAAGGAGTGTTTAAATCTTTTGATATCTCTTCAAGAACAACTTTGCGTTCTTTTTCAAGTTCTTTTCTCGGAATTTGAGGGTTTGTAAGCATATCAGAATGTAAATTTAGCGCAATATCAAAAAATTGGGATGGTATGGTGATGTAATAGTGTGTGAAATCTTTGCTTGTTCCAGCGTTTATAATTGCACCTTTTGCTTCTAGTATTTGATCGAACTCTCCTGCAGGATGTTTTTGGGTTCCTTTAAAGAACAGATGCTCTAAAAAATGTGCAACTCCAGAATTAGAATCGGTTTCGTCTATTGAGCCTGTTTTTACCCATGTATCTATAGTTACGATCGGATTGTCCTTAACCTCTTTGACAACAAGAGTTTGACCATTAGGTAATTTTTGAACAGTAATTTCTCCAGCGTTTACTGATATATTAAAACAGCAAAATATTGTTATTATAATTATTTTTTTAAGCATATTTCTCCCTCGGGTATTATTCAATATTTTCATTAATATAATAATACATCTAGATAACTTTTTCCACCTATTCTAATATGTTATTTTTGGCTATAATATCCTTATGCACGAAAAATATATGAAAAGATGTTTTCAACTAGCACTAAAAGGAAAAGGTTTTACTGCGCCAAATCCGATGGTTGGTTGCGTTGTTTTAGATAAATTAGGGAATGTTGTTTCAGAAGGGTATCATCAAAGATATGGTGAGAATCATGCTGAAAGAGATGCTTTGTTAAAACTGAAAAATAATGAAGCTGAGGGTGGAACTTTATATGTTAATTTAGAGCCTTGCTCTCATTTTGGCAAGACTCCACCTTGTGTTGATTTGATTATTGAAAAAAAAATAAAAAAAGTTGTAATAGCAATGCGTGATGTAAATCCGAAGGTTGATGGAATTACAAGGCTTAAAAATGCTGGTATTGAAATTGTTGAGGGCGTCTTAGAGAAAGAAGCAAAGTTTTTGAATAGAGTTTTTATTAAAAATCTAAAAGAAGAATTACCTTATGTGGTTTTAAAGACGGCAACGACGATGGATGGTAAGATTGCTACGAGAACGGGTGATTCTAAATGGATTACTTGCGATAATTCAAGAAAAGAAGTATATAAAATGCGTGCTGAATTTGATTGTATTTTGACATCGTCTAACACAATCATAGCTGATAATCCAACAATGGAGCATAAATTCAAGTGTATATTGGATAAAGACTCTCGGATACTCGAAACTGCGAATATTTTAAAGCAGGGAAATTTTTATATTGCAACGAAAGAAAATACGTCTCTAAAAGATGGAAATATAGATTTAAAAGCTTTACTCAGATATCTATATAAAAATAGAGGAATTAATTCTGTGTTTGTTGAATGCGGTGGAATATTAGCAGGAGCTTTTCTTAAAGAAAATTTGATTGATGAAATTTACCAGTTTATTGCTCCTAAAATTGTTAATGACAATACTGCTAAAAGCTGTTTTGATGGAGATGATGTGTTGAGAATACAAGACGCTAAGCTTTTTAAGATATATGAAACAAAAATTATTGAGGATGATTTATTAGTTAAATATTTGAATGTAGTTAGCGAGTTTCTAAGATAGAAAGCTTTAAATTTTTAGACGAAATTATGTAAAATTAAAGACCATGCCAACATTTTTACAAAACTTAATAAATATCTAACTTCATGCAAACATGCAAACAGCATGGGTTTTCATGTTTTGTTTCACTTTAAGTCATGTAAGCATGGGTATTTGCCATGTTTAATTATGCTTAAAGTTAGTAGAATGTAGGGTTTTGATATATGTAAAAAAGTGTTTACAATTATGTTTTAATGGCTTGAAAAAGCTCTCTCAGTCAATATAATAATAATATAGTTGAAAAATCCTATCGGATTTGGGGAAGTTTTATAGAAAGTAAATAGCAGCATTTTGTTGCTTGGAGGAGTAAGTGTTTAAAAGTCGTGATATGGGAAGAGCTATTGCTGTTAAGAGATGGACTCCAACAGCTTTAGAATGTTATAAAAGAGGTTGCAACTGTGAAGGTTGTTTCTATAGTGATTTCTTTAGTGCTACAGCGCAAAAATGTCAAATGAAGGCAGCTGTTTTAGAATTGGTTAGAACAATAGGCACACCTAATGTAGAATTACCACAAGTTTTAGAACAAACTCTTTAAAAAAGCTCTAGAATAGTGTATAATTATATTGGTAGGCATTAGGAGGTGTAAATGTATATACACGTAACAGGAAAAAACATTGAAATTACAGATGCTATTAAAGCTTATGTGAAAGAAAAAGTCGGCAAGGTTGCTGAGTATTATGATCAAATCACTGGCATTGATGTAGTTCTTTCTGTAATTAAAAACCCAGCTGCTTCTGGTAAGCATATTGCCGAAGTGTCTTGTAAGACTAATTCTGGAGTTATTCGATGTGAAGAATCTGCTGATTCTATGTACGAAAGCATAGATTTACTTGCTGAAAAAACTGCAAGACAAGTTAAAAAATTTAAAGACAAAGCTTTAGGATCAGACAAGACTTCAATTCGTACGCCAGAGGTTGAAGAAACAGTAGAATCTGAAGAAGTTATAGAAAGTTAATAAATAGGGAGTTTCCCATTTTATTAAATGGTTATGTCAATTTACAGAAGGTTCCGTTGGTTTTATTAATCGACGGAACTTTTTTAGAAAGAGGAAATAAGTAATGAAAATAGTTTTAGCAACATCTAATTCTCATAAGGTTAAGGAAATTAATTTGTTGGTGGAAGGTTTGGATATTGAATTTGTTTTACCACCTGATGATTTTGATCCAGTAGAAGATGGTAAGACTTTTGAGGAAAATTCTTTAATAAAAGCTCGAGAGGCTTGGAAATTATCAAGAAACTGGGTGTTAGCTGATGACTCTGGTCTTTGTATAGATTCTCTTAATGGAGCTCCTGGTATACATTCTGCAAGATATGCAGATACTCCACAAGCAAGGATTGATAGAGTATTAACGGAGATGAAATCTCTGAAAAATAGAACGGCAAGGTTTAAATGTGCAATGACACTAATTAATCCTGATGGCGAGGTTGCATTTTCTTATCTAGGAGTATGCGAAGGTTCAATAATCACAGAACAGCGTGGTGTGAATGGGTTTGGTTATGATCCAATTTTTCTAGTGGATGGGCTAAATCAAACGATGGCAGAAGTAAGCGAGGAGATGAAAAACAAAATATCTCATCGTGGCAAGGCATTAAAAAAAGTTCTTGAATATTTAGCGACTTTGCAATAATTCAATTTGATTGTTTTTTTAATAAAATAATATTAAAGATTTGATATAAATATTCAAATAATCGCTTTATAATTGGTGATTTAACATGCATTGAGTAAACCTCTATAATTTGTTGTATGAAACTAAATATTATAAAAACAATCGTTTACAAAATTTTACATATTACCCTAAAATCTAATAAAAACGCTTGCAAACAGAAATTTAGCAAATATTATTAAATAAGATGCAGTATTATGCGTTAAATTGAAAGCCGAAAATAGAGGAAAATAAATGGCAAAAGATGTAATTGAAATAGAAGGTACTATCTTAGAGTCAATGCCAAATGCAATGTTCAGGGTGAAGCTCGAAAATGGACATGAAATATTGGCACATATCTCGGGTAAAATCAGGAAGAACTTTATTCGTATTCTTCCAGGCGATAGGGTGAAGGTTGAAATGACACCTTATGATTTAACAAAAGGTAGAATTACATTCAGACTTAAATAAGATAAAAGAATATAAGTAGTAGTAATATAAGCAAAGGAAAAACAAAATGAAAACAAGATCATCAGTAAAACCTATGTGCGACAAATGCAAAGTTATTAAAAGAAAAGGCAGAGTTGCAGTAATTTGTGAAAATCCAAAACATAAACAAAGACAAGGTTAGATTTTGCGTAGGCTAACCGAGCTAAGCGAGGGAATGCCGAGGTAATGCGACGCAAAATGAGCGATACTTTTGCAAAGCAAAACAAAGTGAATGATTGCGAAGCGTGAAGCAAAAATCTAATACAAGGTTTAAAAAGTATTAGTACAAAGAAAATAAAGGAAAGAAAACATGGCAAGATTAGTAGGGGTAGACTTACCTCGTAACAAAAGATTAGAAGTAGCTCTTACATACATTTATGGTATAGGACCTGCTAGAGCTGCAAAAATTCTTGAGAAAACTGGTATTTCTCCAGACTTAAGAACAGATGATTTAACAGAAGACGATATTAGAGAATTGCGTAATGCATTAACTGAATATAATATCGAAGGTGATTTGAGACGTGAAGTTGCAATGAACATTAAGCGTCTACAAGAAATTAACTCTTATAGAGGTATGAGACACAAAAGAGGTTTACCTTGCAGAGGTCAAAGAACAAAAACTAACGCAAGAACTAGACGTGGTAAAAAGACTGGACCTATCGCTGGTAAGAAAAAGTAAGTAGATTTTGATTCGCGATTAGCAATCCAAAATCCGTGAATTGTGAGTCGTGAATCGTGAATCGAAAATAAGCTCGGTTCACACTTCACGGGTCGCAGCTCACGAAAGACATTACACTAGAAATAAAATAATAAAATATAAAGGAAAAGAAAAATGGCAAGACCAAAAACTACAAAGAAAAAAGAAAAGAAAAATGTATTGCAAGGGGTTGTACATATTCAATCTACTTTTAACAATACAATTGTAACTTCTACAGATATGCAAGGTAATGCTATTGCTTGGGCTACTGCTGGTGCTGCTGGTTTTAAAGGCGCTAGAAAAGGTACTCCATTCGCAGCTCAATCTGCAGCTGAATCTGTAGCTAAGAAATCTATTGATCAAGGTATGAAAAAAGTTGAAGTTTATATCAAAGGACCTGGATCAGGACGTGAGACAGCGATTAGAGCAATTCAATCTGCTGGATTAGAAATTACATTAATTAAGGACGTAACACCAATTCCTCATAACGGTTGCCGTCCACCTAAGAAAAGACGTGTTTAATGGTTATGAATCGTATTGAACGGTTCATCAATCTCTAATCACGAGTAACGTATGTAAATAGTCGGGGCTTACACTTCGCCAAAAGAGTAAACCATAGATGCCCGATAAAAGTAAAGGAGAAAATAAAATGGCAAGATATACAGGACCAACTAATAAATTATTCAGAAACAAGAAAGTTAAAGATATCTCTAATAGAAAATTAACTTCTTCAATGAGACAAACTGCTTCTGGTCAACATGGTGCAGTAAGAAAAAAACTTTCTGAATATGCTTTACATTTAGCAGAAAAACAAAAAATAAGATATACATATTTAGTAAGTGAAAAACAATTTGCTAAATATTATCATGAAGCAGCAAGAAGAAAAGGCGTTACTGGTACAATTCTTCTTCAACTTCTTGAATCAAGACTTGACAATATTTTATTCAGAGCAGGTTTTGGTATTACTAGAAAACAATCAAGACAAATTGTTAACCACGGACACGTTCTAGTTAACGGTAAAAAAGTAGATATTCCATCATATTTAGTTAAAGCAGGCGATGTAATTACAGTTAGATCAAAAAGCAACGACTACTTAAAAACTGTTATGAGCATGATTGATTTATCTTGTGCTCCAGCTTGG